>CADBYT010000004.1 GCA_902798975.1 uncultured Bacteroidia bacterium | reverse complement strand
TCGTTGGTGAGGGCGATCTCGCCGTTCAGCTTCTCCGTCATCCACTTGGTGCTCTTGATGGTACGCATGATTTCGTCGGCCGTGGGGACCTGTACCTTGTTCATGGCGAAGGACTCTACATACTGCTCTCCCAACTCGTTCTGGCGCAGGGCGGTCCAAATCATCGTGTCGTTCTCGATGCTGCGGATCTCCCACCATTCACGGTTCTCCACGGTGCCTTCGCCGGCGTTCTTCCATCGGGTGCACAGCAGGCGGCCGTCCACGAAGTACTCGGAGAATTCGTCCTCCATCATGACCCACTGACCCTCTCCGGTCTTGAGATAGAAGTTGTAATGGCCGTCTCCCAGATACTCCCAGCGGTGATATTCCGTGGTTCCTCCGGCGGTTCTCCGGCCTTCCCAGAGGCCCCGGATCTCTCTGTTGAAGCGCTCCTTCACTTTCTCGTAATGAACGTGGGCGGTACCGGTATTCACCTCCGTGCCGTTCTCCGTCATATAGAGCGTCACGTCGGCGTGCATTTCCTGATCGTTGATGGAGGTGATGAACATTTCGACCCTAAGCGCCAATGCGGGTTTGGGTTGGCTGATCAGCGAGACGACGTTGTCCTTGATCGTCACATCCACATCCTCGAGTTCGTTCCACACGGTCTCCATACCGGGGTCGCCGTAAAGGGAGGCGCTGATGGCACCTTTGTTGAACGTGAGAATCGTGAGCACGCTCTTTTCATTGGTCAGGCTGGGTACGCCGTTCACCTCGAAATTCATCCACTTGCCGCGGATCGAAGCCTCCACTTCGGCCTGCGTAGGGAAACTGATCTTTTCCATGCTGAAAGCGGCGGTGTACTGGCTGCCATCTTTTTCCTCGCGCAGGGCGATCCAGATCATGGCCTTGTCGTTCATCGTGGCGATCTCCCACCACTCGCGGTTCTCCACGCCGTTTTCTATCCAGCGGGTGCAGAGCAGGTTGCCGGCCACGAAGTATTCGTTCAGCGTGTCGTCGCCGGGCTCCCAGATGCCCGCCTCGTTCCTGACGAAGTACACGAAGGTGCCGTCGTCCTTGAACTCCCAGCGGTGCTCCTGACCGTCGTCATACGCAGATTTTTCGCTCGTCATCCTGCCCTCCCAGATGCCCAGGATCTTCGTGCTGAAGCCCTCGTCCAGCTTCACGCAGCGGACGATGTCTTCTTCGGACTTGACCAGGCCACCTTCTTTCCGGATGGTAACGGTGCGCTTGGCAATCAAGAACGCGTCCGAGATATTTTCGATATGGAGTTCAATGACGACTGTCCTACCATCAAAGTTTTGGGTGAGGGTGACATCGTTGCCGAAAATCTCCACGGCTGACTTTTCACGATTCTTCCAGGGGGCTGCTTTCCTCGTTTCATCCATAAAGGAAAGACTCGAGTAGGCCTCGGTGGTGGAGATGAAATCGTAAACGACTTTCTCGTTGGTCGGCAGTGCCTTGCCGTTGGAATCGGCGGTAATCCATTTCCCGATAATCTTCTGGGCTACACCCCGATCGGGTTCCACGTCTTTGTTGCATCCTGCGAAGAGGATGCCCATCATCGCCACGGCGATGGCTAAAAACAATTTCCTCATTTTTGAAACGGTTAGTTAGTTGTTAGTGTTACTCTTCAGTCAGTTCTCTTTCGCTAATCTACCATCCCGGGCCCAAAATATCAATAGGGCCGGCCCTGTGGCCTGCAAATCTTGCAGATTCTGAAACAATTATTGCAGATTCTGAAAGTAGGGGGGCGAGAGCTCTACTCTCCGGCGTCGCACATCCACGCCGAAACGGACTTCCCGGTGTGTTGTTTGAAAGCGGCGCTGAAGGTGCTGTAGCTACGATATCCGCTCTCGAATGCCAGCTGCTGCGCGGTGATCGTGCGATTCTCGGCCACCGCCTTTTCGTACAGGCGGATGAAATGACGGATGCGCAGACCGTTGATGTACGCGTTATAGGTGAGCCCCTGCTGGGAGAAGTACTGGCTCAGATAATAATGGTTGGTGCCGACGACCAGGGCGAGCTGGGAGAGGGAGAGATCGTGCTGCAGGTAGAGATGCTTGTTCTCGCAGTGCTTTTTCAGGAGCGGGGCGATATCGACGGGGAGGGCTTGCGGTGCCGAGGCCTTCTGCTCCTCTTCGGCCGGCTCATCGGCCTCCTCCGGGCTGCTTTCGCTCAGGGACTGCAACGTTTCCACCCGCCACAGCAGCAGGCCCATCATGATGATGCAGGCATACTCGAGAAGATAGGTCAGCGTCGTGGTCTGTTCAGAAGTGAAGATGTAAACAATTGACAACAACACAAACGCGGCCAGTATCAGAAAGCTCTGCCAGACCTCCTTGTTCTCCAGATCGGCGTAGTTGTCCCTGAGCCAGCATCCATAGCGCCGGACGGCAAAGAACATATACACCATGAACAGCGCAAAGAGCGCAATGACATAAAAGCGCAGCCAATCCATAAATGCCTCGTCCTGGCAGATGAGACCCAAGGCCGACAATACAATGGCAGGGACCAGCGCCACGGCCACCAGCCATACGGGCCGGTGCCGGTCCTGCAGCATAGACAGCAGAAAGCCGGATATGATGGGGATGAGCAGCAGGATGTCCAGAGTGCAGACAAGAATGTAACCGTGGATGGAAGGATGGCAGAAGTACAATAGCCATAAAACGTGGCTGAACACGTTCTCCAGCATAATGGCCGCCGCCCATAGGCGCAGGCGCCTGGGAGGCGTCACCCCCGGCGCAATGGCATTGCTGCGCCGCAGCAGCAGATAGATCGCCGCTGCGATGCTCAGCCCCATTACGCCCCCGTAAAGTACGAGAAAGACGATGTCTTGAAGCAACGCTTGCGCTTCCATGCGTCGTCAGCCGACCACCCAGACGAGGACGTGGCGGTCGAAGGTCATGTACTCGAGTTCGTACTCCTCCTCGAAACCGTCCTTGTCCGTGAAGGTGGCCACCAGCTCACCTTCTCCGCGCAGGCGGAAATCGTCGATCTCGATCTGCTCGGCGAAATCGACGCCGTATTGCGAGATCATCTTGTACACCGCTTCCTTGGCGCACCAGTAGATGGCGAGCTGCTCGTTGCGCTGATCCTCGTCGATCTCGTCCACTTCCTCGATTTCATCTTCGGAAAGGGCTTTCTTCCTGACGGCCGAAAAATCGCGGTCGAGCGATTCGCAATCGATGCCCACTTCGTCCGTCGGATTCAGGATGACGGCGACGTAGCGGTTGGTGTGGGTGATGCTGATATTCATGGCTGAGTTCTCGATATACGGCTTGCCGTTATCGTGGTGGCTCAGATAGACTTTTTCCTCGAAAAGCGCGTCCAGCAGGCAGCGGACGGCCAGTTTCTGCTTGCGCAGGGATTCACTCTTGATGTAAGAAATTTCCTCCATCTCGTCGGAGGGAACGGATGAGAGCGAGCGTAGTTCTTCCTCGGTCTCTGTGATCTGCCAGACACCTACCCGCGAGTGGTAGTCATCGTCCAGATCTTTGATGAGATATAGGGCCATAAAACGTTTATAACATCGCAAAGATAATGATTTTTTGTATATTTGCATGATTTTTCGAAAGACGTCAATTAAAACAACCCAATATGAACTATCTTACTAATGAGAAATTGGTCATCGTCGGTGCCGCGGGCATGATCGGCTCCAACATGGCCCAGACCGCGTTGATGCTCAAACTCACCCCCAACATCTGCCTTTATGATGTCTATGAGCCCGGTCTGCGCGGCGTGGTCGCCGAGATGGATCACTGTGCTTTCGAAGGCGCCAACATCACCTGGACGACCGACCCGGCCGTTGCTTACAAGGATGCCAAATACATCATCTCCTCCGGCGGCGCCCCCCGTAAGGAAGGCATGACCCGTGAGGACCTCCTCAAGGGTAACTGCCAGATCGCCGAGGATTTCGGCAAGGATGTCAAGAAATACTGCCCGGATGTCAAACACATCGTGGTTATCTTCAACCCGGCCGACCTCACCGGTCTCGTGGTCCTGCTCCACTCCGGCGTCAAGCCCGAGTGCGTGACCACCCTCGCCGCCCTTGACTCCACCCGCCTCCAGGAGGCGCTGGCCCTCGAGTTCGGTGTGCAGCAGTGCAAGGTGACGAACGCCTACACCTACGGCGGTCACGGCGAAGCGATGGCCGTGTTCGCCTCCAAGGCCCTCATCGACGGCACCCCGCTTGCGGACAAGAAGCTTTCCGCCGAGCGCTGGGCCGAGATCAAGCACGACACCATCCAGGGTGGCTCCAACATCATCAAGCTCCGCGGCCGCAGCTCTTTCCAGAGCCCTGCCTACAATGCCGTGAAGATGATCGAGGCTGCGATGGGCGGTGACAAGTTCACCTGGCCTGCCGGCTGCTATGTCAACAACGCCTCCTTCAAGAACGTGATGATGGCCATGCCGTCCGTGATCGACGCGACCGGCGTGCACTTCACCGATCCTGCCGGCACCGCCGCCGAAATGGCCGACCTGCAGGCTTCCTACGAGCATCTCTGCGCCATGCGCGATGAGATCATCGAGCTCGGCATCATTCCGCCGACCTCCGAGTGGAAGAAGTGCAATCCAAATCTCTAGGATTCGTCCGAACACGATAAAAGCCTGCGGTTTTCCGCAGGCTTTTTTCTTTTCCGTCGGGGTGATGTGACTCGAACACACGACCCTCTGCTCCCAAAGCAGATGCGCTAGCCAACTGCGCCACACCCCGATTTTTTTCCGCTTGCCATTCCCTCGCGGGCGGCCCGGCCTTTCCCTTCGCGGGCGGCCGGAAATTATTTTTCGTGCGGTAGCTCGAAAAACCAATTTCCGCTCCGCCCTGCACGACGCTTCCCCAACGGACGGCCCGGAATTATTTTCCGGACAGGTTTGCCGGAAAACCAATTCCGGCTCCGCCCTCCACGACGCCAACGCGCGGCAAGCCGGCTGCAAAGTTAATAAATAATTGCTACCTTTGAGCCATGATCATCGAAGCCCGCGATATTCGGAAGCGTTTCGGGACCCTGGAGGTCTTGAAGGGAATCGATTTCTGCGCCGACGCGCATGAAGTCGTGTCCATCATGGGTGCGTCGGGCGCCGGCAAGACCACGCTCCTGCAGATCCTCGGAACGCTGTCCACGCCGGACAGCGGGTCGCTCGTCGTGGACGGGCAGGATGTCCTGCAGCTGCAGGGCGAGGCGCTGGCCGCTTTCCGCGGACGCCGGATCGGCTTCGTTTTCCAGGCGCATCATCTGCTGCCGGAGTTTTCCGCCGAGGAGAACGTGCTGATCCCGGCGCTGATCGCCGGCGTGCCGATGAAGGAAGCCCGCGCCAAGGCCGTCCGCCTGCTGGGCGAAGTGGGCCTGCAGGGCCGCCTGGATCATAAACCGGCCGAGTTGTCGGGCGGCGAGCAGCAGCGCGTGGCCATCGCCCGCGCCCTGGTCAACGACCCGGCGGTGCTCTTCGCCGATGAGCCCACGGGCAATCTGGACTCCGTGACCAAACAGGAAATCCACCGCCTGCTCTTCTCGCTGCGGGACCGCCTCGGCCAGACCATCGTGATCGTGACGCACGACCCCGAGCTGGCCGCGCTCTGCGACCGCTCCCTCACGATGAAGGACGGACAGTTTATTTAGGGAGTGTCTCCAGCAGACGCTCGAAGAGGCGGGGCTTGGCGTAGCGGTCGAGCTCCGCTTCTTCAATCCAGACATAGCCATCCGGCAGGGCCGGTTCTTCCGCCGGTTCCCAGAGGTAGAAATCCACGATCAGCGTCCGGTGCGTTAGCTGGTGCCGGACAGATTTGAGCCACTCAAATCTGTCCAACGCTGACGCTATGACGGGGGAAGGTTCCCCCGACACCCCCTCGGTCGCTTCGCTCCGACTGCCTCGTAGCTCCGGTTCCGAGGGGCAAAAAGGCCCTGATTTACCCCTGGTAAGCGATTTTTCCTGTCGCGAGGGGCAAAATGGGGTGTCTCCGCCCCCGTCATAGACAATGCCGTCGAGCCGCTGGTCGCAGACCAACGGCTCAAACAACCCGGCCCAAATGTCGCCGACGGGACGCTTGCGGATGGCCGTGCGCCCGTGGAAGCGGACATAGACATAGCTGAAACGGCGCTCCAGCACGGCGGGGCCCTTCTCCCGGACGGGGAGTTCGTCCACGCGGCCGACGGCGAGCGCTGCGCAACTGCCCGCAAGCGGACAGAGAGCGCAGCGGGGCGCCGCCGGCGTGCACTGCATCGCGCCGAAGTCCATCATTCCCTGGTTGAAGTCCCCCGGCCTGTCGGGCGGAAGCAGCGACTGGGCGAGGGCGGTGAATTCTTTTTTCGCGGCAGCGGAGCCGACCGGCGTCTCGATTCCGAAATGCCGTGCCAGTACGCGGTACACGTTGCCGTCCACGACGGCTGCCGGCAGGCCGAATGCGATGGAGCCGATGGCTGCGGCCGTGTAGTCCCCGACACCCTTGAGGGCCCGGATTCCCGCGAGAGTATCCGGGAAATGCCCCTCTGCCGCAATCTGGCGCGCCGCTGCGTGCAGGTTGCGTGCCCGGCTGTAGTAGCCGAGTCCCTGCCAGCAGCGCAGAACCTCGTCTTCGGTCGCTGCGGCGAGCGCCTGCACGTCCGGCCAGGCGGCCAGGAAACGTTCCCAGTAAGCCTGCCCCTGGGCGATGCGCGTCTGCTGGAGAATGATCTCGCTCAGCCAGATGGCATACGGATCCCGCGTGTGGCGCCAGGGCAGGTCACGCCCGTTGGCGTCGTACCAGGACAGGATGGTTCCGGAAAAAGACGACATGGCTGCAAAAATACAATTTTTTCGTATTTTTGTGATTGGAATAAAACGCCCGAACCGTGAATAAGATCAAGATTATCCTGCTTGCAGCCGTCCTGCTGGGCGGCACGCCGGCCTTTGCGCAACAGAACTGGAATGTCGGAGTCGGCTATGCGATGAACTCCTTCAAGGGCACGGACTGCTCCCTGTTCCTCACGAAGCACCCGGTGCACGGATTCTATGCCGGCGTCCGCCACGAATTCTATTTCTCGGCGCTGGCGGGCCTGACCTTCGAGCCGGGCTTCTTCTTTTACTACCAGTCCGGGCGCAACGACGCCGACCTGAAGCCCAAGTACATCAAGATGCACTACCTGTCCATCCCGATGGACATCAAATACACGTTCAACATCACCGAAGCGGCCATGGCGTCCTTCTTCACGGGCCCGGTCGTCAACGTGGGCCTGATCGGCAACCTGTACGAGAAGAATCAGTTCGAGACAAGCCGGGACGTCACCGACCCCATGCATCCGCTCACGCGGGTGAACCTCCAGTGGTGTTTCGGTGCGGCCGTCACCATCGCCGAGGCCGTGCAGATCCGCATCAGCTATGGCCTTGGCATCAGCCGCCTCATTCCTGAACAGGAGATACACAACAACACCCTTACCATCGGCGCAGGACTGTTGTTCTAAGAGGAGATGCATACCGTAATGATCATACTGGCGGTGATCCTCGGGGTCGTGGGGATCATCGGCAGTGTCGTCCCGGGGCTTCCCGGGCCGCCGCTGAGCTGGGTGGGCATCCTGCTGATGTATTTCTTCGGCGGCACCAACGGAGCCGGCGAGACCATGTCGCTGACACTCCTGCTCGTCCTGCTGGGCGTCACCCTCCTCGTCACCGTGATGGACTACATCGTCCCGGCCTGGTTCACCAAGCTCACGGGCGGCAGTAAATATGCCTCATGGGGTGCCATCCTGGGCCTATTCGCGGGTCTGATCTTCCCGCTTCCTTTCGGCATGGTGGTGACCTCGCTGCTGGGCGCTTTCCTGGCTGAATTCCTGTTGGCCGGCAAGGGGGCGGGCTCTTCGGTCAAGGCTTCGCTCGGAGCCTTCCTGGGCTTCCTGTCGGGCACGGGCATCAAGCTCATCGCTTCCGCGGTGATGCTGTATTATATCATCGTTTTCATCTAGAACAGGCCGACCACCGCATTCCAGATCAGGAAGCGGGCGAGTTTGCCGGCGAGCAGCAGGACGAAGGTCCAGCCGGGCGTGGTGCGGTAGAAACCGAGCGCCAGCACGAGGATGTCCCCGATGACCGGGATGCCGCTCAGCAGGGCCAGCCAGGCGCCGTATTTCTGCACGGACGCGTGGTGCTTTTCCAGCTTCTCATGGCTCACTTTGAGCCATTTCTCGATCCATTCCCATTTTCCCAGCCAGCCCAGGCCGTAGGTGAGCAGGCTGCCGATCCAACTGCCGGCCGTTCCGGCAAGCAGGCAGCCGACGGGGTTCTTCGTGGCCGCGAGCACGGCGATGTACAGGGCGTCCGAACTGAACGGGAAGATGGAGGCAGCCAGCGCGCTCCCCAGGAAAAGGCCCAGCAGGCCGAGACTTTGCAACCACTCCATCGGCTAGATGCGCAGGATGCTGTTCGCGCGGGCGCTGATGGCGTCGCGGTGGGAGATGAAGAGCAGCGTCTTGCTGCCGTGGAAACGGGTGTAGAGGCGGTCGAGCAGCGTTTCCTCGGTCTCGGCGTCGAGCGCGGAGGTGGCTTCGTCGAGGATCAGGACACCGCCGTCGCGCAGCAGGGCGCGGGCGATGGCGATGCGCTGGCACTGCCCCTCGCTGAGGCCGCTGCCCGTTTCGCCGCAGGGCGTGTCCAGCCCTTCGGGCAAGTCGAACACGAAGTCGGCGACCGCCGTGTGCAGGGCATCGCGCAGTTCCTCCCCGGAGGCGTCCTCGCGCGCGAGCAACAGGTTCTCGCGAATGGTGCCGCTGAACAGGGAGTTCCCTTGCGGGACATAGCGGAAATTGCCGCGCAGGGCCGGTCCTGCACGGAATGAGCCCTGCGCGTCGTAGAGCTCCACGCTGCCTTTGGACGGGCGCAGCAAGCCCAGGACCAGGCGGCTGAGGGTGCTCTTGCCGGCGCCGGTATGGCCCATGATCACGGTCATGGTGCCCGGCGCGAAGTCGTGGCTGAAGCCGGACAGGATCAGTTCCTCCGGCCGGTCGGGATAGGCGTAGTCGATGTCCGTGCAGCGTATGCCGGGGGCGCCTTCCAGGGCCACCGGGGCCTCGTCGGACGGCTCCTGCTCAAGCTGCTGCAGATCCATCAGGCGCTCCACGGAGGTGGATGCGTGGATGAAGGCGGGCACCTGGCGGGCGAGTTCCGCGATCGGTCGCTGGACCTGTCCGACGAGTTGCAGGAATGCGGTCATCATACCGTAAGTGACCACGCCGCTGCGTATGCCCAGCACGCCCCAGAGGAATGCAGCCGCGTAGCCGCCCATAAACCCGAAAATCATGAAACCGCGGGCCAGGGAGTTGTAGCCGATGCGCTTGACGGTCTGGTCCTGCACATCCTTCTGCAGCAGGCCCAGGCGCGTGAGCACGCGTTCCGCTCCGATCAGGGTCAGGACCACGAGGCGCTTCTGCAGGTTCTCCTGCATGAGCTGCTGCACCTCGCCCTCCTGCTTGCGGATGCGTTCCGTCAGGGAGCGCAACTTGCGGAAATACAGGCGCGAACCCCCGACGGCGGCCACCATCAGCACGATCAGGACCCAGAGGAGATTCGGGGCCATGAACATCAGGTAGGCAGAGGCGGCGATGAGCTGGACAATGGTGATAACCACCTCCGGAATGCGGGCGCAGAGCAGGTCTGTGACCACGCGCACGTCCTCCTCGAGCCGGTTGACCGCGTCGCCGCTGCGGTAGACCTCGCGGCCGCTCCAACTGCTGCGGAGTACGCGGGTGAAGGTGTCGCGGCGCAGTTCGTTGCCTGTACGGACGATATTATAACTCTCCCAGGCCGAAGCGGCCACGGAGCAGATCAGCTGCAGGAGCATGACGCCCAGCAGGATACCGATGTGCTGGGGGAGCGGGGCGTCGATCTCGCCGGTGGCGATGTCGACCAGGCGCTTGCAGATCCACACGAAGGCCAGCGACGCAGCGATGCGGACGATGCCGATGAACACGCTGAGCAGGATACGTCCCCGGACGGGATGTATCATCGGGCGGAGGCCCCGGAAAATCTGGCGAAGCGGAATCATGTCATTCGGCCATCACGCCGGCTTCCCGCCAGGAAGCCAGCAGCTTGTCCACATCGGCGCGCGCCCGCTCCGCGTCCACGTCGTAGCGCGCGGTCAGCAGGGCGACCAGATCGTCCGCCGTAAAGTCTTTGTCCTGAATTTGTTCCCAAAGATATGCGGCGGAAGGATTGAGCGAAATAACCTTGCTGAAATCGACCCGGGCGAGCCCCTCACCCGTGACGATGTGTTCTCCGCATATCGAGCGGAGCACAAAGCCTTCAAGCAGTCTCATGGTGCATGTATGAATTGTTCCTGACAAAGATAACGATATTTCCGGAGGAAATGAGGAAATAAATTGCTAACTTTGTACGATATCGGAATATCTGACTAAAAACATACAGACAATGGCAAATTCAATCAGCTTACTCAATCACGCGGCAGACAACATCCGAATCCTGGCTGCCAGTGCGGTGGAAAAGGCCAAGAGCGGCCATCCGGGCGGCGCCATGGGCGGTGCCGACTTCATCAATGTGCTCTACAGCGAGTATCTGAACTACGACCCCAAGAACCCTACCTGGGTGGGTCGTGACCGCTTCTTCCTTGATCCGGGCCACATGGCCCCGATGCTCTACGGCCAGCTTTGCCTCATCGGCAAGTACAGCCTCGACGAACTGGCCAACCTGCGCCAGTGGGATTCCCCGACCACCGGTCATCCGGAGTTCGATCCGACCCGCGGTGTCGAGAACACGTCCGGCCCCCTCGGACAGGGCCACGCCTATGCCGTAGGCGCTGCCATTGCCGCCAAGTTCCTCGCCGCCCATACGGGCAACCCGACCTTCGCGAAGGAGACCGTCTACGCCTACATCTCCGACGGTGGCGTCCAGGAGGAAATCTCCCAGGGCGCTGCCCGTATCGCCGGCGTGCTAGGCCTGGACAACCTGGTGATGTTCTATGATTCCAACGACATCCAGCTCTCCACCGAGACCCGGGTCGTCATGAACGAAGACACGGCCGCCAAGTACCGCGCCCTCGGCTGGGACGTCCAGGAGATCAACGGCAACGATGCCGCGCAGATCCGTTCCGCCATCGAGAAGGCCAAGGCCGTCAAGGGCAAGCCTGCCCTCATCATCGGCAAGTGCATCATGGGCAAGGGCGCCCTCAAGGAGGACGGATCCAGCTACGAGCGCAACTGCAAGACGCATGGCGCCCCGCTGGGCGGCGACGCCTTCAAGAATACCATCAAGAACCTGGGCGGCGATCCTGAGAATCCGTTCCAGATCTTCGACGACGTGAAGGAACTCTACGCCAAGCGCGCAGAGGAGTTGGCCAAGATCGCGGCCGAGCGTTACGCCGAGGAGAAGGCCTGGGCTGCCGCCAACCCTGAGAAGGCCGCCCAGCAGGCCGAGTGGTTCAGCGGCAAGGCTCCGAAGATCGACTGGAGCAAGTGCGTCCAGAAGGACAACGACGCCACGCGTTCCGCCAGCGCCGCCTGCCTCAGCGTGCTCGCCGAGCAGGTCCCGAACATGATCTGCGCTTCCGCCGACCTGTCCAACTCCGACAAGACCGACGGCTTCCTCAAGAAGACGCAGTCCCTCCAGGCCGGCGACTTCTCCGGCGCTTTCCTGCAGGCCGGCGTGGCCGAGCTCACCATGGCCTGCTGTTGCATCGGCATGGCCCTGCACGGCGGAGTCATTCCCGCCTGCGGCACCTTCTTCGTATTCTCCGATTACATGAAGCCGGCCGTCCGCATGGCCGCCCTCATGGAGCTGCCGGTGAAGTTCATCTGGACCCATGACGCGTTCCGCGTGGGCGAGGACGGTCCTACCCACGAGCCCGTGGAGCAGGAGGCCCAGATCCGCCTGATGGAGAAGCTGAAGAACCATCACGGACAGAACTCCTGCCTCGTGCTGCGTCCCGCCGACGCCAAGGAGACCACGGTCGCCTGGGCCATGGCCATGGAGAATATGAAGACCCCGACGGCCCTCATCCTGAGCCGCCAGAATATCCAGAACCTGCCCGAGGGCAACGATTACGAGCAGGCCCGCAAGGGTGGCTACATCGTGGCCGGCAGCGATGCCAATCCGGACGCGGTCCTCGTGGCCACCGGTTCCGAGGTGAGCACCCTCGTCGCCGGCGCCGAGCTGCTGCGCAAGGATGGCAGGAAGATCCGCGTTGTCAGCGTTCCGTCCGAGGGCGTCTTCCGCAACCAGCCGCTCAGCTACCAGCAGAGCGTGGTGCCTGCGGGTGCCAAGGTCTTCGGCCTGACCGCCGGCCTGCCTGTCAATCTGCAGGGCTTCCTCATCGGTGCCGCTCCCGAGAGCAAGGTGTGGGGCCTGGAGAGCTTCGGCTTCTCCGCTCCGTACAAGGTGCTCGACGAGAAGCTCGGCTACACCGCTGAGAATGTGTACGAGCAGGTGAACAAGCTCTTCTAGGACAGATGCAGCATATTCGGAACTTCTGTATCATCGCGCACATCGACCACGGGAAAAGCACCCTGGCGGACCGCCTGCTGGAGCTGACCCGGACGCTTGCGTCGCGCGAGATGGAGAACCAGGTCCTGGACGACATGGATCTGGAGAAGGAGAAGGGCATCACCATCAAGAGCCACGCCATCCAGATGATCCACCAGTATCACGGGGAGCCGTACAAACTCAACCTGATCGATACGCCGGGCCATGTGGATTTCTCCTATGAAGTTTCGAGAAGTATCGCATCCTGCGAAGGCGCCCTCCTCGTGGTGGACGCCTCACAGGGTGTTCAGGCACAGACGATCTCCAACCTTTACATGGCCATCGACCATGGGTTGGAGATCATCCCTGTGCTGAACAAAATCGACATGGAGTCCGCCCAGGTGGAGGTCGTGACCGACGAGATCTGCGACCTGCTGGGCTGCAGCCCCGAAGAGGTTTTCAAGGTCTCCGCCCGTACGGGCGAGGGCGTAGCGCCCATCCTGGATGCCATCGTGGAGCGTATTCCCGCCCCGCAGGGTGATCCGCAGGGGCCGCTCCAGGCGTTGATTTTCGACTCCGTCTTCAATTCCTTCCGCGGCGTCATCGCCTATTTCAAGGTCAAGAACGGTTCCATCCGCAAGGGTGACAAGGTCAAGTTCTTCGCCACCGGGATGGACTACGAGGTGGAGGAAGTGGGCATCCTCAAGATGAAGCTCGTCCCCACGGACGGGATCGGCTGCGGCGATGTGGGCTACGTGATCACGGGTATCAAGAGTGCCACCGAGGTCAAGGTGGGCGATACCATCACCCATTTGGCGAACCCCTGCGCGGAGGCGATCGCCGGTTTCGAGGAGGTCAAGCCCATGGTCTTCGCGGGTATGTATCCCGTGCAGGCCGACAAGTTCGAGGAACTGCGCGCCGTGCTGGAGAAGTTCCAGCTCAACGACGCCTCTTTCGTCTATGAGCCGGAGAGCTCGCTGGCGCTGGGAAGCGGCTTCCGCTGCGGCTTCCTGGGCCTGCTGCACCTCGAGATCGTGCAGGAGCGCCTGTTCCGCGAGTTCGACATGGACGTGATCACCACGGTGCCCAACGTTTCCTACAAGGTCTATACGACGCAGGGCGAGGTGGTGGACGTGCACAATCCTTCCGGCCTGCCCGCCCAGACGCTGATCGACCACATCGAGGAGCCGTATATCCGGGCGCAGATCATCTCCAAGTCGGAGTTCTTCGGCCCCATCATGAAACTCTGCCTGGACCGTCGCGGCACGCTGATCGGTCAGCATTACATCACGGCCGACCGCGTGGAGCTGACCTACGACATGCCTTTGTCCGAGATCGTCTTCGACTTCTACGACAAGCTCAAGACCATTTCGAAGGGTTATGCCTCGTTCGATTACCATGTGATGGATTTCCGTCCGGCGAAGCTCGTCCGCCTCGACATCCTGCTGAACGGCGAGCCCGCCGACGCGCTGTCCACGCTCATCCACGAGGATAATGCCTATACCTTCGGCCGCAAGATGTGCGAGAAGCTGAAAGATCTCATTCCGCGCCAGCAGTTCGACATCCCCATCCAGGCGGCCATCGGCGCCAAGATCATTGCACGCGAGACGGTCAAGCAGGTGCGCAAGGACGTGACCGCAAAGTGCTATGGCGGCGACGTGACGCGCAAGCGCAAGTTGCTGGAGAAGCAGAAGGAGGGTAAGAAGCGTATGCGGCAGATCGGCACTGTCCAGGTGCCGCAGAGCGCCTTCATGGCCGTTCTCAAACTCGATTCCTAATCTGCCATGGTCCGATTTTTTCAGGTCGCGGGACTTGTCTTCTCGCTGGATCTGCCGGACGGCCATCCGGCCGCTGACCTGTTGCACAACTACGATCCGTTTTCGCTGGAGGCGCGGACCGACAGCCAGCCTCTCCAGACGTCCGGCTGTGCCGGACCCCTCCCAACGACTTCGTCGTCGGCCCCCTCCCTCTTACGAAGCCGAGGGTGGCTACGGTCTGGCGAGGCTGCTGACGGTTCCGCTGCCTTGTTCCATCTGGAACTGAGTGATCAGAAACCGGGGGAACCGGGGGAGCCGCTGCTGAAACCGCAGGAGAAGACGGGCGAACCCGTCGTGGGCTTCTTCCGCAGCGGTGAGGGTTACCAGGCGGCGTTTGCGCCCGGGCCGGGCGCGCAGGTGTGCGGCGTGCTGGAGATGAGCGGCGATTTCCGGGAGGGGAAACTTTTTGCCGAAGGCAGTCCGTCCGCCCAGGCCTTCGCCATCAACAACGCGCTGATGCTGCTGTTCGCCTTCGCGTCGGCGCCGTACGCCGCGCTGGAGATGCACGCCTCGGTGGCGCTGCACGGCGGACGCGGCTTCCTGTTCCTGGGCAAGAGCGGCACCGGCAAGAGCACCCACTCCCGCCTTTGGCTGGACCACATCCCCGGAACGGAACTGCTCAACGACGACAATCCGGTGCTCCGCATCATCGACGGGCAGGCGCGGGTGTTCGGCTCGCCCTGGAGCGGCAAAACGCCCTGCTACAAGGCGCAGGATGCGCCTGTGGGTGCCATCGTCCGCCTGCGGCAGGCACCGTACAACCGCATCGAGCGCCTCAGCATGGTGCATGCGTACGGTTCCGTGATGGCTTCCTGCTCCGGCTTCCGCCCCATCCGCTCGCTCGCCGACGCGCAGCACGAGACCCTGTCCGCCATCGCACAGCAGGTGCCTTGCTATCAATTGGAATGTCTGCCGGACGAGGCGGCCGCCCGGCTCTGTCAGGAAACGGTCGATGCATAGGATGACCCTGCCCAACGAAATCCTCCTCGGCGAGGTGACGGCCATCCTGCGGGAGGGTCGCGAGGCCGTCATCATTCCCACAGGCAACAGCATGCTTCCCTTTATCCGCGGCGGACGCGACCGCGTGGTGCTGCATGCCCGCCCGGAGGTGGCCGTCGGCGACATTGTGCTGGTCCGTATCGGGGAGAAATACATCCTGCACCGCGTCATCGCCGTCTCCGGCGACGCCCTGACCCTGATGGGCGACGGCAACCTCGCCGGCACGGAGCATTGCACCGTCGCCGATGTGCTCGGTACCGTCACGGAAATCATCCGCCCTTCCGGCCGCCGCATCCAGCCCGGCTCCGGCCGCTTCTGGCGCCGCCTAAAGCCCGTCCGGCGCTATATTCTCGGCATTTACCGTCGCCTGATTCGCTAGCGTCTGCAGCATCGAAGCGAAGCGACGCAGGGGGTTCCGGGGGGAACGCCCCCCGTCATAGCGTCAGCGATATGATCCAGTGCCGTCAGGGCACTGGATCATATCCACTACCACCCCACGGGTGGCAGCGGAGGATACGTTTCAGCGAGAGCCAGAACCCTTTGAAAGGCCCGTACTTGCGGAAGGCCTCGAGGGCGTACTGCGAGCAGGTGGGGGTGAAGCGGCAGGTCGGCCCCTTGAGGGGCGAGATGCACAGCTGATAGAATTTGATCAGCAGGATGAACGGCGCGGAGAGGATCCGCTTGATGATGTCCAGGGCGCTCATCGCGCGGCGGATTGAGATTCGCCGGTCGGGCCGGCGGATGACGACGAGATACGCCCGAGAATCGTCGCGACCTCGGCATAGAGAGTGGCGAAGTCGGCGACCTCCGGAAGGGAATAAGCCAGCAGCAGGTCGATGCCCGTGGCGGTGAGCAGCTCTTTCTGCAGCCGGTAGGCCTCGCGCATGCGGCGCTTCAGCAGGTTGCGCTTGACGGCGCGCTTGAAGAATTTCTTCGGCACGGACACCATCAGCCGGTTGAGGCCGGTGTCATGCCCCGCCGACCAGCAGAAACGCAGGTGCGGCGTGGTGCCCCATTTCCCGGAGGAAATGAGTGCGGAGACGGTTGTCTTCCCGCACAGCCTTTCCTCTTTGGTGAGAGTATGGCTTTGCGGTACGGACATCTAGCAGGCGGATTGGAGGTAGAGTTCTACTGCTTTGCTGATGGAAGTGGCCTCCGGCGTGGGGGCTTTGAGGGCGATCTCGTAGCCGGCTTCCTCCATGGCCTTGACCACGGCCTTGCCGAAAGAGATGAATTTGAGGGAACCCTGCTTGAAACCGGGGAAGTTCTCGTGCAGCGACGCCACGTCGGCGGGGTTGCAGAGCACGGCGATGTCGAAGTCGGCGGGATTCGTCTCGTGGAGGTCCTGTGGGACGGGCTTGACCAGCACGCCCACGGTGTAGTCCAGTTTGGCGGCCTCGAACAGGGTCGTGATCGGCGTGATGTCGGAACCCTCGGTCGTGGCGATGAGGAACTTCTCGCCCTTGTGCTTGGCGGTGACGAGCGCGACGATGGACGCCGGGGCGCCGGTGCCGTAGAAGATCTTGCGCTTGCGGTAGACGATATGCTTCTGCAGGTACATGGCGACCGCTTCCGTGGAGCAGAAATACTTCATCGTCTCGGGCACCTTGAAACGCATCTCTTCGCACAGTTTGAAGTAGGCGTCGATGGTGTGGCGCGAGGAAAAGACAATGGCGGTATAGTCGGGGAGATTGATGTGTTCGGCCCGGAATTCCTTGGCGGAGAGCGGTTCGATGAGGAAGAACGGCTGGAAGGTCAGTTCGGCTCCGCAGCGGCTTTGCAGAATCTCATAAGCTGCGAGATTGGACGGAACTTGCTGGGATATCAGGATCTTCATCTTGCTGCAAAATTGATCAAAAAAACACTACAACTGCTACCAATAAGGCTGCTGGTAAAATTTCAAGCCCGCAAAGATACAAAAATGTTGAGAATCCAGCGCCATGCGCGATTAAAATTTGTCCGGAACGCAGGGTTGCGAAACCCCAGACGGCAGCAATCAGCACGCGTTGCAGGGTCCGGACAAGCGTGTCGTCGAGCCGAAACGCCATTGCAATGGCCGTGAGCAGCAGCATCAGTGCGACAAGCAGCGGGAGATAATTATAGAGGTTGTGCCGCAGGGTGAGGACGACCTCGCTGCCCATGCGGCGGGGATGGATAATCGCGTGGATCAGGGTGCGGAGCAAGATGTATGCGGCCACGAGTCCGATGGTGGCGGGTGCACTCCATTCCGGGGGGATGGCCTCCCAGAACGCAGGACGCAGCACCGCGTAGCGGTCGAGGACCAGGCAGAATGGCAGCGTGAAACTGAGGGCGACGAGGTTGCGCAGGCGCGCCGTGCCGAGGCTGTGTTCAAGTGCTTCGGCGCCGCGGATGCGGTTGTAACTGTAGAGCAGCTGCGGCAGGAGGCGGAGCAGGTCGAGCATGCGGAACAGGACCAGGGCCACGGCCGCGACGGCGAGGATGCGGTTTATGGTGAGGTCGGACCAGAGCGGTTCCGCCGCCAGGCCTTCGAACGGACTGGCGGACATGTTCAGCGTGCCGCTCCTGAAGACCTCTTCCATGGTCTAGTTGCCGCGCTTGACCTGGTAGCCCATGGTGCCGAGCAGGGTGACGAGCTTGTCGCGCAGGTCTCCCTGAATGAGGATCTGGCCATCCTCCACGGTGCCTCCCACGCCGCATTTGGTCTTGAGCGTCTTGGCCAGGGCGGACAGGTCGGCCTCGCGGCCGACGAAACCGTCCACGAGCGTGACCTGTTTCCCGGCGCGGCGGCGCCGGTCGATGCGGACGATCAGGCGCTGCTTTTCGGGCGGAAGCGTGTCCGCTTCGGGGGCGTCCTGCGTCGTTTCGTATTGGAAGTCGGGATTGGTGGAATAAACCACCCCCAAACGGCTTTTCCAGTCCTGTTGTGCCATAGAATGGGATAATTTTTGCAAAGATACAGATTTTTAATTGTACATTTGCAGGTTATGACTGAGAAGAAATTTACCCTGTGGAACCGGATCTGCGCGGGAGTCGCTTTCGTCGTCTCCGCCGTCACGTATCTGCTGACCATAGAACCGTCCGCCTCTTTCTGGGACTGCGGCGAGTTCATAGCGTCTTCCTATAAACTCGAGGTGGGGCATCCGCCGGGAAACCCCGTGTTCCAACTGTTCGCCCGCATTTTCACCTTGTTCGGGGACAACATGCACGCGGCTATTCTCGTGAACGCGATGAGCGCGCTGTGTTCCGCGGCGACGATTCTCTTCCTGTATCTGACCATTGTCTGGCTGGCCAAGCGCCTGGTGCGCCCGGCCGCTGACGGTAGCTACAGCACGGGGCAGGCCGTCGCCATCTTCGGCTCCGGCCTCGTGGGCGGCCTGATTTATGCCTTCTCCGACACCTTCTGGTTCTCGGCCGTCGAGGGTGAGGTCTACGCGATGTCGTCGCTCTTCACCGCCGTGGTGTTCTGGCTGATGACGGTCTGGTACGACCGCGCCGACGAGCCGCACGCCCTGCGCTGGATCGTGCTGATCGCCTTCCTGATGGGCCTGAGCATCGGCGTGCACCTGCTGAACCTGCTGGTCATCCCGGCCATCGTGTTTATGTACTACTACCGTCAGCGTGAGGACAAGCCGTTCAACTTCTGGGAATTGGTGAAGATCTTCGCCGTGGGCGTGGTGATCCTGGGCCTGATCAACTTCGTGGTGGTGCCCTACCTGCCGAAGGTGGCGGCATACTTCGACCTCTTCTTTGTCAATGTGCTCGGCCTGCCGTACAACAGCGGCGCCGCCTTCTTCCTGGCCGCGCTGCTGGCGCTGCTCTTCTGGGGAATTTTCCTTACGATGAAGCAGGAGAAGGTTTTCCTCAATACCGCACTGCTGTGCGTGACCGTCATCACGATCGGCTTCTCGGTGGTCAGCATCGACATCATCCGCTCCTGCGCCAAGACGCCGACCAACGAATACCAGCCGGACAACGCCTTCACCCTTGTGCGCTACCTCTCCCGCGAGCAGTACGGCTCCAAGCCGCTCCTCTACGGCCAGTACTACGGCGCGCCCTACGATCTGAAGACCACGACCTACTGGGCTCCGCTCGACGGCAAGTACAAGAAGGTCGAAGGCCCGATCGACGCCCGCTACAAGGCGTCGGGCAAGATGCTCTTCCCGCGCATGTGGAGCACGAGCCCGGACGGCAGCTATGAGGCATTCTACGAGACCTATACGAACGGAAAGGGGGCGCGCGTTCCCGGCGCGACGGCCCGCAAGCCGACATTCGGCGCCAACCTGTACTTCTTCCTCGACTATCAGATGAACTGGATGTACTGGCGCTATTTCATGTGGAATTTCGTCGGCCGGCAGAACCAGATCCATTCGCCCAGCCCGGGCGACATCTTCCACGGCAACTGGGAGAGCGGCGTGAAGTTCATCGACGACATCCGCCTGGGCGACCAGTCCGACGCCCCCGACACGCTGGCGAAGGACAAGGGCAAGAACCATTATTTCTTCCTGCCGCTGCTGCTCGGCCTGCTGGGCCTCTTCTTCCAGTTCGACCGCGACAAGCGCGGCTGCTGGCTGACCTTCCTGCTCTTCTTCATGACGGGCATCGCCATCGTGCTGTTCCTGAACCAGCAGCCCTACCAGGTGCGTGAGCGCGACTACGCGTACGCGGGATCCTTCTATTTCTTCAGCGTCTGGGCGGGACTCGCCGTCGCGGCGCTCTTCAGCTGGATTGACGGCGCCCGCAAGGGCCGCGGCAGCCTGATGACGGCCGGTGCCCTCACGGTCCTGTGCCTGATCGTGCCCGTGCAGATGGCTGCACAAAACTGGGACGACCACGACCGATCGAACCGCTGCACGGCGGTGGAGATGGCGCGCAACTACCTCAACTCCGTGGGAGAAAACGGCATCCTCGTGACCCACGGCGACAACGACACCTTCCCGCTCTGGTACGCCCAGGAGGTGGAAGACGTGCGCACGGACGTGCGTATCTGCAACACCTCGCTGCTCGGCACCGACTGGCACATCGACCAGATGAAGTGGGCGTGCAACAAGTCCGCCCCGCTGCCGATCACGGTGGGTCCGGAGCAGTATCTGTACGGCACCAACGAATACGTCCCGATCTACGACACCCAGGAGCGCGAGATGTCCATCGCCGACGTGATGGCCGTGTTCAAGCACCCGCAGATCAAGGCCCCGATGACCAGCGGCCGCAAGGTGGACTACATCCCTTCGCGCAAGATCGTCATGCCGGTGAACCGGGAGAACGTCATCAAATCCGGCATCCTCGATGAGAAATACGCGGCGCAGATCCCGGATTCGATCGTGCTGACCATCTCCAAGGACAAGGAGTACCTCAGCAAGCCGGAACTCTTCCTGCTCGACCTGCTGTCAGGTTACGAGTGGGATCGCCCGCTGTGTTTCCTCAACATGGGCGGCGACCTCAATGTCGGCATCAAGGAGTACCTCGAGTACACGGGCTATTCCTTCAAGTTCGTCCCGATCAAGAACAAGACCACGACCACCGAAGCGGGCTTCGTGGACACCGACGAGCTCTATCGCCTGATGACGCAGGTCTACAACTGGGACGACGTGGCGCGCGACGACTACTTCATCGACTACCAGAACATGTATACGCACCTCGGCGTGATGTCTATCCGCAGCATGTTCGTGACCTGCGCCGACACCTTCATGAAGGCGGGCGAGAAGGACCGGGCGCTGGAGATGGTGGACAAGGCCAATGAGATCATGCAGCACTATCCGCTGGAGACCGTCCCGCTCGGCTTCTCGGGCAACGACTACATGGTCATCTCGATGATCGAGGACTACTATCGGCTGGGGCAGCCGGAGAAGGCGCGCATCCTGGCGACGCAGCTTGGAAACGAGTTGCTGAAGAGCGCCAAGTTCTATATCGAATTCTACAACTGGGCCCGCGAAGAGTTCGAGATCGTGGGGCAGTACATATATTTCCTGGCTGACGTGATGAAGTCGGCCGGCGATACGGACCTGTCGAAGCAGCTTACCGACGGCCTCGTGGCCCTGGTGGATGCCGCATCCGATGCACTCGAAGACGAATCCTAAAGATATGGCAGAATTCCCTCCCCCTTCCTGGTCGGACTACGAGCTCCTGGACAGCGGCGCGGGCGAGAAGCTCGAACGCTTCGGTGCCTACGTGCTTGCGCGTCCGGAGCCCAAGGCCCTCTGGGACAAATCCCTGCCTGAAGCGGAATGGCGCAGGCTCGCGCACACGACCTTCACGCCGGGTGCCGGTTTCGGCAAGGCCGGCAAGGAGGACAGCGGTACCTGGAACCGCCTCCGGAAGATGGATGACCAGTGGTGGATACGCTACGCGAATGTGGACGGCCTGAAGATGGATCTGCGTCTTGGATTGACGTCATTTAAACATGTCGGCGTGTTCCCGGAGCAGGCTCCCAACTGGGACTATATCTACCGGCAGACCCGGGCGCTCGCCGCGAAAGGCGGCACGCCCCGTGTGCTGAACCTCTTCGCCTACACGGGCGCGGCTTCGCTCGCCGCCAAGGCGGCCGGCGCCGACGTGACCCACCTGGATTCCGTCCGGCAGGTGGTCACCTGGGCGCGCGGAAACATGGAGCACAGCGGCCTGGACGGCATCCGCTGGGTGGTGGAAGACGCCATGAAATTCGCCCGGCGCGAGGCGCGCCGCGGCAAGCGCTACGACGGCATCATCCTCGACCCGCCCGCCTACGGCCATGGCCCGGACGGAGAGAAGTGGAAGCTGGACGAGTGCCTCTTCGACATGCTCCGCAGCGTCGGGGAGATCCTCGCTCCGCAGGACGCCTTCCTGGTGCTCAACCTCTACAGCAACGGCTATTCCGCCCTGCTGGGCGAAACGGTGCTCCGGCAGGCGATGCGCGTCGGCACCGTCGAGAGCGGCGAACTCGCCCTCAACGATCCCTTCGGCAAGGCGCTGCCGCTCTCTATTGTTGTTCGGATGACCCGCTAGCACGCTCCCGGCGACGGAAGGCGGAGTGCAAATTGGTTTTCCGGCAAACCTGTCCGGAAAATAATTTGCGTCCGCTCGTCTGGAAGACTCCGTCGCCGGACAGAATAATTCGGAAATAATTGTTATATTTGCAGTTTGGAAACTTAAAACAACAAAATAATGCAGCAAAACATCGATTCCTACGATTTCGCCGGCAAGAAGGCGATCGTGCGCGTGGACTTCAACGTTCCCCTCAACGAGCAGTTTGAAATTACGGACGATACCCGCATCCGCCGGGCCATGCCGACCCTCAAGAAAGTGCTCGCCGGTGGCGGCTCCCTCATCATCATGTCCCACCTCGGACGTCCGAAGGGCGTGACCGACAAGTTCTCCCTCCGTCATATCGTGGATCATGTGGCCGAGTGCCTCGGCGCTCCGGTGAAGTTCGCCGCCGACTGCCAGAAGGCCCAGGCCGAGGTGGCCGCCCTGAAGCCGGGTGAGGCCCTGCTGCTCGAGAACCTCCGCTTCTACGCCGAGGAGGAGGGCAAGCCCCGCGGACTTGCGGAGGACGCTTCCGACGAGGAGAAAAAGGCCGCCAAGGCTGCCGTGAAGGCCAGCCAGAAGGACTTCGTCAAGACCCTCGCCTCCTACGCTGACTGCTACATCAACGACGCCTTCGGCACGGCCCACCGCGCCCACGCCTCCACCGCCCTCATCGCCGACTACTTCCCCAACGACAAGATGTTCGGCTACCTGATGGAAGGCGAGATCAAGGCCATCGACAACGTGCTCAAGAATGCCCAGCATCCCTTTACCGCCATCATCGGCGGCTCCAAGGTCTCTTCCAAACTCGCCGTGCTCGAGAACATGCTCGAGAAGGTGGACAACCTGATCATCGGCGGCGGTATGGGTTACACCTTCGTGAAGGCCCAGGGCGGCAAGATCGGCAACTCCCTCCACGAGGACGACCTGATGCCGCAGGCCCTCGAGATCCTGGCCAAGGCCAAGGAGAAGGGCGTGAAGATCTATCTGTCCAACCAGACCGTCATCGCAGACGAGTTCAGCAACGACGCCCACACGAAGGTCGTTCCTTCCAACGACATCCCTGACGGTTGGGAGGGCATGGACGCCGGTCCCGAGCAGCTGAAGGAGTGGAAGGAAATCATCCTCGGCTCCAAGACCGTCCTCTGGAACGGCCCCGTCGGCGTGTTCGAGATGCCGACCTTCGCCAAGGGTACGCTTGACATCGCGGAAGACCTCGCCGAGGCTACTGCCAAGGGCGCCTACACCCTCGTGGGAGGCGGTGACTCCGTCGCTGCCGTGACCCAGATGGGTTATGCCGAGAAGGTGAGCTATGTCTCCACCGGCGGCGGTGCCATGCTCGAAGCCCTCGAAGGCAAAGAGCTCCCGGGCATCGCGGCTATTCGCGGCTAATCGCTTGAAAAGCAATTCTTTAACCTTTAAATTAATAGTGTATGGCCTACCAAGAAGTAACTAAGACAAGCTACGGCACCCGGCTTGGTAACTCCCTGAAGGGAATTATCTCCGGGCTTGTACTCTTCATCGCTGCGACCGTCCTCCTGTGGTGGAACGAAGGCAATGCGATCAAGACGACCAGAATGATCAAATCGGCTGAGTCCGAGTGCGTGGACGTCGCTGACGTCGCCACCGTGGACGCCTCCCTCAACGGCAAGCTGATCCATGCCACGGCTGTGGCACAGACCGACGAGATCCTGACCGATCCCGATTACGGTGTGTCCGTGAACGCTGTCCGCCTGGAGCGCGATGTCGAGTATTATCAGTGGGTGGAGCATTCCCAGTCCGAGACCAAGGACAAGATCGGCGGCGGTCAGGAGACCACCACGACCTACACCTACAGCAAGGAATGGGTCAGCTCCCCGGTCAACTCCGACAGCTTCAAGGATCCTGACTACCAGGGCAGCAACTATGTCCGTACGACCGTGAATGACAACGAGGTCGAGGCCACCAAGGTCAGCTTCGGCGGCTATGTCCTCCCGAAGTCCATGGTGAGCTCCATCCCCGCTTCCTCGTCCGTGAGCCTCCCGGCTTCCCTTGGAAACGGTATCGACACCTTCGTGAGCGACAATGTGATCTATTATGGTGAGAACCCGAACACCCCGGCCGTCGGTGACGTCCGCGTGACCTTCATGCAGGCTGACGGCGGTGAGGCTTCCATCATCGGTAAAGTGAACGGCAACACCTTCGAGCCCTTCAAGCACAAGAACGGCAAGCAGATGATGACCCTCCAGATGGGTAACCATTCCATGGAGTCCATGTTCGAGTCTGCCAAGCAGGCCAACAAGTTCCTCCTCTGGGTGCTCCGCATCCTCGGTATCATCCTCGTGATCGCCGCCCTCCGCATGATGTTCAGCATCCTCGTCACCATCCTCAAGGTGCTCCCGCCGCTGGCCAAGGTCGGTGAACTGGGTGTCAACCTGGTGACGGGTGTCGTCGGCGCCGTCTGGGCCCTGATCATCATCCTGATCGCCTGGGTAGCCCATCGTCCGGTGCTTGCCATCGTGCTGGCGCTGGTCATCGCCGCCCTGATCTACTTCCTCATCAAGAAGAGCAAGGCCGTCGCCGATGCTGCTCCTGCAGCTCCGGCCGCCCCTGCGGCTCCCGCTGCCCCTGCGGCTCCCGCAGCTCCGGAGGCTCCGAAGACCGATGCCGAATAATCCTACGCCATGAAAATGACGTTTATCTCAAGACTGGCAGCCGTATTGCTGCCAGTCTTGGCTTTTTGTATGCCCGGCTTCGCCCAGCCGCAGTCGGGCGTGCACGGTGAATATGATCCCGAGACCGAGATCGTGACCGACGAGAACGGCTACTGCTATAAATATGTGGAGGGCCTGAAACTGGAACTCTGTGCGGGCGGCCGTTATTCCGGTACGGTCCAGCTGCCCGGGTCGCTGATCGTCGGCGGAAAGGAGATCGAGGTGGCCGGCATCGGCGCGAACGCCTTCCGGGACAACAAGGCCGTGACGGAAGTGACCTGGAACCGCGACACGCAGTACGTCGGCCCGTCCGCGTTCTACCGCAGCGGCATGTATTACTACTGGGAAGGCCGTTACGGTCTCCCGGGCTATGTCTATCCCAGCGAGAACTACAAGCTGTTCGTCCGTCAGGAGGAAGTGCCGGAGTGGGACCGCACGACGCCCCTCTGGATGTTCTTCAAGCACAACTACGCTCCGCTGACCTACCTCGAGGACCATTTGACCGACGAGTCGCTGAAATGGGGCTACCACCCTTGGTTGGCGAATGACAAGGGCATGCAGGGCCTGTACTATGAGATGGACGTGCCTGCCAACGTCAAGAAGGATATGTTCCGCGGCTACGAAGCCATGGAGGTGATCGGCCTTGCCATGGACTGCAAATTTGCCGCATTCCACCGTTTCCCGCCGTTCAGCCGCTGGAAATGGGGTGAGTCGGAGCAGTCGATGAGCGCCACGCTCGAGAAGCAGATGGAGACCCGCTATGGCCGCACACTCACCCAGTCCCACTACATCGGCCACTTACGCGAAGAGGACGGCCGCGTGGGCATCTTCGAGTTCGAGCCCAAGGACGGCGAGGCGATGATCGTGATCGCGTGGACTCAGGGCGGCAAAGTCAAGGCCACCTATGTGCAGACGACCAACGTCAATCCCGAGTATGGCAGCACCTGGAACGTCGATGACGACGGCAGCTATGGAATTCCCGAACTGCTCTGCATCGCGTTCGACCTGCACGACAACGTCATCCTCTGGTTCAACCATTCCGCTCCCGAGAGCAAAAACATTTTCGGCCTGCGCCAGCAGGGCGACCAGCTCCAGCTCTTCGGTGAGGAACAGTGGTATGTCTATGTAGACTAAAGCTCGGAATCGTCCTCGCCTTCGCCGAATTCACTCTCTTCGCCGAGGAAGTCGCCGAAAGCCCAGATGCCGGAGGAGATGACGGAACCGTCGGCTTCGAAGAGGGTGCCGCGGCCGCTCATCATGTCGTCCAGCCAGGATCCGACGTATTTCTTGCCGTCTTCCCAGTAGAAGGTACCTTCACCCATCTTGCGGTCATTGAACCACATGCCTTCGTACTCCACGCGGCCGTCGGCGGCATATTCGATGCCCTCACCGGTGCGGTGGTCCTCCTGCCAGGATCCGACATATTTCTTGCCGTTTGCGTAATAGCGCGTACCCGGGCCGCTCATCATGCCGGCGGCCCAAGTACCTTCGTAGATGACGCTGCCGTCGGACTCGAAAAGGGTGCCGCTGCCGTCCATCTTGTCGGACTTCCAAGAGCCTTCGTATCGCTTGCCGTCGGTATAGCGCTGGGTGCCTTCGCCGTCCCGCATGTTGTCCGTCCAGGATCCGGAATACTGTGAGCCGTCCGGGCGGGTATAGACTCCCGTCCCGGTCCGCACACCATGGACCCAGTCGCCGGAATACTCGTCCCCGTTTTCCCAGGTGGCAGTCCCGACGCCGTGTTTCTCGTTGTCTTCCCAGTCCCCGTCGTAGAGAATGTGCCCGTCGGCGTCCGTCAGGGTTCCTTTCCCGCAGCGACGGTCCTGTTTCCATTCTCCGGTGTATGTTTCGCCGTTCGGATTGGTGTAGGTTCCGAAGCCCTCCCAAATGCCGTCGATCCAGTGGCCGGAATACCGGTAACCGTCCGCGGTCGTGAAGGTGCCGAAACCGGTTTTCTCCCCCTGGACGTAATTGCCTTCATAACGGTCGCCGCTGGCCCAGATGTAGATGCCTTCCCCATGCTTCAAGTCGTTCAGCCATTCCCCCTCGAAGCGGTCTCCTTCGGCATATTCGAACACCCCGTGGCCGTTTTTCTTGCCCTCTTTCCAGGAGCCGGTGTAGGTGGACCCGTCCGGCTGCGTGAGGGTACCTTCGCCGTCCGGCTTACCTTCTTTCCATTCACCTGTGTACTCGTCGCCGTTAACGTATTTGTAAGTGCCCTGCCCGTGGAAGAGGAAGTCCTTCCACTCGCCGGTGTAGCTGCTACCGTCGGGGTATTCGTTGGTGTGGATGCCTTTGCGGTAACCCTTCCGCTGCGCGTCGCAGGGGAAGGCGGCCAGCAGCATCAAGACCGAGAGCAAGGTCATGACGCCAAATCGGAGTTGAAAGAACGGGTTCATTTCATGGGATGTGCGTAGTGTGTCGTTTCTTTCTTGACCGGCTGCGGATGAACGACCGCGGCCGGTTTTTTTGCCTTCGCGGCGTAGACCAGCAGGGCGATGCCGGCGAGGATGAAGGGGATGGAAAGGAGCTGGCCCATGTCCAGGGCCATCGTCTGCTCGAATTCGACCTGCGGTTCCTTGATGAATTCGATGAGGAACCGGGCGCCGAAGCAGCCCAGCAGGAAGAAACCGAAGAAGAAGCCGCGGTGGACCTTGTCCAGTTTGTTCTTGTAGATCCAGACCATGATCAGGCCCAGCAGCAGGTAGGAAAGTGCCTCGTAGAGCTGCGTGGGATGCTTGGGTTCCGTCTCGCCGCGCAGGTCGAAGATGAAGCCCCAGGGGAGGGACGTGACGTCTCCGTAGATCTCGGAATTGAAGAGGTTGCCCAGGCGGATCATGCAGCCCGCGAAGGCGACGGCGATGCAGAGCCGGTCCATGATCCAGAAGAAGTCGAAGTCATTCTTCTTGCCGTAATGATTGGCGAACCACCACATCGCGAGGAGCAGGGCGATGGCGCCGCCGTGGCTGGCGAGGCCGCCCTTCCAGGGCATGAAAATCTCCCAGAACCCCGCCCAGGAGCCGAAATAATAATCCGGCTGGTAGAAGATGCAGTGCCCGAGGCGGGCGCCCACGACGGTGGCGATCAGCAGGGTGTACAGACAGGGGTCCATCAGCTTGGTGTCCACCTTTTCCCGGGTGAAGAACCATTTGAAAAGATACCAGCCGATGACGAATCCCGACACGAACAGCAGGCCGTACCAGCGGACCTCGAGCGGTCCGATCTGGAAAAGGATGGGGTTGACGTGCCAGTGCACGGAGAGAAGACTGTACATAAATCGATGGTTTGATGCAAAGATAGCATAATTTTTGCATATCTTTGCGCGCGAAAATAGTAATATGAAGAGACCGATAACGTTAATAATTTCTCTTTTGCTTCCGCTAATTGCTGTCGCACAGACAGTTGATCCGGCCTCCGCGCCGACGGTCCTCACCCTCGAGGATGCCCTGCGGGTCGCCCTCAGCGAGAACGCGTCCGTCAAAGTGGCGGACATGGAGATAGAAAGGACGGGCTATGCCCGCAAAGGGACGTACGCTTCCCTCTACCCGCAGATCAGCGGGTCCGGTTCTTACCAGCGTACCATCAAGAAGCAGGTCATGTACATGGACTTCGACATCGGCGGCATGGGCAGCTTGGGCAGCACGGGCGGAGATGACTCCGGGGATGCCAGTGGCAGCCGCACCGACGGATTCGAAGTCGGCCGTTGGAATACCTGGTCGGCCGGCATCAGCGCCAGCATGCCGCTGGTGAATGCCCAGCTGTGGAAAAACCTGAAGATCTCCGGCGAGAACGTCGAGCTGGCCGTCGAGCAGGCGCGCAGTTCCCGTCTCGAGACGGTGAACCAGGTCAAGCAGGCCTTCTTCACCTGCCTGCTGTCCAAGAAGGCTTTCGACGTGTATAAGTCCGCCTACGAGAACGCCCTCGCGAACTTCGAGCAGGTCGAGCGCCGCTTCAACGCCCAGAAGGCCTCGGAACTGGATCTCACCCGCGCCAAGACCACGCTGGCGAACGCTATCCCGACCGTCTATGACGCAGAAAGCTCGGTCATCCTGTCCCTGTGGCAGCTCAAGGCCGTGATGGGTGTCAACCTGGACACGAACATTGACGTGGCCGGCGACCTGGACGATTATGCGGAGCACATGCTCTATGACATGGATGGTCCAGCAGTACGCCTATCTGCCCACGCTGTCCCTGTCGTTCAACTACAGCATCAACGCGATGACCAACGACTTCAAGTTCAGCGAGTACAAGTGGTCCCCGTATTCCTTCGTGGGACTGAGCCTGTCGATTCCCATCTTCTCCGGCGGCCAGCGGCTCAACGCCGTCCGCCAGGCCCAGGTGCAGGCCCGCGAACTCGATGTCCAGCGCACCAACACCGAGCGTCAGCTCAAGATCGCCATCCGCCAGTATCTGAATCAGATGGAGACGGCGATGAAGAGTTTAAGCTCGGCCCGGAGCGCCGCCGAGACGGCTCAGAAGGCGTATGATATCGCGTCGAAATCCTACGATGTGGGCCGCAGCACACTCACGGATCTCAATGACGCCCAGTATGCACTGATCCAGTCGCAGCTCGGCGTCTGCCAGGCCATCTACAGCTTCGTCACCGCGAAAGCCAACCTCGAAGGCACGCTCGGTGCCGACTTCATCGATGCCGACGGGAATGTCCAACTGAATAAAACATACACCCATGAATAAGATTAGTGCAATAGGAATAAGTTTGTGCGCCCTCGTGTGCGCTGCCTGCGGCCAGCGGCAGTCGGGCGCGCCGGCCATGGACCCGATGATGGCCGCGATGAATGCGACCCCCGTGGTCTCCGTGACCTCTGCCGTGCGGCAGCAGGTCGCCCGTGACGCGGTTTACTCCGCCTCCGTCCAGGCCAACGTAATCAACAATATCGCCCCGCTGACCAGCGGGCGCATCCAGAAGCTGGACGTCGAGGTCGGCGATTTCGTGTCCGCCGGCCAGGTGCTCGCCGAGATGGACCGCGTGCAGCTCGACCAGGCTGCGCTGCGCCTCAAGAACGACGAGACCGAGCTCGCCCGCGTGAAGCAGCTCTTCGAGCAGGGCGGCGTCTCGCAGTCCGACTACGAAGCGCTGGAGCTGGCCTTCAACGTGTCCAAGAGTAGCTATGACAACCTGCTGGAGAACACCATCCTGCGTGCTCCCGTGAGCGGCGTGATCTCCGCCCGCAACTACGACCGCGGCGATCTCTATTCGATGGGTCAGCCCATCTACACCGTCCAGCAGATCACGCCGGTGAAGCTGCTGGTCCCCATTTCCGAAGCGGACTACACCAAGGTGAAGCGCGGAGACAAGGTGTCCCTTACGGCCGACGCCCTGCCGGGCCGCAGCTATACGGGCACCATCGTGCGCCTCTACCCGACGATCGATCCCGCCTCCCATACGTTCAACGCGGAAGTGCGCGTGGCCAACGAGAAGCGTGAACTCCGTCCGGGCATGTACGCCCGCGTCACCGTGGACTACGGCGCCGCCGAGAGCATCGTGGTACCGGACGCCGCCGTGATGAAGCTCCAGGGTTCCGGCCAGCGGACCGTGTTCGTGCTGAACACCGACAACACCGTGTCCGTGCGGACCGTGGAGACAGGCCGCCATTTCGGCAGCCAGTATGAGATCCTTTCCGGTCTGGAGGAGGGCGAGCAGGTGCTTACCGGCGGCCACTCCAACCTCAGGTCCGGCGATAAAGTGGAGGTCAAGCGATGAGTATCTACCGATCTGCGGTCGAACATCCCGTCACGACGACGCTGCTGTTCATCGCCCTCGCCATCCTTGGCGTCTTCTCCCTGAGCCGGACGTCCATCGCCCTGCTGCCGGAGTTTGACTCCAATACGATCATGGTGATGGCGTCGTATCAGGGCGCCAACGCACAGGAGATCGAGACCAACCTGACCAAGGTCCTGGAGAACGCCCTGAACGGCGTCGAGGACCTGAAGGAGATGACCTCCCAGTCCAAGGAGAACATCTCCCTGCTGACGCTGACCTTTAATTACGGCGTGGACATCGAAGCGGCGACCAACAGCGTGCGAGACAAGCTGGACATGGTCAATTCGATGCTGCCGGACGGTGTGTCGAATCCCGTCATCTTCAAGTTCAGCGCCTCCGATATGCCGATCATGCTGCTCTCCGCCACGGCGGACGAGAGCCTTTCGGGCCTGGACAAGATCCTGGACGACAAGGTTTCCACCCCGCTGGCGCGCGTCTCCGGCGTCGGTACCGTGTCCGTGAGCGGCGCGCCCGGGCGCGAGATCCAGGTCTACTGCGACCCCAGCAAACTGCAGGCATACGGCCTCAGCATCAGCTCCATCGCGAGCATGATCTCGGCCGAGAACCGCAACCTCCCTTCGGGAAATATCGATATCGGCTCCGAAACCTACACCCTGCGCGTGCAGAAGGAATTTTCCGATCCGTCCGAACTGCTGGACGTCGTGGTCGGCACGATGAACGGCCGGGCCGTATACCTGCGCGACGTGGCCACCGTGACTGACGGCGAGCAGGAGCGTGAGCAGGAGTCCTACACCAACGGCGAGCGTTCCGCCCGCATCATCATCCAGAAGCAGAGCGATGCCAACACGGTGAACGTCATCCGTGGCGTCAAGAAACAGCTCGCCCAGATCGAGAAGACGCTGCCCGCGGACGTGAAGATCACGCCCATCGTGGACGGCTCCCGCGAGATCATCAATACCATCCGGACCCTCATCGAGACCATCCTCATCACCTTCCTGGTGGTCATGCTCGTGGTCTTCATCTTCCTGGGCAACTGGAAGTCCACCATTATCATTGTCCTGTCCATCCCGCTGGCACTGCTGGCCTCGCTGATGTACCTGTTCGCCTCCGGCAACACGCTGAACATCATCTCGATGTCCGCCCTCACCATCGCGATCGGTATGGTCGTGGACGACGCCATCGTGGTGTTGGAGAATGTCTCCTCGCACATCGCCCGCGGCGAGAAGCCGAAAGAGGCGGCCGTGCACGGTACGGGCGAGGTGGGTATCTCCGTCATCGCTTCCACGCTGACGATGCTCTGCGTCTTCCTGCCGCTGACGATGATCAACGGCATGGCTGGCATCATGTTCCGCCAGCTGGGCTGGATCGTGTCCATCATCATGATCGTGTCCACGACGGCCGCCCTGACCTTCGTGCCGATGCTGTGCTCCCGCTGGCTCAAGCGTGACGTGACCCACGGCAAGGCCTACAATGCCATCTTCGTTCCGATCAACAAGTTCATCGACAAGATATCCCGCGGTTACGCCCACGTGATCCACTGGGCGACCAAACGCCGCAAGCTTGTGATCCTGAGCTTCGCCGCCGTCTTTGTCGCGGCCGTGGCCCTGCTGGCCCCCGGCCTCAAGACGGAATACTTCCCGCGCGGCGACTCCGAGCGCCTCACCGTCACGATCAACCTGCCGATGGGTACGGCGCAGGACGTCACCCGCGAGGTGTACGAGCGGCTGTATGCGGACATTACCGCAGCCGTGCCGGAAATCCAGGTGCTCAACGCCACCTTCGGCCAGGCCGATACCGACAATACCTTCGCGAGCATGCAGAGCCACGGAACGCACATCATCTCGCTGAACCTCAACATCGGCACCTCAAGCACGCGCAAGCGTTCGTCCGCCGAAATCTCTGACGTGGTGCGCGGCATCTGCGCGCAGTATCCTGAGATTCGCCGCGCCATGGTGTCCGAAGGCATGGGCATGGGTATGGGTGCGTCCACCGTTGAGGTGGAGGTCTATGGTTATGATTTCGCCGAGACCGACCGCGTGGCGCAGGAACTGCAGGCCCGCCTTGCGAAGGAACCCTCCTTCACGCAGGTGACCCTCAGCCGCGACGAATACACGCCCGAGCTGCGGATGGACTTCGACCGCACCAAGCTGGCCCTGAACGGGTTGAATTCCACCACCGCGGCGTCCGCGTTCAGCTCGGCGATGAGCGGCACGGTGGCCTCGCTCTACCGGGAGGACGGCGAGGAATACAACATCCGCGTGCGCTATGCGCCGCAATTCCGTTCCAGCGTCGAAGACATGGAGAACATCGTGGTCACGACGCCGACCGGCGCCACCGTCAAGATGAAGGAACTCGGCACCGTGGTCGAAGGCATGGTGCCGCCGACCATTGAGCGCAAGGACCGTTCCCGCCTGATTACCGTCCGTGGCATCGTAGCGAAGGGCGCCGCCCTGAGCGACGCCGTGGAAGGCTGCAACCGCGCCCTGGACGGCATGGTGATCCCGTCCGAAATTACGACGGTCATTGCCGGTGACTACGAGGACCAGCAGGAGATGTTCGGCCAGATGGCCGTGCTGATTGTGCTGATGATCCTGCTCGTCTACATGGTGATGGCCTCGCAGTTCGAGAACCTGATGGGACCGTTCGTCATCATGTTCAGCGTGCCGTTCGCCCTGGTGGGCGTGCTGCTCGGCCTGCGCATCACGGGCATGGCCCTGGGCATGATGTCCATCATCGGTATCATCATCCTGATCGGTATCGTGGTGAAGAACGGTATCGTACTCATCGACTATACGATTCTCTGCCGCGAGCGCGGCATGAATATACGCGACGCATCCACGACGGCCGCCAAGAGCCGTTTGCGCCCGATCCTGATGACCACCCTGACCACCGTGCTGGGTATGCTCCCGATGGCTATCGGTACGGGTGAGGGTTCCGAGATGTGGCAGGGACTGGGTATTACCGTGTGCTGGGGTCTGACCGTTTCCACGCTCATCACCCTCGTGCTCATCCCGACGGTCTACTGCGCGTTCACCAACCGGATGGAAAGAAGACTTGAAAGAAGGAGGAATCGCCAATGAAAGCCATGTTCATCGCCTATAACCAGGCATATAACGAGGATATCGTGGAGTTGCTCGCCGCCCACGGACAGCGGGGATTCACCCGCTGGGAAGGCGTGGAAGGGAAGGGAAGCTTCAACGGGTTCCCCCGTTTCGGCAGCCACGCGTGGCCGGAAATGAACCACGCGCTGCTGGTGATGATGGAGGACGAGAAGGTCGCTCCGCTGCTCGCGGCGCTGGAGTCCAAGGACAAGGAAGCACCCGACCTGGGACTCCGTGCGTTTACCTGGAGTATTGAATCTTTCTATTAATTTACTATCTTTGCAGGTGCGGATACGTTGTCCGCAGACCAATAACCGATAGAAAAAGTATATGGAAGTAGTTATCAATCCCAACAATATCAGCGAGGTTCTCGCGTCTCCCATGCCTGTCCTGATTGACTTCTGGGCCTCCTGGTGCGGCCCCTGCCGCATACTCTCTCCGACCGTGGATGAGGTTGCCAAGGAGCTGGAAGGCAAGGCCGTCGTGGCCAAGTGCAACGTCGACGACTGCGAGGACATCGCCGTCCAGTACGGCATCCGCAACATCCCGACCCTGCTCTATTTCAAGGACGGGCAGTTGGCGGACCGTTCCGTGGGCGTGGTTCCCAAACAGGAGATCATCGACCGCCTCAGTAAATTAATGTAGTCACTTTTTTAACCAAGTTTTATAATGAAAAAGTTTATTGTTGTTATCGCCTCCCTGCTCATCGCAGTGAGCGCCCACGCCCAGTTCGGTATCGTGGCGGGTGTTACCTCTGCCAGAAACAACGTCAACGACGCTGTCAAGGACGTCGCCAACGTGACCCAGTATCACGTGGGTGTCACCTACAAGGTGTCTCTCGGATCTCTTTTCGCTATTCAGCCGTCCATTATCTACAATGTCAAAGGTGCCAGCTTAAAGAACCTCATGAACGGTGGACAGCCGATAGGTAGTTTTGAATATAAGAACGGTTACATCGAGATCCCCGTGCAGCTGCAGGTCGGTTTCGACCTCGGTCTTGCCCGTCTCTATGGTATCGCCGAGCCTTTCATCGGTTATGCTATCAGCAATAGCTACCAGGCTAATGTCGCTGGTTTCAGCTTTGACTGGAACAAGGACGTGAAGGATAAACTCGAGTATGGTGTCGGTGTGGGCGTCGGTGTCGAACTGATCAAACACGTCCAGGTGTCTGCCCGTTACTTCTGGAACCTGGGCAGCGCCAAAAACGCCAACTTAAGCGAAACCATGCAGGCCGTCACCAACAGGGGTGCCAGCGGTATCATCGCTTCCGTCGCACTCCTCTTCTAGACTGAAATGTCGGATAAACGGGCAGTTATCTATTGCTCTTCCAGTTCCGACATCGATCCGGCTTACAATCAAGCTGCGCGGCAAATTGTCCGCGCAGCTTGTTTGGCTGGATATGATATCGTGTCGGGGGGATCGTGGCGCGGGACCATGGGCCATGTCTGTGACGAGGCCCTCTCGCATGGCGTGCGCGTGATCGGCGTGCTCCCCCGCTTTATGAAAGGCTTCGAGCATCCCCGCCTGACGGAGTGTCTCTGGACGGAGCGGATGTCGGAGCGCAAGGACCTGATGCGGGAGGGAACTTCTCTCGCCATCGCCCTGCCTGGCGGTATCGGCACCCTGGATGAGGTGGCCGAAACCTATTGCCTGGCGAAGCTCGGCCGTTATCCCGGCCGGGTGATCATTTTCAACATGGACGGATTCTACGATCCGTTCAAGCAGCAACTGGACCGCTACGTGGAGCGGGGGATGATGGATGCGGCTTCCCGCGCCATGATCCACTTCCCGGAGACGGTCGAAGAACTGGCGCAACTGCTTTGAACAGAAGAGAGGAGATCATAGCATTCCTGGGCAGGGATTGGGACCATGTACTGGCCCTGATCCGCTCCAACCTGCATTCCGGCGTGGCCCTGCTGGAGGAGACGAACGAGCGCATCCTGTCCAATTCGGGCAAGATGCTGCGCCCGGTGGTCGCCATGCTCTTCGCCCGGATGATCGGTCCGGTCTCGGAGGACAGCTGCCGCTTCGCCGCTGCCGCGGAAATGCTGCACAACGCCACCCTGATGCATGATGACGTGGCCGACGAGAGTGCCGAAAGGCGCGGCCGTCCCACGCTTTCGTCGCTGCTCGGCCCCGGCCCCGCCGTGCTGGTGGGGGACTACTGGCTGGCCCGGGCCGTGTCCCTGATCTCCGCCTCGGCGCACCGCAACGATGTGATTCCGCTCTTTGCGCGTACGCTGACCGATCTGGCCGAGGGGGAAATGCTCCAGTTGGAGAAGGCGGGCAGCGCCAACACCTCCGAGGAGGATTATCTCAGGATCATCTATTGCAAGACCGCTTCGCTTTTCAGCGTGGCGGCCGAGACGGCGGCCATTTCCGTTGCGGCCACGCCCGAACAGCGGGAGGCGTCCCGGGCCTATGGTTCGGCCCTGGGCATCGCCTTCCAGATCAAGGATGACATCCTGGACTACGCCGGCACGGACGCTCTGGGCAAGCCGGTCGGCGTGGACCTGAAGGAACAGAAAATTACGCTTCCGCTGCTCGCGGCCCTGGAGGGCTCGCCGCGGGAGAATGAGATACGCGCGATGGTGCGGGAAATCCCGTCCCATCCGGAGCATTGTGACGCGATCCGCGCCTTTGTGGCCGAGCGCGACGGGATTGCGGCCGCTTCCCGGCGGCTCGGGGAGTGGGTCGCCCGCGCAGAGGAGGCGCTGGACGTTTTCCCGGACGGGGAGGCCCGGCAGATGCTCGTCCGGATTGCTCGCTTTAACATGATTCGGGAAGTATGACGTTTGCGCAGGTGCTGGGAAATGAAGACGTGAAGCAGGCGCTGGCCGGCATGGTAGACTCCGGCCGCATCCCGCATGCCATCCTCTTCCACGAGGACGACGGCGGCGGGGCCTTCCCGCTGTCGCTCGCCTTCCTGCAGTACCTGTTCTGCCGGGATCGCCGCGCAGGGGATTCCTGCGGCGCCTGTCCGTCCTGCGGCAAGATTGCGAAGCTGATCCATCCGGACGTGCATTTCGTCTTCCCGACGGCGGCCGGCGTGCTCTCCGAGCAGTACATGGAGCCGCTGCGCAAGCTGGTGGCCGAGCGGCCCGATTTCCGCGAAGCGGAGCTCTCCGAGGCGCTGGGCATCGAGGGCAAGAATTCGGTGATCGCCGTCGCCGAGTCGCGCCGCCTGCTGGAGAAACTGTCCCTGAGCGCCCTGGAAGGGGGCTGGCGGGCGGTGGTCATCTACCTGCCGGAGCGGATGAACGCCGAAGCGGCGAACCGCCTGCTCAAGATGATCGAGGAGCCGCCCGCACAGACGCAGTTCCTCCTGATCGCGCACCAGCCGGAGCGCGTGCTGACGACAATCTCGTCCCGTTGCCAGCGTATCCGAGTCCGCCCTGCCGGCGGGCCGGCAGGTCCCGTTTTCGCGGATGCGGACTTGTTGGACGAGCTGATGAACGCGCTGCTGGGAAGGAACCTGCCGGACGCCCTGGAGGTGTCGGAGCGCATTGCTTCCCTGCCTTCGCGCGAACAGGCAAAAGCTTTCTGCACCTTCGCGGCAGACCGCTTCCGCCAGGTCTTCCTGGCGCAGCAGGGGGTGGAAGGTGCTGGGGAGATTTCCCCGCAGGCCCGCAGCTGGGCAGTCAAATGCCGCAAGACCTTCCCGCGCCAGGCGCTGGAAGTCATGAACCGGACACAGACCCTGATCGGGCGCAATGTCAACCTGAAGATCCTCTTCACCGACATGGCCGATCGCTTGTATTTACAGATATGACGACTAACGAATCCATTCAATACGATTGCTTCCGTGGCTGCGTGGTCACGCACGAGGCGGAGACGGGCGAGACCCGCTGCACCTATCGCGCCGGCTGCTGCAAGCTCGGGGACTACAACTGGCTGAAGGACGCTTCCGACGGCACCTGCCGGGGCCTGTTCGAGGTGCGTTTCAAGAACACCCGCAAGGGCTTCTACGTCAATGACTCCCAGCAGAACGTCCGCCTCGGCGACCTGGTGGTCGTGGAGGCCACGACCGGCCAGGATCTCGGCATCGTGACGCTCGAAGGTCCGATTGTCGGCCGCCAGATGCGCGCCCGGGGCATCGACCCGGAGACGACCCAGTTCAAGCGCATCTACCGCAAGGCCCGCCAGAGCGATATCGAGAAGTGGCAGGAGGCTATCGCCCGCGAGCAGGAGACGATGATCAAGGCCCGGCGCATCGCGGCCGAGATGGGGCTCGAGATGAAGATCGGAGACGTGGAATTCCAGGGGGACGGCTCCAAGGCCATTTTCTACTACATTGCCGACGGACGGGTGGATTTCCGCCAGTTGATCAAGGTGTTCGCGGAGGAGTTCCGTATCCGCATCGAGATGAAGCAGATCGGTGCGCGGCAGGAAGCCGGCCTCATCGGAGGCCTGGGCATCTGCGGCCGCGAGCTGTGCTGCGCCAATTACATTTCTTCGTTCCAGAGCATCTCCACGGCGGCCGCGCGCTGCCAGGACCTGTCGCTCAACCCGCAGAAACTGGCGGGCCAGTGCGGCAAGCTCAAGTGCTGCCTCAATTACGAAGTGGCCACATACCTGGACGCCCAGTCCCGCATCCCCAAGGTCAGCGGACCGCTGGAGTTCGAGGACGGCCTGGCCTGGCTGCGCAAGACGGATATCCTGCGCGAGGTGATGTATTTTTCGTACGACAAGACTTCCGACGCGGACCTGTATCCGCTGGATGCCGCCGAGGTATGGGACATCATTGAGATGAACCGCAACGGCGAGAAGCCGGAGTCGCTGCGCTCGGAGCCGGAACCCTATGTGCCGGAGTTCGTGACGGCGGTCGGCGACGACAGCATCAGCCGTTTCGACGCGCCGAAGCGCAAGCGTTCGCGCGGCGGCAAGAACCGGGGCCGCGGCGGCCGGAACAAGGGACGTCAGGAGGGCGGCCAGAAGCCGCCGAAATCTTCCGAATAAATCATGACGCGCCGTCGTTTGGGAGCAGTCCTGGCGGTACTGGCCCTGGGGCTGGCGCTGCCGGCCTGCCGGGAGCCTGATTCGCTGGAACTGTTTGTCCGGCAGGACGAGGCGCGCGACGGTGTCTATGTGTATTCTTTGCCGCTGAAGGACACCACGGCGGCGTATGATTTCTGGTTTTATAGCCGGACCGAACACAACGCGCTGGAGAGTCTCCAGCTCAACATCCAGTGGCTGGCTCCGTCGGGCGACGGCTTTTCGGAGACGGTCTACATGCGCTCCGTGGAGCCGAAGGGCTCGAAGGAGCTGTACCGCAGCGGGATGGTGCCCACGCAGGCGGGGGACTGGCAGCTGAGCGTGCGGCCCGTCGGGGTGGACGGGGATTTCCTGGGGCTCGGCGTGATTTGCAAGAAGCAGGATGGGACACGATAAATTACGGAAATTCGCGGAGAACGAGACGTTCTCCTGTCTCCTGCAGCCTTCCGCGCAGGAGCTGCTCGCCGACGGCTACTTCCACCTCCGCGACCACGCCATCAAAGGTCGCTGGAATGATTTCTTCGGCGGCTTGCAGCTCGGCAGCTCCCCCCTGCAGACGTCCGGCTGCGCCGGACCCCTCCCACCGTCCTTTGACCGGATGCCTGCAAGCGAGCTTGCGGCCTCCGTCCCAAGTCCGGCGGGCCCCTCCCTCTTACGAAGCCGAGGGCGGCTACGGTCTGCCGGGGAGACTGCCGAAGCTGCTGCGCGCGAAATCGTTCTGGAGCTGGGATGCGGGAAGGGGGAGTATACGATTGCGCTGGCGGAGCGGGATCCGGCGCGGAACTACATCGGCGTGGACATCAAGGGCGCGCGCCTGTGGAAGGGGGCGAAATACGCCACCGAACACGCGCTGCCGAACGTGGCGTTTCTGCGGACGCGCGTCGAATTCATTACCGCGTTCTTCGCCCCCGGCGAAGTGTCCGAGATCTGGCTGACCTTCTCCGATCCGCAGTACCGCAGCGAGAACTCGCGCCTCAGCTCGCCGCTCTTCCTGGAGCGCTACCGCTCCTTCCTGAAGCCCGGCGGCATCGTCCATCTCAAGACCGACTCCCGTTTCCTCCACGAATACACCCGCGCCGTCTGCGAGGCCAATGGCCTCAAAGTGCTTGCCTGTACCACGGACCTGTACGGATCGGCCGACGTTGAGCTGTTCGGCAGCTCCCCCCGAAAAACGTCCGGCTATGCCGGACCCCTCCCATCTGACGATGGGCCCCTCCCTCTTACGAAGCCGAGGGTGGCACGGTTTTCTGGGAGGACTGCCGAAACAGGCAATTCAGCGCCGGCCGTGCAACCGGTCGTACGTGAAGTGCAGACATTTTACGAGCAGCTGTTCCTGGAGCAGGGTTATCCGATTACGTATCTGTCGTTCGTCATCGACCATGAGGGGCCGTATGCGAGCCCCCGGGACCCGGAACAATTCGACAGCAAGGCCTGGCGCGCCGCCGAGGGGCCGCGCCTGCTCTTCGGCCACGACTCCGCCGAGACCCGCCGGCAGAAACTCCACGGCGCTAGCTCGCCCAATCCTTGTGATCTGTAACTAGCTCGAATTCAATTGCTAATACAATTATACTACCCCGTTTTTGGGGGTAGTATAATGTGGTAATTATTTGTAAATTAGCGGTTTATGCATCACAGCCCTTTTGGGAAACATTGTAGCGGGAACGCTAGAGCGTTTCCTGTTTTAAGCTTTCGATGTAGGCATCGATGCGGCGGAGCTGGCCCGGGATGCGGATATTCTGCGGGCAGAGCGGGGCGCAGTGGCCGCAGGCGATGCAGTGGTCGGCCTGTCGGACCGTCGGGATGGCCTCGTTGTAGGCCAGCAGGTATTTGCGGCGCATTTTGGCGTAGCCTTCCTGCTCCTTGTTGACCACGTAGGTGCCCGCGGTGACGTTGTCATTGTAGAACTTGAAGATGCCCGGGATGTTGATGCCGTAGGGGCAGGGCATGCAGTACTGGCAGCCCGTGCAGGGCACCAGCGGGTATTTGACCATCTGGTCGGCGATGCCGATCAGGAACTTTTTGCCCTCGTCGTCGAGCGGCTTGAAGTCCAGGAAAGTCTCCAGGTTGTCCTGGAGGTGCTCCATGTAGGTCATGCCCGACAGGGCGCACATCACGCGCGGGAAGCTGCCCACGTAGCGGAAGGCCCAGGAGGCGACGGAGCGCTCGGGTTCCCGCGCCTTGAGCTGGTCGCTCAACTGGGCGGGAATCTCCGCAAGGGCGCCGCCGCGTAGCGGCTCCATGATCACGATGGGAATCTCCCGCTTGTCCAGTTCCGCGTAGAGGTAGTCGGCGCGGGTATTGTTGCCGCTGGGGTGCTCCCAGTCCATGTAATTCATCTGAATCTGGACGAAGTCCCAGTGGTACTTCTCATGCATGGACATCATGTAGTCGAAGCCCTCCTGGTGGCCGTGGAAGGAGAAGCCGAAGTGGCGGATGCGGCCCGCCTCGCGCTCCTTCACGAGGAAGTCCACGATGCCGCTGTTCTCGAAGCGGTTCTTGAAGTCGTCGCCGCTGCTGATGGCATGCAGCAGGTAGTAGTCGATGTGGTCGGTCTTGAAGATCTCCAGCGAGCGCCGGTACATCTTCACGCAGTCCTCGAAGGAAGACGGGCCGAACATGGACAGTTTGGTGGCCAGGAGCCACTTCTCGCGCGGGTAGCGGTTCAGGGCCTCGGCCGTGGCACGTTCGCTGTCGCCGCCCAGGTAGACCGGGGAAGTGTCGAAATAATTGACGCCATGCTCGATGGCGAAGTCCACCAGGCGGTTGACTTCCGCCTGGTCGATATGGTTCTGACCGTCCTCGCCCTTGACCATCGGCCAGCGCATGCAGCCGTAGCCCAGGGTGCCGATGCCATCGTAGTTGCGGAGCATCTCTCCGTGGAGGTCTTTGTTTCCGGTGGTTGTTTGTTTGGTGGCACCGGGTGCGCAGGCGGCCACGCCGATCGCAGCGGCGCCCAGACCTGCAGATTTCAGGAATTCTCTTCTGTCCATAGGGCTTATGCGTTGGTGTGGTGAACGGAATTGCCGCGCACGGTGATGGCGCTGATCGCGCGGGACGGGCACAGGAACTCGCAGGCGCCGCAGCCGATGCACTGGGCTTCGGACACGGTCGGCACCTTGAAGCGCGCTCCTTCCAGATCCACCATCCGGATGGCGCCGGACGGGCAGTGATGGGCGCAGTTGCCGCAGCTCGCCGTGCCGTTGGCGGCGAAGCAGAGCTCCAGATTGACGTGCGCCAGACCGATGGCAATGGTCTGCTTCTGACCCGGTTTCAAGGGACGGATGGCGCCCGCCGGACAGACGTCGCTGCAGGCGTGACACTCCGGGCGGCAGTAGCCGTTCTCATAGCCCATCTGCGGCTGCAGGAAATGCTCGAAATCCGTGGACGGCCGCAGCACCCCGTTGGGGCACGCGCTCACGCAGAGCTGGCAGGCCGTGCAATGGTCGTAGAATGATTTCACGCTCTCCGCGCCCGGCGGAACGAGGCGCGTACCGCGCAACGGCGCCTCCTTGGGCGTTACGTCGGCAAGACCGCCCTGCGCGTGCTGCGCCTTGGCCGCCAGCGCCGTACCCACCAGCGCCGTCGTGGCGATGAACGCCCGCCGGCCGGTATCATTCGCCGCTGTCTTTTCGTCATTCGCCAGTTTGACTCCTCCGTCATTCCGGGCTCCATTGTCGTCATTCCGGGCTTGACCCGGAATCCCCTTACCGAACCCTACGAACCTGTATTTCAGCCCCTTCTCCTTGCAGCGCTCCATACAGTCGAAGCAGCCCACGCAGCGGGAGTAGTCGATATGACCGGTCTTGTAGTCGATGCAGGAGGACTTGCATCCCCGCTCGCAGCGGCCGCATTGGGTACACTTGGTCGTGTCGATGACCGGGCGGAACAGGGCGAAGCGGCTCACCAGGCTCAGCGTCGTGCCCACCGGGCAGATGGTGTTGCAGTACTCGCGTCCCCAGAACCAGGCGCAGCAGCCGATGAAGACCAGCGTCACCAGGCCCGTGATCAACAGCGGAACCGCGACGGACCCGTTGGCAAGGCCTACGATGCTCCGCACGATGCGCCCGTAGGCGCTGTACGGCGCCACCAAAGCAATCAGCATCTGGCCGCTTACAAAGAGCGACACCAGCGACAGCACGAGGAAGCCATAGCGCACCCACGCATGTTCGGGGATGTATTTGTATTCGAAATGCTTGATGAGGTTCTTCGCCTCGGGACCGGGCTTCAGGCCCTGTTCCTTCATGCGCTGGAGCTTGCGGACGCCGCGGTTGCGCTGCCATTTGCCGATGGTACGGCGCAGCCAGATCACGATGTCCTGAAAGACGCCCATCGGGCAGATGGTCGAGCAATACACGCGGCCGAAGAGGAAGCAGGCCAGCAGGATGATGGCGACCACGACAAGATTCAGGGCCAGGGCCGAGGGCAGGAACTGGAGCTTGGCCATCCAGCCCCACCAGTTGTGGCCGATGCCCATGAACAGCAGCGTGATTCCGATAAAGAAGAATGCTGCCAGGGCAATGCGGATTTTACGTAACATAGAATGGATAAAAAACGGTGTGTCTTGCAAAGATAGCAGAAATCCCGAAAAAACAGACAATGCCCGTCACGCCCGCGCCGCCGTTTTCGTATTTTCGAAGAAAATAGTTACTTTTGTAGTTCGATTCAAATTGAACAAAATTTAAAGACAAAAGTATATGACTTCCAAGGAAATCCGTCAGAAATTCCTCGACTTCTTCGCATCCAAGGGCCATACCGTCGTCCCGTCTGCGCCGATGGTGGTCAAGAACGACCCGACCCTGATGTTCACCAACGCGGGCATGAACCAGTTCAAAGACATCTTCCTGGGCAACGCCAAGGCCCCCTACAACCGGGCGGCAGACTCCCAGAAATGCCTCCGCGTCAGCGGCAAGCACAACGACCTGGAGGAGGTCGGCCACGACACCTACCACCACACCATGTTCGAGATGCTGGGCAACTGGAGCTTCGGCGACTACTTCAAGACCGAGGCCATCGACTGGGCCTGGGAACTCCTGACCGAAGTCTACAAGATCGACAAGAGCCTCCTCTACGCCACTGTGTTCGAAGGCGCAGCCGAAGACGGTACCGCGCTCGACACCGAGGCCCAGCAGGCCTGGCGCAAATACCTCCCGGAGGACCACATCCTCCTGGGCAACAAGCACGACAACTTCTGGGAAATGGGCGACACCGGCCCCTGCGGCCCCTGTTCCGAGGTCCACATCGACATCCGCACCGCGGAAGAAAAAGCCGCTTCCGGCATCGCCGGCCGCGACCTGGTCAACAAATCCGACCCGCACGTGATCGAGATCTGGAACCTCGTCTTCATGCAGTACCAGCGCATGGCCGACGGCCATCTGGAGCCGCTTCCCGCCCGCAACATCGACACCGGCATGGGCTTCGAGCGCCTCTGCGCCGTGCTCCAGGGCAAGAACAGCAACTACGACTCCGACGTCTTTACCGGCATGCTCAACCGCATCGGAGAGCTCTCCGGCCACAAATACGGCGAAAGCGACAAGACCGACGTCGCGATGCGCGTGATCGCGGACCACATCCGCGCCATCAGCTTCAGCATCGCCGACGGCCAGCTGCCTTCCAACGTCAAGGCCGGCTACGTGATCCGCCGCATCCTGCGCCGCGCCGTCCGCTACGGCTACACCTTCCTCGGCCTGTCCGAGCCCTTCCTTTGCCAGCTCGTGCAGCAGCTCGTGAACGACATGGGCGAAGCCTATCCCGAGATCGCGAAGCAGCAGAAATTCATCGAGAGCGTCATCCGCGAAGAGGAACTCGCCTTCCTGCGCACCCTCGACCGCGGCATCCGCCTGATGGACGAGTGCATGGAGCGCAGCAAGGACGGCAAGGTCATCGCCGGCGCCGACGCCTTCAAACTCTACGACACCTACGGCTTCCCGATCGACCTGACAGAGCTGATCGCCGCCGAGAACGGCTACACGGTGGACCAGAAGGGCTTCCAGGCCGAGCTGCAGCAGCAGAAGGACCGCGCCCGCAACGCCACCGCCAACACCTTCGGCGACTGGACCGTCTACCACGAGGGCGAGGACGTGGAGTTCGTCGGCTTCGACACCACCGAGCTGGGCGGCGCCCTGCTGCTCAAGCAGCGCACCGTCGTCCAGAAGAACAAGGAGATGCTCCAGCTTGTCTTCGACCGCACCCCGTTCTACGGGGAAATGGGCGGCGAGATCGGCGACACGGGTACCATCACCGCCGCCGACGGCGAGCAGATCAAGATCCTGAACACGGTCAAGGAGAACAACCTGACCATCCATATCGCCGAGCGCCTGCCGAAGGACTGCACCGGCGCCTTCACCCTGAGCGTGGACGCGGCACGCCGCCAGCGCATCGCGAACAACCACAGCTGCACGCACCTGCTGCACCGGGCTCTCCGCGAGATCCTCGGCACCCATGTCGAGCAGAAGGGTTCCTTCGTGGGCGACCAGGGCTTCCGCTTCGACTTCTCCCATTTCGAGAAGCTCTCCGATGAGCAGCTCGCCACCGTGGAAAAGCGTGTCAACGAGCTGATACGCAGCAACTTCCCGCTGGCGGAGAAGCGCGACGCCACGATGGACGAGGCGCGCGAGATGGGCGCGATGGCCCTCTTCGGCGAGAAGTACGGCGACCGCGTGCGCGTGGTCCGCTTCGGCCCGAGCGTGGAGCTCTGCGGCGGCTGCCACACCTCCGCTACGGGCAACATCGGCTTCTTCAAGATCACCGGCGAATCCGCCATCGCGGCCGGTATCCGCCGCATCGAGGCCGTGACCGGCGAGCAGGCGGAAGAGCTCGTGCTGGGCATCCAGGGCCTGCTCAAGACCGCCCGCAGCTTCTTCAACAACGTCCCGGACCTCGCCGGCGCCATCCAGAAGCTTATCGAGGACAACGCCAGCTTCAAGAAGCAGGCGGAGGAATTCGCAAAGCAGAAGGCCGCCGAGTTCGCTCGCCAGCTCTCCGAGAAGGCGCAGGAGGTGAACGGTATCAAGCTTATCGTGGCCGGCGCCGCCGGGCAGGAGTTCGATCCCGCCCTGGTGCGCAACGCCGCGCTGGCCCTCCAGAAAGAACTGAAGAACACCGCGCTGATCGGCGCCTTCGCTTTCGAAGGCAAGCCGCAGCTGGTCCTCATGTACTCCGACGACCTCGTGGCCGCAGGCCGCAACGCCGGCAAGGACATCCGTGACGCCGCCAGGTTCATCCAGGGCGGCGGCGGTGGCCAGCCCGGCCTCGCGACTGCCGGCGGCAAGAACGCCGAGGGCCTGGCCCAGGCGCTCGACGCCCTCAAGGAGATCGCCGTCCGCGCGTAAACTTTTCCCGTCAGGATGAAGAAGCTCGACCGCTTCATATTGAAGTCGTTCATCGGACCGTTCGTCGCGATCCTCTTCATCGTGGTCTTCATCCTGGCGATGCAGACGCTCTGGCTCTACATCGACGAGCTGGTGGGCAAGGGCCTCGGCATCCGCACCATCCTGGAATTCCTGTTCTGGGGCGTGTGCAGCATCGCCCTGCCGCTCGCCATTCCGCTCGCGACCCTGCTCGCGGCCACCATGACCATCGGCCAGCTCGCCGAGCGGACGGAGCTGATGGCCATCCGGGCTTCCGGCATTTCCTTCGGCCGGGTCATCCTGCCGCTCGCGGTCACCGCCGCGTTCATCGGCCTGGGCGCCTTCGTGGTCTGCTCGCGGCTCGTGCCCCACGCCTTCAACCAGATCTACACCCTGCGCGACGACATCGCCCGCACCAAGGACGAGATCAAAATCCCGCCCGGGACTTTCTACAACGGCATCGACGGCTACATCCTGCGCGTCGGCGCCCAGAACAAGCAGAACAAAATGCTCTACGACGTGCAGGTCTACGACCACACGGCGCACAAGGGCAACATCTCCGTGACGATGGCGGATTCCGCCCTCCTGAAGATGTCCAAGAGCAAGGACTACCTGACCTTCACGCTCTTCCACGGCTCGACCTACCGGGAGGACAACACGGTGAACTACAAGGACACGAACCTGGTCCTGCAGCACATCAACTTCGACCGGCAGGAGCTGATCATTCCGCTGAAGAACTACAGCTTCGAGAAATCGGACTCCGCCCGCTTCGACGACGCGATCAAGACCAAGCAGATGGCGGAGCTGCGCGCGCTCAGCGACTCGCTGCGCCGTGAGCTGGATTCCCTCCACAACCGGCAGTACCAGAGCATCCGCTACAGCTCCGTGTTCCAGATGAACCGGCAGCTGGACACGGCCTTCCGCAATACGGACAGGATGGATTTCGACGCGCCGGATTACATGAAATGGCACGGGCCGGACGCCGAGGCGCAGGCCCGCGTCCGCGCGGCGGACAATGTGGGACGCTTCAGCGCCGAGATCAACAATTTCCGTTTCAATAGCTACGACAGGAGCTACAACCTCCGGCAGTCCGACCTTTCCTTCCTGGAGAAATACGGGCAGGGACTGGCCTGCTTCCTGCTTTTCTTCATCGGAGCGCCGCTGGGCGCGCTCGTGAAGAGCAAGCGCGGGGGACTCGGCGTGAGCCTCATCATCTCCGTGCTCTTCTTCGTCATTTACTACGTTTTCAACATTTCCGGCAGCAAGCTGGCGCGGGACGGTGCCGTGGAGACGCCCGTCGGCGTCTTCATATCCGCTGCCGTCATAGCGCCTCTCGGCGTCTTCTTCACCTGGAAGGCGATGCGGGACGCAGAGCTTCTCAATATGGATCAATTCTCCACCTGGTGGCGCAAGTTCAAGAGCAAGGTCGTGCGCCTGTTCCGCCCTGTGCGCATCGTCTATATGGGCACGCCCGAATTCGCCGTGAAGCCGCTTGACACCCTCGTGCGGGCCGGCTACAAAGTCGTGGGCGTGGTCACGGTGGCCGACAAACCGGCAGGCCGCGGCCTCAAGATGAACGAGAGCGCAGTCAAGCAGTACGCCGTCGCGCACGGCATCCCGGTCCTGCAGCCCGTCAAGCTCAAGGATCCGGAATTCCTCGAGGCGCTGCGCGCCTGGAAGGCCGACCTCTTTGTCGTAGTGGCCTTCCGCATGCTCCCGGAAGAGGTCTGGGCCATGCCCCGGCTGGGTACCTTCAACCTCCACGCGGCCCTGTTGCCGCAGTACCGCGGCGCCGCCCCGATCAACTGGGCCGTCATCAACGGGGAGAAGATGTCCGGCGTGACGACCTTCATGATCGACAAGGACATCGACACCGGCGGCATCATTCTCCGTCAGGAGTGCCGCATCCGGCCGGACGAGACGGCCGGCGAGCTACATGACGACCTCATGATGATCGGCGCCGACCTCGTGCTGCAGACCGTTGAGGCCCTGATCCAGCACAATGTCGAGCTGCGCGTCCAGCGCTCCTTCATCCAGGGTTCCGAGGAGCTCAAGCCGGCCCCGAAACTCACCAAGGAGCTCTGCCGCATCGACTGGACCCGGCCCACGGACCAGATCTACAACCTCATCCGCGGCCTCTCGCCGTATCCCGCTGCCTTCACCGAATTGACATCCCGTCATTCGCCGACTCCGACCGCTGATTCTCAGGACAGTTCCCGTCATTCGCCGGCCCCGACCGGCGAATCCCAGATCCTCAAAATCTACCGCACCGAGAAGCGCCCGGACCTCCACGCCGCGCCCGGCACCGTCCTCTCCGACGGCAAGACCTGGCTCGCCATCGCCACCCTCGACGGCGCCCTCGCCCTGACCGACATCCAGCTCGCCGGCAAGAAGCGCATGCCCGTCGCCGAATTCCTCAAAGGCTTCCGCGATCCCCAGTCCTGGCAGGCCTGCTGATGCCATCCGTCCCCGTTGGATTTCTCGGCGCAAATCGCTATTTTTGGATAATGAACCACTTATCTGGAAAAATAGCGGTTTTCTTTTTGTCTGCAACCTTGCTGTTGGCGGCCTGCGGCCCTGCGCCGCGGCAGCGGACAGTGGCGGTGCTGGACGATGTCGAGACCTACATCAACGAGCGTCCGGACAGCGCCCTGGCGGTGCTGACGGCCGTTGACACCACGTCCCTGACCACCCGTGCCCTGCGGGCCCGGTACTTTCTTTTGAAAAGCGTTGCGCTGGACAAGAATTATATTGATGACGGGTCTTTCCTTGCCGAAATGGAGACCGCAGCCGAATGGTATGCGCTGCATGGAACCATGGAAGAACGCGCCCGTGCTTGGTTTTATTTTGCTGACCAGCAAAAGGATGCGGATGATATCGCTGAAGCAGCTGTGAACTTCTCCCGTGCCCTAGGCTTGGCAGAAAAAGGGGAGGATTGGTTCCTCGCCGGAATGTGTGCAAGAAATATGTCGGATATCTACCGTTCCGGTTTCGACTATAGGCGTTCGTTGGAATATGCCAGAAAATCGGTGGTTTACTTTTCTCAGGCAGAAGCACCGGCACACGTACTGTATGCCAGGTTAATGCTTGCCGAAGATTACTACAACAACGGATATTCGGATATCTGTCTCAATTTGTGTGATAGTCTTCAGGTAGAAGCTGCTTCCGCAGGGAATTCAGGGGTTTTAGCGGATTCATATTTTACCGCGGCCATGGTGTATATCCATAAAACGCCACCGCAGTATGATAGCACCCTTATTCTTTTGGACAAAACGGCCAAATTATATCCGCTTTCTGTACAACAACAAGCATTATATGCCTGGAGTCTATATCTGAAAGGAGATAAGCTAACCGCAAGAGAAATGATTATTTCCGCACAGAATGCGGCTCGCACGTCAAAGGATAGTTTATATGTGCTGCCCTGGGAAGCACGGATTGCGCGGGAAGCGGGAGATATGGAACAGTATGTCGCATTACAAGAAGATATTATTGAGAAGACGGACGCCTTTACGCGCAATACCATTCTTCGTTCAGTTGACAGGGCCCAGGCGCAGTATTACCGCCAACAGGAAATGTTCCTGTCTCAAAGAATTCAACGGAACAGACTATATGGCTTTGTTTTTTCTCTGCTTTTTGTACTGCTTATAATCTTTTTGCTTTGCGTTGCTCAAATGCGGAAAACCAAGTTGGAGGCCGAGAAGTCAAGAATACTGGAATTGTACTCCAATCTGGAAAAGGAAGCGGCTGCACAGGAATCCCGTTCCGCAGCGATGTCTGACGACTTCTCCTCCCGTCTTGAGGATTTGCGACTCCAGCTTGGCCGGGAGCGCCTGGATCGTCTGAGAAGGGGAGGGCGATATAGCTACTGGATGTGGATGGAACAAAATGGACGCTCGTCGGATGCGCATATCATCAATGGCTTACGGAAAGAATTCCAGGAGGTCTGTGCCCTGGAAAAGGATACCCGGGCGCTGGAACGCAGGCTCAATGCTGATCTGGACGGAATCGTTTCGCATTTGAAAGCGGATTTGGGGATTCGGGAACACACCGAGGACGAGAAGTTCCTGTGCTACTGGCTGATAGACCTCAAGCCGGACATGATTGCAGAACTGTTGGGTATCTCCAACAACTATGTATACGTCAAGACCCATCGACTGGAGAAACGTATCCGCGACCTGGGTAAAGCGGAGTACATGCCGCTTATACAGAAAAATCTTACAAAGAGCATCTGAAGCCGGGGCGGAATAGTCATTTTGGCTGCCTTGAAAAGCCGTTTTGGAGGCGTGTAAGATTTTGAATTCTTTCACTTTTATAAATGTCTGATTATAAGTATATTCCAAGGGGTGTTTGTAAGATTTACATTTTACGAAAAACAGATAAAACCGGGAATAATACTTAACTTTATCGCAGAAATACACGAGCAATATGAAACCGATTTGAGTTTTTATTTTCTCGAGTGTCCTTTCTACTTTTGTTCGAAACCTATGCATCGTAACGCTATGAGATACCTGTACCGTTTACTGGTTGCCGTGGCCTGCCTGGCCGCGGCGACCGCTTGCGTCAAGGACATCATTATGGATGCGATGGAGGATCCTGAGCTGGTGGTGGCATGTGTGCTGAGTGACGATCCGGTGCAGGTATTGAAGCTGCTGTACACGAAGGGGGCCTCGCGCGATCAGGCTCCGGACCCGCCGGAGGCGACAGCCGTGCTGACAGACCTGACGGAAGGTAAGGAAGCCGGTCGTTTCGCCCGCTCGGCAGACGGCTCCTGGCAGTTGGCCTATTCCGCCATCCCGACGCACCGCTACCGGCTGGATGTCACCGTTCCGGGTCACGAACCCGTCTGGGCAGAGCAAACGATGCCGGAAGCGCCCGCTATCGACGTGCGGTGGGAATGGTGGCGGAAACATCTCCCGGAAGACGCCAAGTACAGGAAAAACCATGGTTACATTTTCTCGGCAGGCACTTTACCCGTGCCGGTATGGTTCTATGGAATCAATTATCCGGACGCTGGATCGCAGGGAGAACTGACAGAGCGCTTGATCACGGATTTTCCCGAAGTGGACAGTTTCAACGAGATTCCTGCTTCATTCTGGTCCGGAGACGCGTCCCTGCTTTGGAACTGCTGGTTCTCCACATCGGCCTATCCGGACCTGGAAGGCGCGCCGTACCACCGGAATTATCTTCGTTTCCCTGCCCGGGAAGCCGAACGGACGGATTTCCTGGTTTCGGGCGACTTCCGGAATTATCTGGCAGACCCGAAGGATTTCGTCCGCAGCGAGAAGCGCTTCTCGGAATTGCATTACTTTTCGGCCTCCGAAGAATATGACCGGTACCTGACCGACAGCTTCCTGTTCGGACAGGCCGGCAGCTCTACGGACCTGGCGGACATTTTCCTCCGGGACAACATCTATACGAACATCCAGGGCGCGATAGGCATTTTTGGTGCGATGGTGGACCGGAGCGTGCGTTGGGATGATGACCAATACTGGGGTGATGGCCCTTTCTGCTTTGCCGCTTACGAGAAAGATGCAAGATACCCGTCTCCGGAAAGCTATATTGATATCCCTGATTTGTATCCCGGCGATATCGAGGCTCTCACCGGACAGGGCCACAGGCTGTTCTCCCTGCTCCTTTACGAGGTTCGTGCCGGGCATCCGGAGGAATGGAAGTATGGACTGAAACTGGACCCCAACATAAGCAACATAATGCTTCAACCCTCGGGAACAACGTTATACCGTATCGATAACGAGGATGAACTTCTGGATCATGGAATGGCAGAGTATGGCCCGGTGGATTTCTCCACCAAGACCGTTCTCGTGGCATACAATGCGTTTGTTGGATTCAAGATTCCGTTCGTGATAGATTGGAAGGTTGAGGAAAACCAGGAGGGCGGGGCTCCCAAAGGTGCTTTCCAGATGGTCATAATGGGGGATTCGGTTAGTAACCTTGGTACTCTTCAGGATCCTTTCACTTCCAGCCGTGTGGCCCTGGTGGTAGACAGGGCGGACGTGGAACGGTGCGGGGAGATTGATAGTTTTGTCTCTCACGCGACCTTGCCTGACACTATAGTCGCGGACGTAATCTTGCCTCAGATGGGGGTGGTACATCATTAGTTGATAATCCGTCATGAAACGAATCATATTATTCTCGGTCATCTTGTTTTCCTCCTTGCTTGCCCATGCGCAGCAGGAGGTCACTGCCTGGAGCGACACCCTCCAGGCGGCGGTGAAGACGGACGCGCGGCGCATCGAAGTAAGCCTGGGACGCCTGCAGACGGGCCTTGAGGGGATTCGCGTCCTGATGTCCCCGATGGGAGAGGGTGATGCGGTCCGCTGGGCACAGAGCCTCCCGGGCGTGACGACAGGTGCGGACGGTACCACGTCCATGTATGTGCGTGGCGGCGGCTCGGGGAACAATCTTTTCTCGCTGGACGGCGTGCCCGTCTACGGTTATTCGCATATCCTGGGACTGACGACCATTATCCCTTCAGAAGTGGCGGAGGGGGCGTCGCTGGCCAAAGGCGGCTTCGACGGCGGGGACAGCAATTTCACGGCGGCGCATCTGCGGATGGTCTCGAAAACGCCTTCGGATGCGCAGCAGACCAGCATAGCGCTGAACAATTTCCTTATCAGTGCCGCAACGGAAGGCCCTCTCGGGAAGAAACTGTCCTACATCCTCTCGGTGCGCTACTCTCCGCTGACCTGGGAGTTCCGCGCCCTGCGGAAAGCCCTTCCGGACATGGTGAACGGTCTTGATAATTTCACCACCACGGTGGGCGACGTGTACGCAAAGCTCCGCTGGCAGGCGGGGGCCCGGAGTTTCCTGGAAGCCTCGGTGCTGGGCAGCATGGACCGGTATGCCTTCGACACGCCGGACGCCTCGCACGAGGTGATGGGCTGGAACAACCTGGTAGGGCTGGTGCGCTTCCGTCATTACGAAGACAACATGCGGCTGGAGATAACGGCATCGGCCAACCGCTACGGGAGCAGCCAGGAGCAGGACAAGCGCTACCACGACACGAAGAACCACCTGTCGCTGCGTTCGCTTGTCGGAGAGTATGCCCTGGCGGGAAACCTGCGCCACACGTTGGCGGACGGTTTCACGCTGAGCGAAGGACTCAATCTGCGCTGGGCGCAGTTCGCACCGGGTCAGGTGGCGAAGACGAACAACAATACGAATTCGCTGCTGACGACGACGTGGGTGCAGGCGGATTACGTCATCCCCGACCGGCTGACCGTGAAGGCGGTTGCGCGGGGGCACTATTTTAAGAATTTCTCGGACGCCACCGGCGGACGCTTCGACGTTGAAGGTGGCCTGTCGGCCCGGATGAACCTGACGGACTGGCTGCAGATGGAAATCACCGGGGACCGGATGCTGCAGTATTACCACACGCTGGAGGGTATGCCGCTGGGCTGGTCGCTGGACATGATGGTGCCTTCCGGCGCAAAGGTCAAACCGGAGACGGCCCTGCAGGGCAATGTGGGCCTGACCATTAAGTTCGGCGGCCACTCCCTGTCGCTGGGCGGCTTTTACAAGGCGATGGGCAACCTGATCTACTACAAATACTCGCAGAGCCTGTTCAGCGGGGCGTTGGCCGCATGGGAGAACCAGGTGGACTTTGGCAAGGGAACGGCCTATGGCGCGGAGTTCCTGTACGAGTACCAGGGAAACGACTTTTATGCACGCGTGGCCTATACGCTGTCGAAGACGACGCGGCATGACTTCGCCGAGACCAACCGGGGCCTGCCCTTCCCCGCACGCTTCGACCGGCCGCACGTGCTGAACGTCATGGCCCAGTGGAAAGGTATTTGCGCCACGTTCATCCTGCAGAGCGGGAACTGGGAGAACGGCGCTCCGGAGACCTATCAGATGCCGCTTCCCGGGATGGAATGGACGGCAAAGTATTATTCCGGTGTGAACAACTATCGGATGCCGACGGTCATCCGCCTGGATCTGGGCTATCAATTCTCCTTCCGGACGGGCCGGGTGGAGCACAAGGTGAACCTCGGTGTCTGCAATGTGACGAACCACTTCAATCCCTTCATGCTGTACTTCGACACGCGGACCGAGTCCTGGAAAGAGATCGCCCTGCTGCCCATCATGCCGAACTTCAGCTACCGGATAGAATTTTAGAGATGCCCGGTCAAGCCGGGCATGACGGAGAAGGTCACGTCCGGGCATGACGGGAAGGTTTCTTTAGGTGAGTGGGTGCAATTTGCAAAAAATGAGTATCTTTGCATCCCTATGCCCAAGTACGTCCTCAATCCCGAGACGCTGCTGTATGAGGAACGGGAAGACCCCAAGTACCTCAAATACGTGCGTTTGTCGGTAGCCGCCCTGGCCGCCGCGGGCTTCGTGTTCCTGTACTTCTGGCTCTATACCTCCGTGTTCCACTGGGACCTCCCGCGGACCGCGGTGCTCAAGCGCCGGGTGGCCGAGTGGGAGGCGCGGATGGAGGTGCTCTCCAACCGCCTGGACCTGTACGACCGCACGCTGACGGGTATCGAGCAGCGGGACGACGAAGTGTACCGCTCCATCTATGGCCTGGGCGAGATTCCGGACGAGGTGAAGAATTCCGGCCTCGGCGGCGTCAACCGCTACGCCGAGATCGACCTGCTCGGCTCGAACTCCACGCTGGGCTGGTCGGTCCGGCGGCTGGACAAGCTGACCAAGCGCGCCTACATCCAGGGCATGTCGCTTGACGAAGTGGGCCTGCTGGCCCGCACCGCGGGCGACATGCTTGCCTGCGTGCCGAGCGTGCCGCCGCTGCTGCCCGACCACAACAAGGTCCATCTCTCGAGCGGCTTCGGCTACCGGACGGATCCCGTCTTCGGCGGCGGTGAAGTCCATGGCGGGCAGGACATGGCCGCGGCCACGGGCACGCCGGTATATGCCACCGGAGACGGCGTGGTGACGATGGCGGAATTCAAGTCCAACGGCTACGGCAACCAGATCGTCATCGACCACGGCTATGGCTACCAGACGCGCTATGCGCACCTCAGCGCCATCTCCGTGTCGGTGGGTATGAAGGTCAAACGGGGCGAGCAACTCGGCAACGTCGGCTCGACCGGCAAGTCCACGGGCCCCCACCTCCACTACGAGGTGGTCTACCGCGGCAACCGCGTGAACCCGATGAACTATATGGATTTCAACATGTCGCTGGACGAGTATCGCGCGTTGCTCAATTCCCGCAGGGAAGAGACGACGGACGGCAAGCATACCAGCACGACGGAGCTGCTCCGGCGCAGCAAACAAGGCAATGGCTAAACGCAAGCTGTTCATATTCAATGCCGAGAGCTTCCATTTCGGACAGGTGCCGCGCCAGATCGGGCGGACCGTGGCGACGCTCGTGGTGTACCTGCTGCTGACCTTCACCCTGGCGGTGCTGGTCTACCTCGCGTTCACGGTGGTCTTCCGCACGGATACCGAACGCCGCCTGCGGCGGGAAATCCGCATGTACGAGCGGCTCTATCCCGGACTGGAGGAGCGCGAGCAGCTGCTCGGCGACGCCATCGCCAACCTGCAGCACAAGGACAACGAGATTTACGGCCTGGTCTTCCATTCCTCCGGCGCCCCCATGCTGGATCCGATGGAAGAGCCGCAGACCATCAGCGTGGCCGACACCATCCCGGAATGGGACCTGGTCAGCTACACGCAGCACAAGGCGGACAGCCTGCTCCGGCGCAGCGCGGCGGTGGATGCTTCCTTCGAGCGCATTTTCCGGGCCCTGTCCGACACGGCCATGGTCCTGCCGCCGATGACGCTCCCGATCGCCGACATCACCTATCCGCAGGTCGGTGCCTCCACGGGCCGCAAGATGAATCCGTTCCTGAAGGCCTACGTCTACCACGAAGGCCTGGACCTGATCGTCACTCGCGGCACGCCGGTGATGGCCGCCGCGGACGGGACCGTGACGACGGCCTCTTCCAACAAATCCCAGGGCAACATCGTCCGGATCGCCCACACGGGCGGCTACGAGACCGTCTATGCCCACCTGGAGAGCATGACCGTCCATGTCGGGCAGCGCGTGCGCGCCGGCGACCGGATCGGCACCGTGGGCATGTCCGGACAGGCTTTCGCTCCGCACCTGCACTACGAGGTGCGCCGGGACGGCGCCGGGATGGACCCGGTGGGCTTCTTCTTCGCTTCCGTCAGTCCGTCGGAATACGTGAACATGCTGTACATGTCCGTCAATACTTTGCAATCAATGGATTAACGATATGGAGAAACTGTATTACTCGATCGGCGAGGTGGCCGGGATCCTGGGCGAGTCGGTGTCCCTGGTACGTTTCTGGTCCAACTCCTTCCCGAAATTCATCAAGCCCAAGCGCAACGCCAAGGGCAACCGGCAGTTCACCGCTGCCGACGTGGAAACCTTCAAGCAGATCCACCACCTGGTCAAGGATCGCGGCCTGACCCTGGAAGGCGCCGCCCTCCAGCTGGCCGGCGACCGGCGTCCCGTGGACAGGAGCGTCAAGGCGATCGAATCGCTCAAGGAAATCCGCGCCCAACTTGTGGAGATTAAGAAAAATATTTCCTAAATTTGCAGTTTGTAATATTACGTAGTAATAAATATCAAGAAAGCATATATGGCTACCACCAAGAAAACAACGAAAGTGCCCACTCCGATCGACGAGCGGGAGACTTTTGTGAACTGCAGGAGGCCGACGTCGCCATCGACGAGCTGGTCCACCTGCGCGGTGAGCTGCCCGCAGAGGTCGCGATCCTCGAAGAGGAGCTGGCCGGCCTGCGCGCCAAGTCCGAAAAGATCGGACAGATGATCGAGGGCTACAACGCCACCATCGACAACGCCAACAAGCAGATCGTCGAGCTGGACGCCGAGATCGAGAAGTACCGCAGCCAGCTGGAGAACATCTCCAACAGCCGCGAGTTCGACTCCATCAACAAGGAGCTGGAGAACCAGGGCCTGCTGCGCGCCATCGCCGAGAAGAACATTACCGACGCCCGCGCCGCCATCGAAGAGCGCAAGCTCGACCGCGAGCGCATCGCCGACCGCATCCTGATCCGCGAGGAGGACCTCAAGGCCAAGCAGGAAGAGCTGGCCACGATCGTGGAGTCCACTGCCAAGGAGGAGAAGGCCCTCCAGGCCAAGCGCAGCGCCTGCGCGGCCAAGATCGACGAGCGTACGCTGAGCGCCTACGAGCGCATCCGCGGCAACGCCCACAACCACCTCGCCGTGGTGACCCTGTTCCCGAAGCATGAGGACGGCACCTATGGCGACGCCTGCGGCGGCTGCTTCCACACCATCACCCCGCAGCGCATCCTGGACATCGCCTCCGGCAAGAAGCTCGTCATCTGCGAGCACTGCGGACGCATCATCGTCAATCCTGACATATAGTAGCGAAAATGGCTGCGCAACGGCCCGGCACCGCACGCAAGAAAGACCAGTCGGTCAATCTCGAGACGCTCGGCATGGAGATCGGCAACAAGCCGCCCCAGGCCCCTGACGTCGAGGAGGCCGTCCTGGGTGCGATGTTGCTGGAGCCGTCTTGCGTGGACATCGCCATGGAGGAGCTCACGCCCTCCTGCTTCTACGATCCCAAGCACCGGATGATCTTCGAGGCGATGTCGCGCCTCGTGACGGACCACACCTCGGTCGACATCATCACGGTGAGCACGGAACTCAAGTCCCAGGGTAACCTGGAGGCCGTGGGCGGCACTGTCGTGCTCGCGAACCTCTCCGAAAAGGTCGGTTCCGCCGCGCACATCGAGTACTACGTCAAGATCCTCAAGCAGAAGACCATCCAGCGCGACCTGATCTCCGCCTCGTACGACATCCTGAAGGATTCGTTCGACGATTCGATCAAGGTGGACGACTTGATCGACAAGGCGCAGAGCAAGGTGTACGATGCCATCCAGAGCAACGTGCGCCGCGAGGTGCAGGACATCGGAAGCCTGATCAACGTCGCGATGTCGGACATCCAGGAGATGCAGGGCAGCACCGGCCTGAACGGCGTGCCGTCCGGCTTCTACAGCATCGACCGCATCACGATGGGCTGGCAGAAATCCGACCTGATCATCCTGGCGGCCCGCCCTTCCGTGGGTAAGACGGCCTTCTCGCTGAACCTGGCGCGCAACGCCGCGGTGGACCATCACATGGCGGTGGCGTTCTTCTCCCTGGAGATGTCCGCCATCCAGCTGGTCAAGCGTCTGATCACCTCCGAGTCCGGCCTGCCGGCCGACAAGATCAAGGGCGGCGTGAAGCTGGAGGACTACGAGTGGGAACAGCTCGAGTACAAGCTCAAGGCCCTGTCCAAGGCTCCGCTCTATATCGACGACACCCCGGGCCTCCCGCTGATGGAGTTCCGCACCAAGGCCAAGAACCTCGTGAAGAACAAGGGCGTGCGCCTCATCGTCGTGGACTACCTGCAGCTGATGCAGGGTCCCGCCGAACTCAAGGGCATGCGCGAGCAGGAGGTGGCGGCCATTTCCCGTACGCTCAAGGCCACGGCCAAGGAGCTGGACGTGCCCATCATCGCGCTGTCCCAGCTCTCCCGCCAGGCCGTGCAGCGGCAGGGTGGCGGCGGCAAGCCGCAGCTGTCCGACCTGCGCGAGTCCGGCTCCATCGAGCAGGACGCCGACATGGTGCTCTTCATCCACCGGCCGGATTTCGTGGGCCTGAGCGAGAATCCCGAGGACAAGGAAAAGACGCAGATCATCATCGCCAAGCACCGCAACGGCGAGACCTGCGACATTGACATGCTCTTCAAGAGCGAGCAGATCCGCTTCGTCGAGATCGACGACACGCTGGACATGCGGGCCGGTTCGATGACCATCGACTCCGCCATGAACACAATGGTGAACAATGAGTTCCAATAGCGAGATATCCCACCGGGGGCGTATCGTATCGATTACGCCCGAGGTCACGACCGTGGAGATCGTGTCCGAGTCGGCCTGTGCCGCCTGCCATGCCAAGGGGCTCTGCAGCCTGGGCGACAGCACGGTGAAGCAGGTCGAGCTCCCGACGCGGGGATGGGACAATTACCAGCCGGGCCAGGAAGTGGACGTGGTGCTGCGGGCATCAATGGGCCACAAGGCCGTCTGGCTGGCCTACGTGCTGCCCCTGATCGTCATGGTGGCGGCCCTGCTGGGGACGCTCTCCGCCGGCGGAACGGAATTACTGGCGGGCCTGATCGCAATCGGCGCCGTGGCCGTGTACTACCTGGCCATCTGGCTCCTGCGCGGCCGCCTGAGAAATGAATACGTTTTTAACATTAAAGCATAATGACTCAAACAATCATCTGGACCGTTGCGATCCTGAGTGTCCTGGGCCTGCTGCTTGCGCTGATCCTCTTCTGGGTGGCGCGCAAGTTCAAGGTGGAGGAAGACCCGAGGATTGACGAAGTGGAGAAGGTGATGCCGGGCGCCAACTGCGGCGGCTGCGGCTTCGCCGGATGCCGCGCATTCGCCGATGCGGCGGTCAAAGCACCTAACCTGGACAACCAGTATTGCCCGGTGGGAGGCGATGAGGTGATGCAGAAAGTCGCAGCCATCCTCGGCTTCACCGTGGCCGCCAAGGCTCCGCAGGTCGCGGTGGTCCGCTGCAACGGCAGTTGCGAGGCCCGTCCGCGCACCAACGAGTACGACGGCGCCCAGTCCTGCCGGGTGAAGGCCGCCCTCTACAGCGGCGACACCGGCTGCGCTTTCGGCTGCCTGGGTTGCGGCGACTGCGTGGCCGCCTGCCAGTTCGGCGCTCTGTCGATGGATCCGGCGACGGGCCTGCCCGTCGTGGACGAAGACAAGTGCACCGCCTGCGGCGCCTGCGCCAAAGCCTGCCCCAAGCACATCATCGAGCTCCGCCTGAAGGGCCCGCGCGGCATGCGCGAATTCGTGTCCTGCGTCAACAAGGACAAGGGTCCCGTCGCCAAGAAGGCCTGCGCCAATGCCTGCATCGGCTGCGGCCTGTGCGCCAAGACCTGCACACACGAGGCCATCACCGTCACGGACAATATTGCCTACATCGATTTCACGAAGTGCAAACTCTGCCGCGAGTGCGAGGCGGTCTGCCCGACGGGCGCCATCCATGGGGTGAATTTCCCGAAGGAGCTCGACAAGGAGGCCGTCAAGAAGCGCATCGCCGACCGCAAGGCCAAGGCCGCCGAGGCAGCCAAGGCGGCTGCGCCCGTCATTCCGGCCGCAGAGGCGGAAACTAATAAAAAGGAGGACGCCAATGGGTAAACTGACATTCTCGATGGGTGGTGTCCACCCGAACGACAGCAAATACGCCCGCGAATGCGCCATTGAGGAGCTTCCGCTCCCGCAGACCGTCTATGTCTCGATGGCCCAGCACCTGGGCGCCCCGGCCAAGCCGCTGGTCGCTCCCGGCGACAAAGTGCTCGTCGGCCAGGTGATCGCGGAGCCGGGCGGATTCATCTCCGCCTTCGTCCATTCGCCCGTGTCGGGCACGGTCAAGGCCGTAGCCCCGCGCAAGGACCTCGCCGGCAATCCCGTCATGCACGTGGAGATCGCCGTCGAAGGCGACGAATGGGATCCTGCGATCGACCGCAGCAAGGAACTCGTGACCGCCATTCCTGACGACAAGGCCGCCATCCTCGACAAGATCAAGGCCTGCGGCGTCGTGGGCCTGGGCGGTGCGACTTTCCCGACCCATGTCAAGCTCAGCCCGCCTCCCGGCAAGGTGGCGGAGTGCCTCATTCTCAACGGCACCGAGTGCGAACCCTACCTGACCAGCGACCACCGCATCATGATCGAGCGCCCGAAGGAAATCGTCATCGGCGCCGCCATCATGCAGAAGGTGCTGGGCTGCCCGTGCGTGATCGGCATCGAGGAGAACAAGCCCGAGGCCATCGCTTCGATGCGCGCCGCCGTGGCCGAACTCGGCTATCCGAACATGGAGGTGAAGGTGCTCAAAAAGCGCTACCCGCAGGGCGGCGAGAAGCAGCTCATCGACGCCGTGATGCACCGTCAGGTGAAGTCCGGCGGCCTGCCGATCGACGTCGGCGCCGTGGTGCAGAACGTCGCCACCTCGCTGGCCGTCTACGAGGCGGTCCAGAAGAACAAGCCGCTCATTACCAACGTGCTCACGGTCACCGGCAACAAGATTCCCGGCAACCTTCAGCACAACTACCTCTTCCGCATCGGCGTTCCGCTCTCCTTCGTGGTGGAGCAGGCCGGCGGCGTGCCCGACACGGCGGCCAAGCTGATCAGCGGCGGCCCGATGATGGGCAAGGCCATCAGCAACCTGGACGCCACCACCGTGAAGGGATCCTCCTCCGTGCTCTATCTCAGCGACGAGGACACCCGGCGCAAGCCCGAGACGAACTGCATCCGCTGCGGCAAGTGCGCGGACGCCTGCCCGATGGGCCTGGAGCCGTTCCTGCTCAACCGCCTGTACAAGGCCGGCGACCTCGACGCGCTCGAAGCGAACGCCGCCCAGGATTGTATCGAATGCGGCTGCTGCCTGTACAGCTGCCCGGCCTGCATCCCCCTGCTGGACCACATCCGCCAGGCGAAGGGCCAGGTGATGGGTGTCATCCGCGCCCGCGCGGCCGCCGCCAAGGCTGCCGCCGAGGCCGCGAAAGCCGCTGCCGAAGCTAAAAAGTAAATGCGTATGGACAAGAAATATATTGTTTCTCCGAATCCGCACATCCACGCAAGTGTCTCCACGACCTCCATCATGCGCGATGTCATCATCGCGCTGTGCCCGGCCCTGATCGTTTCCGTACTGGCATACGGTTGGGCGGAGCTGCTGGTCGTCGCGGTCAGCGTGCTCTCCTGCGTGCTGCTGGAGTGGGCGGTGACCAAGTGGATGATGAAGCGCCCCTCGACGGTCGGCGACCTGTCCGCCGTCGTGACGGGCTTGCTCCTGGCCATGAACCTGCCGTCCGCGATTCCCCTGTGGATCGTGTTCATCGGCGCCTTCGTGGCGATCTGCGTGGCCAAGCTGCCCTTCGGCGGCATTGGCCAGAACGTGTTCAACCCGGCCATCACCGGCCGTGTGTTCCTGCTGGTCTCGTTCCCGGCCCAGATGACCAACTGGCAGCCGACGCCCGGCTTCATCCCTATCCCCGATGCCGTCTCCGGCGCCACGCCGCTGAGCGCGCTCAAGGAAGCGATCAAGTCCGGATCGACCATCCCGGAATTCATGAGCGCGAACAATTACGACCTGGCCTCCTTCCTCTGGGATGCGGGTGCCTCCGCGGGTGAGATTTCCGCCGGCGCGCTGCTGATCGGCTTCGTGTACCTGCTGATCCGCCGCGTGGTCAAGCCGTGGATCCCGATCTGCGTGCTCGGCACGATGGCCCTGATTTCCGTCATTTTCCACGGGATCAACCCCGACGTCTATACCGGCGTGCAGTTCAACCTGCTGACCGGCGGCGCGATGCTGGGCGCCCTGTTCATGGCGACGGACTACGTGACCTCGCCGATGAGCACCCTGGGCGGCATTATCTACGGTATCGGCATCGGCCTGATCGCGATGATGATACGCTACTTCGGATCCTATCCGGAGGGCATGTCTTTCGCCATCCTGCTGATGAACTGCACCGTGCCGCTGCTGAACATGTGGTTCCACCAAAAGAAATACGGGAGGGCATAATATGGCAGCAAAATCCACACTCAAGAATATGGCATTCTGCCTGACGGCCGTGTGTCTGGTCTGCTCGGCCGTGGTCGGCGTCGCATACGCCGTGACCGCGGATCCGATCGCGGAAGCCGCCAGGGCCAAGACCACCGCGTCCATCGCCCGCGTGCTGCCGGAGTTCACGGCGGAGCCCGAACAGGGCAGCATCGAGCTGAACGGGGTCAATTACCAGTATTACAAGGTGCCCGGAGCGGGCTGCGCCATCATTTCTTCGACCTCCGGTTTCGGCGGGGTCCTTTCGCTGATGGTGGGCATCGCCGAGAACGGCACCATCCACAACACCACGGTCCTCTCGCACAGCGAGACTCCGGGTCTCGGCGCCAAGTGTACCACCGACGAGCATTTCATTTCGCAGTTCCAGGGCTTCGATCCCGCTGCGAAAACCCTCGCGGTGAAGAAGGACGGCGGCGACGTGGACGCCATCACGGCTTCCACGATCACCTCCCGCGCCTACACGCTGGCGGTGTCCAACGCCGTGGCTGTGTTCAACAAACTGAATGAAGGAGGGCTGGGCAATGAGTAGCAAACTGCATTTCATCACCGACGGGTTCGTCAAGAACAACCCGACCTTCGTGCTGGTGCTCGGCATGTGCCCGACGCTCGCCACCACGACCTCCGCGATGAACGGTCTGGAGATGGGTCTCGCGACCATGTTCGTGCTGATCCTCAGCAATATCGTGATTTCGCTCATCGCGCCGATGGTGCCGGACAAGGTCCGTATCCCGGTCTACATCACCGTGATCGCCACCTTCGTGACCGTGCTCCAGCTGCTGATGCAGGCCTTCACGCCTGCGGTCTATGAGACGCTCGGTCTCTTCATCCCGCTGATCGTCGTCAACTGCATCGTCCTCGGCCGTGCGGAAGGCTTTGCCAACAAGCACAACGTGGGCGAGTCCGCCCTCGACGGCCTGGGCGTCGGCCTTGGCTTCACCGCCTCGCTGACGGTCATCGGCATCGTGCGCGAAATCCTCGGCAGCGGCGCCGTCTTCGGCTGGAAGTTCATCTCCGGCGACGGCATCCTCGCCTTCGTGATGGCTCCGGGCGCCTTCCTGGTGCTCGGCTTCCTGATGGTCCTGTTCAACAAGTATCTAGCTAAAAAGTAGTGCGCCATGGAATACTTCCTCATCATCGTTTCGGCGATTTTCGTCAATAACATCCTGCTGGCGCAGTTCCTGGGCATCTGCCCCTTCCTGGGCGTGTCCAACAAGCTGTCCACGGCCACGGGCATGTCGGGAGCGGTCTGCTTCGTGATCACGCTTGCCACCGTGGTGACCTACCTGCTGAACCGCTACCTGCTTGTGCCCTTCGGGCTGGAATTCCTGCAGACCATCGCCTTCATCCTCGTGATCGCGGCGCTGGTGCAGATGGTGGAGATCGTGCTGAAGAAGATCAGCCCTTCCCTGTACCAGGCCCTGGGTATCTTCCTGCCCCTGATCACCACGAACTGCGCCGTGCTCGGCGTGGCTATCACCGTGGTGAGCAAGGAGTTTGCCTTCGGCGACGGTGTGCCGCACATGCTGAACCTCGGGGAGGCGGTGGTGTACGCCCTGGCCACCTCGCTCGGCTACGGCCTGGCGATGTGCCTGTTCGCCGGCCTGCGCGAGCACCTGGCGGGCAACGACGTGCCCAAGGCTTTCAAGGGCCTGCCGATCGCGCTTATCACCGTGGGCATTATGGCCATGGCCTTCCTCGGCTTCTCCGGAATTGTTTAACCTTCAATAAAATCTATTTAATTATGAAGAAATTACTTATTGTTCTCGTGGCGGTCCTCGCTTTTGCGACCGTCGTTTCCGCACAGCCCCGTGCCGTTGGTATCCGTGGTGGTTGGGCGAGTGCGTTCAACATTGAAGCTTCCTATCAGCACACGGTGGGTGCCAACTTCATTGAGGCTGATCTCGGTGTATGGGGCAATGTTTTCTCTGCAACCGGTGTTTATGATTTCGTCCTGGCCTCCAGCGGCAATATGAATTTCTACGCGGGTCCTGGTATCAACCTCGGCCTGGCCGGTGCCGACGGCGCTGTCGCTCTCTTTGGTGGTATCGTCGGTCAGGCCGGTATGGAGTATGCTTTCTCCGGCGCTCCGGTGAACCTTTCCCTTGACTGGCGTCCGGCTTTCTACTTCATCGGTATCGGTGGTGGCACCGCTTTCAACTGGGCCAGCTTCGCTCTCGGTATCCGCTATAGGTTCTAATTAGCCGGCTTGCCTCCCTCGCGGGCGGCCACGGTTTTTACGGGCATATCCCCGAACCCCTGCGGCCTACGGCCGGTCGACTGTTGTCGACTCGTGCAGTTGCTCGAAAAACCAATTTCTGCTCCGCCCTCCACAACGCCAACGCACGCGGCAAGCCTACATAAAAAGTCCCCGAATAGAGAACAATTCGGGGATTTTTTGCGTACCTTTGAAAGCTATGTATCAAATCCTTTCCAAAGAGATGCTGACTCCGACGATCTGTCGGATGGAGGTAGAGGCCCCGCGGCTTGCAGCAGCCGCCAAGCCGGGCCAGTTCCTGATCGTCCGCGCGGACGAGAAGGGCGAACGAATCCCGTTAACTATCAGCGACTTCGATGCGAAGCGGGGGACCGTTACGATCGTTACCCAGAAGATCGGCGCGTCCAGCTCCGACATCATCGCTTATGAGCCCGGTGAGGCATTCGCCGACGTGGTCGGCCCCCTGGGCCTCCCGTCCGAATTCGTCACGATGGCGCCTGAGAAGCTGGCGCAGCAGCGCTATATCCTGATCGCCGGCGGCGTCGGCACCGCTCCCGTGTATCCGCAGGCCAAGTGGCTCAAGGAGCACGGCGTGCCCGTGGACGTGATCATCGGCGCCAAGACCAAGGACTTGCTGATCTACGTGGAGGAGATGAGCGGTGCATGCGACAATCTCTTCATCTGCACGGACGACGGTTCCGAGGGCTTCCACGGCATGGGTACGAACATGCTGGAGCATGTCGTCTCGGAAGGACACAAATACACCCAGGCCGTCATCATCGGCCCGATGATCATGATGAAGTTCACGACCCTGACCTGCAAGAAGCTCGGCATTCCGGCCATCGTGAGTCTCAACTCCCTGATGGTGGACGGCACCGGCATGTGCGGTGCCTGCCGTGTGAGCGTGGGCGGCAAGACGCGCTTCGCGTGCGTCGAGGGTCCTGAGTTCGACGGCTACGAGGTCGACTTCGACGAGGCCATGCGCCGTCAGGGCCAGTACAAGGCCGAAGAGGCCGAAGCGAACGAGAAACATGTCTGTAAAATAGGGAGGGGCAAGTAATATGGCTAACAGAATTCCCCGTGTTCCGGTGCGCGAGCAGGACCCGAAGGTCCGCGCCACCAACTTCGACGAAGTGTGCTACGGCTACAACAAGGAGGAGGCGCTTCTCGAAGCGTCCCGCTGCCTGAATTGCAAGAACCCGCGCTGCATGACGGCCTGCCCGGTGGGCCTGCAGATTCCGCGCTTCATCGCGGAGCTCGCCCAGGGCAATATCTCCGGCGCCGCCGCGGTCATTGCCGAGGATTCCTCGCTGCCCGCCGTCTGCGGCCGCGTGTGCCCGCAGGAAACCCAGTGCGAAGGCAGCTGCGTGCTCGGCGTCAAGGGCGAGCCGGTCGCGATCGGCAAGCTCGAGCGCTTCGTGGCGGACTACAGCCGCGAACAGGGTGCCCAGGCCGCGAAGGTCGCGCCCGCGAACGGCAAGAAGGTCGCCGTCATCGGCAGCGGTCCTGCCGGACTCGCCTGCGCGAGCGACCTCGCGAAATGGGGCTACGACGTGACCATCTTCGAGGCGCTGCACAAAGCCGGCGGCGTGCTCGAGTATGGCATCCCGGAGTTCCGTCTCCCGAAGGACAAGGTGCTCAAGCACGAGATCGAAGCCGTGCGCGCGCTCGGCGTCAAGATAGAGACCAACGTCATCGCCGGCCGGACCGTGACCATCGATTCCCTGATGGACCAGGAAGGCTTCAAAGCCGTCTTTATCGGCACCGGCGCCGGCCTGCCCAAGTTCATGGGCATCCCGGGCGAGAACTATAACGGCGTCTTCTCCGCCAACGAATTCCTGACCCGCAACAACCTCATGAAGGCCTGGCGCGAGGACTACCTCACGCCGATCCATGCCGGCAAGAAGGTCTGCGTCGTGGGTGGCGGCAATGTCGCCATGGACGCCGCCCGTACGGCCCTGCGCCTGGGCGCCGAGGTGCATATCGTGTATCGCCGCACCGAGGCCGAGCTGCCAGCCCGTAAGGAAGAGGTCCACCACGCTATCGAGGAAGGCATCATTTTCGACATGCTGACCAACCCGGTGGAGGTGATCGGTGACGAGAAGGGCTGGGTCAAGGCCCTGAAGTGCATCAAGATGGAGCTGGGCGAGCCCGACGAGAGCGGACGCCGCAGCCCGGTGCCTGTCGAGGGCTCGGAATTCGAGATCCCCACGGAGACCGTCATCATGGCCCTCGGCACCTCGCCGAACCCGCTGATCTCCAAGACCACGCAGGGACTGGAGACCAACCGCCGCGGCTGCCTCGTGGCCACGGAGGAGGGTGCGACCACCCGTCCGGGCGTGTTCGCCGGCGGCGACGCCGTCACGGGAGCCGCCACGGTGATCCTCGCCATGGGTGCGGGCCGCACGGCCGCCAAGGCGATCGACGCTTACCTGAAATAGAACGGATATCTGCGCCGGGGCCGTCCAGGCCCCGGCTTTCCATAACCACAAATTAATGAAACTTCAAAGCCTTCTGGCGCCCCTCGGAACCTGGAAGTTCTGGAAGGAGCTCCTGATCATGACCGTCGGCATGTTCATCGCTGCGGCGGCCGTCTACTATTTCCTCGTACCGAGCAAGATCGTGGTCGGAAGCATCTCCGGTCTGTCGATTGTCATCAGCGCCATTCTCGAGAATGCGGGCATCGTCGTCAAGGTGTCCACGGTCGTGCTCATCATCAATGCCATCCTGCTGGTGCTGGCCTATTTCCTGATCGGAAAGGAGTTCGGCATCAAGACCTGCTACACGGCCCTGATTCTCGGTCCGATGATGGACGTCTGGGAAAAGATCTGCCCGTACACCAACCTGCTGGCTCCTGGCGAGACGTCCGTGATGGGCGACCTGTGGTTCGACCTGGTCTGTTTCGTGCTCATTCTGAGCATGTCACAGGCCATCATGTTCCGGATCAACGCCTCCACCGGCGGTCTCGACATCCTGGCCAAGATCGTCAACAAGTACCTGCACTTCGACATCGGCCTGTCGGTGACGATCGCCGGCGTGGTCATCTGCTGTACGGCTTTCTTCGTAAACCCGTTCCGCCTGGTGATCATCGGCCTCATCGGCACCTGGATCAACGGCCTGATCGTGGATTACTTCATGGCGTCCCTGAGCCGCCGCAAACGTGTCTGTGTCATCTCCGACGACCATGAGGTCATCCGCGACTACATCGTCAACAAGATTGTGCGCGGCTGCACCCTGTACGAATGCGAGGGCGGTTACAAGGGAGACAAGCGCGTGGAGGTGCAGGCCCTGCTGACCAAGGACGAGTTCGCCGACCTGATGAAGTTTATCCGCGACAACAAGATTCCGGCCTTCATCACCGCCGGCAACGTCAGCGAGGTCTACGGCCTCTGGTCGGATCATCGGAAGAAGAGGGGATAGCGCGGTGTCATTTCTCAGCAGGAAATACCCCTGGCGGGAACGTGGTCCGTGGATTCGGGATTACGTGCTGGACTGAGTCATCGTTTTCCTGATCCTCTATATCCTGCAGCCCTTCGGCTTCAGTCAGTACGGCGGGAGCAAGCTCCTGGCTTCCGTCCTGTTCGGGGCCGTTACCTTCCTGTGCTGCGTGGTGTACCAGCTGCTCGTTTGCACCCCACTGCAGAAGCGGGTCCGGCCGTGGCGGATCTGGCACCAGGCGCTCCTGGTGCTGGGCCTGGTGCTGTTCATCGGCATCTGCAATTTCCTGCTGTTCTCCTTCGGTTTCCATCACCCCATCCGGCTGGATATCTGCCTGGCATTCCTGTACTGGACCCTGATCATCGGGGTGATCATCACGGCCCTTTCCACGGGCATCTCCTATTTCCGCTTCCTGCGCGGGCAGCTGGATTCCCTGCTGGACAAGACCACGGAGCAGCAGCAGGGGCTCTCCGTCACGATCCACGACACCCGCGTGCGCGGGAATGACCTCACGCTGCCTGTCAACGAACTTCTCTACATCGAGGCGCAGAAGAACAACGTGGCCGTGTACTTCCTGAAAGACGGGAAAATGGCGAAGGATGTCCCGATGGGCGCGCTCATCGGAGAGTCCCTCGCCAAACTCCAGCAGGATTCCTCGCCGGAGGCTTTCTGGAACTGCGTCGCCGAACTGAAGCGCATCGATGCGATGGCGCCCGGCAGCGCGGTGCCCAAGTACTACATCGCATTGCAGAGCCTGAACTTTGCCGTCATGGACTACTATGAGAAGGCGCTGAAGCTCAATCCGGACAATGCCCTCGCCCGCCAGCTGCAGGAGAAGTTCTTCGAAGGTATGCGCCAGCAGTAAGAGTATCGTTTATTTCCGGAAAATCCGTATATTTGCAGCTCCGTTTGGTCCCTTAACTCAGTTGGATAGAGTAACGGTCTTCTAAACCGTAAGTCGAGAGTTCGAATCTCTCAGGGACTACTGATCATGGTGGGCCATTCTGTGGCAATTCGCACAAAGCAATATACACTTTGCCAGTTCTTCTTGAATCCGCGAATCAGAGAACAACCTTAGTTTTGTCCACATATATTCTTTTTCCTGAGGATCTGTGTGATGAAAGTCGAACACGCAGTAATTGTTGTCCGTCAATTCAAGACCGCAGGATTGGCATTTGCCGCCGAACTGTTTGATATACCGGATCTTCCTTTGTTTCCAACGTTCCGCGCAAAACTTGTTGAAGCATTCTTTGCACAGGCTCATGACCCCGTACTTGTGGCCGGGTTGTGCATAAAACTCGGAGATCGGTTTCTCATGAAGGCAGGTTGAACATGTTTTCGTTTCCATTCTACAACTAAACAAAGGTCCCTTAAAAACACAAAGCGAGCCAGGCACGATATAACCTAACTCGCTTTGTGGACTCGAAGTACCACGGTGTTCAGACTTGTGGTGTCCTTCAGGACAAGTACAAATATACTGATTATTCGGGAATAACGCTATACCAGATTGATTCCGGCGGCGCGACCGGGATGGATGTTCCTCCGGGAACTCAGGGGCCTTGAAAACACGCATCATCAACAAAAGGGAGCAGCTTCGATCCGAGGCTACTTTTTTTTTGCATTATGACTAATAATGGTTATTTTTGGCTAATATGTTTTGGACGAAAATTAAAAACTTAGTCGTTTTACTCATGTTGGTTATCGCTATGACAGCCTGTCAGAAAGAGACTTATCCGCTTACGATGGAAGGTGCGATTAAAAAGGCTGAAAAGGTTATCAGGCGATATCCTGGTTATGATTGGTATGTAAGTAAAAACGTACTTGAACCCGGTACGACGATGCAGTATTCCAAATTTGGCATACTTTGGGACAGACCGGAACTAATCCATGAGTATGTTACCCCGAATTATCGCGCATGGTTGGTCGCAATTGTCGAGGTTGGAGCTGATGTCGCTTCCGCTCCCGATGAATGCCTGCATCTTTTCATTGATGCCGATACCGGCCATTATGACGAGGTATGGCTGACAGGAATGGCCATTGTTGAATGGGGGTCAACGCCCTTCTCCCGCGCCATGCGGGTGCAGGGAGAGTGATTACACCAGATTGATTCCGGCGTCGCGGCACTGCTTGACCATGTCTTCCGGCCAGATGCTGCTCTGGATCTCTCCGATGTGCGCCTTGCGCAGCAGGTACATGCAGAGGCGGCTCTGTCCGATGCCGCCGCCGATGGTGCAGGGGAGCTCGCCTGCGAGCAGGCTCTCGTGGAAAGGCAGGTCTTTCTTCCAGCTTTCGCCCCGGATCTCGAGTTGGCGGCGCAGGGCCGCTTCATCCACGCGGATGCCCATGCTGGACAGCTCGAAGGGACGCTGGAGGATGTTGTTCCAGACGAGAATGTCGCCGTTGAGGCCCTTGAAACCCTCCTCGTTGGGGCTGCTCCAGTCGTCGTAGTCGGCGGCACGGCCGTCGTGCGCCTGCCCGTCGGACAGGGCCCCGCCGATGCCGATGATGAACACGGCACCCCAGCGGCGCACGATCTCATTCTCCCGCTCCTTGGGGCTCAGCCCCGGATAGAGTTGTACCAGCTCCTCGGCGTGCACGAAATGAATATCTTCCGGGAGCTCCGGCGTAATCTGCGGGAACTCGACGAAAAGCTTGTTCTCGGTGACCTTGATGGCTTCGTAGATGCGCCGGACGGTCTGCTTGAGGAAACCCAGATGGCGGTCTTCCCGGCGGATGACCTTCTCCCAGTCCCACTGGTCCACGTAGATGGAGTGGATGTTGTCCAGTTCCTCGTCGGGACGCAGGGCGTTCATGTCGGTATAGATGCCCCGCCCGGGCTGGATGCCCATCTGCGCCAGCTTGACGCGCTTCCATTTGGCGAGGGAGTGCACGACCTCCGCCTGTTGCTCCGCCATGTCCCGGATGGGGAAGCGGACGGGCCGCTCCACGCCGTTTAGCTCGTCGTTGAGGCCGGTCCCGGAGAGCACGACCATCGGAGCGGTCACGCGCAACAGGGCCAGCTGGGCTGACAGATTGTTCTGGAACATGTCCTTGACGGCCTTGATGGCCTTCTCCGTGCGCTCGGCGCCGCCGAGCAGGTCCACGTAATGATCAGGAAGGATCAGTTGCATAAGGGGCGATAACTACGTACTAACCTGATGCAAAGATAGTGAATAAATTTGTAAATGTGTCTATCTCCTGCGCTTCAGGGTCAGGTGGAAGTAGGAGATGACGCCCACGACGATGATGAGGATGGCGTGGGCTTCGTGTCCGAGCGTGGCCAGCAGGATGCCGGTCTCCCAGGAGGCGCCGTAGAGGCTCTGGGCCGACAGGGCCATCAGGTAGTGATAGGCACCGATGCCGCCCGGAACGGGAATTACGGATGCGACGTTGCTGATGGCTGACAGGAAAAGGATATCCGTCCAGGTCAGGGCGTCCAGCATCGGAATGGCGCGGACGGTGCACCACATCGTGGTCACGTACATCACCCAGATGCCGAGCGTGCTGAGGATGAAGGGCAGCTTGCGCTCCATTTTCGCGATGCTGGCGAAGCCGGTCCCGAGCCCCTTGAGGGCGTCGGCGATCCGGGCGAAAAGCCGGACGCGTTCGCGGAAATGGAAGATGGCCCAGATGAAGCCGGCGATCAGCAGCACCACGCCGGTGATCAGCCAGATGAAGGCGCTGCCCATGCGGCCGGTCATCGGCGCCCAGATGTTCTCGATAAAGAAGGGGCCGAAGCTGCTCCACTTGGAAGCCAGGGCGATGATGAGCAGGATGGCGACGGCGACCAGGTCGGACAGGCGTTCGCAGGCAATGGTGCCCAGGGCCTTGTCGTAGCTCATGCGCTTGGAGCTGACATAGCCGCAGCGGACGAACTCGCCGGCACCCGGCAGGGCGACGTTGACGAGGTTGCCCACGTTGATGGAATCCCAGACATGCAGGCGCCGCAGCTCCGGGTCGAGCGGACGCATCAGGGCTGTCCAGCGCCGCTCGCGGAAGACGAGCGCCAGGGTGGCCGCGATGAAAAAGAGCACCATCCAGAACCAGCGGGTCTGCTGCAGGTCTTCCCAGAAAGTTTTCCAATCCACGCCCCGGAAGGCGAGCCAGACCAGCACGACAGCCAGAATGCCGGACAGGGTGTATTTGATAATATTTCCCGTTTTCTTGTTCATCGGCTGCAAATTTACGATTAATAATTGTTATTTTTGTACAATATGAAATCGATTCTTGGAATTGGCAATGCCCTGACGGACATCCTGGCCGTTCTGCCGGATGATTCCCTGCTGGCGGAGTTCCATCTCCCGAAAGGCAGCATGCAGCATGTCGACGCGGAGACGGGCGACAACATCTGGCAGGCGCTCAAGCCCCTCGGTGTGAAATACGTGGCCGGCGGATCGGCCGCCAACACGATCGCCTGCACGGCCATCCTCGGGATGCCGTCCGGTTTCATCGGCAAGATCGGCAACGACGAGCTCGGCCTGCTCTTCAAGAGCGATCAGGAGCAGTACGGCGTGCAGACGCATCTGCTGACGGGTACGCATGCAAGCGGCCGCTCGATGGTGTTCGTGAGCGGCGGCAATGCCGAACGCACGTTCGCCGTGTACCTCGGCGCCGCGCTGGACCTTGTCCCAGAAGACCTGAAGCCGGAGTGGTTCGAAGGCTACGACTATTTCCATATCGAAGGCTACCTGGTGCAGAACCAGGATCTGGTGCGCCGGGCCGTCGAGCTCGCCCGTGCGGCAGGCTGCATCATCTCCCTGGACCTGGCGTCTTACAACGTCGTGGAGTCCAACCTCACGTTCCTGCACGATATCGTCGAGAAATACGTGGACATCGTCTTCGCCAACGAATCCGAGGCCCGCGCCTTCACCGGCTCCTCCGATCCGTGCACCGCGCTGGACGCGCTCGCACGCATCAGCCGTACGGCCATCGTCAAAGTTGGCAAGGCGGGCAGCTGGCTGAAGCGGGGCGAAGAAGTGGAATTCGTCGAGCCCTGGCCGGCCGATCCCGTGGACGCTACGGGTGCCGGAGATACCTACGCCGCCGGATTCCTCTATGCCGATGCGCAGGGGATGCCGCTCAAGGTCTGCGGCGAGATTGGATCCATCATCGCGGCCAAGGTGGTCGAAGTGATCGGTACCAAGATCGACATTCCCCGCTGGCGGATTGCCAAACAGGAGATCCGGGAACTGACAGAAGCCCTCGGTGCATGAAAAATCCCATCCTCACCTTCATCCACTGGATCGTGGTGCGACGGGGCCGCAGCACGGTTCCGACTGCGCTCATTCCCTTGTCGAAGGTGCGGGATGTCCTGGTGTTCGTGGACGGTACGGCCCCGGACGAAGATGCGGCCAGCATCTGCAGCGTGGTGAGACAATATTTTGATTATCATAGCATTCCAGTCCAGATCCTGTGTCCCGGGAAGCGGGACGTCAACCTGCTGGGCATCCTTCGGAAGCGGGTGCGCGGCACCGCGGAATTCCGTCAGGAGGACCTCTTCATCTCCCTGGCCGGCTCGCCGGATAATTTTGCCGCGGAGTATGAAGCCCGCTGCAGTACGGCCCGCTTCAAGGTGGGGCGGTACCAGCTGTCGGGCGATGTGTTCGACCTGGTGGTGGCCGTGCCCGAGGACGGAATCCCCACCCAACTGGCGGCCTTCTCCGCCATCAAAGATTTCCTGAACAAGATCCAATGAAGAAATACATCATTGTTTTCCTGATATCGATGGTGCCGCTGATCGAGCTTCGCGGTGCCATTCCCTATGCCGTGGGCTTCGGCCTGCCGCTGGTGCCTTCGCTGATCGTGGCCCTGTTGGGCAATATGGTTCCGGTGCCGTTCATCTTTCTTTTCGCCCGGAAGATCCTCGAGTGGGGCAAGGACAAGAAATATATCGGCGGCTTCTTCACCTGGTGCCTGGAAAAAGGCGAGAAGGGCGGCCGCAAACTGGAAGCCAAGGCCGGGAAGGGCCTCTACCTGGCCCTGCTGCTCTTCGTCGGCATTCCCATTCCCGGTACGGGTGCCTGGACGGGCACGCTCGCGGCCAGCATCCTGAACATGGATTTCAAGAAGAGCATGCTCTTCGTCTTCCTCGGATTGCTGCTTGCCGCCGGCATCATGCTGCTCGCCAGCCTTGGCGTCTTCGGCGCCATCAACTTAGCGAAATAATTCCCGCAGGACGCGCAGGGACCGGGCTTCGATGCGGGTTTCCGTATGATATCCCAGGTAGCGGAGCAGGATCTCCGCGATCTCGCTGCGCGTCTCGCCGTTCAGGGGAATCAGCATGCAGGCGCCGAAGTCGGACTGCACCAGCGCCCTGACCTCCTGCAGCCGCTCGCCGGCGAAGGGCATCAGGTCCTCCAGCGAAGGGGAGAACCCCAGGGCCGCGGCGAATTCCAGCAGGAAGCGCAGATGGTAGTTGGCATAATCGCCCTGGAGGGCGTCCAGGGTCAGGATCGAGCGTTCGCACCATTCGAAGAGACCCTCCTCGCGGGCACCGTCCCGGACGGTCCGGTAAAGCACCTCGCTCATGAAGAGCGTCATGGCGTTCTTGGCCGCGCTGGTGCGTATGCCCGTCAGGGGGTGGCTTGCCGAGAGGGCGTGCGCGCGCCAGAGATCGGACCGGGGATTCTCCCGGACTTCGGCGTCCAGCACGGTCAGCGGCTGGAAGAGCGCCATCCCGCCGCCTTTCGGGACGGAAGCGATGAAACTGCGGCGCCCCCAGTCGGGACTGAGGGCGTGCAGGACCAGGGAACGCTCCCCGATCTTCGTGGTATTCAGGATGATGAGCCGGGTGTGGAGGTCCATCAGTACTGCTTGATCCGCTCGCTGGCGAGGGCCTGGCGGAGGGCGTCGTCGTAGCGGATGCGTATCTTGACGCCGGCTTCTTGGAAGTAGTAGCGGACGGCGATCTCCTCCTCGATGAAGGGAAGGATTTCGTCCTTCTTGAGCCGCAGGAAGTCTTCTTTCTCCATGTTCAGGGACTTCTCCAGGGCGGCCAGCTCCTCTTTCATCGCTTCGTCGAGGCCATCCCGCCGGAGTTCCTCCTTCGCCCGGTCGAAATAGGTCTTGGCGGAGGAGCGGTAGTCGAACTGCTTGCCCTTGGCAAACTCGATGAACGCCTCATAGTCGGCATCCGAGAGGTGGAAATCCTCCACGGCGGGGATGCTCTCGTGGCCGCGCACGTATTCGAGCGCATACTGCTCGATGATGCCGTAGGTCACAAGCGAATAGGTCAGGCGGCTGTATTCCCGGAAATCCAGCTGGACATCGGGCGTGATGCCGCCGCCGTCGCGCACCGTGCGCCCGTGGGCGGTCGTGAATTCGTGCGTCAGCGAATCGGGAATATGCGCCACGCTGCCGTCCTCGCGCCGCTGGGCGTAGTCGATGGCCTGCACGCAGCGGCCGGAAGGGGTATAGTACTTGGCGGTCGTCACCTTGAGCTCGCCCCCGTAGGGGAGCGAACGGATGCTCTGCACAAGGCCCTTGCCGAAGGTGCGCTCGCCCATGATGGTGGCGCGGTCCATGTCCTGCAGCGCGCCCGCCACGATTTCGGAAGCGGAGGCGGAGCCGGAATCCACCAGCACGATGACGGGAATCTTTGTATCAATGGGTTCCTTGGTGGTGCGGAGGGTGTAGCTGGAGCCGTTCTCCCGGCCCTGGGCGGAGACCACGACGGATCCCTTCGGCACCAGCGCCGACACGATCTCGACGGCTTCGTTCATCAAGCCGCCGCCGTTGCCCCGGAGGTCCAGGACCAGTAGCTTCATGCCCTGCTTCTTGAGTTCTGCGACCCGCTTGCGGAAATCGTCCCCGACGCCGTCGGTGAAACCGGTCTGGGACACGTAGCCCACGCCGCCTTCCAGCATCCCGGCGTATTCGATGTCGTCAATCTTGATGCGGTCACGCGTGACCGTGATGTCCACGATTTCGCCGCTGCGCAGCTTCTTGACGTGGAAAACCACCTGCGTGCCCGGCTCGCCGCGCATGCGCTCGCTGCACTGCTGGGAGTTGAGTCCCACGACGGACTCGCCGTCGATGGACATGATCTCGTCGCCGCACACCAGGCCGTATTTCGAGGCCGGCGATCCGGCGTAGGGCTCGGTGATGATGACGTTGCCCTGCAGGTCGGGCTTGTAGATCACGGCGCCGATGCCGCCGTAGGTCTTGTGGATCATCATCTGGAGGTTCTCATTCTCCTCTTCGGGAATATAGACCGTGTACGGGTCCAGGTCGGCGAGCATCGCGTCAATGCCGCGCCGCTCGATGCGGTCGATGGGCAGGGAGTCCACGTAGGAGCGGTTCAGCTCCTGCAGGATGGCCGTCTGGATCTCGGTCCATTTGCCGAGCTTGAAGCGGGGAGACTGGGCGCCGGCGCACAGGGAGGTGCCGAGCAGTATCAGGATGAGGATCTTTTTCATACGTACAAAACAATTACGCCGAACCGGACAACAACAATGCCACGCCGCCAATCATCAGTACGAGTACCAGCGCCTTGTCGCGCACATGGCCCTCCTTGAGGATCAGGACACCGCCCAGGAAGGTCACGATGACGGAGGAGCGGCGTATCGTCGAAATGATGGACAGCAGGGCATCCGGCTGCTTGACCGCGAAGAAATACAGGGCGTCGGAGACAGTGATCAGCACTGCGATCAGCAGGAGACGCCAGTCCCAGGTGAGGGGCTTGAAGTGGTCCCGCTTCACCAGGTACTGGAGGAGCAGCACGAGGGCGAGCAGGATGGTGATATACAGGTTGGTCCAGCTCTGGACGAAGAGTGGCTCCAGCCGCTGCAGGATCATCTTGTCCCAGAGGGCGCTGGCCGCGCCGGACAGCACCGAGAAAGCCATGAACAGCACGCCCTTGGCGGAAGTCATCTTGTCGGTGTCGTGGTGGGACGAGCGGGTGCTCAGGAAGAGGGCGGTCATCACCACGGCCACGCCGAGCCACTGCACGAGGTTGAGCCGCTCGCCGAAGATGAGGATGGAGAAGATGACCACGAACATCGGCCGGGAGGCCTTGATCGTGCTGACCGTGGTCAGGGGCAGGCACTCCATCGCCTTGAGGCCGGAGATCCACGACACCGAGACGAGCACGGCCTTGAATATCAGCGGATAATGGTCCGCAATCGGACGTGCGGACAGGAAAGGACTCAGGAAAAGCGTGGTCAGCGCCGTGGCGCAGAGCAGAATCCAATACACGCTGTTGTACTGAAGCGCCCGTTTCTTGGCGACGTCATAGACACCAAGAAGCAACGCGGAACCGAGGGCCAGCCAAAGCCACATACTGCAATCGAGATTTTGACAAAGTTAACCATAAATTTCGTAACTTTGTCTACTTCTTATGGATAAAGAGAGCAAGATCGAAATCCGCGGCGCCCGTGCCCACAACCTCCAGAACATCGACGTGGACCTGCCACGCCGCAAGTTCATCGTAATCACGGGAATCAGCGGCAGCGGCAAGTCCTCGCTGGCATTCGACACGCTCTATGCGGAAGGGCAGCGCCGCTACATGAACACGCTCTCGCCCTACGCCAAGCATTTTATGGGGATCCTGGAGAAGCCCGAAGTCGAGAGCGTGAACGGCCTGAGCCCCATCATCGCCATCGAGCAGAAGACCACGGGCAGCAATCCCCGCTCGACCGTCGGCACCATCACCGAGATCTCCGATTTCCTGCGCCTCCTGTACGCCCGGGCCGCCACGGCCTATTCGCCCGTGACGGGCAAGGAGATGGTGCGCTACACCGACGCCCAGATCGTGGACCTGATCCTGCAGGAGTTCCGGGGCCGCAAATGCCTGCTGCTCGCGCCGCTGGTGCGCGGCCGCAAGGGCCACTACCGCGAGCTCTTCGATTCGCTCCGCAAGAAGGGCTTCCTGCAGGTCCGTATCGACGGGGAGATCTGCGAACTGAACGATGTCGAAGCGGTGGACCGCTACAAGGCGCATTTCATCGAACTCGTGGTGGACAAACTCAAGCCCGGCGAGGGGGACGAGTCGCGCGTGCGCGCTTCGGTCGCCTCCGCGCTCGGCCTGGGCAAGGGATCGCTCGCGGTCCTGGACAACGAGACGGGCGCCCTGCACCATTATTCCAAGCACCTCGTCGATCCCGAGAACGGCATCTCCCTGCAGGAACCGGCGCCGCATACCTTCTCCTTCAATTCCCCGGAGGGGTACTGCCCGCACTGCAAGGGCCTCGGCACCGTGCCGGACGTGAGCATGGACACCATCGTTCCGGATCCCGGGAAGTCCATCGCCGACGGCGGCATCGCGCCGCTGGGCCGCATCCGCGACGGGCGCAAATTCGAAGTGGTCCGCGCCATGGCGCGCAAGCATAATTTCTCGCTCTACGAGCCCATCGCCGCCCTACCCGACGAGGCCGTGACGCTGCTGGTGTACGGCTCCGACGAATTCTACCGCATCGGCGACGGCTCGCAGACGGAAATGGTCAACTGGGAGGGCATCACGGGCGACGTCGAGGACATGGTCGTCTGCCCGGTCTGCCACGGCACGCGTCTGGGTCCGCACATCCGCTGCTTCCGCATCGACGGCAAGGACATCGCGGAGGTCAGCGCCATGGAGATCGGCGACCTCGCCGCCTGGCTGCGTTCGCTGCCCGGCAAGATCGGCAAGCGGGAGAACACCATCGCGCGGGACATCCTCAAGGAACTCACCGACCGCGTCCAGTTCCTGCTGGACGTCGGCCTGGACTACCTCAGCCTTGACCGCCCGACGGCGTCGCTCTCCGGCGGCGAGGGGCAGCGCATCCGCCTGGCCACGCAGATCGGCTCGAAGCTGGTCAACGTCATCTACATCCTCGACGAGCCGAGCATCGGCCTGCACCAGCGGGACAACCGCAAGCTGCTCGCGTCGCTGAAAAAGCTGCGCGACGAGGGGAACACGGTGATCGTCGTGGAGCACGACGAAGAGACCATGCGCGCGGCCGACTGGATCGTGGATGTCGGGCCGGGCGCCGGCGAACGCGGCGGCCGCATCTGCTACAGCGGACCGGCGCGTCCCGTCTCGAACCCCATCACCGTCCCGCCCGGCCGGCGCCGCGGCAACGGGCTCAGCCTGACCCTGCACGGCGCCCGCGGCAACAACCTCAAGGACCTTTGCGTGGAGTTCCCGCTCGGCGTGATGATAGGTATCAGCGGCGTGAGCGGCTCCGGCAAGTCCTCGCTCATCAACGAGACCCTCATGCCCATCCTCAAGGGCAAGTTCTACCATTTCAAGGAAAAACCGCTCCCGTACGATTCCATCGAGGGCGTGGAGAATATCGACAAGGTCATCGAGATCGACCAGAGCCCCATCGGGCGCACGCCGCGCTCCAACCCGGCCACCTTCACCGGCGTCTTCAACGACATCCGGGCCCTCTTTGAGGATACCCCCGACGCCAAGGTGCGCGGCTTCAAGGCCGGCCGCTTCTCGTTCAACGTCCCCGGCGGGCGCTGCGAGGAGTGCAAGGGCGCCGGCATCAAGGTGATTGAGATGAACTTCTTGCCGTCGGTCAACGTGTGCTGTGAAGCCTGCGGCGGCCGCCGCTACAAGGAGGACACGCTGGCCGTCAAATACAAGGGCAAGAACATCAACGACGTGCTCGAGATGCCCATCTCGGAGGCGTACGAGTTCTTCAAGGCCAACCCCAAGATCGCTCCGAAACTCAAGGCGCTCGTGGATGTGGGCCTGGGCTACGTCCACCTCGGCCAGTCGGCCGTGACCCTGTCCGGCGGCGAGAGCCAGCGGATGAAGCTGGCCGCAGAGCTGGCCCGCAAGGCCACGGGCAACACCCTCTACATGCTGGACGAACCCACCACGGGCCTGCATTTCGAGGACATCAAGGTCCTGATGGGCGTGCTGCAGCGCCTGGTGGACCAGGGCAATACGGTCATCGTGATCGAACACAATCTCGACGTACTCAAGTCCGTCGATTACCTCATAGACATGGGCCCCGACGGCGGTGCCGCCGGCGGCCGTATCGTTGCAACCGGAACCCCGGAACAGATCGCCGCCGACCCGGCGTCGGTCACCGGGCCTTTTTTGAAAGAATTGTTATGACCAAGATTGAAGCTGCACGCGAGGTGTACAAGGAATGGTGCCAGGCCATCGGCATCGACACCCTCGAGAAAGTCAACGAAACCCTGCAGGCCGGCAAGGCCATCGAACTGATCAACCTCTGCGAGGCGCGTCAGGAGCGCCAGTATGCGCAGGCCGCCGACCAGATCTTCTGGAAACGGCACAGCTGCCGCATCGTGATGATGTCGGGGCCGTCCTCCAGCGGCAAGACCAGTTCCTCACTACGTATCGCGCAACAGGCCCGCGTGCTCGGGCTCAAGCCGAAAGTGATCGAACTCGACAACTATTTCGTGAACCGCGAAGACACGCCGTTCGACGAGAACGGCCAGCGCGACTACGAGTCGCTCGGCGCCATGGACGTCGCCCTCCTGAACCAGCAGCTGAACGACCTGCTGGCGGGCAAGGAGGTCGAGCTCCCCACTTTCGACTTCAAGCAGGGGCACCGCATGTATAACGGCAACTTCCTCAAGATGGAGGAGGGTGACATCCTTTTCATGGAGGGCATCCATGCCCTCAACCCGGACCTGACGCCCGACGTGCCGCGCGACCGCATCTTCAACATCTACATCTCCGCTCTGTCCGCCCTGCCGGGCGGCGAGAAGGACCACGGCTCCACCACGGACAAGCGCCTGCTCCGCCGCATCGTGCGCGACAACCGCACCCGTGGCATCTCCCCGGAGGACAACATCCTCCGCTGGCCGTCCGTACGCCGTGGCGAGAAGCGCAACATCTTCCCGTACGAGGAGAACGCCAACATCGTCTTCAATTCCTCGACGCTGTACGACGTGCCGCTGCTGAAATATTATGCGGAGCCGCTCCTGTGCGGCATCAGCGAGTCTTCGCCCGCCTACGAGAAGGCTCAGAGCCTGCTCTCCTTCCTGACCAGGGTCACGGCCCTCAAGCCGGTCGAGATCGCGGCCATCCCGCCGACCTCGATCATGCGGGAATTCATCGGAGGCCAGACGCTGTAAAATGAAAATCCCCGGCTGTCGGCCGGGGATTTTCATTTCCATCCGTTTCTATTTGACTTCCGTCCACTTGCCGGGCACGAGGGCGGAGACCTTGTCGTCGTACATGGCTTCGCAGCTCACGGCCGGGAGGTAGAAGCGTCCCGGGTAGGTGGCGGTGAGGCCGGTGGTGATGGTCACGCTCTGGCCGGCGCCGAGATCGAAGAAGCTGTACACGCGGTCGTCACGGATGTCCTGGTAGGTCACGCCCGCCGGGTAGGAGTAGTTCTCCTTGCCGATGCGGTCGTTCTGGATCTCCCAGCCGGACGGGAACTTCTGGGCGAGCGCGAGGTCGCGCACGGAAGAGGAACCGGTGTTGGTCACGGTCACGACGGCCTTGAAGTTGCGGCCGCGGGAGAGGGTGTCGACCTTGATGGGCTGGCCGTCAGGACCGACGTAGCTGATCTTGAGGGACAGGCCGTCGGCCTTGGCCTTCTCGCTGCCGGCCTGCGGCGTACCGGTCACGGCCACCACGGCATGGATGGTGCCGCTGCCCGTATTGGACACGTTCAGCTGCGTCTTGCCGGTGGCGTCCTTCGGAAGGTCGATCTCCTGGCGGATGATGGCCTTGGCGGTGCTCATCTTGTAGCTCTTCTCCGGACCCTTGACCGAAGCGTTCACACCGCCGCCGGCAATCGTGCGGGCGTAGTCGCAGATGGCATAGAGCGACCAGGCGGTGGCCTGGGTGCTCATGTAGTACTGGCTGTCATTGAGGTGGGCGGCGATCTTCTCGGCCAGCTCGAAGGCGGTTTCCTTCTGGCCGGTGAGAATGGAGGTGCGCAGGGCGATGGCCATATTGCGGTCCTCGCTGCCGTACCAGCTGTAATAATACTGGCCGTTGGCCTCGAGGTAAGGCAGACCGTTGGTGAGGCTGGTGGCCACCTGCTTCTTGCCGTCGCTGGCAAAGGCGCCCGCGAGCATCCAGACGGCGCTGCGCGGCATCTTCTTGGCGGACTCGCGGAGCAGGTTCATGGCGCTGCGCTGCGGCTTGCCGGCCGTGGCGAGGGCGTAGAGGCCGTAGGCGCGCACGATGTCATCTTCCTTCTTGTTGCTGACCACGCTGTTCGTGAGGTAGCGCACAAGGCCGGCCTTGAGGTCGGCGGGCACGGCGTAGCCCTGGTTCTCGGCTTCCTGCAGGAAGTGGAGGGCGTAGGCGGTGCCGAACGAAGAGGAGGAGGTGCTGCCCGGCCAGTAGCTCAGCGATCCGTCGGGACGGCGGAAGCTGTGCAGGCGGTTGATGGCGGCGGTGACATTGCGGGCGCTGCGCGCCACGGTGTTGTCGTCGCACTCCATCACCTGGCTCAGGTAGAGCTGCGGGAAGGCGGCGGAAATCGTCTGCTCGACGCAGCCGTACGGGTATTCAATGAGGTATTTCAGGCGGCGGCCCAGGTCGATGGCGGGGATGGAGGAGAGCTCCACGGCCACGCTGTTCGTGCCGGGCAGGCCGAAGAGGTCGGCCGTGGCGTCCTTGTTCTTGCCTGCGTCAAGCAGGAAGGACTGCACGCGGGTGACAGGCGGGTTCGGGTTGAACACGTCGATCTCCACGCGGCTGACGGACTTGTCGGAGCCGGCCTGCGCCGTCACGGTCACGTGGGCGATGCCGGTCTTGTCGCCGACCTGGACCTCGAAGTACTCGACCTGCTGGCCGGCCTTCGCGATGCTGGTCTCAATCGTGGAGGAACCCTTGACCGTGAGGAGGTCGTCGGTCTTGATGTCGAGCTTGACCTTGCCGACGTTGTCCTTGAGGGCGATCACCGTGGACGGGATGCGGATGGTCTCGCCGATACTGAGCGTACGCGGCAGCGTGGCCTGGACCATGACGGGCTGGGTCACGGCGACATCCTTGGACGTGCTGCCCTGGGCCTTGCCGTCGGTGGCGATGACCATGGCGCGCAGCGAACCGATGTATTGCGGGACCTCGACGCTGTGGGAAGCGGTCTTGCCGGCCTTCAGGTCGAAGGGACCGAGGTAGGCGACCACCGGCTTGAAGCGGTCGGCGCCCTGGCGCTTGAGCTGGCCGTTGCTGCCGTCCTCGTCACCACCGATCGCGAAGAGCTGCTCGATGTGGCCTCCGTAGGCGCCGATGACGGAATCATATTCATCCCAGGTGCGCACGCGCAGGGCCTCCTTGGCGTAGAAGGCGCTCCAGGCGTCCGGGGTCTTGAAGCCGGTCAGGGAGAGCAGGCCTTCGTCCACGAGGGCGACGATGTAGCTCATCGCGCGGCCGTTCTCTTCCTTGACCTTGAAGCTCAGGGTGGATTCCGGCTTGGTCTCGGCCGGGATGTCGATCACCGGGGCGAGGTGCGAGGCGGGATCCTCGACATTGATGTTCTGCACGCCGTAGAGGCGGATCGGGGCGTCGTTGTGGACGTTGCCGTGCGGCTGGATCAGGGCGATGGAGGCGTAGGCGTTCGGGGTCATCTCCTTGGTGACGGGGATGCGGATCTCCGTGCTGCCCTCGAAGCACTGCACGCGGCGGGTGCTCAGGATCTGGCCGCCCTTCTCGATGGAGACGAGCGCGGTGGCGCCGGCGGCGGAAGGAATCGTGATGCGGGCGGTCTCGCCGACGGCGTATTTCTCCTTGTCGATCAGCATGTTGAGTTGCGTGGAGCCGCCTTCGGAAGCGTCGGATGCGGAGCGCTCGTTGACCTCGCAAAGCATGGAGGTGGCGTGGCCGCCGCGGGTGTCGGTGACGCGGATGTAGTAGAGACCGTAGGGAGCGTCGGCCCAGTCATAGCTGAAGCTGCCCTTGCCGTTGGAGGTGGAGAAGGTCTTCTCGTAGAGGAGCTCCTTGCTGCGGCTGGACATGTAGCCGGCGATCTCGCCGGAAGCGTCCCACCACCAGCTCCAGTTCACGTGGTAGACTTCGGCGTGCAGGCCGGCGGTATTGGTGGCCTTGCCGTCGGGATCGACCGTGGCGACCTCGAACTTCTGGGATTTGCCCGCCTGGATGTAGCGGTCGCCCCACTCGTCCTTCTGGAGCTCGGTCTTGATGCCGACGTAGTTGCTGAACGGCGACATCGGGACGCTGGCGTAGCTGGTGCTGAATTCACCGCTGGGTTCGAAGGCGCGGAAGGTGAATCCGGCGGTCAGCATGCCCGGCGTGGTGGCCTTGTTGATGTCCACCTGGGTGTTGATGCCGGCCTCGCCGTTCTCGCCGGTCTTGAAATCTTTATAAGAGAAGGACTGGGCCTCGAAGGAACGGGCGTCGTCCATGAAGTCGTAGTCCTCCCAGCCCTTGAAGCGGGTGGTGGCGGAGGTGATCTCCAGGTCGCCGTTGACCTTGAGGTCGCTGCCCGGAGCGCCGTACAGCCAGGCCACGGACAGGTCGAAGCGGCTGTTCTCGCTCGGATAGGAGGTCACGTAGCCGGCCGGGAAATGCATCTGGATGTCCAGCTTGTTGGGCTTGATGGCCTCGACGCGGAGCGTCTTGCTGAAGGTCTGGCCGCCCAGGCTGACATCCACGCGCCAGCGTCCGGAAGGAGCGTCCTGGGCCGTCGTGAACGGGAAATGATACATGTTGGAGGCGCTGGTCTTCGCGGAGATCGTCTGCACGAGCTGGCCGTCGGGATTGCGCAGCTGCGCAGTGACGGGGTGGCCGGCCGGCAGCGGCGTGTCGTCGAAGAGGGTGACCATGCTGACGTGCAGGGTGTCGCCCGGGCGCCAGACGCCGCGCTCACCGAAGATGTAGGCCTTGATGCCGCCGTCGAAGCTGGTGCCGCTGACGTCGAAGTTACTGGTGGAAAGGGCCTTCTCGTTCCGGAGATCGAGATAGGCGTATTGGTTTCCGCTCGTGGCGACCACGAAGCTGGCGTCCGTCTGGGCCGGGAAGGAAGCCTGGCCGTCGCCGTTGGTCGAAGCCTTGGCGAGTTCCTGCTGGGCGAAGCTGTAGAGCTTCACCTTGGCGCCGGAGACCGGCTTGCCGGAAAGGATGTCGTAGGCGAAGACCTCGGTGATGTTGTCACCGCGCTTGGCGATCAGGACCAGGTTGCTGGCCAGCAGGTCGACGCTGCGCTGCTCGTAGGTCTCATAGTCGCCGAAGGAGCTTTCGCTGTCCCAGAAATCCTCTTCCACGAGGGGTTCGCGGCCGCGGATCTCGATGTGGTAGATGGCGCCAGGTTCGGGCTTCACCAGCTCGTCGAGGCTCAGGCCGTAGGTCTTCCACTCGCGGATGTGGTCGGCATCCTTGTCGCCGAGCACGAGGGTCGTGTCCGCGACGATCGAGGCCACCTTGTACAGCTCATAGCGCGTCTCGTAGCTGTCCAGCTGCATGAACTGCAGGATGTTGTTGCTGAAGACCTTCTTCACGCGCACCTGCGCCTTGGCGTAGGAGACGGAACCGAAAAGCAGGTCCAGACTGCCCTTGGACGGCAGGATGGAACCCTTGCTGATGAAACGGATGGTCGGGACCTCGGGATCGATGTCCTCTCCCGTAAATGCGTTGCCCCCGTTGTCGAGGGTCATGGCAGTCTCCCCGCGGACGGCGGAAACGACAGGACCGGCTGCCTTCTTGGAGGAACCACCGCCCTGGCAGGCGGCGAACAGTCCGGCAGCAGCAAGCAAAGTGAGGAGGAAGCGGAATGTTTTCATAGGAAAATTACTACTTTTGTTCTAACAATGGGCAAAGTTAAAAAAATACTTCTTATTTGCATACCGTTTTCGCTGATTGTTTGGTATTTGCTCTGCTTACCCGTGCATTTGTTCAAACAACCCCTCAGCGCGACGGCCGTCACGGCAGACGGAACCCTGCTGGGAGCCCGTATTTCCGCGGACGGACAGTGGTGCTTCCCGGCGGCCGACCACGTGCCCGAGAAGTTCGCCCGTTGCATCGTGACCTACGAAGACAAACGCTTCTGGTGGCATTTGGGTGTGGATTATCTGTCTGCCGGCCGTGCCCTGGTGCAGAACCTCACCCGCCGGGAGGTGGTCAGCGGCGCCAGCACCCTGACGATGCAGGTGATCCGCCTGAGCCGCCCGGGCGCACCGCGCACCCTGCCGGAGAAGATCTACGAAATGATCCTGGCCACGCGCCTGGAGATGCGTTGTACGAAACGGAAAATCCTGCTCCTGTATGCCTCCAACGCCCCCTTCGGGGGAAATGTGATCGGCCTGGAAGCGGCAGCCTGGCGCTATTTCGGACGCAGCGCGGACGACCTGTCCTGGGGCGAGAGCGCGATGCTCGCCGTGCTGCCCAACGCCCCGGGCCTGATCCATCCCGGCCGCGCCCGGGAGCGCCTGCTCGAGAAGCGCAACACTTTGCTGGACAAGCTGGAGGCGAAAGGATACATCGATCCCACGGAATGCATGCTGGCGAAGGACGAGCCCCTGCCGGACAAGCCGCTGCCGATGCCCGACGCGGCCTACCACCTGCTGGAGCGCTGCCGCGCGGAATCGGGCGACGGGCCCTATTCCATGACCCTGGACGCTGCCCTGCAGACGCGGGTGAACGCCATCGCGAAGCGCTATTTCGACAGCTACCACACCAACCTCGTGGACAACATGGGCATCCTGGTGGTGGACGTGCACACGGGCGAGATCCGGGCCTATTACGGCAATACGCGCGGCTGCGCCCCCCGCCTGCGCGGCGCCGACGTGGACATGATTCCGGCGGCACGCTCCAGCGGCTCCACCCTCAAGCCGCTGCTCTACGCGTCCATGCTGGACGCCGGCGAACTGCTGCCCACCATGCTGGTCAAGGATACCCCTTATAACTATAATAATTTCTCGCCGCACAACTACGGCCGCACCTTCGACGGCGCTGTGCCGGCGCACGAGGTGATCGAGCGTTCGCTCAACGTCCCTTCGGTGCGCATGCTGGAGCAGTTCGGCGCGGAGCGCTTCCTGCAGATCCTGCAGCAGCTCGGCTTCACGACCATCGACAAGGACGCCGACCACTACGGCCTGTCACTCATTCTCGGCGGTGCCGAAATCTCTCTGCAGACGCTGGCGCGCGCCTATTACTATCTGGCGGCGGAGTTGGCTGGAGATCCTGTATATGAGGAGTTTGCGTGTCTCAGCGACGCCCGGCGGGACCGCCTGCCCGCGCGCCGTATCCCCATCAGCCGCGCCGCGGCGTACCTGACCTTCGACGCCCTGTCCAACGCCAATCGCCCCGAGGAGGAAGCATCCTGGATGGACTTCGCCACCGGGCGCAAAATTGCCTGGAAGACGGGTACCAGCTGGGGCAACCGCGATGCCTGGAGCGTGGGCGTGAACCGTGACTGGGTCGTGGCCGTCTGGGTGGGCAACAGCGATGGCGAGGGCCGTTCCGGCGTCACGGGCGTGTCCTATGCCTCGCCGGTCATGTTCGACGTGTTTTCGGCCCTGCCCGGCACCGCCTGGTTTGCGCGGCCGACCGACGAGATGACGCAGATCGAAGTCTGCCGCGAGAGCGGTTTCCCCGCCAGCGACCTCTGCCCGCAACGCGACACCATCTGGGTGCCCGACGTGGACGAGCAGCCCGACATGTGCCGCTACCACCGGCTGGTCCACCTCGACGCCGAGGGACGCTACCAGGTCAATTCCAGCTGCTGCCCGCCGGATCAGATGCACGCGGAAGTGCGTTTCGTGCTGCCGCCCGCGCAGGAGTGGTACTACATGAAGAAACACCTTGATTACAAGCCGCTTCCGCCGAAACACCCGCTCTTCGATTCGGCTTCGTCCGGCTACAATCCGATCGATATCATCTATCCCCAGCCGGACATCACGCTCGTGCTGACGCGCAGCCTGACCGGCCGGGAGAACGGTGCCGTCTTCCGCGCCGCGCACGCCGACGCCGGCGCCACGATCTACTGGCATATCGACGATGTATTCGTCGGGGAGACGGTCGGCGAGCATGAGCTGCGGGTGGATCCCGCTCCGGGACGGCACGTGCTCACACTCATCGACGAGCAGGGCGCCCGCCGCGTCTCGGTGTTCACCGTAAAGTAATAATTGCTATCTTTGCGCGTTTTTTTAACGGAAACGCACTCTATGCAAGGAATTTGGACCATCCTGATGCTGATCTGCTCGAACATCTTCATGACGTTCGCGTGGTATGGTCATCTCAAGCTGCAGGAAATGAAAATCTCGACCGGCTGGCCGCTGATTCTCATCATTCTTTTCTCGTGGGGAATCGCTTTCTTCGAGTACTGCCTCACCGTTCCGGCCAACCGCATCGGCTTCGTCGGCAACGGCGGTCCCTACAACCTCATGCAGCTCAAGGTCATCCAGGAGGCCATTTCCCTGACGGTTTTCACCGTCATCGTGCACTTCCTCTTCCAGGGCCAGCCCCTGCAATGGAATCACCTGGCCGCCTTCGTCTGCCTCATCCTCGCGGTCTTCTTCGTCTTCCTGAAATAAGCGCCGCCAGCGGAGTCTTCCGGCCCCGCTTTTCCGCAGCCGTTCAGGCGTTTTCCCCTTCGATAATGACCGGTTCCAGTTCGGGATCGGATTCTTCTTCCGGCTCGTTGAAGGGCTCGAGGAAGGGGTTGCCCGTGCGCTCGCGGCCGATGGTTGAGGTGGGGCCGTGGCCGGGGAAGATGCGGATGCCCGGATCGAGCAGGATCAGTTTCTCCATGATGGAGCGGATGAGGTCGTCGTATTCGCCGCCCGGAAGATCGGTGCGGCCGATCGAGCCGGCGAAGAGGGTGTCTCCCGTAAACAGCACCCCCGCTTCCTGGTCGAGGAAGCAGCAGCCGCCGGGGGTATGGCCCGGGGTGTAGATGACTTCGAAGCTCATATCGGCAAGCCGCAGCGGCCCCTCCTGCAAGGGTGTCCAGGAGAAGTCTACCTCCGGCGGGGTGAGGTTGAGGCTGTCGACCACTTCGGCGTTCTCGTCCAGGATGATCTGCTCGGCGGGATGCAGGTAGACCGGGATGCCGCCGAAACGGTCCTGGAGGGCTTTCGTGGCATAAATGTGGTCGAAATGGGCATGCGTGAGCAGGATGGCTTCGGGGGTGAGGTGCTCCTGCGAGAGCAGATCTTCGAGCGCTTCCAGTTCGTCGGCGCCATAGCAGCCGGGGTCCACCAGGATGCAGCGCCCGGGCTCTTGCCAGACCACGTAGCAGCGCTCCTGCAGAAGATTGCAGTTGAAGGAACGGATATTGAGCATTTCTTTACGTCTTTTGCTTGGCAAATTTACAAAACTTATGTTAAATTTGTGTGTTACACTTATCGCGAAGAAATGCACATCGGAATCGCAGGTAATATCGGCAGTGGCAAGACCACGCTTACCCGCAAGCTCTCGGAGCATTACGGGTGGACCCCCAAGTATGAAGCCGTGACCTACAATCCTTACCTGGAGGACTACTACAAGGATATTCCGCGCTGGTCGTACAACCTGGAGACCTACTTCCTCGCGCAGCGTTTCCAGGACCTGCTGGACATCTCCAAGTCGGACGATGTCATTATCCAGGACCGCACCATCCTCGAGGGCGTGGAGATCTTCGTGGCGAACAACCACGAGCTCGGCAACCTGTCGGACCGCGACTACGACACCTACATGCAGCTTTTCCGCCTGATGATGTCGCTGGTGAGTCCGCCGGACCTGCTGATTTACCTCCGCTGCGGCGTGCCGCACCTGGTGGAGCAGATCCAGAAGCGCGGCCGCGATTACGAACAGAGCATGAACCTGGAGTACCTCAGCGGCCTGAACGAGCGCTACGAGCAGTGGATCGGCTCGTACCGGGATCCGTTGCTGGTCATCGACGCAGACCACCTGGACTTCGAGAACAACCCGGAGGATTTCGCCCTCATCACGGACAAGATTGACGCTGAGTTGTTCGGACTATTCAAATAATTCGTACATTTGCAAGCTATAATTAAAAGAAACATGCATATCGCGATAGCAGGAAATATCGGCAGCGGCAAGACCACGCTCACCAAGATGCTGGCCGCGCATTACGGCTGGATCCCGAAATTCGAATCCGTGGATTTCAATCCGTATCTGTCCGATTTCTACGAGGACATGGAGCGCTGGTCGTTCAATCTCCAGATCTATTTCCTCAACAAGCGCTTCAAGGACGTGGTGGAGATCGCCAAGACGGATGACGTCATCATCCAGGACCGCACCATCTACGAAGACGCCCGCATCTTCGCGCCCAACCTGCACGACATGGGGCTGATGAGCACCCGCGACTTCGAGAACTACACCGACCTCTTCGACCTGATGATGTCGCTGGTGGGCAACCCGGACCTGCTGATTTACCTCCGTTCCAGCATCCCCAACCTCATCTCGCAGATCCAGAAGCGCGGCCGCGAGTACGAGAAGAGCATACGCATCGACTACCTGACCGGTCTCAACGAGAAATATGAGAACTGGATCAAGGACTACGACGGCAACCTGCTCATCATCGACGCCGACCACATCAAGTTCGGCAACAATCCGGAGGATTTCGAGAAAGTGACCGACATGATCGACGCGCAGCTCTACGGCCTGTTCGCGCCGAAGCCGGAACAATTCGGGGAATAACGAGACAACAATACTAAAACCAATTAAATACATGGAAAAGAAAAAAGTCAACATGGTGGCCGTCGTGACGATGTGTTTCATCTTCGCGATGATCTCTTTCGTCACCAACATGGCCGCTCCGTTCGGCAACATCTGGCAGGTTAAATACGCCAATGCCGGCATGCTGGGTAATCTGATGAACTTCGCTGCATACCTCTTCATGGGTATCCCTGCCGGCAAGATGCTGGTCAAGGTGGGCTACAAGAAGACGACCCTGATCGCCCTGGCGGTCGGTCTCATCGGCGTGTTCGTGCAGTGGCTCTCCAGCAAGGTCGGAGGCGGTTCGCTGGTCGTCTACCTGCTCGGCGCCTTCATCTGCGGCTTCTGCGTCTGCATGCTCAACACCGTGGTGAACCCGATGCTGAACATCCTGGGCGGCGGCGGCAACCGCGGCAACCAGTTCATCCAGATCGGCGGCACCCTGAATTCCCTCGCCGGCACCCTGACCCCGTTCCTGGTGGGCGTGCTCATCGGCACGGTCACGGACAAGACCTCGATGTCCGACGTGGCGCCGCTGCTCTTCATCGCGATGGGTGTGTTCGCCGTGGCGTTCGTCATCATTTCCTTCGTGAAGATTCCCGAGCCCGCGCAGGAGCGCAAGGCCGTCAAGTACGAGGCCAGCCCGTGGAAATTCCGCCACTGCGTGCTCGGCATCGTGGCCATCTTCTTCTACGTCGGCATCGAGATCGGCATCCCTTCCCAGCTGAACTTCTTCCTGTCCGATCCGAACGGCAAGGGCGCCTTCGCCGCCGGTACGCTCGGCGCAGCCGCCATCGGCGGTGCCATCGCCGCCATGTACTGGCTGCTGATGATGGTCGGCCGCCTGTGCAGCTCGCTCATCAGCGGCAAGGTCAGCACCCGTGCGCAGCTGGTCACGCTGTCCTCCCTGGCCATCCTGCTCATCTTCCTGGGCATCGTCCTGCCGAAGACCATCATGGTCTCCATGCCGGGTTACATCGCCGGCCAGGGCTTCGTGATGCACAGCGTTCCCGTGACCGCCCTGCTCTTCGTGCTCTGCGGTCTGTGCACCTCCGTGATGTGGGGCGCCATCTTCAACCTCTCCGTGGAAGGTCTCGGCAAGTACACCGAGCAGGCCTCCGGCATCTTCATGATGATGGTGGTCGGCGGCGGCATCATGCCGCTCATCCAGGACTTCATCGCGAAGAACGTGAGCTACATGGCCTCCTACTGGCTGGTGATCGCGATGCTCGCGTATATCCTCTTCTACGCTGTCTGGGGCAGCAAGAATGTGAACAAGGACATTCCTGTCGAATAAATAAACTGAAAGACCATGGCACAAGATTACGTTATCGGTATCGATGTGGGCGGCCAGACCGCCAAGTGCGGCGTCGTGGACGCCCGCGGCAATATTATCGCCCAGACTGTCATCAGCTCTGAAAACACCGACAATGCGGAGGCCTTCGTGGCCGCACTGGCCGAGGCCCTGAACCGCATTATCGTGGAAGCCAAGGCCGAAGGCAACATCCGCGGCATCGGCGTGGGTATCCCGAACGGTAACTTCTATACGGGCGTCGTGGAGAACGCCGTGAACCTCGTGTGGGCCAAGGAGGGCAACATCCCCTTCGCCAAGATGCTCCAGGAGAAGATGAACGGCATTCCCGTTTCCCTCACGAACGACGCCAACGCGGCTGCAATGGGTGAAATGACCTACGGCGCGGCCCGCGGCATGAAGAATTTCATCATGATCACCCTCGGCACCGGTGTAGGTTCCGGCATCGTGATCAACGGGGAAGTGGTGTACGGCCACGACGGCTTCGCCGGCGAGCTCGGCCACACCTGCGCCGTCCGCCACAACGGCCGTCGCTGCAATTGCGGCAAGGAAGGCTGCCTGGAGACCTATGCCTCCGCCACCGGCGTCGCCCGTACCGCCCGCGAATGGCTGGACATGACGGATGAACCGTCCTCCCTCCGTTCCCTGGACAAGATCAAATCCAAGAATGTGTACGAGGCTGCGAAGGAAGGCGACCAGCTCGCCCTCCGCGTGTTCGAATACACCGGCCGCATCCTCGGCGAGAAGTTCGCGGACTTCATCGAATTCTCCGCCCCGGAGGCGATCGTCCTGTTCGGCGGCCTCGCCCGTGCCCGTGAGTTCCTGGAGGAACCCATCCGCAAGGCCATGGACGAGAACGTCATCCCGCTCTGGCGCGGCAAGGTGAAGCTCGTCTTCTCCCAGCTCAAGGAATCCGACGCCGCCATCCTCGGTGCCTCGGCCCTCGCCTGGGAATTGTAGAAAGTATTGATTAAAAAAATAATTGCAATGAAAACAAACAAGATTTTCGTGGTCCTGCTGATGGGCCTTGCAGTGGCGGCTTGCTCCGGCCAGCCGTCGGGTGATACGCTCCCCAAAGAATTCCAGCCTTCCAGGGCGCAGGTGGACTCCGTGAGCTACCTGCTCGGTATTAATTTCGGTTCCTTCCTCAAGGGTTATGACTTCGGCGGCGAGCTCAACTACGCTGAGGTCGTCAAGGGTATGAAGGACTTCGTGTACGCGAAGGGTGACACCCGCGACGAAGACTTCCTCAAGCAGTTCAAGGTCGACCCGAATGAGATGAACGACGTGTTCAACAACTTCCTGGAGATGCGCCGCAGCGGCACCTCGATGATGAACCTGCAGAAGGGCGAGAAGTTCCTCGAAGCCAACGGCAAGAAGGCCGGCGTCGTCACGACCGAGTCCGGTCTGCAGTACAAGATTATCGAGCCGGGTAACGACGTGAAGCCGGGCCCGCAGGACACCGTCTGGGTGCGCTACAAGGGCACGCTTCTCGACGGCACCGTGTTTGACGAGGTGGCCGAGGATGCCGAGCCGATCCGCCTGACGCTCAACCGCGTCGTCGCCGGCTGGACCGAGGGCCTGCAGCTCATCGGTGAAGGCGGCAAGATCGACCTCTTTATTCCTGCCAGTCTCGGATACGGCGAGCAGGGCAACCAGGGCATCGCCCCCAATTCGACCCTGCTCTTCAACGTGGAACTGACCAAGGTCGGCAAATACGTCGAGCCCGCTCCGGTGGAGGAGACCAAGAAGAAATAATCCTTCCGGGCCTCAATTAGTCATTCCGGGTCAAGCCCGGAAAGAGAAAGCCACCCGGCATCGGGTGGCTTTCTTCGTTATTCGTTTTCGTCGTAGAGGATCTCTTCTTCGTCCTTGTCTTCATCCTCCTCGTCCTCGTCTTCATCCTCGAAATCCTCGTCGTCTTCGTCATCTTCGTCGTCATCCGACCCGCGGGCCTCTCCCGGCAGGTGCCGGCGCTCTTCCGGCAGGTCCTCGAAAGCGACGTAACCGTTTTCGAATTCGAGGGGTATGGGCCCCTTCGTCTCCACGATGCGCGGCGTGGCCGTGTACTCGGTGGTCTCCCCCTCGAGGGTGATGATCACGTTCTTCTTGGAGGCGATATCATAGAAATATACGAAGCTGGTGATGCCTGCCTTGACGGTGGAAGCGACCGTCACGTTGTCCACGGCGCCGTAACCGATGTCCATCAGGGCGTAGCGGGCCACCACGCCGCCTTCCCCGTCCAGGGCCTTGAACAGGATGGGCTGGTCCATGGGGAACTCCAGGTCCGAACGCAACTGCTTGTGGAAGGTGTACAGCGAATTGTCGCCGTTCACGATGTAGACCCGGTAAAAACCCTTGATACCGGACAGGGTGACTCTGTATCTGTAATTCATATTGCGAAGATATAAATTATTCACTAATTTTGATTCCCCGATGGCAGCAAAAGATACATATAAAAGCATCGGAGCGCCGAGCGAAGGGCTTTTCAAGGACAATGGAAGCCGTTTCATCGCCCGCGCCTATCCCGTCGAGAGCGAAGCCGAGATCAAGGAGATCGTCGCTTCGCTCAAGAAGGAATATCATGATGCACGCCATCACTGCTATGCCTGGCGGCTCGGCCTGGACGGGGAGCCCTGGCGGGCGAATGACGACGGCGAGCCTTCCGGCTCAGCCGGGCGCCCCATCCTCGGGCAGATCGACTCCGCCGGCCTGAGCGATATCCTCGTGGTCGTCATCCGCTATTTCGGCGGCATCAAGCTGGGCATTCCCGGACTCATCCGCGCCTACAAGACCTCTACCGCCGACGCCCTGGCGGCCGCCAACGTGGTGGAAAAGGTGGCCGGACGCTGGTACCCCCTGCATTTCCCGTACGGAGACCTGCCGGCCGTGATGAAGCTCGTCAAGGACATGGATCTCCCGCAGCGGGGCCAGTCGTTCCTCGCAGACTGCACCCTCGAAGTTCGCGTGCGCGCGTCGCTCGAGGAAGACTTTTTGGATAGGATCGAAAAATTAGGTATCTTTATCGGCTACCTGCTCCCGCAGGTGGCCATCGACAACACCATCGAAGCCCTCAAGGACTTCAAGGGGACCGGTGTATCCCTGATTTCCATTTCCCACCGCACCAAGGGTTGGGATGAAGTGATGGACGAGTGCCGTGCGCTCTGGAAGGAGATCCTCGGTATTCCCGAAGGCTACGAAGTCGTCTTCCTGGGCGGCGGCGCAAGCCTCCAGTTCCTCTATGTGGCCATGAATTACCTGGAGAACAAGGCCGGTTACCTCGAGACCGGCGTGTGGGCCAAGAAGGCCCTCAAGGAAGCCCAGGGTCTCGGCAACGCCATTGCCGTGGCCAGTTCCGCCGACAAGAACTATTCCTACATCCCGAAGGGTTACGAGATCCCCGCCGACCTGGATTATTTCCATATCACCACGAACAATACGATCTACGGTACCGAGATCAGGGAAGACCTTGACTGCCCCGTTCCCCTCATTGCGGACATGTCCTCCGACATCCTGAGCCGCCGCGTGGACGTGAGCAAGTACGCCATGATTTACGGTGGCGCCCAGAAGAACGCCGGCCCTGCCGGTGTGGCCTTCGCCATCATCAGGAAGGACACGCTCGGCAAGGTGAGCCGCTACCTCCCGACGATGCTCGACTACCGCACCCACATCGACAAGCTTTCGATGTTCAACACCCCGCCGGTCTTCGCCATTTTCGTGATGAACGAAACGCTGAAATGGCTCAAGGGCATCGGCGGCATCGACGCCATCCACGCGATTGACGTCAAGAAGGCCGAGACCCTCTACGCCGAGATCGACCGCAACAGCCTCTTTACCGGCACCGCCGCCAGGGAGGACCGCTCCATCATGAACGTCTGCTTCGTCATGGCCCCAGGCCACGAGGATCTGCAGGACGAGTTCATGAAGTTCGCCACCGAGCGCGACATCGTGGGCATCAAGGGCCACCGCTCCGTCGGCGGTTTCCGCGCTTCGCTCTATAACGCCAGCACCCAGGAGGACGTCGAAGCCCTCGTGGCCGCCATGAAGGAATTTGAAAAGATCCGCGGATAGCCATGAAAGTTCTCGTCGCCACCCAGAAGCCTTTTGCAGCCGCAGCGGTCGCAGGCATCCGCCAGATCGTCGAAGAAGCGGGCTATGAGCTCGCGCTGCTCGAAAAATATGCCGACCAGGCCGACCTGGTCGCAGCCGTCGCCGACGCCGATGCGCTGATCGTCCGTTCGGACAAAGTCACCGCCGAAGTGGTCGCCGCCGCTCCCAAGCTCAAGATTGTCGTGCGTGCAGGCGCCGGCTTCGACAACCTCGACCTTCCGGCCTGCACGGCCCGGAAGATCGTTGCGATGAATACGCCCGGCCAGAACGCCAACGCCGTGGCTGAGCTCGCCGTCGCCCTGATGATTTTCATGGCGCGCACGCAGTTCACCCCGGCCACGGGTTCGGAAATCCAGGGCAAGACCCTCGGTATCCAGGCTTTCGGCGCCGTCGGGCGCCTGGTCGGTGCAAAAGCCGCCGCCCTCGGCATGAAGGTCAAGGCCCTCGATCCGTTCCTGACTCCGGACCAGATCCGCGCCGGCGGCGCCGAGCCCGTCGAGACGCTCGATGCGCTCTACACCGGCAGCGACTATGTGTCCCTGCACATCCCCGCGACCCCGCAGACCATCGGCAGCATCGGATACGACCTGATCACGAAGATGCCGAAGGGCGCCACCCTCGTCAACACCGCCCGCAAGGAGGTGATCGACGAGGCGGGCCTTGAGAAAGCGCTTGCTGAGCGTCCGGACCTCAAGTACGTCACAGACGTGGCTCCGGACAATCTCGCCGCTCTGCAGGAGCAGTTCGGCCTGCGCGTCTTCGCCACGCCCAAGAAGATGGGCGCCCAGACCGCCGAGGCCAACCTGAACGCCGGCCTCGCCGCCGCGCGCCAGATCGTCGCCTTTCTGACGAAAGGCGAGAAGCGCTTCGCGCTCAACGTCATCTAATACGGGGGCGCTGCCCCCGAACCCCTGGCCGACTTGGGTCGGCGGGACGGCTGCACGAAGTTCCAGCTGAACAAGTAGCGGCTGACGCCGTTCAAGCGGTTCCCGGGAGCAAAACAATGCGTATTTGCTCCCGGGAACTGTTTTTTCTGCTTCCCGGGAGCACCGGAAGGGGCTGGTGCTCCCGGATAACTGCTAAAAAAAGAATCATTTGGTATTTCGATAAATAATTGTTAACTTCGGATATAGTTTTTGTGATAAAATGGTACGAGTCAAACCTTTTGCCGCTCTGCGGCCCCCCAAGGGCATCGTGACCGAAGTCGCGGCGCCGCCCTATGACGTTTTGAATTCCGAAGAGGCCCGGAAAATGGCCGGGGAGAAATCCCTCCTGCATATCACCAAGCCCGAGATCGACTTCACGCCGATCGCCGGGGAGCATGAGCAGCGCACCTACGACCGCGCCGTCGAGAATTTCCGGACCTGGCAGCAGAACGGCTGGCTGGTCCGCGAGGACAAGGAGAAGTACTATGTCTATGCCCAGACCATGGGCAGCCGCACGCAGTACGGCATCGTGCTGTGCGCGCACACGGACGACTACGCCGGCGGCATCATCAAGAAGCACGAGCTGACCCGCAAGGACAAGGAGGACGACCGGATGATCCACGTCCGCATCCAGAACGCCAATATCGAACCGGTCTTCTTTGCCTTCAAGGACAACGCCGAGCTGGGCGAGATCATCGCGAAGACCGCCTCCGGCGAGCCCGAATACAAGTTCGTTGACGAGAACGGCTTCACGCACACTTTCTGGGTGATCGACGACGATGCGGTCAATGCCCGCATTACGGAGATCTTCACCCGGGACGTGGACGCCTTCTACGTGGCCGACGGGCATCACCGCACCGCCGCTGCCGCCCGCGTGGGTGCCGAGAAGCGTGCGCAGAACCCGCACCACACCGGCGACGAGGAGTACAATTTCTTCATGGCCGTCTGCTTCCCGGAGAGCCAGCTCGCGATCATCGACTACAACCGCGTGGTCAAGGATCTGAACGGCCTCAGTCCGAAGGAATTCTTCCAGGCCCTGGAACAGGACTTCGTCGTCGAATGCAAGTGCGACTGCACGAAGGACGGCGGCGAGTGCAAATGCGAGTATCCCTGCCACTGCAACTGCTCCGAGATCTACCATCCGGCCGGCCTGCACAATTTCTCGATGTACTTCGAGGGCGTCTGGTACAGCCTGACGGCGAAGCCGGGCCGCTACGACGACTCGGACCCGATCGGCGTGCTGGACGTGACCATCCTTTCCAACCTGGTGCTCGACAAGATCCTCGGCATCAAGGACCTCCGCACCTCGGACCGCATCGACTTCGTCGGCGGTATCCGCGGGCTGGGCGAACTCTCCCGCCGCGTGGACTCCGGCGAGATGAAGGTCGCCTTCGCGCTCTACCCGGTCAGCATGCAGCAGCTTATCAATATTGCCGACACGGGCAATATCATGCCGCCCAAGACGACCTGGTTCGAGCCCAAGCTCCGCTCCGGACTTGCCATTCACACATTAGATTGATACTTATGAAACCCGATTCGGCACTGATTCACAAAACTCTCAAGGAGTTTTTCGGCTATGATGCCTTCAAGGCGGACCAGGAGAAGATCATCCAGCACCTGATTGGAGGGGGTGATGCCTTCGTCCTGATGCCCACCGGAGGCGGCAAGTCGCTGTGTTATCAGCTGCCGGCTCTGGTGATGGAGGGAACTGCGATCATCATCTCCCCGCTGATCGCCCTGATGAAGAATCAGGTCGATCTGCTGCGCGGCTTTGAGGCCGGGGAGAGCAGCATCGCGCATTTCCTCAATTCCTCGCTCACGCGCCAGCAGATCGACGAGGTCCGCGAGGACCTGCTGTCCGGCAGGACACGGCTGCTGTACGTGGCGCCGGAGTCCCTCACCAAGGAGGAGAACGTCCTGTTGCTGCGGGAAGTGAAGATATCTTTCTACGCGGTGGACGAGGCGCACTGTATTTCCGAATGGGGACACGATTTCCGTCCGGAATACCGCCGCATCCGCTCGCTGGTGGACCAGATCGGCCGCGCGCCCATCATCGCGCTCACGGCTACGGCCACGCCCAAGGTGCAGAGCGACATCCTCAAGAACCTGGGCATCCCGGAGGCGGCCGTGTTCAAATCCTCCTTCAACCGTCCCAACCTCTACTACGAGATCCGCGACAAGGTGGATCCCGAGAAGGATCTGATCAAGTTCATCCGCCAGAATCCCGGCAAGTCCGGCATCATCTACTGCCTCAGCCGCAAGAAGGTGGAGGAGATGGCGGAGCTGCTGTGCATCAACGGCATCAAGGCCCTGCCGTACCACGCAGGCCTGGACGCCAAGTTGCGCGCGGAGAACCAGGACAAGTTCCTGATGGAGGAGGTTCAGGTGATTGTAGCCACCATCGCCTTCGGCATGGGTATCGACAAACCGGACATCCGCTTCGTAATCCACTTCGACATCCCCAAGAGCATCGAAAGCTATTACCAGGAGACGGGGCGCGCCGGCCGCGACGGCCAGGAGGGCCTCTGCATTGCGTACTACAGCTACAAGGACATCCAGAAGCTGGAAAAGTTCATGCAGGGCAAGCCCATCGCCGAGCAGGAGATCAGCCGCCAGCTGCTCTCCGAGGTGCTCGCGTACGCGGAGTCCAGCCAATGCCGCAGGAAGCTGCTGCTCAATTACTTCGGCGAAGATTATACGGAAGACAGCTGCCACTGCTGCGACAACTGCGTGCATCCCAAGCCGACCTTTGACGGCCGCAAGGAGATGCAGCTGGTGATCCGCCTCATCGAGGCGTTGCCCGAACATTTCAAGCTGGACCACCTCGCCAACATCCTCGCGGGCGTGTCCAATTCGCTGACCAAGTCCTACAAGCATGACGAACTGGAATTTTTCGGCGCGGGCAAGCCCCATTCCGAGAAATTCTGGTGCACCGTCATCCACCAGGGGCTGATTGCCCACCTGCTCGCCAAGGAGATCGAGACTTACGGTCTGATCCACGTCACGGATCTCGGCCGCCGTTTCGCCGAAGACCCCTGGGAGCTCCGCCTCGTGGAGGACCGGGTGTTCGCCGGCGGCTCGGATGACGACGAGGACGACGAGGAAGCCGCCGCTGCTGCGGTGGCGATGAAGGCCGGCGGCGGTGCGGGCGACCCGATGCTGCTGTCCATGCTCAAGGACCTGCGCAAGGACCTGGGCAAGCGTCTCAAGCTCCAGCCCTGGATCATCTTCGGCGATCCGGCTCTGGAAGACATGTCCATCCTCTACCCGATCACCTTCGAAGAGCTCAAGAACTGCCAGGGCGTCGGCGAGGGCAAGGCCCGCAAGTTCGGCGAGGAATTCATCAAGCTGATCAAGAAATACGTCGAGGAGAACGAGATCGAGCGCCCGGACGACTTCGTCGTGAAATCCACGCCCAACAAATCGGCCGCCAAGGTGGCGATCATCCAGAGCATCGACCGGCGGATGGACCTCGAGGACATCGCCGAGGCGCGCGGCATGGAGATGGACGAGCTCCTCAGCGAGATCGAAGCCATCGTCTCCAGCGGCACCAAGCTGAATCTGGACTACTATATCGAGAACAACCTCGATGAGGAAATCGTCGAGGAGATCTACCGTTATTTCAAGGAGGAAGCGACGTCGGACGACGTCCAGGCCGCCATCGACGCCCTCGGGCCGGACTACTATGAGAACGAGGTCCGGCTGGTCCGGCTCAAATTCCTATGTGAGATCGCATCGTGATACCGCAGGAGACCGTCAATCTGATTCTGGACACCGCGCAGATCGTGGATGTGGTGAGTGATTATGTGACGCTGAAGCGCCGCGGGGCCAGTTATGTGGCCTGCTGCCCGTTCCACAATGAGAAGACGCCTTCCTTCTACGTCACGCCCTCCAAGGGCATCTACAAATGCTTCGGCTGCGGCAAGGCCGGCACGGCCGTGGGCTTCGTGATGGAGCAGGAGCATTGCTCCTATGTGGAGGCCCTGCGCTACCTGGCCCGCAAGTACCACATCGAGATCGTTGAGGCGGAAGAGTCCGCCGAGGAGATCGCCCGGCGGCAGCGCAGCGAGAGCCTGCTGCTGGTCTCCGAATTCGCCCGCAAATTCTTCTCCGAACAGCTGAAGGGCGGCGAAGGCCGGGCTGTTGGCTATCAGTATTACCGTAACCGCGGCATCGAGGACGAGACCATCGAGCGCTGGGGCCTGGGCTGGGCGCCGTCCGGCCGGACCGCGCTGGTGGACGCCGCGCGCGCCGCCGGCTACAAGGACGAGTACCTGCTGGGCGCCGGCCTGGCGGTGCAGAACGAGGACGGCTCCCTGGCCGACAAGTTCCGCGAGCGCGTGATGTTCCCGATCCACTCCGTGAGCGGGCGCGTGATCGCGTTCAGCGGCCGCACCCTCAAGGCGGACAACCCCGCGAAGTACGTGAATTCCCCCGAGACGGAGATCTATATCAAGAGCCGCAATCTGCTGGGTATCTATTTCGCGAAAGCGGACATCGCGCGTGAAGACCGCTGCATCCTCGTGGAGGGCAACGTGGACCGTCGTGGCCTCCTGCGGCACCTCCCTCACGGTGGAGCAGGTGCGCCTGATCAAGAAGTTCACGGAGAACATCACCATCATGTACGACGGCGACTCCGCCGGCATCCACGCCGCCCTGCGCGGCATCCCGATGGTGCTCGCCGAGGGCATGAACGTCCGCGTGGTGCTGCTGCCGGACGGCGACGATCCCGACTCCTTCTCGCGCAGGCATACGCGCGACGAGGTCCGGGAATATATCAAGGAGAACGAGAAGGATTTCATCGTCTTCAAGACGGATCTGCTGCTCGCCGAAGCGGCGGGCGATCCGCTCAAGAAGGCGGGCCTGATCAACGATATCGCCGACACCATCGCGCAGATTCCCGACGCCGTCAAGCGTTCGACCTACGCGGAAGCCACGGCGATGCAGTTCGGCATCGAGGTCTCCATCCTCCAGGACGCGCCGCAAGCTGCAGGAGGATGCCCTCAAAGTGGCGGAGCGCGAGGAGCGCCGCCGGCAGAACGGCATGCCGCCGAGTGCGTATGATACCGTCGTCTCGGACTCGCAGCCGCTGCCCGAGCAACCGGTCGCACCGCAGCAATTGCAGGAAGAGAATCGCCTTCTGGGTCCTTCGGAACGGGATTTGCTGTATTTCCTGCTGCGCTACGGCTGCGAGGAGCTGGATTTCGAGTCCGACTCGGACTACTACAGCGGCAACGAGATGGACAAGCCCAGCGTGGCGGACTTCATCCGGGATGCGTTCAGCGACGGCACGCGCATGGCCAACAGCGCCTATGCCGCCGTCTTTGACGCCTACTTCGCCCTGTACGACGAGGGCTTCGGACAGCAGGACATCGTCAAGCGCCTGCTGGATGCGGAGGACCGCCGCGTCGCGGACGTGACCTCGCAGCTCTCCACGGACAAATACCGCCTGACCGTGCAGGCCTTTGAAAACGCGATGACGACCACCGCCTCCTGGCTGGTGAACCAGGTCCCGCGCGCCATTCTCGGCTATGCCGAGCGTCGCATGCAGGACCGCTACGAACAGCTCCGCCGGCAGTTGCCGGAAGCATCGCCGGAGCAGGAGCCGGCCATCCTCCAGGAGATGGTCAAGATCCAGTCCGCACAGCGGCGGATCAAACAGAGAATGGGAAGAGAAAAAAACACGAAATAATGGACAAACAATTCAAGAGAACCCTCGTGACCTGTGCGTTGCCTTACGCCAACGGTCCTATCCACATCGGCCACCTGGCCGGTGTCTATGTGCCCGCCGACATCTATGTGCGCTATCTGCGGATGCGCGGCCGGGAAGTACTGTATGTCTGCGGCTCCGACGAGCACGGCGTGCCCATCACCATCAAGGCCCGCCAGCAGGGTTGCACGCCCCAGGACATCGTGGACCGCTATCACGGCATCATCAAGGACTCCTTCGAGGGCCTGGGCATCCATTTCGACATCTACGGCCGCACCTCCTCCAAGGTGCACGAGAAGAACGCCTCCGGCTTCTTCCGCAAGCTCTACGATGAGGGCAAGTTCATCACCAAAGAGAGCGAGCAGTACTACGATCCGGAAGCGAAGCAGTTCCTCGCGGACCGCTACATCGTGGGCACCTGCCCCAAGTGCGGCAGCGAAGGCGCCTACGGCGACCAGTGCGAGAAGTGCGGCAGCACCCTCAGCCCCGAAGAACTGATCAACCCCAAGAGCAAGCTCAGCGGCGCCGAACCCGTCAAGAAGAAGACCACCCACTGGTATCTCCCGCTGCAGGACTATGAGCAGTGGCTGCGCGAGTGGATCCTGGAGGGCCATCAGGAATGGCGCTCCAATGTCTACGGACAGGTCAAGAGCTGGCTGGACGGCGGGCTGCAGCCGCGTGCCGTCACGCGGGACCTCGACTGGGGCGTGCCCGTGCCCGTGGAGGGAGCCGAGGGCAAGGTGCTCTATGTCTGGTTCGACGCCCCGATCGGCTACATTTCCAATACGCAGGAGCTGCTGCCTGACAGCTGGGAGAAGTGGTGGAAGTCGCCGGACACCCGCCTGGTGCACTTCATCGGCAAGGACAACATCGTCTTCCACTGTATCGTCTTCCCGGCGATGCTGAAGGCCTACGGCGACGGTTTCATCCTTCCTGACAACGTGCCTGCCAACGAGTTCCTGAATCTCGAGGGCGACAAGATCTCGACCTCGCGCGGCTGGGCGGTCTGGGCCCACGAGTACCTGCAGGACTTCCCCGGCAAGGAGGACGTCCTCCGCTACGTGCTCACGGCCAACGCGCCCGAGACCAAGGACAACGACTTCAGTTGGAAGGACTTCCAGCAGCGCAACAACAGCGAGCTCGTGGCCATCTTCGGCAACTTCGTCAACCGCGCCATGGTGCTGACGCACAAGTATTTCGGCGGCAAGGTGCCGGCCTGCGGCGCGCTGGAGGACATCGACAAGGAGGTCCTCGCCGAGATCCCGGCGCTGAAGGCCTCCATGGAGAAGAACATCGAAGGCTTCAAGTTCCGCGAGGCGCTCAAGGACGCAATGGGCATCGCCCGCGTCGGCAACAAGTACATTTCCGACACGGAGCCGTGGAAGGTCGCCAAGACCGACCTCGACCGCACCGCGACCATTCTCAACATCTCCCTGCAGATTTGCGCGGACCTCGCCATCGCCTTCGAGCCCTTCACCCCGTTCGCCGCGAAGCGGCTCCGGGAAATGCTCGGTTCCGGCCTCGACTGGGAGGTCCTCGGCCGTCCGCAGGTCCTGCCCGCCGGCCATCAGCTCGGCGAGGCGGAGCTGCTCTTCGCCAAGATCGAGGATGACGCCATCCAGAAGCAGCTGGACCGCCTGGACCGCATCCGCGCCGAGCGTGAGGCGGCTGCCAAGGCCGAAGCCGCGAAGCAGGTGGCTCCGCAGAAGGGGGAATGCACGTTCGAGGATTTCGAAAAAATGGACATCCGCACCGCCACGGTGCTGGAAGCCGAGCGCGTACCCAAGACCGACAAGCTCCTCAAGCTCACGATCGACACGGGCATCGACCACCGCACCATCGTGTCCGGCATCGCCGAGTATTATACGCCCGAGGCCATGGTCGGCAAGCAGATCTGCATCCTGGCGAATCTGCAGCCCCGCACCATCCGCGGCATCGAGAGCAAGGGCATGATCCTGATGGCCAAGCAGGGCGACGGCTCGATGCGTTTCATTACCCCGCAGGAGGTCGTGGCGAACGGCGCCCAGATCGGCTAAACCGGGATCTCATAAAAAGGAAACAAGATGAAAGTTCTGATTATTGACGACGAGCGGGCGATCCGCAATTCGCTGGGGGAGATCCTCACCGACGAAGGCTATGAAGTGGATACCGCCGAGGACGGTGCTTCCGGACTCGACCTGGTGGAGAAGGAGAAGTTTGACGTGATCTTCTGCGACATCAAGATGCCCGGCATGGACGGTGTCGAGGTGCTCGACAAGCTGGTGGCGATGGGGCTCGACTCCGCCGTCGTGATGATTTCCGGCCATGCCGACATCGAGACGGCCGTGGAGTGCATCAAGAAGGGCGCTTTCGACTTCGTACAGAAACCGCTCGATCTCAACCGCATCCTGATCACCATCAAGAACGCTTCCGAGCGTGTGACGCTGACCACGCAGAACAAGGCCCTCAAGAAGAAGGTCTACGGCGCCGACATGATCGGCGAGTCCGCCCCGATGCAGCTCATCCGCGACATGATCGCCAAGGTGGCGCCCACCGACGCACGCGTGCTCATCACCGGGCCGAACGGCTCCGGCAAGGAGCTGGTGGCGCGCAACCTGCACCAGCTGAGCAAGCGCAGCGCGATGCCGTTCGTGGAGGTGAACTGCGCCGCGATCCCGTCCGAGCTGATCGAGAGCGAATTGTTCGGGCACGAGAAGGGTTCTTTCACTTCGGCCATCAAGCAGCACAAGGGCAAGTTCGAGCAGGCCGACGGGGGTACGCTCTTCCTCGATGAGATCGGCGACATGTCGCTGGCCGCGCAGGCCAAGGTGTTGCGCGTGCTGCAGGAGAGGAAGCTTTCCCGCGTGGGTTCCGACAAGGATATCGAGGTCGACGTCCGCGTGATCGCCGCGACGAACAAGGATCTGCAGGCCGAAATCGAAAAGGGTAATTTCCGCGAGGATTTGTATCACCGCCTGAGCGTGATCGTGGTGCGCGTGCCGTCGCTGGACGAGCGCCGCGATGATATTCCGCGACTGATCGACTTCTTCCTGGAGAAATACGCCGAGGGCGGCACGCCCCGCAGGTTCTCGCCTGAGGCGGTGGAGCTGTTGAAGCAGAAGCATTGGCCCGGCAACATCCGCGAGCTGGACAACGTCGTCGACCGCCTCCTCATCCTCGGCGGCGATCCCGTCTCCGCAGACGACGTCCGCAACTACGTGAATCTGTAATATCCTCCCGCCATTCACCGGCCACCCCTCGCGGGCGGCCGGAAATTATTTTTCGGACAGGTTTGCCGAAAAACCAATTTCCGCTCCGCCCTCCGCGACGCTTTACGCATGGGCGGCGAATGGCGCGGGCTAGCGGATGACGGTGGCGCCGCGGCGGGAGAAGCGGCGGGCTTCGGCGTCGGTGAAGCCGGCGTCGGCGGGCTCTTTGTAGCGGATGCGCTCGTAGGAGAGGAGCTCGTGCGTGTCGGCAGAGATGAGAATCTTGTAGCAGACGGTCTTGGGGCCGGGTTCTTCCGGGGCGATACTGATGGCCAGCAGGGCGCCGGGTTCTTCCCGCAGGTAGGCTTCGTCTGCGGCGTTGGGGTCGAGGTAGACCGTGCGGCCGCGCAGGTGGATGGAGTTGGCGGATTCCAGGCCGGTGTAGGCCGTTTTGTCGGAAACCATGGCCTCTTCGGTGAAGCGCTGGATGATGTCCAGAAAGGCGCCCATGAACACGAGTTCGCGTCCCGTGGGGTTGTCCACGCTGGCGATCGGCATCCGCACCACTTCGAAGGGCTTCTTGAGCTGGTCTTTCTCGTCCGGTTTGCCGCCTTTGTCGAGGCACAGATAGGCGAGCCCTTCTTCCTGGGCGAGCGTGAGAAAGTAGTAGGATGATGAGTTGCGGATCTGCGCGTATTCTTCCATGTCACAGAATTCATAGGGCGAGATGCGCCAGTGGACGGCAATTTCTTCGCGCAGCGCCAGCTCCAGGAAGGAGTTCCCTTCCAGCACGATCTTGGTGGTCCTGGTGGGGAAATCCGCCAGCCGCATCTTGCGGGTGTACATCTTCCCCTGCCCGGACAGCGGCAGCGCCGCGGCCAGGAGAAATAGCGTCAGAAAAAGATGGCTCAAACGGATTCTCATGCGCCCAAAGTTAAGCAAAAATCATTACATTTGTAAACTATGTCAGACTACGTTGTATCAGCACGCAAATACCGTCCGGACTCTTTCGAGTCCCTGATCGGACAGGACAACATCGCACGGACCCTCAAGAACTCGATCCAGCGCGGGCAGCTTGCGCACGCTTACCTGTTCTGCGGCCCCCGGGGCGTGGGCAAGACGAGCGCGGCGCGCATCTTCGCCAAGACCATCAACTGCTCGAACCCGGGTCCCGACCTGGAGCCCTGCGGCGAGTGTGATTCCTGCCGTTCCTTCGCCGAAGGCCGCTCCTACTGCATCCACGAACTGGATGCCGCGTCCAACAACGGCGTGGACGATATCAAGGCGCTGATGGACCAGGTGCAGATCCCGCCGCAGGTGGGGCGTTATTCGGTCTACATCATCGATGAGGTGCACATGCTGTCGCAGTCGGCGTTCAATGCTTTTCTCAAGACTCTCGAGGAGCCGCCGGCACACGCCATCTTCATCCTGGCTACCACGGAGAAGCACAAGATTCTGCCGACCATCCTGAGCCGCTGCCAGACCTACGATTTCAACCGCATCGGCGTGGCCGACATCGTGCGCAACCTGCGGGATATCGCGGGCAAGGAGGGGATTACCGTGGACGACGAGTCCCTGCATGTGATCGCCCACAAGGCCGACGGCGCGATGCGCGATGCGCTGACGCTTTTCGACCAGACGGTCGCGTTCTGCGGGACGGATATCCATTACGAGGACGTAATCCGCAACCTGGGCGTGCTGGACTACGAGTTCAGCTTCCGCCTGGTGGATGCCTGCCTGGCCGGCGATTACGCCACGGCGCTGCTGATCTTCGATGAGATTCTCTCGAAGGGTTTCAATGCGCAGCATTTCGTGGCCGCCCTGAGCGCCCATCTGCGCGACCTGCTCGTCAGCCGCACGGGTGGCCTGGAGGCCCTGCTGGATCTGCCGGATTCGCTGCGCGCCCGCTATAAGGAGCAGGGAGAACGCTGCAGCGTGAAATGGCTCTACGACGCCCTCGGCGTCACCACCGCCTGCGAGGCCGGCTACCGCGCCGCCACCAACCCTCGCCTGCACATCGAATTCGCCCTGATGAAGCTGGCGTTCCTGAACAATCAGCCTGCAGCCTCTCCTGCGCGGACTGGCGAACTGCCTCCTTCGACGTCCGGCGTTGCCGGACCCCTCCCACAGACTGCGTCTGCGGGCCCCTCCCTCTCACGAAGCCGAGGGTGGCTACGGTCGCCGGAGGCAGTTACCAGTTCCGCACCGCAGGAGGAGGCTGCGAAGCAGTCAGAAACCATTCCCGCGGGCAGCGCGTCTCCGAAGGCTGACGGTGGAGTGCTGCCCCCCGAAGACGTGGCCGCCCGTGGTCTCGTGAACGGGGGGGACCCGCTGCGAAGCAGTGGGGGGGATGAGCGAAGCGAAGCCTCGGGGGGCAGTAGCTCCACCGCAGCCGGAAAGACGAGAAAACCGAAGAAGGCTTCGTCGTTGTCGTTGAGTGCGTTGATGGACGAGGATGAGGTGGAGGTGATGCCGGCGGCGGGGGCTGCTTCGGCTGCGGAAGCGAAGCCGGAGGCACTGCCGGAGGACGGTGTGCTGGCGGGCAAATGGAAGGATCTGGCGGCGATGTACGCCAGCCAGCCGCGCCTCGCGAACGCCCTGTCCAACGCCAACCTCAGCTTCCGCGAAGAGGACGGCCGCAAGGTCGTCTCCTTCACCGTGACCAACGAAGCCCAGAAGAAATGGATCGAAGAGCGCATCCTGCGCGATCTGGAGGGCAAATTCGCCCGCCTCACCGACTGCGGCCGCATCCGCCTCGAGCCGACGGTCGTGCCCGAAGAAGAACAGGGCAAGAAGATTTACCTGCCCTCCGAGAAGGCAGAAGACCTGATGAGCAAAAATGAAGAAGTCCGCAACCTGGTCGTGGACCTCGGACTGGATATCAAATAGACTCCTATGAAACTGCGCTGCGAGAACCTGGTCAAGAAATACGGCGTCCGCACGGTCGTCAAGGGCGTGTCGATGGAGGTCGAACAGGGAGAAATCGTCGGCTTCCTCGGCCCCAACGGCGCCGGCAAGACCACGAGCTTCTACATGATCACCGGACAGATTGTCCCGAACGATGGCCGCGTCTTCCTGGACGACGAAGAGATTACCGGCCTGCCGATGTACCAGCGGGCCCAGAAAGGCATCGGCTACCTGCCGCAGGATGCCTCCGTGTTCCGCAAGATGTCCGTCGAAGACAATATCGTGTCCGTGATGGAAATGCGCGGCATTCCGCGCCCGGAGCGCGAGCGGCGCCTGGAGTCGCTGATTGACGAATTCAACCTCTCCAAAGTCCGCAAATCGCTGGGCATCCAGCTCTCCGGCGGCGAGCGGCGCCGCTGCGAGATCGCCCGCGCCCTGGCCATCGACCCCAAGTTCATCCTGCTGGACGAACCCTTCGCGGGCGTCGACCCGATTGCCGTGGAGGACATCCAGTACATCATCGCCAAGCTGAAATACCGCAACATCGGCGTCATCATCACGGACCACAACGTGGGCGAGACCCTCGCCATCACGGACCGCGCCTACCTGCTTTACGAAGGCACGATCCTCCAGCAGGGCACGCCGCAGGAGCTGGCTTCCGACGAAGACGTCCGGACGAAATACCTGGGCTCGGGCTTCGTGCTCAAGCGCTCCGTATCTGTGGAGCGCGCCCGTGCCGAATACGAAAAATCTAAACCACAGTAATTATGCGAATCCCTGACATCACCATCGCCATCGACGGCTACTCCTCCACCGGGAAGAGTACCTTCGCGCGGCTGATTGCGAAACACTTCGATTTCCTGTACCTGGACTCCGGCGCGATGTACCGCGGCGTGACGCTGTTCGCGCAGGAGCAGGGGCTGATCGCCCCGGACAACACCATAGATCCGGCCCTGGAAAAGGCGCTGGAGGGCCTGGACCTGCATTTCGCGCAGGGGACCGTGCTCTTCATGGGCGAGCGCAACATCGAGAAGGAGATCCGCACGATGGAAGTGTCCGCGCAGGTCAGCCCCATCGCGGCGGTGCCCTACGTGCGCCATTGGGTGGACGACCGCCTGCACGCATTCTCCGCCTCCGGCCGCGTCGTGATGGACGGCCGCGACATCGGCACCACCGTTTTCCCGAACGCCGAGATCAAGGTCTTCATGACCGCCCGTCCCGAAGTGCGCGCCCAGCGCCGCTTCGACGAACTGGTCAGCAAGGGTGAGCAGCCCGTTTTCGAGGAGGTGATGAAGAATCTCCAGGAGCGCGACTATATCGACTCCCACCGGGAAACCTCCCCGCTGCGGCGGGCGGAGGACGCCTTCGAACTCAATAATTCCGAAATGAGCCTGACCGACGAGATCTCGTGGGCGGAAGGCCTCATCCGCGGGAAATTCGGCCTGCTGGACGCTCCGGAGGAGATCGCGTGATGCAGGTCGAGATTGATCCGAATTCCGGCTTCTGCGGAGGCGTGATCCGGGCCATCGGCACGGCGGAGAAGATTCTCGGCGAGGGGGGACGTCTCTATTCCCTCGGCGCCATCGTACATAACGAAGAGGAACTCGCGCGCCTGCAGGGCTGCGGGCTGGTGACCATCGACACGGAAGACCTCCGGGAGATGCGCGATCCGGTGGCGGGGGAGACCCTGCTGATCCGGGCGCACGGCGAACCGCCCAAAGTCTACGCGCGGGCGAAGGAACTGGGTTTCAAGGTTGTCGACTGCACCTGCCCGGTGGTGCTGGGGCTCCAGAAGAAGATACGCGAGGCGCGTCTGCGCCTGGCGCCGGCGGAAGGCCAGATCGTGCTCTTCGGCAAGATCGGCCATCCCGAAGTCATGGGCCTGGTGGGCCAGGTGGACGGCGGCGTGACCGTGGTCGAGAACCTGGACCAGCTGCGCGACCGCATCGCCGACGGCACCATCCGCCCGTACCGCGACATCGAACTCTTCTCCCAGACGACCATGAGTCCTGAGGGATATGCCCGGGTCCGGGAGTACCTGTCTTCGATCATGGCCGGCGCCGAACTGACGGTCCACGAAACCATCTGCCAGCAGGTGGCTTCCCGCCACCGCGAACTCGCCGAGTTCGCCCGCAACCACGACGTCATCGTGTTCGTGTCCGGCAAGGACAGCTCCAACGGCAAGGTGCTCTGCGAGCTCTGCCGTGGCGCGAATGTCCGCACCTGGCACATCGGGTCCGCCTCCGGCCTGCGTCGGGAATGGTTCCGTCCGGACGACAGGGTGGGCGTGTGCGGTGCCACTTCCACGCCCAAATGGCTGTTGGAAGAAGTGGCCGCCGCCATCAAAAATTTGCAATAATTCAGGCAAATCCTTAAATTTGCCCGGATATACGGAATTTAACCAATTAGAGATAACATTTTTATGGCAACAACAGCTGATTTTAAGAACGGACTTTTCCTCAAGTACAACGGCAAACCGTGCCAGATCGTCTGGTAAGCCGGGCAAGGGCCCCGCTTTCGTGAAGACCAAGCTCCGCAACCTGGAGAACGGCAACATCCTGGAGAATACGTTCACCGCCGGCATGAAGATCGAGACGATCGACGTTGAGCGCCGTCCCTACCAGTTCCTCTATGCCGAAGAGGATGGTTTCAACTTCATGCACGAAGAGACCTACGAGCAGATCCTGCTCCAGAAGGACCTCGTCGAGAACGCCGACCTGATGAAAGAAGGCCAGCATGTCGAGATGATGTTCGTGGTGGGCGAGGAGCGCTGCCTTACCTGCGAGCTCCCGACCTACGTCACCCTCGAGGTCACGTATTCCGAGCCCGCCGTCAAGGGCAACACCGCCTCCACCTCCGCCCTCAAGGAAGTCACGCTCGAGACGGGCGCCAAGGTGATGGTGCCGCTCTTCATCGAGACGGGCGAGAAGATCAATGTGAATACCGCTGACCGTTCCTACGGCGGTCGCGCCTAAGCGATTGCAGACTACAGCTGCTGCTCGATTTTGAGCTGCTGGATTTTGTAGGATTTGCCCTTGGAGCTCACGAAAATGGTGACGGAGTAACTCTCCCCGCCAGCGTTGAGGGTTCCGAGGGCATATTTCATATTGTCGCGTCCGGCGGTGTGATTCACCTCAAAGGAGCGCGGCGTATGGTTTTCGAAAAAGGTCTTGACGATCTGCCGGGCCTGGGCCTTGCTGGCGTTGCTGCTCTGGGAGGTCACGGCGATCTCCAGGTTGTCGTCGAACCAGGCGGAAAGGTTTTCGGCGTTGCCCTGCGCCATATATTTGCTGATGGGGATGAATACGTCATACCCCGCGGGCTGGGCAGAGAGGCGTCCGCAGAAGAGCAGGGGCAAGAGGATTGCCGCAATCGTAAGCAAGCGTTGCACGTCCTGAATGATTGCAAATTTCGAGCCACATTATTATATTTGTGCTTGCATGAAAATCAGTTTGATCACGGTCGGCAAGACGGATATTCCATGGGTCCGGGACGGCCTGGAGATGTATGTCTCCCGGCTGGGGCACTATGTGCCGTTCTCGTTGAAAGAGATCCCCGAACTGAAGGGCGTGTCGGCGCTGTCCCGCGAGCAGATCAAGCAGCGCGAGGGAGAATTGATCCTGCGCCAGCTGACCCCTTCGGACGAGGTGGTGCTGCTCGACGAGCACGGGCGCGAATACCGCTCGCTGGAGTTCGCCGACTGGCTGGGCGGGCGCCTGGTGCGCTCGGGCCGGGATCTGGTGTTCGTGATCGGCGGGGCCTACGGCTTTTCGGACGCGGTGTATGCGCGTGCTGACGGCAAGTTGTCCCTGTCGAAGATGACCTTCTCGCATCAGCTTGTGAGAACGATTTTTGCAGAACAATTGTACCGGGCTTTCACCATTTTGCGCGGAGAGCCCTATCATCACGAATGACTTGGGGAAGACATAGCCGGGAATGGATCGCCGTGGCCTCGCTCGTGGCGGGGGCGGTGCTGTTCATCCTGTCGCTGAGCGACACGCGGGCACCGGGCGACACCGCCCGGGAGGCGCGTCGGATGGAGCGTGTCCTGAACCGTCGGGTGGCGCAACTGGAGAGCTACGCCGACAAGGCGCTGGCGCTGGATCCGGGGGAGTGGATGTCATTCGAGGGCCTGCCGGAGGAATTCGTGCTTTATCGCTATTGCAGCGACACGCTGCAGTCCTGGTGTCACGAATTCCCGGTGTCCAACGACGACATCAACCGGCGGGTGTATGTGCCCTTCGTCGCGGATCCGCGTATTGCGGCGGAATCGCCTTTCCTGCAGGTCACGGACTCGCTGGGCTTCCATAACCTGGGTCCGGGCTGGTACCTGGCCAAATGGGTCGGGGACGGCGACGTCCGCGTGCTGGCGGGACTGGAGATCGGAAGCGGCATTCCGCGGGGCGGCATGAGACTGGCCAACCGCCGTGTTTCCATGTCCCGGCGTTATGCGATACGGCCGCTCTCTGCCAGCGGCGGATCCGTGGTGTCCGTGGAGGGCCGGCCGCAGTTCAAGATCCTGCTTGAGTCGCTGACGTCTTCCGGGCGGGACGCCTCTCCGCTGCTGTGGATTTCCATCGCCGCCATCCTGCTGGCGTTCCTGGTTTTCCTGTCGGCGAAACGGACGCCCCGGCGCTTCGCATGCGTGAGCCTGGGGATTATATTCCTGCTGGCGGGCCTGTATTTCTGGGGCCGCTTCTCGGGCAGCCGTGTGCTGATCTTCTCGCCCATGCTGTATGCCGGCGGCGACGTGCTCTATTCGCTGGGTGCGGTCATCCTGATCAACCTGGCCATCCTGATGTGCGCCGGTTGCGCCTACATGGTGCGGCGGAAGCTGTGGTCGTGGACGAATACGCGTCCGCGCCAGCTTGCCGTACTCGCGCTCTCGCTTGTCCTGACCGGCGGGGTCATCCTCTATTCGCAGGCGGCCCTGCGGAGCATCGCGCTCAATTCCGGCTTCTCGCTGGAAATCTATAAACTCGGACAGCTGTCGCCTTTCTGCGTCATCGTCTACCTGTCCTTCATCTCGCTGCTGATCAGCGTGCCGCTGCTCCTGCAGCTGGCCGCCCCCGTCCTGAAGCGGCGCGACGGCCGCTCCTTCGACGCGTTCTCGCTGACCGGCCGTGTGCTGTACGCGATCCTGGTGGCGGTGTATCTGGTCGTGATGACCGGCGTGCTCGGTTTCCGCAAGGAGCAGGACCGCCTGGGCCTGATGGCTACGCGGCTCACCTTCGACCGCGACATCGCGCTGGAGCTCCGCCTGCGTATGATGGAGGCGCAGATCGCCGACGATGCGATCCTGTCGGCTCTCTCGCGCTTCGAAGGGACGGAGCAGTCGATCCAGAGCCGTATTTCTGATTATTATTTCTCCGGAACCAACCGGGACTACCTCGTCTCCGCGCGCGTATTCAATGAATACAACAATACCCGCGAGGCGGCCGCCGAATTCAATGAACTCCTGCGCGACGGGGTGCCCATTGCCGAGAATTCCCGTTTCCTGTATGCCCGCCATGAAACCGGGCGGCCGTACTACCTGGGTGTGTTCTTCTACCTCTCGGAGGATGGGACCGTGTCGCGCGTGCTTGTGCGGCTGGAGCAGCGGGAGAGCCGGGGTGGCCGGGGCTATGCCGGCATCTTCGGCTTCACGACGCCCGGCCAGGTGAACCTGCCGTCGGGCTATTCCTACGCCCGTTATACGGGCCGCGAAATCAAGGCATACAAGGGCAATTATCCCTATCCGACCCGGGTGGACGACGACCTGTACCTGCAGTTGTACGGCTCCGAGAGCGGCCATGTCCAGGCGGAAGGCTATACGCATTTCACCTATGTGGTCGGCGATGGGGAGGCCGTGGTGATTTCCCGCGCCAGCGTGGGCCTGCTGTCCTACATCATGGCGGGCATCCTCGTGGGCCTGATCGCCTTCCTGGCCCTGTCGATCGCCGTGTTGCGCCGGCCCAAGCCGGCCATCTTCCAGCGTTCCTATTTCAAGTCCCGGATCTCCGGCGTCCTGCTCACCTCGCTGCTGCTCACCCTGCTGGTGATGGCGCTGGTGAGCGTGCTCTTCGTCTATTCGCGCAACAACAGCAACCGCCAGACGGTCATGTCAGACAAGATCGGCGCCATCGTGGCGATGATGGACGCGGGCCTGCAGGATGAGGAAAGCGCTTCCGGCATCAACTGGCAGTCGCTGCGCTCCCTGATGGAGCGGGTGGGCAAGGAGACGGGCTCCGACATCACCCTCTACACGCCCGCCGGGCGCCTGATGATGACCACGACCCCGATGGTCTTCGAGCAGCTGATGGTCACGGAACGCATGGACGGGACGGCGTATTACAACATCCTCTACCGCAACCGCCGCCACTACATCCAGCAGGAGCGGCTCGGCCGGCAGAAATTTTACAGCATGTACGCGCCGCTGTTCGCCTCCGACGGGTCGATGGTCGCAATTCTCTGCTCGCCGTACAACGAGGATACCTACGACTTCGAGGAGGACGCCGTGATGCACTCGCTGACCATCATTTCGCTCTTCCTGCTCTTCCTGCTGATGGCGCTCTTCATGGTGGCGCGAATCGTGGACCGCATGTTCAAGCCGCTGAGCGAGATGAGCTCCAAGATGGCGAGCGCCGACCTGGACTCCCTGGAGTACATCAATTACGACCGCGACGACGAGATATCCTCGATCGTGCAGGCCTACAACCGCATGGTCACGGAACTGTCCGAGAGCTCGCGCAAACTGGCGCAGGCCGAGCGCGACAAGGCCTGGAGCGGCATGGCCCGCCAGGTGGCGCACGAGATCAAGAACCCGCTCACCCCGATGAAGCTCCAGCTGCAACGGGTGATCCGTCTCAAGGAAAAGGGCGATCCCGCATGGGAGACGCGCTTCGAGGAGGCCAGCCAGGTGATCCTGGACCACATCGACATCCTGACGGATACGGCCAACGAGTTCTCCACCTTCGCGAAACTGTACACCGAGGAGCCGACGACCATCGCCCTGGACAAGCTGCTCCACGAGGAGATTTCGATGTTCGACAACCGGGAGAACATCCACTTCGACTACCTGGGGCTGTCCGGTGTGAAGATCCGTGGTCCGAAGCCGCAGCTCACGCGCGTGTTCGTGAACCTGCTCGGCAATGCCGTGCAGGCAATCGGGGACGCTCCGGACGGCCGCATCGTCGTGTCGCTGCGCAAGAGCGTCGAGGACGGCTTCTGGGACATCGTCGTGGAGGACAACGGTCCCGGCGTCTCCGACGAGAACGTCGAGAAGCTCTTCACCCCGAACTTCACGACCAAGAACGGCGGCTCCGGCCTCGGCCTCGCCATCAGCCGGAGCATCCTGGAGCGCTGCGGTGCCTCCATCTCCTACTCGAAATCCTTCACGCTGGGCGGCGCCTGCTTCACCGTCCGCTACCCGGCAAATCCTGCTGCGCAGGAATAAGTGCGGTCTCTGAGGTAGAACGCTGCTCCCCATCATGCCGGGCATCAGCTATTCGATAGAATTCTGACTTCGGTTTGCAGGCAGTTTTCTTTTTCTTATATTTGTGGAAAACTGCATAGCATGAAGAAACTGACCACTCTGCTCCTGGGCTTCGCGGCCGCGATGACGGCGTTGTATGCCCAACCTTCCACGAATGTATTCTGGTTTGACAAGCCGGCTTCCTATTGGGAAGAGGCCCTGCCGGTCGGCAACGGCCGCATCGGCGCCATGATCTTCGGCGGAACGGACACCGAGGAAATCCAGCTCAACGAAGAGACGATCTCCACGGGCGGCCCGTACGAGAACTGGAACCCCAACGGCCTGAAGAACCTGCAAAAGGTCCGCGACCTGATTTTCGCCGGCGCATACGAGGAGGCCCAGGACCTGGCCGAAAAGAACTTCCTCTCGCCCGTGGGCGAGGAGATGTCGTACCAGACCGCCGGTTCGGTGAAGATCGCCTTCCCGGAACGGAAGGGCGAGGTGACGGGCTACCGCCGCGAGCTTGATCTCGAGCGTGCCGTGGTCCGGACTTCTTATAAGGTGGACGGCGTGGAGTACGTGGAGGAAGCGTTTGCATCCTTCGCCGACAACCTCATCATCGTGCGCCTGACGGCCTCCCAGCCCAAGGCGATCAACTGCGAGTTGTCTTTCACCACGCCGATGAAGGACACGCAGGTGACCGTCCCTGCCAAAAACCAGCTCCGCCTGGAGGGACAGGGCGCCGAGAAGGGCGGCATTCCGGGCGCCATCCGCTACGTCAATGACCTCAAGGCCACGGCGAAGGGCGGCAAAGTGAGCGCGACGGACCAGACGCTGCGCGTCGAAGGCGCCACCGAACTCCTGCTGCACATCGCGTTGGCCACCAACTTCGTGGACTACAAGACGGTGAACGCCGATCCGTACGCGCGCAACGCCGCCAGCATGAAGAACAGCTCGAAGAAATACGCCCAGGCGCTGGCCGCGCACGTGGCCGCCTACCGGAATCAGTTCGGCCGCGTGAAGCTGGAATTCGCCCCCTCGGGCGTGCCCGACGCGCCGGTCAACGAGCGGATCAAGAATTTTGCGGAGAATCATGACGCGCAGCTGGTGTCGCTCTACTTCCAGTTCGGCAGGTACCTCCTGATCAGCTGCTCGCAGCCGGGCACGCAGGCGGCCAACCTGCAGGGCATCTGGAACGCCAGCCTCATGGCCCCCTGGTGCGCCAACTACACGACCAACATCAATACCGAGATGAACTACTGGCCGGCGGAGCTGACCAACCTGCCGGAGCTGCACGAGCCGCTGCTGCGGATGATACGCGAACTGGCCGTGACGGGTGCCAACACCGCCCGCAACATGTACGGCTGCCGCGGCTGGGTGGTGCACCACAATTCCGACCTGTGGCGCATCACGGGTGCGCTGGACTATGCCTACTGCGGCCTTTGGCCAAGCGGCGCCGCCTGGTTGTGCCAGCATCTCTGGGACCGCTACCTCTTCAGCGGCGACGAGGCCTTCCTGGCCGAAGCCTACCCGCTGATGAAGGGCGCCGCCGAATTCTTCGTGGACTTCCTCGTGGAGGATCCGAACACGGGTTACCTCGTGGTGACGCCGTCCGACTCGCCTGAGAACCGTCCGGCCCACCTGAAGACCAACATGTTCGCCGGCATCACGATGGACAACCAGCTGGTGACAGACCTTTTCTCCAATACGGAGCGCGCAGCCGCCATCCTGGGCCGTGACGCGGCGTTCGCCGACACGCTTGCCACCATGCGGCGCCGCCTGCCGCCGATGCAGGTCGGACAGTACGGCCAGTTGCAGGAGTGGTTCGAGGACTGGGACAGCCCGACCGACAACCACCGCCACGTCTCCCATCTGTGGGGCTTCTATCCGGGCTACCAGATTTCGCCCTATCGCACGCCGGTGCTCACCGAGGGTGTGCGCAACACGCTGATCCAGCGCGGCGATCCTTCCACCGGCTGGTCGATGGGCTGGAAGGTTTGCCTCTGGGCGCGCATGCTCGACGGCAACCATGCCTTCAAATTGATCACGGACCAGCTCACGCTGGTCACGCCAGGCCGACGCTTCAATATGGCGGGTGGCACCTATCCCAACCTCTTCGACGCGCATCCCCCGTTCCAGATCGACGGCAACTTCGGCTGCACTGCCGGCATCGCGGAGCTCTTCCTGCAGAGCCATGACGAGGCCGTCCACCTGCTGCCGGCCCTGCCGGACGCGCTGGCAAACGGCGCCGTGGAGGGCCTTCGCGCCCGCGGCGGTTTCGTGCTGGAGCGCCTGGTCTGGAAGAACGGTCACATCGTGGAAGCGCAGCTGCGCTCGACCATCGGCGGCAACCTGCGCATCCGTTCCTATGATGCGCTGGAATCCGACGTCACCCTGAGCAATGCCGAAGGCTCCAACCCCAATCCGCTCTTCGCCGTGCAGGAGATCTCCCGCCCGATGATCAGCGAGAAGGCGCCGATGCGCGGATTCATCGCCCCGGCGGCACATCTCTACGACATTGCCACCGAGCCCGGCCAGGTGATCACGTTGCGCGCGGCCCGTTAGGACTCCGCCTGCTGCTTGAACTGGCTCGGCGTCACGCCGAATTCTTTCTTGAAGATTTTGCTGAAATAGTGGGGGTCGTTGATTCCCACGGCATAAGAGACATCGGTCATCGACCGCCCGCCCTCGCGGATGAGCTCCCTTGCGCGCTCAAGCCGCAGGCGGCGCAGGAAGGTGGCCGGTGTCGTACCCAGCAGGGTCCGGCAGCGTCCGAAGAGCACGGAACGGCTGACACCCAGCCCTTCGCAGATCTGCGGGACATCCAGCCCGCCGTCGTCCAGGTGTTCGTTCAGGTAGGCGGTGAAGGATTCGACGAAGCGCCGGTCATCGCCGTGCAGGCCACGCAGGAGCGGATCTTCGGCGTCCGCCGGCTGTTCGCGCCTGTTGCGCCGCCGCGTCAGCAGGATCGCCGCAAGCACCGCCGCCAGCAGGATGAGGATGCCGAACCAGGCGGACTGCAGCGGATTGCGCCGGACGATGATGGTGAAGCGGCGCTCGTTGTCCACCTCCAGACCGCCTCCGTTGGTGGACCGCAGGCGCAGCGTATAGCGCCCGGGGCGCAGGGGCTTGATCTCCAGGGAGGCCTGGTTCCCCAGGTGGACCCAGTCCCCGTCGGCGCCGTCCAGCTTGTACGCGTACAGAATCTGTTCAGGGGCCGTCAGGTCCACGGCGGCCATCTGCACGCGGATGCCGTCAGTGGGACGGATATGCAGGGGCGTGGATTCGTTCACTTCCCGACTGATGCCGGACACGTAGAAACCCTGGATGAGCAGTTCCGGGACGAAGTCGTCGTTCGAGATGTCCGAAGGATTGAAATAGAAGATGCCGGCCGAGGTATTGAAGCAGATGCTCCCGTCGAGCAGCCGGTTGGGCGTGCCCTCATTGAAGCGCAGGCTGTGGCCCAAGCGGTCGTACGGGAAACTGATCAGGCTCCCGGTCTGCGGGTTGAGGCGGTTCAGACCCGCCTGCGTGGCAATCCACAGGTTGCCCGCCTCGTCCTCGATGGCGGAGAATACATAATTGGAGAGCAGACCGTCGTTGACCGTCCAGGCGCGGAAGCCGCTGTCGGGATCTCCGCTGTCCAGCCGGAGCAGGCCGGCGCCGTAGGAACAGGCATACAGTTCGCCCTGGCTGGTAAAGAGGATGTGCTGAATGTCATAGTCGATGATTCCGGAGAAGCGCTCGAAATGCATGTTCTCGGGCTCTCCGAACGGGTGGTCGCAGACGAACAGGCCCATCTGGCCGCCGGCATACAGCCGGCCGTCCGGACTCAGGGCCAGGCTGCGCATGCGGTTGCGCCGGTCGGTCGGGAAGCTGAGCCGGTTGCGTTTGCCGATAAACAGCCGTTCCGTGCCGTCCAGGTCCACATAGGAGACGCCTTCGTCGAAAGAGCCGATCCAAAGCCGGTGGGAAGAATCCTCCAGCAGGGAGAAAATGTCATTGCTGTCCGGCCCGTAGAAGAGCTCGTCCTTGGGATAGCGGATCAGGTTGTGGCGGAGTTGTTCGTTGGCCTGGATGCTCATCTCCATCAGGCCGGCGCCACGCGTACCCAGCCACAGGTTGCCGTCGTGGCTGCGCGTAATGGAGTATGCCGGGCGGTCCAGTCGCCAGGAAGTCCGCTCCCGCAGGGTCTCGTCGTAGACATGCAGGCGGCCGTCGCGCGTGGCGGCATAGATCCAGCCGGAAGGGTCCTGCAGAAGGGCGCGGACGCTGTTCTCCTGGGAGATTTGGCCACTGCCGTCGATGGACTGCAGCTTGAAATTGTCGCGATGGAAAATGATGCGCTCCAGCCCGCCCCAGCTCGACCCGATCCAGAGATTGCCCTGCCGATCGACCAGGAAAGAGGTGATGCCCGTCTCGGAATTCCAGCCCTGGCGGCTGTCCGATCCGAGGAAGGGGAACAATTGATGTGTGTCCCGGTTGTACCAGTACAGGCTGCCCTGCTGGGGGAAGACCCACAGGTTGCCGTTCTCGTCCATGCGGCTGGAGTAGTTCCGCTCTTCGGCGTTCTTCTCTTCGCGGACGACGCTGCGCTGCGTACCGTCATCCAGGTTGAATGCTTCAATGCCGCGATGGTCCGATCCGAGCAGCAGTTCCGGCCGTCCGGGGACCGGTGCAATAAAAGTGATATTGGTGCCCAGGCGGGTCGGAATCGTGCTGAGCTGTTCGTTCTCAAGCAGCAGCAGCTGACCGTTGGCGGAGCCGATATACAACACGTCATCCGCGGTCCACGAGCAGAAAGCAGGCATGTCGGTGAGCAGTACGTCGTTTCGGTAAATGCCCCGGTCGGTCAGGATCCAGATCACGCCTCCCGGCCTGTCGATGACCGAATGAACGGTCGCATCCCGCCGGATCAGGCAGGAGCGGGAGAAGGACGCATCCAGCAACTCGTTGCTTGTCGTCAGGAAATAGAGTTCGTCGCCACGGATGCGGAACATGGCCTGAATGTCGTCGCCGCCCTCGTTCACGGGATCCAGCTTACGGCTGTCCGGGTTGAGTCGATACAGGCGGTTATCATAGGAGAGCACCAGGATTTCGTCATTGTCCAGCGCCTCCACATCCACGAAATGGTTGCTGCGGGGGTTGTCCCGGTCCATCGGATTGTCGGTCAGGTAATTCCGGAAGGTACGCCCGTCGAAAGAGTACAATCCGCCCCAGGTCGCCAGCCACAACTGCCCGTGACTGTCCTGCGCCATGTCCTCGACGGTGGTGCCGCTGAAGTTGTTTTCGCGCCCGTAGCGGGTAAAAGAATGGGGTGGCTGCGCCGCAAGGTGTGTAGCATGACCGAGGAGACCGAATAAGACAATCAGACGGAAAAATCGCATGGATGGGACGTTATTTTGTACAAAATTACACTAAATATCCGAATTTGTACAAAATTCCACTTATTCGGGACGATATCAAACATTATTTTCCCCGTAGCTTGCTACCTTTGAACCGTAACAAAAAGGCAATCCTAACCTTAAACGATATCCTGGATACTAACGGTTAATAATTGGTTTTTCGGGACGCGCACCAGGAGCGCGTCCTTTTTTTTGTCAGTATTGTGCCACAAACTCGTAGACGATGTTGCCAACCTGCTTGGCGGGGGCGTCCGCCTTGGCGGAGAACTTGGAGAGCCGCGCGGCGCGGATGGCGAACGAACGGAGACACCCGTCCGTCGCGGATACGGACTCGTCCACTTTGGCGCCGATGACGGTGCCGCCCGGATCCACGGTGATCAGCACCGTGACCTGTCCGGCGCCCATGCAGCGGTAGGCCGGAATCGGCAGATGGCTGGCCTTGCGGCCTTCCAGGTAATAGGAAACGACAGACGGACCGCTATAGACGGTCTCGGACTGCTTCTTTTCTTCTTTCTTATCGGGGATTACAGGTGCCGGCTCTTCGACTTCGTCTTCCTGCACCTCGTAGCCCCGGGCCAGCTCTTCCTGCAGGCGTTGCGCGTCGCGGTAGAGCTGCTCGGCGTCCGTGCCGCGGTCGTCCTTGAGCGCGCCGCGGTCCACGGCGATGCCGCGTACGGGCGGTGCCGCGTCCAGCTGCTGCTGCAGCCGTTCGGCAATGCTTTCCTTGAAGGCGGCTTCCTCCTGCAGGCGCTCGATCTCTTCCTGCAGGCGTTCCTTCTCCTCGAGGGCGGAGAAATCCAGGACAAAGCTGTTTTCCCTGCGGATGGTCCAGTCCAGGCCGGCAATCAGCAGGATAATCAGCACCACGAGGTGAACGATCACGGTGGTGTAGATGCCTGCCTTGTCTTCCTGGGAGAGCCGGCGCACGAGATTACTCCTTTTCGCGAAGCGCCTTTTCGACCGTGGCGGTGATGACGTCGATGGCCACCTTGTTGTGACCGCCCTGCGGGATGATGATGTCGGCGTAGCGCTTGCTCGGTTCGATGAACTGCAGGTACATCGGCTTGACAGTGCGGGAATAGCGCTCGATGACCCAGTGCACGTCCTTGCCGCGTTCGGTGATGTCGCGCGCCATGACGCGCATCAGGCGGTCGTCGTCGTCCGCATCCACGAAGATTTTGATGTCCATCTGCTCACGGAGGGGCTTGCAGGTGAAGATCAGGATGCCTTCGATGATGATCACGTCCGCCGGCTCCACCAGCTTGGTCTCGGTCTTGGACCGGGAGCAGGAGATGAAGGAGTAGACGGGCTGCTGGATTGCCTTGCCCGCTTTGAGGTCGTGCAGCTGGCTGCACAGCAGGTCCCACTCGATCGCATCCGGGTGATCGAAGTTGTGCACGCGTTTCTCCTCGTCGGAGAGGTCGCTGGAATCCTTATAATAGGAATCCTGGGGGATGACCACCACGCTCTTGCCTTTCAGGTTCTCGGTGATGGCCTTGACGACCGTGGTTTTGCCGGAGCCGGAGCCGCCGGCGATGCCGATGACTAGCATAATGTGTAAAGGTTAAAATTCCGCGTTTTTCGGCGTTCTGGGGAAAGGAATGACGTCGCGGATGTTCTGCATGCCGGTGATGAAGAGGAGTAGGCGCTCGAAGCCCAGGCCAAAGCCGCTGTGCGGGCAGCTGCCGAAACGGCGGGTGTCGATGTACCACTCGAGGTTCTTGCGGCTCATGCCGAGCTCGTCGATGCGCGCCTCGAGTTTGCCGAGGTCGGCCTCGCGCTCGGAGCCGCCGATGATCTCGCCGATCTTCGGGAAGAGGACGTCCATGGCGCGGACCGTCTTGCCGTCTTCGTTCTGCTTCATGTAGAAGGCCTTGATGTCCTTGGGATAACCCGTCAGGATGACCGGCTTGCCGAAATGCTTCTCCACGAGATAGCGCTCGTGCTCGCTCTGGAGGTCGATGCCCCAGGCCACCGGGTACTCGAACTGGACGCCGTTCTTGACGGCCTCCTCGAGGATGCGGATGCCCTCGGTGTACTCGAGGCGCACGAACTCGGTGCCGATGACGCCCCGCAGGCGCTCGACCAGCTCCGGATCGTAGCGGTCGTTCAGGAACTGGATGTCATCCATGCAGTGCTCGAGCGCATAGGACACGAGGTGCTTGATGAAGTCCTCGGCCAGGTCCATGTTGTCCTTGATGTCGTAGAACGCCATCTCGGGCTCGATCATCCAGAACTCCGCGAGGTGGCGCGGGGTGTTGGAATTCTCGGCGCGGAAGGTGGGGCCGAAGGTGTAGATCTCACCGAGTGCGGTGGCGCCGAGCTCGCCTTCGAGCTGGCCGCTGACGGTCAGGCTCGTCTGCTTGCCGAAGAAGTCCTTGCCGTAGTCAATGCGGCCCTTCTTGTCGCGGGGCACGTTCTCGAGGTCGAGGGTCGTGACCTGGAACATCTGCCCGGCGCCTTCGCAGTCGGATTCGGTAATCAGGGGCGTGTGCAGGTACACAAAGCCCTTGCTGTGGAAATACTCGTGGATGGCGAAGGCCATCTGGCTGCGCAGGCGGTAGATGGCGCCGAAGGTGTTGGTTCTCGGGCGCATGTGCGCGACCGTGCGCAGATACTCAAAGGAAGTGTCCTTCTTCTGGAGAGGGTAGCGCATCGGATCGCAGGTGCCGTACACCTCGATCTCCGCCGCCTTGATCTCGACCGCCTGGCCGCTTCCCACGGACTCGACCAGATTGCCGCGCACGCAGATGCAGGCGCCCGTGCTGATCTGTGCCAACACCGGCTCCGTATCCGCATTCTTGTCCACGACGATCTGGACGTTCTTGATCGTAGATCCGTCGTTCAGCGCGATGAATGCGATTTCCTTGTTCCCTCTCTTGGTCCTGACCCAACCTTTGGCCAGCACTTCCTGTCCTGCCTGCATCTGCAGCAGGTCCTTCACCTTGGTACGAAGTATTTCCTTCATTTCTTCTTTTTATTTAAAAAGCAGCCCTCGTTGAAGGGGGCTGCTCGTATTCAATGCCGCAAGAAGCTATTTTGCCGGCTTTCTTGCAGAGTACATGATCTTCAGCGCGGAGCAGCGACGCAGCTCCTGCTTCACATCGGTTACGATACCCATTCTGACATCCTGGTCGGCCCGGATAGACACGGTCATGAGCTGGCGGTCATTCTCGCTCTTGGAGTCGCGCTCCGCGGCGATGAAGTCGCGGATGTCGTCCGTGGTGCGGAAGGAGTCGTTCAACTGGATACGGGCATCGGTACCGTACTGCTGCTGATACTGCAGGGTCGGGGATCCGATGTTGATGTAAGCGTTGAGGTCCTTGCGCTCCAGCTTGACGACCTCGGAGGCCTCAGGCGTGACGACTTTGACCTTGTTCTCGGTCTCACGCATCTGCGTGGTGACCATGAAGAAGAACAGGAGCATGAACACGATATCGGAGAGAGAGCTCGAGGTGATACCCGGCATCTCCTTCTTGTCGCCTTTCTTGAATCTTGACATAATCTTACCTCCTATTATCTTCTTTTACCGACGTCCTTAGGCTCTGCCTCGGAAATGTTCTGAGGGATGCAGTCGCGGACGACCTTCTGCTGGTCCTCGTCGAGCTGCGCGTACTTCTTGCCGAACTCCTTCATGGAGAATTCGTCACGAAGTTCGTTGACGGCTTTCACAAGCTCGTTCTGCACGGCGATGTAGGCCTGGTAACTGGTACCACGGTCGTTCTGCAGGGAGATAACGCCCTTGGACACGGGATAGGTGCCCTTGCTGTATCCTTCGATCTCCTTCACCTCCTTCTCGGGAAGGTTCGGGTCGTTGGCAGGGTTGCTTAAGAACTCTTTGATCTTGTCTTTGAGCTGAGAGACATCGATGGCATCGGAACCGGCAAGAATCCTATCGGCAGAGTTGATCTTCACCACGATGATGTTGCGGCGATTGACCTTCTGGTCCTCGATTTTCTGATTGGGATCAGGCATCGGAGGGAGACGACGGGAAAGTCCGAAGTGGGAACCCATCGTCGTGGTCATCAGGAAGTAGCACAACAACAGGAACGCGATATCGGCCGTAGAACTCGAATTGATTGCTGGTGTTTTCTTTGCCATGATTATTTCTTGTTAGCGATGGCCAGACGGATCTCACCGACGATGATGGCTGCGATAGCGCCGACACCGGCAATGAGGGTGAGGTTCAGAATGGTATCAGTGAGCTTGAGTTCACCGGAAGTCGCAGTGACAGCGGTGCCCGGAACGGGATCACCCTTCGCCAGGAGATAGGCGATCAGGCAGACCACAGCGATCGCGACGAGCGAGATGCCCATCTTGACGACGGACTTCGGGTCGTTCTTGAGGCTGATGAGCAGGCCGATCACGATCCAGCAGAAGAGCGCGATGCCGATCATGATCGCAGCCCAGGTGAGGAGGACGTTGGTCGCAGGAAGAGCGACCTTGTCAGGCGTTGCAAAGCCTGCGCTGAAGCCCCAAACCAGGATCGCGACGCTGATAAGGATCAGCACCACCATTCCCCATTTGAATATCTTGTTAAGTTTCATTATTCAGTTGTTTAAACCGGTATTGGACTTATTTCTTCTGGCCGTATTTGGTCAGCACGTCGATCAGGCTGATGGAGGAGTCTTCCATGTCAATGGTGATGGACTCGATCTTCGCAAGGATGTAGTTGTAGAAGACCTGGAGGATCATAGCGACGATGAGACCGCCGACCGTCGTGATAAGGGCGACCTTCATACCACCGGCAACAACGTTCGGGGAGATATCACCCGCAGCCTGGATGGCGTCGAAGGCGTTGATCATACCGATAACCGTACCGAGGAATCCGAGGGACGGGGCGATGGCGATGAACAGGGAGATCCAGCTCAAGCCGCTCTCCAGCTGGCTCTGCTGCACGCTGCCGTAGGAGACGATCGTCTTCTCGACCACGTCGAGGCCCTGGTCATAGCGGAGGAGACCCTGATAGAAGATGCTGGCGACGGGGCCGCGGGTGTCACGGCAAACTTCCTTCGCTTTCTCGATACCGCCTTCCTGGAGGGCAGCCTCGACCTTCTCGACCAGCTTCTTGGTGTTGATCTTGGAGAAGGAGAGATAGAGGATGCGCTCGATGGCGAGGGCCAGACCGATGATCAAGCAGATGATGATCAGGGACATGAAAGCCGGACCACCTTCGATGAACTTCTGCTTGAGAGCCTGATTGAGGGGCTGCTCGCTGCCGCTGAGGAGGTCAGCCGCGCTCATCTCGTCCTGGGCGAATGCGATGTTTGCAGAGAAGGCCATAGCGCCTGCAACTGCCAAAAACCTGAAAAACTTTTTCATAATGAATTTAATAATGTATTAGTTGTGATATATTCTATGCGTCTAAATCATTCTAAAAGCGGTGCAATTTAGCAAAAAAAATCCATTTTTCAATAATTATTTTGAGATTTCGCCTTTGAGATTTTTCTCCAGCAGGGTCTTGACCTGCTCATTGTCAGCATACTCGCCCATCAGATGGAAGAGCTTGCCGAGGGCGCTCTCGGTCGTGATGTCGTGGCCGCAGATGACGCCGGCGTCCTTGAGGGAGCGTCCGGTGGCGTAAATATCCATGTCCACGTCCCCGCTCTGGCACTGGGTGACGTTGAGCAGGATCTTGCCCCGGGTGGCGGCTTCGCGCACGAGCGCGAGGAACCAGGGGCGGCAGGGGGCGTTGCCGGAGCCGTAGGTCTCCAGGATGACGGCGCGCGATCCGTCCCCGAGCAGGATGTCCCGCACGGCCTGCTCCGTGATGCCGGGGTGCAGCTTGAGCACGGATACACGGGTGTCCAGGTTCGTGTGGATGGTCAGGCCTTTGCGGCGCTCGCTGCCGTAATGGATGAAGCTGTTGTTGTAGTTGATGCTGATGCCGGCGGTGGCGAGCAGCGGGTAGTTGGGCGACTTGAAGGCGTCGAAGCCGGTCGCGTTGACCTTGACGCTGCGGTTGCCGCGCAGCAGCTGCGAATTGAAGCAGATGCACACCTCGGGCACCATCGGATGCCCGTGCGAATCCTTGGCCGTGGCGATCTCCACGGCGGAAATCAGGTTCTCCTTGCCGTCCGTGCGCGGCTCGCCGATCGGCAGCTGGCTGCCTGTGAAGATGACGGGCTTGCCCAGGTTCTCCAGCATGAAGCTCAGCGCCGAGGCGCTGTAGGCCATGGTGTCCGTGCCGTGCAGGATCACGAAGCCGTCGTAGTCGTCGTAGCGGTCGCGGATCAGGGTGGCGAGGGACTGCCACAGCGACGGCTCGACGTCGGAGGAGTCGATGAGCGGGTTGAAGGTATACGAGTCGATCTTCATCGCGAACTTGCGCAGCTCGGGCACTTCCTCGAGGATGCCGCTGAAATCGAAGGGCTTGAGGGTGCCGTCGGCGGGATCCGCCTTCATGCCGATGGTGCCGCCCGTGTAGATCAGCAGGATGGAGGTCGGGGTGTTCTTTTCCTGGAACAGGTTGATCTTCAGCTTCATATAGCGAACAGTTTTTTTGCGTTGGCAGTGGTCACGGCGGCGACTTCCTCCACGCTTACTCCTTTCTGCTGCGCCAGGAAGGCCGCGATCAGGGGGATGTAGGCGCTCTCGTTGCGCTCGCCGCGGTGCGGGGTGGGGGTCAGGTAGGGCGCGTCGGTTTCCAGGACCATGCGCTCCAGGGGGATGCGCTTCACGGTCTCGGCGAGGGAGGCCTTCTTGAAGGTCAGCACGCCGCCGATGCCGACGTACCAGTCGCCCAGCCGCTGCAGGCGGGCGAAACCCTCGGCGCTGCCGCTGAATGCGTGCAGATTGCCCCGAAGTCCGAGGTGGCGGCAGTCTTCGATGATGCGGAAGAAGTCGTCCGTCGCTTTGCGCAAATGGATGTTGACAGGGAGTCCCCAGGCGGCGGCGAGTTCCAGCTGGACGCGGAAGGCCTCCTGCTGCTCCGCCTTGAAATCCGCACCGTAATGATAGTCAAGCCCGATCTCGCCCACGGCCACGATGCCGCGTCCGCGCCAGGCCTCCAGGGCGTCGACCTCGCGGCGCCAGTCCTTGTCGACGGAGCCGGGATAGAGCCCGAGCATCGGCCGCAGTACGCCCGGATGCCGCTCCACGAGGGCGAACATCCGCTCCCGCTCGCGCGAATCCACGTCCGCCTGCAGCTGGACGGTGACGCCGGCGGCGACGCCGCGTGCGACGACTTCGTCCTCGCAGCCCGCAAAGGCTTCGTCGTAGGCGTGCGTGTGCGTATCGATGTATTCTGTCATATCCTACAAAGTTAAGCAATTTTTACATTGATGGTGCACCGCTGGAGGAGATCCATGCAGATGAATCTTTCCTCCTCGAGGAGCCCCGCTGCGCGGGCCACATCCGCGAAGCCGATGCCGGTCTCCCGGCAGATTTCGTCGAGCTGGATGCCGCGCCGGGCGCGGATCAGCAAGGCCAGCCGCACGAGCTGTTCCACCTTGTCCGGCGGGAGGGCGTCGGAGAAGCGCTGGCGCACGGCGGTCTCCAGGTCGGCGCTCCGGGTGCGCTTCAGGTGCCCGAGGCCGAGGGCGACGGGCAGGACCTCCGGCGAGGTCACGGGCGCCGCGACCTGTTCCCGGATCAGTTGATTGCATCCCTGTGAACGCACGTCATCGATCCGTCCGGGCACGGCGAAGACCTCCCGCCCGTAACCGTAGGCCAGGCGCGCCGTGATCATTCCGCCCCCTTTGATGCGGGATTCGACCAGCACGGTGGCGCCGGCCAGCCCGGCGATGATGCGGTTGCGCCGCAGGAAGTTGAAGGCCGCCGGGAAGGTCCCGGGCGGATAATCCGTCACCAGGGCGCAGCCCGGCGTGCTGCACATGCGTGCCGCGAAGGCGGCATGGCGGTGTGGGTACACGTCGTCCACGCCCACCGGGCTCACGCCGATGGTGGGCAGTCCGCCTTCCAGCGCGGCGGCGTGGGCGGTGATGTCGACGCCGAGCGCCAGTCCGCTGACGACTGCCGGCCGGATGGGGGCTTCCGCCAGGGCGCGCACGATGCGCCGGCAGCATTCCTGCCCGTAGAGGCTCTGGTCGCGCGTGCCCACGATGGCCACGGCCGGGATGCGGCCGAAGAGTTCGGCCGCCGGGGTGCTGCTGCGCACGTAGAGCAGCAGGGGCGCGTCGGGGCATTCCCGGAGGGCCTCCGGATAGGCTTCGTCAAAAATGTCGAGAAACTGACAGCCCTGCGCGGAGAGGCGGTCGTATTCTTGCTGCGCCGCTTCCAGCGCCGCCGGGGTGATCTGCGACGCGTGGGCGTTGTAGGGGCCGAACAGTTCGAGCCGCTCCTGCTCGGAGAGCGCGAACACCGCCTCGGTGGAGCCGAGGGCGTCGATCAGGTGGTGGGAGAACTTCGGCTCATTGCCGAAAATGGCGTTGAGCGCAATGGCGCTCACCCGCGAAGAAATCTTGTCGCTCATAGCTCATACACGTTCAATGCGGGCAAAAGTAAAGGATCCGGCCGACAGCGTCAACCGGATCCTGAAAGAATCGTATTTTTTTCTACACGATCAGCAGTGCATCCCCGTAGGGACCGAATCTGTAATCGTTTTCGAGTGCGCTTTGATACGCGTTCATCACCTTCTCATAGCCGCCGAAGGCCGCCACGGACATCAGCATCGTGGACTCCGGGAGGTGGAAGTTGGACACGATGGCGTCGGGGACGGAGAACTCGTAGGGCGGGAAGATGAACTTGTTGGTCCAGGTGTCGGTCGGACGCACTTCGTGGTTCGTGGTCACGTAGGTCTCCAGGGCCCGGATCACGGTCACGCCCACGGCGCAGATCTTGTGTCCGCTGCGCTTGGTGCGGTTGATCTCGGCGGCAGCCTGCTCGCTGATGATGATGCGCTCGCCGTCCATGCGGTGCTTGGACAGGTCTTCTACGTCCACGGTGCGGAAGTGTCCGATGCCCATGTGCACGGTGATGAAGGTCTTCTCGATGTCGTGCAGGATCATGCGGTTGAGCAGCTCGCGGCTGAAGTGCAGGCCGGCCGCGGGGGCGGACACGGCACCTTCGTGCGTGGCGAAGATGGTCTGGAACTCCTCGGCGTCGCGCTCGGTCGGCGTCTTCTTCACCCATTCGGGAATGGGGGTCTGCCCGAGTGCGAAGAGGGCCGCCTTGAACTCGTCGTACGGTCCGTCATACAGGAAACGCAGGGTGCGGCCGCGGGAGGTCGTGTTGTCGATGACCTCGGCCACCATGCTCTCGTCTTCGCCGAAATAGAGTTTGTTGCCGATGCGGATCTTGCGTGCCGGATCCACGATCACGTCCCAGAGCCGCTGCTCTTTGTTGAGTTCCCGGAGCAGGAACACCATGATGTCGGCGCCGGTCTTTTCCTTCTTGCCGAAGAGCTTGGCCGGGAAAACCTTGGTGTCGTTGAGCACGAAGCGGTCGCCCTTGCCGAAGTATTCGATGATGTCCTTGAATTGACGGTGTTCAATCTCGCCGGTGTCCTTGTGGAGGACCATCAGCTTGCACTCGTCACGCCACTGCACGTGCCCGTTGATCTCGGGCATCAGTTCGGTGGCGATTTTCTCCTGCGGGAGTTCGAAATCGAATTGAGAGAGTTTCATGCGTTCCGTATTGACAAAACAATTCTTATACGGAACATCATGGCAAAAAGTTTCACGTGTTGAAACTTATTTTTACTGCTCCCGCCAGACGATGATGGATTCGATCCTGGCGTCGTTCTTGAACTTCGGGTTGTTGATGATGACGGGACCGTTGTCCGAGGGCTCGGTCGGGGTGGCGAGTGCATCCTGCGAGGTGCGGAACGCGATGATGCTGTTCCAGGAGCTGACCTCGATGGAAATCGTGCCGTCCATCAGCATCTTGACCACGGGCGCGTCGGCACCGGAGCCGAAGCTGATGCAGTCGTTGATGCAGGCGCCCACGTAGGGCTGCTTCTTTCCCTCTCCGCCATCGTAGGCGATCGCAGAGACGCGGTATCTCGGAGAACGGGTCTCGATCGAGTACACTTTCCCGTTTTCCATCTGGACCTGCAGGGTCTCTTCCTCGCCGAGGTTGATCAGCCAAAGGTCGCCGCCCTGGGAGTAGGTCACGCCGTAGCCGAGGGGATCATAGTCAAAATGGAAGTTCGGGGCCGGTTCGCCCAGGATGATGCTGGCGAAGCCGTTGGCATGGATGCAGGCATAGCGGTAACCCTTCTCGCGCAGGAATTCGCTGCCGTTCCACCAGTAATTCACGACCAGGTCGCCGTTGTAGACTTCTTCATCGTAGTCCATCGGATCGTTGAGGCGGACCTTCACGTTGTCGGCGTGGAATTCATAGAGGTAATCTCCCTGGTTCATCGCGTCGCGCAGGGAAGCCACGTCTGCACCCGCCAGGCGGACCATATCCTCGAAATCGTCGCGCTTCGGGGCCGGGTTGAACGGAAGCTGCACTTCGTGGGCGCTGTTCGTGTCCGGATCATACTCATACGCGCGGAGATATTTAATGGAAGTCACATCGCAGCCGCCGCTTTCGAGCAGCATCACAAGCACATGACGGTCAGCCGAGTAGCGGTAGCAGGACATCTGGAAATCCTCGGAGCAACCGTCGTTGTTGAAGCTGTGGGACAGGGAATTGGTCTCGCCCGTAAACTCCCGCCGGCCCTTGAATTCGTTGGCCAGTTCGTCCTTGATGCCATCCTTCGTGCTCTGCGCGGCGTAGGCTTTGGTCATGATGTTGTCGCCGAAGCAGGAGAAGATGCGGAACAGCTCGTCGAAGCTGAACTCCGTGCTGAAAGCCGGCTCGATGGCCGTCTCGGCGGGTTCGGTGACATTTTCCTGGGCAGCCTTGCTCGTCCCGCCCTTGCAGCCCGTTGCCATCAGCACGCAGGCAGCCAGAAGAAGAAACAGTTTTTTCATCGTCAGTACTAACTAATTGGCTGCAAAGATAGAAAAAAATCGCTTTGCCCGACTACACTTTCGCTTCGCGGAAGACCTCCTGGATGGAGGGGTAGGTGTTTTTGAGGAAGGGGGGCAGGCTGGAGCGGGCCACCCAGGCAGCTCGGGAGATGTCTTCTTCGCGCTGCGGGGTCAGGTCCACCGGGTCGGTGTAGAGCATGTCGTACCACCAAGTATGCTTGAGGTGCCAGATACCGTCCCGCAGATAGCAGTGGTCCGTGACGCAGATGAGCCCGCGCAGCTCCAGCTGGTCCACGCCGGTCTCTTCCTGCACCTCGCGCAGGGCCGTGACGCTGATGTCCTCTCCCGCTTCGCGGTGGCCCTTGGGCAGGTCCCAGAGGCCGCTGCGCTGGATCAGGAGGTAGTCGCCCCGGCGGTTGGAAACGAGTCCGCCGGCGGCGTCGACTTCGCGAAATTCCGCGCACACGCGCCGGTACATCCATTCGACGTTGTCTGTCGGGATATAGATGCGCGACAGGGACTGGGAGGCTTCGAACATGGCCACAAGGGTGTGGATGTCGATGCGCTCGCCGAAGTGGAACTCCACGGCGTTGGGGTCGGAGAGCGCCTGTTCGTCGGGACTGCAGATGATGATGCAGCGTCTTTCAAAATATATCTTGTGCATCGGAATTTTGCTATCTTTGCAATCGTTAGGCAAATGTAATCATTTTTTCAGAGACTATGACAGCACATTATACCAGCAAGCACGGCCAGGTGGCCAAGCGTCCCGAGGAGTTGTTTATGGCTTTCACGGATATGCGCAATTTCGCGCAGATGGTGCCGCAGGACAAGGTCAAGGCCGAGATCACGGCGGACTTCGACAACCTGACCGCCACGGTCCAGGGCTTCCGCATCGGGGTGCGTGTGGACGACCGACAGCCGTACCGGCTCATCCGGATCAGCAGCAGCGAGTCGCCGGTGGAGTTCGTGGGTGTGCTGCATTTCGAGCCTTCGACACTGCCCGGCCGGACCGATTTCTGGATCGATCTGGATGCCAATCTGAATTTCATGATGAAGACCATGCTGGGCGGCAAGCTGCAGCAGGTGATCGACAAGATGGTGGATAGTCTGGTGGATGCGTCCGAGGGGCGCATGCCGCAGATGCCTGACGATTTCCGCGCCTGATGGAGGAGGCGTCCGTTTCGATCCGCCTCAATCCTTTCAAGGGGCTGGCAGGGCCGGAAGGCACGCCGGTCCCCTGGTCTCCGTACGGCCGCATCCTCGCCGACCGCCCCGTCTTCACCCTCGACCCCCTTTTCCATGCCGGCTGCTACTACGTGCAAGACTCTTCCGCCATGTTCGTCGGCCATCTCTTCAGAAAACTCTTATCCGCTCCGCAGATTAGAGTTTTAGATTTATGCGCCGCTCCCGGGGGCAAGACGACGGATCTGGCGGCGTCGCTGCGGGAGCGCTACGGGGACCGGTTCCTGCTGGTGGCGAACGAAGTGATGAAGGCGCGCGTGAAGATCCTGGACGACAACGTGGCCCGCTGGGGCGACCCGAACGTGATGGTGACCAGCGCGGACCCGGCGGCATTCGCCCGCATGGGCGGCTATTTCGACATCATCGTCGCCGACGTGCCCTGCAGCGGCGAGGGAATGTTCCGCAAGGACCCGCGTGCCCGCGAAGAATGGAGCCCGGCGGTGGTGGACCTGTGCGCGTCGCGCCAGCGGCGCATCCTCGCGGACGTGTGGCCCGCGCTGCGCGAAGGCGGCTGGCTGCTCTACAGCACCTGCACCTACGAGGCCGCCGAGAACGACGACAACCTTGCCTGGGCCGCCGCCGAACTGGGCGGCGAAATCCTCGAGCCGGAGGCGGAATTCGAAGAATACGGCGTACGCCGCACACCCCACGGACATCTGCTGGAGGCGGGCGTCGTGCCCGGTGAGGGACAGTGGGCCGGCGCGCTGCGGAAGACCGCTCAGCAGACGGTTACCGCCGGGGCGGACCCGGCCATCCTCCGGCCGCTGCGCCAGGGGCTCCGGAAAGGCGAGACGAAGGGCCGGGATTTCGTGCCGGACGCCGACTATGCCTTGAGCATACTATTTGATAGGAATGAATACAACTGCGTGGACGTGGACCGGCAGACGGCCCTGCGCTTCCTCCACCGGGATGCGCTGACCCTGCCGCAGGCCGCTCCCGGCTACAACGCAGTCACATACCAGGGCCATCCTTTGGGCTTCGTGAAGAACATCGGTTCGCGATGCAACAACCTGCTCCCGAAGGACCGCCGCATTTTGATGAACGTATGAGCATGAAGAAAACAATACTTGCGATCGCCGCGATCGCCCTCTGCGCCGCCGCTGCGGCCCAGACCACCACGGAAGAATTCCAGGCCCGCTACGAGCGCCTGGTCCGCAACGTAGGCTATTCCGGCGTGGGGGTGGAGACCCTCATCGACCGCTGGGAGGAGGCGCTCCCGGACGACGCGAACCCGAAACTGGCCCGCTTCAATTATTTTTATGACAAAGCGCTCCATACCGAGATCGTGGCCAAACCCGGCATGAGCAAATTCCTCGGCAACCCGCCTTCCCTCACGCTCAAGGACTCTGAGGGGCAGGATGTCAACTATTTCGAGGAGCAGTTTTTCGACGAGGGGCCGTTCGGCGACGCCATGCGGGTGCTGGATACGCAGATTGCCGCCCAACCGAACGAGCTGCGCTGGCGCCATACCAAGATTTCGGCGCTCTGCGCCTATGAGAAGGAGAGCCCCGACATGGCGGCCCGGGAACTCAATACCCTGATCGACCGCGATGCCAAGCACGCCGCCTGGACGCTCGACGGCGAGCCGGCCGGCGCCGACATCTTCCAGCAACTCGTCGGCGAGTTTTGCGCTGACTTTTTCCAGATTGGGACCGAAGCCGGTTACGGATACTTCCACGACATCTCGGTGCGGATGAACAAACTCTATCCCAAGAATCCCGCCTTCCTGGACAACATCGGATCCTGGTGGCGCGCCGCCAAGGGTGACGACAAGCAGGCGACCAAGTATTACCAGAAGGCCCTGAAACTCGATCCCAACGACTACGCCGCCACGCAGAACCTGCGGCTCATCGAGCGCAAGAAGGCTGCCGCGAAAAAATAGTGGCAATTAATCTTTCTGTCCGAAATACGACATCAGCGCCCTCTGGTAATCCCGGAGGGCGTTTGTGCCTTTGTCGGTGATGCGGCACACAGTGTGGCCGCTCGTGGCATCAGCCTGAGTTGAAGAGGGAATCACTCCGCCTTGACGGTCTTGGCGGGATCGACTTTCGAGATGAAAAGGGTGGGAATCAGCAGCAGAAGCAGGATTCCCGCGAAGGCGGCGGCGTCCGCGAGCAGGATGCCCGGCAGGTTCACGTGCACCGGCACGAAGGAGACGAAATAGTTCTCCGGATTGAGCTTGATCAGGTGCGTCGTGCCCTGGATCAGGCAGAAGAGCAGGGCGAGCACGTTGCCCGCGGCCATGCCGATGGCGGCGGTGCGGGCGCCCACCCGCAGGAACACCCCGGCGACGGCGCGGTTGCCCATGCCGAGGGTCTTGAGCGTGCCGATGGTGGAGACGTGCCGGAAGAGCAGGATCAGCAGCCCGGAAATCATGTTGAATCCCGCCACGACGGTCATCAGCAGCAGGATGGCGTAGACGTTGAAGTCGATCAGGTCCAGCCAGTCGAAGAGCTGCGGGAAACGCTCGGTGGCGGCGACGGCGCGCAGCGGTTCTTCCTCCTTCCCGGCACCGGCCATGGCGCGCCAGCCGAGTTCCTGCGTGACCTGTGGCAGGACCTTGCGACCCCGCAGGCGCGGTTCCACGCGCACTTCCAGCAGGGATGACTCGTCATCGTCCCACTCGAATACCCGGCGCATGTCCCGGATCGGGACATAGAGCAACTGACCCTCGTCCGTGGCCATGGGGCTCTCGTAGATTTCCAGGATGTGCCACTTGCGGATCTTTGTTTTCTCTCCGGCGAAATAGGCCGTCAGGTCGTCCCCGACGGCAAGTCCGAAGCGTCCGGCGAGCGTGGCGGGCACCCGTACGCCCATAGAGGCGGTGTCGGCGGGCGTGCCCTTGAACAGCGCACCCTGGATCTCGTCGCCGAGCTTGAGGATTCCGGCGCCGTAGACGACCGGCTGGATGCTTTCCACGCCGTGCATCCCCTCCAGGTCCTTCAGGCAGGAGGGGGTGCGGACGGGGTCGGCGCCGCCGGTGAGGTCGGCGGCTGCATTGGTCAGCAGCACGTCACCAGTGACGGCGGAGACGCCGCCGCGGATCTCCCGGCGGAACCCGGCGGAGATGGCGACGGCAATAATGATCACAAAGAAGGAGATGGCTATCGCAACGACAGCCATCTTCTCCTTGACGCGCAGGCGTCGGGCAATGAAGCCTTCGGCCCGCATCGGATTACCAGATATGGACGCGCTCGGCTTCCGGACGCCACATCGCATCGCCCTCCTTGATGCCGAAGGCGTCGAAGAAGTAGCCGAAGTTGCGCAGGGTCACGTTCACGCGGTTGTTGCCCAGCGAGTGGACGTCGAGCTTGGTCAGGCGGGCCTTCTCCTCGTCGGTGATGTTCTGCGCCCAGACGCGGGCGTAGCCGAGGAAGAAGCGCTGCTCGGTGGTGAAACCGTCGATCGGGGCGGGGATGTTCCCGCCGAGGGCGTTGTGCAGGGCCGTCCAGGCGACGCTCACGCCGCCGTGGTCGGCGATGTTCTCACCGAGGGTCAGGGCGCCGTTGGCCATCAGGCCCGGCACGATCTCCACCTCGTTGAACTGGTCCACGAGCACCTTGGTCTTCTCCACGAAGGCGGCGCGGTCCTCGGCGGTCCACCAGTTGTTCATGTTGCCGTCCTTGTCGAACAGGCTGCCCTGGTCGTCAAAGCCGTGGGTCATCTCATGGCCGATCACCACGCCGATGGCGCCATAGTTCACGGCGTCGTCCGCCTCCGGGTTGAAGAACGGCGGCTGCAGGATACCGGCGGGGAAGCAGATCTCGTTGGTCGTCGGGTTGTAGTAGGCGTTGACCGTCTGCGGGGTCATGTGCCACTCGGTCGGGTCGGTCGGCTGGCCGAGCTTGGACAGGTTGTCAGCCACGTACCAGGCGCTGGCGGCGCGCAGGTTCTCGTAGTAGCTCAGGGCCGGATCGACGTTGAGGGTGCTGTAGTCCTTCCACTTGTCCGGATAGCCGATCTTCACGGTGAAGGCGGCCAGCTTCTCGCGGGCCTTGGCCTTGGTGGCGTCGGACATCCAGTCCAGGGAGTCGATGTGCTCTCCGAGGGAGATCTGCAGATTCTTCACCAGGTCCAGCATCTTCTGCTTGGAGCTCTCCGGGAAGAACTTGGCGACGTACATCTGGCCCACGGCCTCGCCGAGGATGCTGTTGGGCACGCTCATGGCGCGCTTCCAACGTGGCTTCTGCTCGGTGATGCCGCTCATCTGCGTGCTGAAGAAGTCGAAGCTGGCGGCATAGAAGTCGTCGGACAGGGAACCGGCGGCGCTGCTGAGCAGCTGTGCGGCGAGGTAGTCCTTGAGGACTTCGATCCTGGTGTCCTTGAAGAGCTTGCTGAAGCCCTGGAAGAAAGACGGCTGCTCCACGACGACCTTGTCCATGTCGGTGGGGACGTTCATTGCCTCGCAGAAGGTCTTGAAGTCAAAGCCCGGATAGGCTTTGAAGATCTGGGCGGAGCTCATCGGGTTGTAAATCTTCTCGATGTCGCGGTTCTGGACGCTGGTCCAGGAGAACTGCGCCAGTTTGTCCTCGACGCCCGCGGCGTTGGCGGCGCGCTGCTCGGCGTTGTCCAGGCCCGCGAGGGCGAAGAACTTGGCGAGCATCGCCTCATAGCCCTTGCGCAGCTCGGCGTTGGCCGGATCCACGTAGTAGTCGCGGTCACCCATGCCGAGGCCGCCCTGGCCAAGGTAGAAAATCTGAATGCTGCTGTCCATCAGGTCAGCCTCCACGCCGCCCCCGAAGAAGCCGCCCTCACCCACGAGGTTCAGCTTGCCGAGGTGCGCGGCGAGAGCCTTCTTGTCCGCGACGGCGTACAGCTCGTCGAGATACTTCTTGATCGGGGCGGCTCCCTCCGCGTTCAGGCGGGTGGAATCGAGGCCCTGCTTGTACAGGTCCACGATCTTCTGATCCACGGAGCCGGGCTCCGGGTTCATGTTCGTCATCTCGGAGAACAGGGCGTTCAGGTCCTCGACGTTCTTCTCGCGGAGCACGTCGAAAGAGCCGAAACGGGCGTATTCGGGCTTGAGGGGATTCTTCTGCATCCAGCCTCCGTTGGCGTAAAGGTAGAAATTCTCACCGGCTGCAACGGTCAGGTCCATGTCGGTCGGATCCAGGGCCGGCGCCTTCGTTTCCTTGGGCTGGCAGGCCGCCAGCATCATAACAGGAATCATGATAGCGATAATCCTTTTCATATTATTATAAGTTGAATTGTTCGAAAGGGACTGCGAATTTAAGGAAAATTCCGATATTTACGGTCGAAATGAGTCCGAAAGCAAAAGATATACTCCGAAGATATATCGTGGCGAGCGTGGGGTTGGTGTTCGTGGCGCTGGGCGTGGCGCTGTCGATTATTTCCAACCTGGGCACCGCTCCGCTCTCCTGTCCCGCATACGTTCTGAACCTCGAGTGGCCCGTCCTCTCGGTCGGGACCTTCACCCTGCTGGTCAACATGCTCTATCTCCTGTTCCAGCTTCTGCTGCTCCGCAAGAACTTCAAGGCCCGCTCCCTGATGCAGATTCCTGCGTCCGCGCTGTTCGGCTACCTGATCGACGGCTGCCTCTGGGCCCTGTCGTGGCTGCATCCCGGGACCTTCGCCGCACGCCTGGGCCTGACGGTGCTGGCTGCCCTGGTGACGGCTTTCGGCGTGAGCATCGAAGTGGCGGCGGATGCCTGGATGCTCTCTGCGGAGATGACGGTGGCGGCTTTCTGTCAGGTGTTCCGCACGGCTTTCAGCCCGGTCAAGGTGGTGATGGATTCGCTGACGGTGGTGATAGCGGCGCTGCTCTGCCTGCTCTTCTTCCACAACCTCTTCGGCGCGGGCACGTTTACCAATCTGGGAGATGTCCTGCTGGCCCGTACGCCCGGCGTTGTCATCGGCCTGGGGACGCTGCTGCTTGCCGTCCTGCCCGGCGCGATGATGCGCCTGACCGACCCGTTCGTGGCGCGGCTCAGGGGCAAATCCGGCAAAGACGCTCGTACAGGGCGATAGCGTGGTCTACATAGTAGGCGGTTTCCACGCCTTTGAAGGGGCCCAGTTTCACGGCTCCGGTCTCCATGACGCTTTCGCTGGACATCAGCGGCAGCACCCGGTTCACGATGTTGATCCAGTAACTTGGATCCACGCCCAGGTGGCGCGCCAGGTTGATGCAGTCGTCGATGCGTCCGATGCCGGCGTTGTAGGCGGCCAGCGCGTATTTGTAGCGCTCGGTCATGTTGTCCCCCACGTTGTAGTAGCGCTTGATGAGATTGCCCAGGGACTGGGCGCCCGCGGCGATGTTCATTTCCGGATCCAGCGGATCCGTGACACCGTAGCGCGCGGCGGTCTTGGGCATCATCTGCATCAGGCCGGCGGCGCCGCGTTTCGAGCGCGCCTCGATATGGAAACGGGATTCCTGGTAGATCACGGCGGCGAGCAGGTGCCAGTCCCAGCCGAGTGAATCGGCGTGGACCCGGATCAGGCTGTCGTACGGGCTGATCTGCGCGCGGGGCCCGCTACGGAAGGCGTTATAACGGTTCAGGAAGGCATCCCGCGTCGGGGTATATGCGTCGGAGGCGTGCCAGGCGTCGATCCATGCGTTCAGTTCCTGCATGCCGGCCTGTTCGTCGTGGCGCATCAGCCAGACGCTCATGCTGTCTACGGGGACGGAGACCAGCACGCTGTCTACGGCCAGGCTGTCCTCCCAGGGTACGACCAGGATGTCCACCGCGCCGCTGCGCAGCGAATCCAGGTAGGACCGGTTGGGCTCGGTCAGCCGGATTTCGATGGTCTGGCCGTTGGCGGCGGCGAAGCGCTTCAGCAAATCGTAATGATAGCCGATGATCAGGGCCTTGGAGGTGTCGGCCAGCGGGGCGAGTTCCAGCACGCCGTGAATGTGCGGCGGCTTGACGCGAGTTTCCTGTTCGGGAATGAATCGCGGCGCAAGGCTGATGCCGCCGATCAGGACGGCGGCCACGATCAGGCAGATGCGCTCGGCGTGGTTCATCGGGTGGCTCTTGACATGCTTCCGGACCCGCTACCGGCGCCTCCCGGCATGCCGCCGGGCATGCTGCTTCCCTGGGAAGACCTGGAAGAAGAGGAGGATGAACCTGCGCTCCGGCGGCCGGGCTGGGTGTAGAAGGGCCAGTAGATGCCGAACTTCAGGCCGTCCATGCCGTTCTGCGTGACGATGTAGCGGTCTGCGCTGAAGTAGTCGGGGTGCAGCAGCGGCCAGCCCATGCCGGCATTCTGGTACTTGATGAAGACACAGGCGCGCTTCCACTGCACGTTGACGAAGATGTTGAACCAGGGGCCGTTGTTGTAGAGCCGCTCGGTTTGGTTGTGGAAGACGCCCAGGTTCGGATTCCAGGCCGGGGAATACCAGGCCGTGTTGAAGTAGCCGTCCACGCCGACCTGCATGGTCATGACGGTCTGGCGCTGTTCGTTACGCTGCACCACGAATTCGAGGTAGTAGCGGAAATTGAGGGCGACGGCAGGCAGCGGCAGCACGTCCGGGTTGGAGGAAAGCTGGAAGAGGGCGCGGTGGTCGAGGTGGACCGGTCCGATCTTGAACTCCTTGCGCAGCTGCGCGGACAGCACGCTCATGGGCGAGGTGTTCTGCCGTATCATGCCGTCGGTGCCGTAGTAGAGGTTGCCGGCCAGCAGGGCGTAGCCCACGTCGGCGGACAGTTTCCAGTACGGGACGTCGATGTGTCCCTGCAGCCGGGTCGTGGAGATCTTGCCGAATTCGTTGTCCCAGCTATAGTGGTTGAGGTTGAGGTGCTGCTGGTAGTAGGTGGGATTCTCGAGGGTGGTCTCGAAGTGGGCGGTGGCGCTGAACGGGCTCTTGCGCGCCCGGCGGAACGGGAAGAAGCGGAAACCGGCGTTGGCCTCCACGGCGAAGTCGCCGGCATCCTTGCCGAGCACCACGAAACGGGCTTTCGCGTCCCACCAGGCGGTCTTGAACAGCTGGCCTTCCGCCCCGGCGTACACGTAGAAAGAGTTCTCCACGTGGTTCTGCGGCCGTACGGTGGTGCTGTCGAAATAGTGCTTGAGGTAGTCGCCGGCACCCACGTCCAGGCGCGAGACGGCGCCCTCGCTGGACCAGGGCTGGAGGCGGATGTAGACCTTGTTGTCCAGGCGCGTCACGCGCATCGAGTCTGCGGTGTTGGTCCCGTAGCGGAACATGTCGTTGTACAGCGCGGAGCCGGCCCTGTCGGTGATGACGTCGGTATAGTTGCGGGTATAGACGGACCACTCCGTGCTGTGCCCGATGAAGGCGGTCGTGATGTCGCGGTTGAGGCTTTCGGGGTCGAACTGATAGGTGCTGTCCCGGCGGGCGCGCATCTTCTCGATGAAGGTGAACGGGATGCGCAGCTGCTGGTCCAGGAAGACGGTGTTCTTGACGATCTTGGACTTGGCGTTCTGCAGGGTGACCCGGATGTCGCGCGAATCCACGGTGGTGTCGCGTATCCAGCCGATGTCCTGCATGCCGCCGTTCTCCTGCCGGTTGATCACGTTGTGGATGAAGCCGGCGTGCGCCGTGTAGCGCTTGCCGAGGTAGTTCGCCTGGATCACCGCCGTCTTGTTGGCCGTCTCCTCCCGGTCGAGGATGCCCTTGCCGCCGAAACGGTCGTAGAGCAGGGAGAAGTTGAAGGCCGGAACGATGTTCTGGGTCGTGAAGAGATGGAGGTTGTCCGAGATCTTGGCTTCCTTGGCGAACAGGGTGCCGAAGTAGGCGAGTTCCGTGTACGGGACTTTCGTGTTGAAGTGCGGCAGGTTGCGGTGCGAGTAGCTCCAGGGCTCCTCCGCGTCATAGAATTCCACGCCCTCGTCGCTGCGCCGCAGGAACCAGTTGTAGTACTGGACCGGCGAGCCGGCCACGCCCAGCCAGGTGGCGTTGACGTCCTTGCGCCGGAAGGGATAGTCGTGGAAATGATAATTGTACGACGTGTCCGGGATGAAGGCGTTCACCTTGCCGAAATCGGGATCCAACGTCCAGGACACCAGGCGCTTGTAGTAGAGCGAATCCGGCAGGGCGTAGGTCTCCAGGATGCGCGGCGTCGTCTCCAGGATGCTGTCCCGGACGTTCTTCCTTTCCTCCTTGATCTTGTTGAGGGAATCGGTGCGCGCCAGCTTCAGTTTGATCCGCTCTTCCAGGTCGTAGCGCTTGCGCTCCTGACGGGAGAGCCCGGCGTACCAGGCCTCGAAGGCCGCCTTGGCGCGGGCGACGGAATCGGCGAGGTAGATGGAGTCGAGCTGGTCCCAGAGGGCGGTGTCCAGCAGGGCTTTCAGCGAATCGCGCGGGCTCAGGCGCGGCGGCAGGGTGTCGGCGGTCACGGCCACGGTGTCCAGCGGCTCGTTGGCGGCCGAGGTGTCGCGCACGACGATCTCCTCCAGCGACAGCGTCCGGCGCAGCTTGTATCCCCCCACGGGATAAATAACCGTGTCCTGCACGGGCGACGATGTCTCACCGACAGCGGATAGCGGAGCGCAAATTGGTTTTTCGGCAAACCTGTCCGAAAAATAATTTGCGTCCGCCCGTCTGGAAGACTCCGCTGCCGGGTGGAAAATCCCGCTGGCGGCAAAAGCCGTCACCGCGACAGGAAACACTATGCGCGCCAAAAAACTCACAATCCACAAAGATATGGAAAAAATGCGACAATCACCCGATTACAAAAACGGGCAAGCCTGGGCCTCCGCCAATTTCTCCGGACTGCCGATGTCGATGAGCTGCAGGTCCGGTGCCACCACGCCGCGGATCGTGCCGGCGGCACACGCTTGCAGATAGAAGTCGATGATGGAGAATTTCTCCGGCCAGGAGGCCATCATCCCGAAGACGGCTTCGGAGACGATGTGGATGCCGCAGAAAGAATAGCGGCGATAGCGCGACGGGTCGAAATCCGGCAGATAGGGGCTCTTGACCTCGCCCGTGCGGACGTTGGTCCAGCCCGCGAGCCGCATGTCTTCGTCGAAGAGCAGGTAGCGGTCGGCCGGCGCGTCGACGAGCAGCAGGGTGGCGAGGTTCTCCGGCGCGTCCTGCGCCAGCAGCCAGCGGATGTCCAGGTCGCTGAGGATGTCGACGTTGTGCACCAGGAAGCGACCTTCCGGCGAAGCGAGCAGCGGCGCGGCGTGCTTGATGCCGCCGCCGGTCTCGAGCGGCTCGCGCTCCTCGCGCGAAATGGCCACCGGCACGCCGAAGTTCCCGTTTTCCGTCAGGAAATCTTCGATCTGCTCCGCGAAATGATGCACGTTGACCACGAACGAATCGATGCCCGCGTCGCGCAGCTTGAACAGCACGCGCTGCAGCATCGGCACACCCGCCACGGGGACGAGCGCCTTGGGCATCCGGTCCGTCAGCGGGCGGAGCCGGGTCCCGAGTCCGGCGGCGAAGATCAGCGCTTTCATAAGGCCACCTCCACGCCGGGCAGGATGGTCCGGCCGTCCCACTGCGTTGCGAGCCGCTGCAGGACTTCCGTCAGGTAGGGATAGCGCGCGAGGGGCTCGGCCGTCAGTTCCCGGAAGCAGCCGAGCACCGTCGGGATGCAGTCGAGGAAGAGCTGCTTGCGCTCCACCAGGCCCCGGAATCCGTAGGCGCCCGTTTCCTGCAGCAGGCGCACGAGCGTGAGCAGGCGGTACTGCCGGTAGAATTCCTGTTCGTCCACGGGACGGAAGGCTTCCAGCGCACGGAGATAGACCCCTTCCAGTTCGCGCCGCAGTGCGGCGGAGAAATGCGTCCCGGCGTTCCAGAGGAAGGATGCGAGGTCGTATTGCACCGGTCCGCGGCGGCCGCCCTGGAAGTCGACGAAACAGGGTTCGCCGTCCTTGATCATGATGTTGCGCGCCTGGAAGTCGCGGTACATGAAGGTGTCGCCATCGAACGCAAGCGCGTCGGCGCGCAGCCGGTCGAAATCGTCCTGGAGACGGATCTCGTTGAATTCCAGCCCCGTGAGCTTGAGGAAATCGTATTTGAAATAATTGAGGTCGAAGTCCACCATCCGGGCGTTGAATTCCCGGTCGGGGAAGCAGATGCTCCAGTCCAGCCCTTCGCCCACCTTGAACTGCACGGCGGGCAGGAGCGTGATCGTGTCGCGCAGCCAGGCGTGCTGCTCCACCGAGAAAGCGCCGTCCTTGAGAGCGGGCTTCAGCAGCTCGAACAGCTGGTTGTCGCCCAGGTCCTCCTGGATGTAAACCATGCTGTCCGGCGACACGGCGTACACTTCCGGGGCGTGCAATCCGCACCCCCGGAACTTCGCGGCGAGCGTGAGGAAGGCGCGGTTCTCCGCCGGATTGGTGCCGACGCAGCCGATCACGGTGCCGCCTGCTCCGGTCATGCGGTAATACTTGCGGGCGCTGCCCGACAGGGGCAGGATCTCCGACGCATCCGGCTCCGAGCCGGACCAGTCGCGATAGAGTTGGTCTAAGGAAAGCATGGGACTCAGTTATGCACGTGCACGTCCAGCTGCGGGAACGGGAAGCGGAAGCCTGCCTGCGGCAGTTCGGTGTAGATGCGTTCGTTGAGGTCGAACTGGGCGGGCCAGAAATCGCTGCCCTTCACCCAGGCGCGGACGATGAATTGGACGGAGCTCTCGGAGAGTTTCTGCACGGCCACGAAGGGGTCGGCCGCGCCGGGCGTCTCCGCGTCCAGGATGCGCTCGTCTTCGCGGACGATGGCGAGGAGCTTCTCCTTGCAGGCGGCGGCGTCCGTGCCGTATTCCAGGCTCACCGGGAGGTCGATGCGGCGCAGCGGGAAGCTGCTGTAGTTGACGATGTTGCCGTTGGAGAGCGCGCCGTTGGGCAGGACCACCCGGCGGTTGTCGATGGTGGTCAGGTGCGTGCCCACGATGTTGACGTCCGTCACGATGCCGGCATAGCCCTGGGCCTCGATGTAGTCGCCGGCCTTGAAAGGCTTGAAGATCATCAGCATCAGCCCGCCGGCGAAATTCTGCACCGTGCCGCTCAGCGCCATGCCGAGGGCCATGCCGCCTGCAGCCAGCAGGGCGGCGAGCGAGGTGGTGTTGATGCCGAGCGTGCCTACGAGGATGACGATCAACAGGAACGTCAGGGTGATGGAGACGAAGCTGGAAACGAACGAGGCCATGGCCCGGTCGGTGTTCTTGCGCTTGAAGCAGCGCTCCAGCGCATGCTTGATGCGTTTGATGATCCAGGCGCCGATGAAGTAGAGGACTAGCGCCAGGATGACTTTCAGGCCGAAGGTCAGGGTGTCGCGGCCCAGCTGCTGCAGTGCAGTGCCCGGGTCGGCGTTCAGCATTTCCTTGAAGCGGCTCCATGCCACGCGGGTGGAATCCGCCCGTTCGGCAATTTTCTCGGCGGAGATGGGATTGGTTTGTAAGATCAAGTGCATCATAGACTACAAATATACTAAAAAACAATTGTATCTTTGCGGCGGTGAGAACGAAAGAACAATACGAAGCGATGATGACGCTCTACCGCGAATGGAACGAGCGGATCAACGTCGTGTCCCGCAAGGACATCGACGCGCTTTATGAGCACCACATCCTCCATTCGCTGGCGATCGCAGAGTATGTCAACCGTTTTTATCCGGGCGCTTTCGACGGCGCCTCGATTCTGGACCTGGGTACGGGTGGCGGCTTTCCGGGTATTCCGCTGGCAACCGAATTCCCGGCCGCGCACTTCACCCTCTGCGACTCCATCGCCAAGAAGATCAAGGTCGCCCAGGCGGTCGCCGACGGCCTCGGCCTGCAGAACGTGCGCTGCGTCAACGCCCGCGCCGAGAGCCTCCGGGAGAGCTTCGACTGGGTGGTGTCGCGCGCCGTCACCTCGCTGGACAGTTTCTACCCCTGGGTGAAGGGGAAATTCCGCCGCAGCATCCTCTATCTCAAGGGCGGGGACGTGAATGCGGAGATCTCCGAGCTGACCCGGAAATGCCGGGTCGAGCCCGGAAAAATCCGGACATGGCGCATCGATGAATGGCTGAAAGATGAATATTTTGCAGAAAAATTTGTAATTGAAATCGGAAAAGATTACCTTTGCCCTCCCAAAATCTGAAAACTAAAAAATAGAAGATATGAAAAGGACTTTTCAACCCTCCAACCGCAAGCGTGTCAACAAGCACGGCTTCCGCGAGCGTATGAGCACGCCGAACGGCCGCCGGGTCCTCGCGTCCCGCCGCGCCCATGGCCGCAAGAAGCTCACCGTTTCCTCCGAGGACCGCTGGTAGAAAGCGCCTCTCCGGAACAAAAACGTCGACCTGCAAGGCCGACGTTTTTGTTGTTATTTTTCGTATCTTTGCATGATATGTCCCGCGAGAATGACTTTTCACGTCTGGAGCTGCGCCTGCCCGCCTGCAGGAGCAACTACCGCTATTTCCGCGGCCTGCTGAAGCCCTCTACGAAGCTGCTTGTGCTCGTGAAGGCCAACGCCTACGGCCACGGCGCGGTGGAGTTTGCCTCCATGATGCAGCAGGAAGGCGCCGACTACCTGGCGGTGGCCCTGCCCGTCGAGGGCATGGAGCTGCGCCGCAACGGTATCTCCCTGCCCATCCTCGTCCTCACGGCCGGCACGGACTTCTTCCCCGAGATCATCGAGAATCACCTGGAGCCGGGCATTCCCAATCTCTATACCCTGGAGGCCCTCTGCACCGAACTGCGCAGCCGCGGCCTCAAGCAGTTCCCCATCCACATCAAGCTGGACACCGGCATGCACCGGCTCGGCTTCATGACCGGCGAACTGCCCGCGCTGCTGGACTTCCTGCAGACGCACGACGAGATCCGCGTGGTCTCCGTCTATTCACACCTGGCCGCCGCGGAAGACCCGGCCGAGGATGAATTCACCCGGGGCCAGATCGCCATGTTCGAGCAGAACGCGCAGACCATCACGGACGCCCTCGGCTACAAGCCGATGTGGCACATCCTCAACTCTGCCGGCATCGAGCGTTTCCCGCAGCATCAGCACGACATGGTACGCCTCGGCATCGGCATCTACGGGATCAGCTCCCTGCCCGGGGTGCGCCTTCAGCCGGTGGCTTCGCTGAAAGTCAAGGTCCTGCAGGTCAAGACCCTCGGACCGGAAGACGGCACCATCGGGTACGGCCGCCACGGCCATGTGGCGCCGACCGGCACCGTCATCGCCACCATCCCGGTGGGCTATGCCGACGGCATGGACCGCCATTTCGGCTGCGGCGCCGTGACGTTCAGCGTGAACGGCCACCGCGCCCCCACCATCGGCAACATCTGCATGGACATGTGCATGATTGACGTCACGGGCATCCCCGTACAGCCCGGCGACACCGTGACCATCTTCGGCGAGGATCCGACCGTCGAGGAGCTGGCTGGCATCCTCGGGACCATCCCCTACGAGATCCTGACTTCGGTGCCGCGCCGCATCGAGCGCATCATCATCCGCAAATAACTAATAATCAATATGAAGAAGACTCTTATTCTCCTTGCGGCGGCCCTGTTCGGCATCGCCGCTGCCGCCCAGCCGAAAGGTTCCATCACCCCGGAGATGCTCGCCGAGATCAGCAAGGGGTACGAAGGCACCGTCGCCGACAAGGCCATCCGCAACGCGCTGAACACCACGGCCATCACGGTCCTGTCCGCGAATGCGGAAAATGCCGCGATGATTGACACGGAGTTCTCCGACCGCGTCAAGACCTGGGGCATCACCGACCAGAAATCCTCCGGCCGGTGCTGGCTGTTCACGGGCCTGAACGTGTTGCGCGCCGCCGCGGCGGACAAGCACGACCTGGGAGATTTCCGCTTCTCGCAGAACTACAACTTCTTCTACGACCAGCTGGAGAAGGCGAATCTTTTCCTGCAGGCGGTCATCGACACCCGCGACAAGCCCTTCGACGACCGCGAGGTGGACTGGCTGTTCAGCAACCCTATCAGCGACGGAGGCACCTTCACCGGTGTGGCCAACCTCGTGATGAAATACGGCGTGGTGCCCGCGAACGTGATGCCCGAGAGCCTCTCGGCCAACAACACTTCCGCCATGGCCACCCAGCTGAAGACCCTGCTGCGCCGCGACGGCTTGAAGCTGCGTCAGACGCCCACCGGCGTCAAGGTCAAGGACCTCCCGGCCTTCCTGGAGAAGGAGAAGACGAAGATGCTCAAGGACGTCTACCACGTGCTGGCGCTCTGCCTGGGCGTGCCTCCGACCGAATTCGAATGGAAGGGCAAAAGCTATACGCCGCAGGCGTTCTATCAGGAACTGCTCGGCTATGACCTCGAGCACAACTATGTGATGCTGATGAACGACCCGGTCCGCGAATACGGCAAGGTCTACGAGATCCAGTACGACCGCCACCTCTACGACGGGCAGAACTGGCTCTATGTCAACCTTCCCATCGAGCGCATCAAGGAAATGGCCATCGCCTCCATCAAGGCGAACAAGGCGATGTATTTCTCCTGCGACGTGAACAAGTTCCTCGACCGCACCCGGGGCGTGGCCGACCTCAACAACTTCGACTACGAATCCCTGCTGGGCGTCGATCTTTCGATGGACAAGCGCCAGCGCGTCATGACGCACGCGAGCGGCTCCTCCCACGCGATGACCCTCATCGCCGTGGACCTGAAGGACGGCAAGCCGCAGAAGTGGATGGTGGAGAACAGCTGGGGCGCCTCGTCCGGCTATCAGGGCAACATCATCATGACCGACGAGTGGTTCGACGAATACATGTTCCGCCTCGTGGTGGAGAAGCAGTTCGTCCCGGCCGACGTGCTGAAGATGCTCGAGCAGAAGCCCATCCTGCTTCCCGCCTGGGACCCGATGTTCCTCGGAGAGGAATAGTCGAAATATTCTTGGTTTTCAAGAGAAAGTGATTATCTTTGCGGCAGACAATTGATACGCTGACGACGTCAGCAAAACTTTATGCAAACTATGGAGAGCGTCAAACCTGGGAAGGCGTGGCGCTCTTTTTCTATCTAAAGACGGACGATGTACTCTTCCCGCCGACCACAGTCAAATGGATTTCGCCGAGAAAGGAAGAATCGGGGAACAGATGGGAGAAAAAAGGTAACTGATCAAGGCGGAATGGTTTCCCGAAAGCAAGTAACAATTAAGGTGGGTGATACGAAAGTTCGAGTTGATATGGTCGCGGATTTTGACGGAGAAAAGGTTTTGATTGAAGTGAAGAATGGCCCCTATGCCGGATATACTCACAATCAACGAATTGTATATCCCCAGATGGCTTCTCCGTTACCGGAAATGACTCCCGGAATGAGGATTAGTGATTATCTTGCTTTGCAGAAGAGCCTTCAACCGAGAATTCCAATAACACCGGTGGGCTCCAATGCGTTATCTGTTTGGCCAAACGGTACACCAACAATGATTACTCATTCATTATTATTCGATTCTAGCTTATGAGCACATTAAAGGACGAGATTAATTCGGCACTGAAAATCCGGTGTCTAGATGAAGGTTTCAAAAAAAAAGGCTACTGTTACTTTCGTGAATCAAGCCATGATGATGTGTTCCATGACTTGCTAAATTTTGGGCAATATACATATTCCTCCGGTCGTGGGATTGACGTTGCTGTTGGTATTCGGCATATCATAATAGAACGCCTGTATGTCCAACTAACCGATCATCGTGAAGGGAAAGCTATCCTCCCTATTCCCATTTTTATGGCCCAGTTAGGTTATTTGGAGCCCGAGTACAAGTTTAAGGACTGGTTCTTCAAAGACAACACAAACCTCGATGGGAAAATGGATGAAATCTTCAAAGAAATAAGGCTTTATGCATATCCTTTTTACACGGAGTTTGAGAATGTCGAACGCCTGATAGAAGCTTTCGAGAAAAGGGAATTGCTGATAGGACGGGATTATCAATTTTATATGCTGCCTCTGCTTTATATGGTTGTCGGCCAAAAAGAGAAAGGAATAGACTTCCTAAACAATGGATTACAGCCTGATTATAGGGTGAATGAATTCATGCAAAAATACATCGAAAGATATCAAGAATACCCGGAGGAGAAATTGGCAGAACTGATGTGTAAAAAACGATGAGAACCACGCTGGCAGCAATCGGATTGTTCACCCTTCATGATCTTCGGGACGGGCAGGCGCAACTCCAAACGTGAAAAGTCATTCTCGCGGGACATATCATGCAAAGATAAAGATTTTTATCAGTATATTTGTATGTATGACCCCGTTTCTCGACCAGGTGGCGCGGCATTACGATGCCGCAGGAGGAGTTGAAGACCTGTGCTTCATCTTCCCGAACCGGCGTGCGCTGCTCTTTTTCCAGAAGTATCTGGGAGCCTGCGCCGCCCGGTCCGGCCGGCCCCTGTGCGCGCCCGCCGTCTACACGATGGACGACTTCTTCTACACCCTCGCCGGGGCGCACAAGACCGACCAGGTCCACCTGTTGCTGGAGCTGTACGCCTGCTACAAGCCGCTCTATGAGGCGCAGGGCGCGAAGGCCGAGGAACTGGACGACTTCATCTTCTGGGGCGGGGTGCTGCTGTCGGACTTCGGCGACGTGGACAAATACCTCATCGATCCGGAGCAGCTCTTCCGGAACATCGCGGACTTCCGCGCGCTCCAGGACGATTTCGACTACCTTGAGGAAGGGCAGGTGGATGCCATCCGCCATTTCCTCTCGCATTTCAAGACCGGAGGCAAATACAAAGAGGCTTTCCGGCGCATCTGGGACATCCTCCTGCCGCTCTACCGGAATTTCAATGAGCGCCTGGGAGAACTGGGCATGTCCTGCCCCGGGCAGGTGTACCGCACCCTGGCCGAGCGCCTCGCGGACACGCCCGCGACGGACCTGCTGCAGGAGCGTTTCGGACAGGTCCGGAAATTCGTTTTCGTGGGACTCAACGCGCTCAACGCGTGCGAGAAACGCCTGATGCGGCGCCTGCGCGACGCGCATCTGGCGGAGTTTTGCTGGGACTACGGAAAGGGCTGGATCAGCGATCCGCACAACAAGTCTTCCTTCTTCCTGCGCGACAACGTGCTCGAGTTCCCGCAGGCCTTCGACCCCGACCCGGAGCCGCTGCCGGACCCGCAAGTCCACGTGCTTAGCGTGCCTTCGGCCGTGGGCCAGGCCAAGCAGATTCCGGCCATCCTGGAGCAGCTCGGTGCCGGCGGCATCGAGACGGCCGTCGTCCTGCCCGACGAGAGCCTGCTGATGAGCGTGCTGAATTCCGTCCCGGAGCACATCCGGGACATCAACGTGACGATGGGCTACCCGATGTCGGGCAGTGCCCTGAGCGCCCTGATGGACGACGTGGCCGCGCTGCAGATGCACCTGCGCGAGAAGGACGGGCAGTGGTACTTCTACCACAAGCAGGTCTGGTCCCTCTTCTCCAACAGCATTTTCAAGACCCTGGCGGGGGAGGAAGAAGAGGCGCGCATGGCCGCGGTGCGCAAGCAGGCGCGCTATTACATTTCCCGGGAGGAGCTGTCCGGGCTGCCGCTCTTCGACCACATCTTTCAGCCGGTCGCGAAGGCGCCCGGCGAACGCTCCGCCGCCCAGGTCCGCGCCCTGGAGGACTACCAGCTCGCGCTGCTCAGCTTCCTCGGCACGGCGCTGCGCGAGCAGCCCGGCATGGCTCTGGAGCTGGACTTCGTCCGCGAATACTACCTCGCCGTCGGGCGCCTGCACGACCGCGAACTGCCGGTCCTGCCTGCCACCTATTTCCGCCTGCTGGCGAAGCTCCTGGCCGGCGCGACCGACCCGTTCCACGGCGAGCCGCTGAAGGGCCTGCAGATCATGGGGCCGCTGGAGACGCGCGCCCTGGACTTCGACAATCTCGTCCTGCTGAGCTGCAACGAGGGCATCTTCCCACGCCGCAGCGTGGCGGCTTCGTTCGTGCCGGCCGAGCTGCGCCGGGGCTTCGGGCTGCCGACCTACGAATACCAGGACGCCGTCTGGGCCTATTATTTCTACCGGATGATACGCCGCGCGAGGCAGGTCTGGCTGCTCTTCGACTCCCGCACGGAAGGCGTGAAGGGTGGCGAGGAGAGCCGCTACATCAAGCAACTGGAGTTGCATTTCCATGCGCCGCTCACCCGCTACGTGATGCAGGCGGAGATCAGCACCCCGGACGACGAAAGCCAGATTCCCAAGACGGAGGAAGACCTCCGCATCCTGCGCGAGAAGTACCTGTCGGCCTCGGCCCTGCAGAGCTACCTGGACTGCCCGGCGCGCTTCTACTACCACAGCGTCCGTGGGCTTAAGGAGCAGGAGGAAGTGGCGGAGGCGCTGGAAGCCAACGACATCGGCAACGTCTTCCACAAGACGATGCAGGCGCTGTACGAGACCCCGGACCAGCAGGTGTCCCGCGCCTATCTGGAGGCGCTGCTGAAGGACGGCCGTGTCCGCGAAACGGTGCGGCACTACATGCTGGAAGCCCTGCACAGCTTCGAGCTGAGCGGACGCAACATCCTCTTCGAGGACCTGGTCTGCAGCTATGTCCGTAAAACGATCGAGCGCGACCTGGAGCAACTCGCGGCGGCCGGGCAGGACAGCATCACCATCCTCGACCTGGAAAAGCCCCGCTACCTCGAGATCGGCGGCTTCCGCTTCATCGGCTTCATCGACCGCCTGGACAGCATCGTGCCCGGCGAGGTGCGCGTGGTGGACTACAAGACCGGCAAGGTGACCGACGAGGATTTCCTGATCACGGAAGAGAATGCCGACGCCGTGGTGGAGAAACTCTTCGGCCCGGACAACGGCAAGCGGCCCAAGATCGCCCTGCAGCTCTACCTCTACGACCGCTTCGTGGCCGGAGATTCCCGGGTGCAGGGCTGCCGCATCGTGAATTCCATCTACCAAACCTCCCGGCTTTTCGTCCGGGAAATCGAGACCGTCGCGCTCAACGGGCGCTTCCTTTCCCTGATGGCGGAGCGGCTGGACGGCCTGCTCGCCGAGATCGCTGACCCGTCCGTGCCCTTCCGCCGGACGGACGACGCGAAATCCTGCCAGTGGTGTGACTTTAAAAATATCTGCGGCCGATGAAGATCCTGAAAGCCAGCGCCGGTTCGGGCAAGACCTACCGTCTGTCCAAGACCTATATCGACTTGCTGCTGGCCAGCAGCGAGCCGCATCCGTACCGGCATATCCTGGCGGTGACCTTCACCAACAAAGCCACGGCCGAGATGAAGGCGCGCATCCTGCGCGACCTCGCGCGGCTCGCAGAGAGCAATCCCCGGGCGCAGGCCCTGCTCACCGAGATGCTCCACGACTACGGCGCCTTCTCCATCAGCACCATCGACCGCTTCTTCCAGCAGACGCTCAAGGCCTTCTCCCGCGAGATCGGGCAGTTCGCCGACTATCAGATCGAGCTGGACAAGGATTCGCTGATCGCCGAGGCGATGGACCGCATCCTCGATTCGCTGACCGAAGAGGACCGGGAGCTGCTGGCCTGGCTGCGCGACCGGCTCGCCGATACGCTGGCGCAGGGGCGCCGCTTCCAGGTGGACGAAGGCCTGCAGGAGATCGGCAAACTGCTCAAGAACGACGAGTTCCGCGAACTCGCCGAGCAGCTGGGCGTCGACGGACGCGAAGCCTTCGGCAAGGAGCGCCTGAAGCAGATCCGGCTGGAGTGCCGCGCGATTCTCAGCGCCTTCACGGAACGGGCGCAGAAACTGGGCTATCCCGTGGTGCCTGGCGAGGTGCTCAGCCCGAAGAACAAGAAGACCCTGTTCAAGAAGGTGCCCGAACTGGCGGCGCTCTTCGACGAATCCTATCCCGTCTACTGCACGGCGTGGATCCTGGACGGGCTGCTCTCCAAGCTGGGCCTGGCGGGTGAATTCTACCGCGAATTCGACGCGCTGATGGCCGAGAAGAACGTGATGTGCCTGGACGAGTCCAACACGCTCCTGCGCGACATCATCGGCGGTTCGGACACGCCCTTCGTCTATGAGAAACTGGGCGTCCGCTACGAGCATTTCCTGCTGGATGAGTTCCAGGACACCTCCCACATCCAGTGGGACAACTTCCTGCCGCTGCTCCGCGAGAGCGAGGCGGGTCAGGGCGGCAACCTCATCGTGGGCGATGTCAAGCAGAGCATCTACCGCTTCCGCGATTCCGACTGGAAGCTGCTCGGCAGCGAGGTGCAGCAGGCCTTCCCGGAGGCGGAAATCGAGACCCTGACGGGCAACTGGCGCAGCACGCGCGCCGTGATTGGCTTCAACAACCGCTTCTTCCCCTATGCCGCCGGGCTGCTGGGCCTGCAGGATATCTACGCCGACGTAAAGCAGACGCCGATGAAGCAGGACGCGCAGGAGGGCTGCGTGCAGGTGAGCTTCTGCGAGGACCAGCTCGCGGAGGTGGTTTCCTCCATCCGGCAGGCGCGTGCGCAGCACGCCGAATGGAACGACATCGCTGTGCTGGTGCGCGGCAGGAAGGAAGGCTCCGCGATCGCCGCGGAACTGGTGGCCAACGGCATTCCCGTCATCTCCGACGATTCGCTTCTGCTCAAGAGCTCCCCGGTGGTGCGCCGCCTGGTGTCGCTGCTCAGCTGCTACGAGAACCCGGACGACGGCATCGGCCGCTTCCTGGCCGACTCGATGGGCCTGACCTTCCCGGAGGAATACCATTCGCTGGTGGACTTCTGCGAAGCGCTGCTGCGCGCCATGCAGGCATGGGATCCGGCCTCGTTCGAGGGGCAGACGCTTTTTGTCCAGGCCTTCATGGACGACCTGCAGAGCTGGGTGCAGACCAACGGCAACAACCTCCGCTACTACCTCAAGCACTGGGAGGAGAAGGATCTCTGCATCGGCTCGCCCGAGAACGCCTCATCCGTCCGCGTGCTGACCATACACAAATCCAAGGGCCTCGAGTTCCCGCACGTCATCTTCCCCTTCGCCGAGAAGGTCAAACTCTATAAGTCAGACGTTCACTGGTGCCGTCTGGACACGGCCCGGACGCCGTTCAGCCCGGAGGTAGCCGGCATCTATCCGGTCGAACTGGGCAGCCTCGCCGGCGCGAGTCTCTTCGCCCCGGCGGTGGAGCGTGAGGAGCAGCTGCAACTGGTGGACAACCTCAATGTCTTCTACGTGGCGCTGACGCGGGCGGGCAAGAGCCTGCACGTGATTGCGGATCTCCCGACCAAGGGCTGCCGCGAATCGCTGGGGAAGGGAACGCCGAAGTACGGCAATTTCTCCGAGATCCTTTATCATTTCCTGGGCGGCGAGGAGGCGTACCGTACCGGGCGGCCCTATGATTTCTCGCAACGCGAGGAGGAAACGACCCCCGCTCCGCTGCCGTTCGCGGGAAATTATCCTTCCATCCCGCTGGACGGGCGGCTGACGCCCTCGCAGGAGGCGGACGACTTTTTCGGCGAGGACGGCCGCGTCGGGCCGGACGCATCCCCGCGCCTGCGCGGCATCGTGCTGCACGACATCCTCTCGGAGGTGCTCCGGCCCTCCGACCTGGAACGGGCGGTGCGCGACGCCGTGCGCGACGGCAAGCTGGATGCCGCGGGCGGCGAAGCGGCGCGGAAGCTGCTGGAGGAGGGGATTGCCGCGCATCCGGAATGGTTCCCGGAGGCCTCCGGGCCGGAGATCCGGGTGCTCAACGAACGCACGCTCTATGACAAATACGGCCGCGAATTCCGTCCCGACCGCGTGATCCTGCGCGGCCGCGAAGTGACGGTGGTGGACTTCAAGTTCGGCGGTGAGCACGAATCCTACCGCGGGCAGGTGGCGCGCTACGCCCGGCTCTGGCACGAACTTGGCTATACGGTGAGGGGAGCATACCTTTGGTATGTCCCTGACGGAAAAACGGAACAAGTATGTTGAAACACAAATGGATAACCCTGCTGCTGGTCCTGCTGCTGCCCTTCGCGGCGGCAGCCCAGTCGCAACTGGCGGAGATCGCGGCGCACCTGCAGAGCGAGCGCGTGTCCCTGCACTACGACTGCACGTACACGGAAGACACGCCCGTGAAGCTCTCGGGCGACCTGGTCGTCCAGGGCGATTGCTACTGCGCCAAGGGGAACGGCATGGAAATCTATTCCGACGGTACGACGCGCTGGACGGTGGATCCCGCTTCGAAGGAAGTTTATATCGAGCCGGCGGACGGCCTGGCGGAGCTCGTGGCCTATCGCGACGCGCTCTCGGAACTGAAAATCACCGGGTTGAAATACCTGCCGCTGCTGGACGACCTGTCGGCGTTCCGCTTCGACACCGCGTCGCTGGACGCTTCCTGGGTCGTCACGGATCTGCGGTAGCTACTTCGGAATGACGATCTTGTAGGTCTTGGCTGCCTTGTTGGTCAGTTTGTCGCTGCGCAGCCAGAGGTTGGCCTCTTTCAGGAAGAAATAGGTGGTGCCGTGCTCTTCGGCGAAATCCGTGAGGTTCGGGATGGCCTCGCTGACGGTGACCGTTTCCTTAATTTCCGGATAGGTGTACGAATCCTCGACGTGGAAGCCGAACGCCTCCGGATGCTCGAAGAAGTATTTTGCCGTCAGGATGCGGAACATGTAGCGGGAAGTCTCGGCGGGAAGGAACAGGTCCATGGCCTTCTTCTGCCGCTGGTTCGTGATGCGCTGGGAGATGCCGCCCTGGCCGGCGTTGTAGCTGGCCGCGACCGTCATCCAGTCGCCGTATTTCGCATAGGCCTCCTTGAGATACTTGCAGGCCGCTTCGGTCGATTTCTCGATATGGAAACGCTCGTCCACCTCGTCGGCGACTTCCAGGCCGTAGGAGCGCCCGGTGGCCTTGAGGAACTGCCAGGGACCGGCCGCGCCTGCCGTGGAGACGGACTTGGGGTCCAGGTTGCACTCGATGGCCATCAGGTATTTCAGGTCCTCAGGCACGCCGTTCTTCTTCAGGATGGGCACGACAATGGAGAACATCCTTTCCGCGCGCTTGAGCATCAGCAGGGAGTTGGTATGCCCGTAGGTGAAGGCGATCAGTTCGCGGTCCATGCGCTCGTAGAGGTCCGGCCGGTCGAAACGGTAGGTCTGGCCGGCATACTCGATGAATTCCGGCACCTGCGGCGCCTGGAAATGGATATCTTCCGGAACGTATACAACCTGGCCGCACGCCGTGGCGGGGGCCGCCAGCAGTGCCACAGCAATCAGGGTGGGCAAAAATCTTTTCATCTATTATTTGGTCGAGAAATGCATGAAGATGTCGTCGCCGCCAGCGCCTTTGTTGAGGTCATAGGCGGAACCGCTGCTGTCCTTGCCTACGGCGCCGCTGGAGGAAGCGTTGAACCAGATTTCGGTGACGGCGCGCTTGTCGCTGAAACTGTCTTTCGTATAATAGATGTGGATGTCATCGCCGCCGGCGTGGCTGTTGAGGTCGCCTTTGATGTCGGTGAAATGGCTACCGCCTTCGTTGGGGCAGAGTTTGTAGGAGCGTCCGTTGACGGTAATGGAAGAGGAAACGGGATTGGCGCCTGAACTCAGGTACAGGTCCGTGATATAATCGCTGCCCGTGGTGGTCTTGTAGCAGAGGTAGATGACATCGCCTCCCGCACCGGCGTTGAGGTTGCTTTCAATGACGGTCCAACCCTGTCGCTGGGCGGTGGACTTCAGGGAGGAAACTTCGTCGGAATTGCCGCCGATGAGTTTTATCTCGGAGATGCATTCTCCTTTCGAGCTTTTCGACGGCCCTTTTGAGGCGGAAGAACCGGTGGTCGTGGAGAAGTGCATGAAAATGTCGTCGCCGCCGGCGCCTTTGTTGAGGTCATAGGCGGAATCGCTGCTATCCTTGCCTACGGCGCCGCTGGAGGAAGCGTTGAACCAGATTTCGGTGACGGCGCGTTTGTCGCTGAAACTGTCTTTCGTATAATAGATATGGATGTCATCGCCACCGGCGTGACTGTTGAGGTCGCCTTTGATGTCGGTGAAATGGCTGCCGCCTTCGTTGGGGCAGAGTTTGTAGGAGCGCCCGTTGACGGTGATGGAAGAGGCGACGGGATTGGCGGACGAGCTCAGGTACAGGTCCGTGATATAGTCGCTGCCTGTGGTGGTCTTGTAGCAGAGGTAGATGACATCTCCTCCCGCACCGGCGTTGAGGTTGCTTTCTATGACAGTCCAACCCTGTCGCTGGGCGGTGGACTTCAGGGAGGAAACTTCGTCGGAGCTGCCTCCGATGAGTTTCACTTCGCTGATATACTCAGCCTTTCCGGCCGCCAGAACGGCAAGCGGGAAAATAAACAATGAAAGGAGAAGGGTGGCTAGTCTGTTCATAATGCAATGGTTTTTATCGTGATTATTAATTATCGGTGCAGGAAAGCGTCCAGGATGGGCTGGAGCGTGTTGAGGTCGGGGACGAGGACCTGGCGGGGCTTGGAGCCCTCCTGCGGTCCGACGATGCCGGCGGCCTCGAGCTGGTCCATGACGCGGCCGGCCTTGGCATAGCCCATGCCGAGCTTGCGCTGCAAGTCGGAGGTGGAGCCGCGCTGGCTCAGGACCACCATCTTGGCGGCTTCTTCGAAGCGCTCGTCCACCTTGGACATGTCCACCATGCCGCCTTCGCCGCCTTCCGCACCCGGCTCTTCCGGGGACGGGAGGTAGTACGGGGTGTTGTAGCAGCGGCCGTAGCCGATCTGCTCGCCGATGAATTCGGTGATCGCGTCAATCTCCTTGCCGTCGATGAAGCCGCACTGGATGCGCTCGGAGTCAATGCCGGCGGAGAAGAGCATGTCGCCGCGGCCGATCAGCTTCTCGGCGCCGGGGGCGTCGAGGATGGTCATGGAGTCCACGCGGGACGCCACGCGGAAGGCGATGCGCATCGGGAAGTTGCTCTTGATGATACCGGAGATGACGTCCACCGAAGGACGCTGCGTCGCGAGGATTACGTGGAGGCCGGCGGCGCGGCCCTTCTGGGCCAGGCGGATAATGGAGTTGGTGATGCTCCGGCTGGCGGCGCGCGCATCCGGGGAGGCGCCCGTGGTCATGGTGAGATCGGCATACTCGTCGACCACGACCACGATGTAGGGCAGGAACCTGTGGCCGTGATCCGGCCGCAGCTTGCGTTCCTTGTATTTCTCGTTGTAGAGGGTAATCTTGTTCACGCCCGCCTTGCTCAGCAGCTCGTAGCGGTCGTCCATTTCGGTGCAGAGGGAGCGGAGGACCTTCTCGGCGTCCTTGGGCTTCTTGACGATGGCGTTGTTGCGCTCCTCGTCCTCGTCGGCGGAGTCGGGCAGCACGGCCAGGTAGTGCTTGAGCAACTGGCCGTAGGCAGAGAACTCGACCATCTTCGGATCGATGAAAACGAACTTCAGCTCCGAAGGGTGTTTGCTGTAGAGCAGCGAGGACACGATGATGTTGAGCCCCACGGACTTACCCTGCTTGGTGGCACCGGCGATGAGCAGGTGCGGTGCGTCGGCGAGGTCGAATACGCGCACCTTCTGGGTGATCGTGTAGCCGATGGCGACGGGCAGGTCCGCCTTGCTGTTGCGGAAGGCGTCGTCGTTGAGCAGGGCCTTGAGCGGCACGATGGAGGCGAAGTCGTTGGCCACCTCGATGCCGACGGAGTCGGACAGGGTCACGACGCGCACGCCTTTGGCGTTGAGCGAGAGGGCGATGTCCTCCTGGAGTTTCTTGATGTCCGCGATCTTGACGCCCGGAGCCGGGTAAACCTTATATAAGGTGACGGTCGGACCTACGATGGCCTTGACGTCGTTGACCTGGATCTTGTAGTTGGCGAGGGCTGCGCGGATCTTGTTGTTGTTGCGCGTGAGCTCCTCGGTGGACACTTCCCGGCGGCCGCTGGCATAGCTCTCCAGCAGGTCCAGCGACGGGAACTGGTATTTCGGCAGGCCGTCCGGCGGGTCGAGGCGGTTATCGATCGGGGTGAGGTCCACGACCTGCTCGGCCTCGAGGCCGGTGTCCGCGACGATTTCGAAACCGCCCTCGGAGGCCGGCTCCTTTCCGTCATTTTCCGACTTGACTTCGTCATTCGCCGGCTTTTTCCCGTCATTCGCCGACTTGATTGGCGAATCCGGTCCGCCGAAAATGTCGTCCGGAAGCGTATCGGTGATATCCTCTATGCCGGGAGATTCCGGATCTTCGTCCGGAATGACGACAGGGGTGTCCGGAATGACGACAGGGGTGTCGGGATTCTCCGAAGGGGTCTCAGGGTTCTCCGTAGGCGCATCGGGGTTCTCCGGCTTCGGCTTCTTCACGCCGATCGAAGCGAACCAACGGTTGAAGCGCTTGGAGGCGAAGAAGAGAAAGGCGGCCATCAGGATGACGAGGAAAAGCCCCGTCACGATGAGACCGAAGAGGTTCTCCGACCAATCGACAGCCGCCGCGCCGCAGCGTCCGCCCAGGCCGCCTCCGAACAGGAGACTCAGCCCGGCGCGCTTGCCGATGAAGGCGAGCACGAGCGAGGAGAGGAAGGCGCCGAAGAGCGCGATGAGGGTGGTCTTGATCAGCGAATACGGCCAGCGGTGCGCCAGCAGGCGCACGGAAACGGCCGTCAGGATGATCAGCAGGGCGAAACTGCCCAGGCCGAAGAGGTTCGCCACCAGCAGGTGCCCGGTCCTGAAACCGAGTTTGCCGGCCACATTGCCCACGGCGCGTCCCGCCTGCATGGCGTCTGGGTCGCCCAGCAGGCTCATGTCCTCCCGCCAGTGGAAGAGATAGGAGAAGGTGGAAATAAAGATGAAGAGGGTCAGCGCAGCGACGCACAGACCCGCGATCCGCACGGCTGCGGCCCGCTCTTCTTCGTCCCAGGATTGCCAGATTCTCATTTCTTCTTGTATGACCTTTTGAAGTTGTTCTTACGCTGCCGGTTGCGCTGTCCGTTGCCCGGCTGGCCCACGTTGATGCCCATGCCCGGACGCGAGAAATTGGCGTCGCCGGCGATCTTGCTCAGGCTGAGGCCCTCGGGCACCTTGAGGCGGTAGTCGGACATCTTCTCGATGTCGGCGAAGATCGTCTCGTCGGCCACGCTGTCCTTGTTCCAGATCAGGTACTGGGTGCGCATGTAGATGGCGAGCGAGCGTATCATTTCCGTTTTCACCTCGCCGTCCGGCTGCTCGCAGAGCAGGTTGATGATGCTCTCGATGTTGCGCCCGTAGTGGAACGCCCGGATGCGCGTCCCCTTCATGGGAATGGGGACGGGGTCGGTGGTGAAGGTCTCCGCCACGGGGCAGGGATAGGGGGAATCCACGTCCAGGTCGAAGCCGGCGATCATATAGAGGTGATCCCAGAGCTTGTGCTCGAAATTGTCCAGGCTGTGCACCTGCGGGTTGAGGAGTTCCATCACTTTCACGACGGCGCGCGCCTGCTCGGTGCGCTTCTCCCGGTCGGGAATTTCCTTGAGCTGCTCCACCATTTTGAGCACGTTGCGGCCGTACTCCGGCATGGTGAGTTTCTCGCGGGAGGTGTTGTAATCCAGTTTATGGGAAGTTTCGTTCAGATCCATGTCTTGCAAAAAATCAGTAATTCACAAAGATAATCATTTTCACTGAATATCCGTCCACAAAGCCTGTGCGGCGAAGCCGTCGGACATCCAGGTTCCCTCCGAGGTGATGAGGTAGCCTTCCAGTTCCGGGCGGGATTCGATCAGGGCGCGGGCCTGCTCAGGCCCGATCACCATGCAGGCCGTCGCCAGGGCGTCGGCTTCCGTGGCGCTCGGGGCCACGATGGTGGCGCTCAGCAGGTCGTGCGTGACCGGATAACCGGTGCGCGGATCGATCGTGTGGGCGTATTTCTTGCCGTCCTTGATGTAGAATTTCCGGTAGTTGCCGGAGGTGACGATGCCGCAGGCGCGTCCGTCGGACTGCCAGATGTTGCGCAGGTCCTTTCCGGGCGTGTTGTTCCCGTCCACGGGGTTGTCCACGCCGATGGTCCATCCCTTGCCGGCGGGATTGACACCCTCGCAGAAGATCTCTCCGATGTCCACCAGCATATTGTGTACGCCGATGGAATGCAGGTAGCCCGCCACGAAGTCGCAAGTGTAGCCCTGGGCGATGGCATTGAAATTCAGCACCTTCTCCTCCTTGCAGGCGGCCAGGGCGGCCTGGACGCGTTCCGGATCCGGCAGGCTGTCCGTGGTGAAGCCGAAGCCCCAGATGTCGAACAGCGGACCGCTGGCGGCGTCGAAAGCACCGTCTGTCTCGGTGCGGTAGCGCTCGGCGAGCGTCTTCACTTCGTGGAAACATTGGTTGGGGACGATCTCCTCTCCGGCGTTGTAGCGGGAGAGCAGGGAATTCTTATTATAACCCGAAAGGCTGAAATCAATCGTGTCCAGTAAGGCATCGATGGTCTGCTGGATCGTGCGGACGGGGACGGTGACGCCGGTCAGGTCGGCCTTGACCGTGTAGGTGCCTCCCTGGGCGTAGCCCGAGAACGTCACGTATTTGCCCTGCCGGCATCCGGAAAGGATGCAGGCGAACAGCAGAACGGAAAAAATAATGCGGTGTTTCATCGCTTCGGCAAAGTATTTGCACAAAGTTAGCGGTTTTTCGCGCATTTTTGCGCATATTTGCAAATTGAAAGTCGAGAAAGTATGAAGTTGCTCAGAATCCTGCTTCCCTCCGTGCTGGCCGCCATCCTGGCGGTCCTGCCGGGTTGCAAGAAAGAAGATACGGAAATCAAGTATATGGACGGCTACGTCGCCCTTTCCCTGCCGCATTACATGCAGCCCGGAGAGAGCAAGTCCTTCCAGGTCGATACGATGATGACCCTCATCAATCCGGCCGGCGAGACGATCGGGTATTATTTCTATGACGCCTACCGGAAAGTGTCCGACACCCTGGTTACGGCCGACGGCATCATCCGCAAGCACATCTACACCTATACTGCCCCGGATGCACTGGAGACCGTCAAGCTTTCCTTCGGCGGGTTCGCCCCGAAGGATTCGAAGTATACGGGTTCCGTGGCTTCGGCCCAGTCCGTCATCGTGTTGCCCGGTCTGTCCGGCGACGGATCCATCACCCATTTCGATCCGGCCACGTCCGGCACATTTACGGATTTTCGCGACTTCCGGGAATACTACTATACCACCATCGGCGACCTTGACTGGATGCGCCAGAACCTGGCCTGGGACGAATCCGGCCGTCCTTACGACGACTGTGAGATCATGACGGACGTCTTCGGCCGCTACTACACCTGGGAAGAGGCGCAGGATGCCTGCCCGTTCGGCTGGCGCCTGCCGACGGATGCCGAGTGGACCGCGATGCAGTCCGGCGCCGAAGCCGGGGAGGACATCGAAGGCCTGGCCGGCAAAATGATGGGAGACCTCTACTTCAACGGCACCAAGATGTGGGAATACTGGCGGGAGGTGAAGATCTCCGACGAGTTCCTCTTCTCCGCGATGCCCGTGGGCTACCGGGCCGGCGGCATCTTCGACGGCACGTACACCTACGCCGTTTTCTGGACCTCCGACGAGGAGAACGGCCTGGGCGTCTGCCGTTACATTTATCAGGAAAAGGATATCATCTACCGCGGCCGCATGTCCAAGACGGATTTCGCCGCTTCGGTGCGCTGCGTCAGGGAATAGACGCCACCGTCCCGAGAAATTGCAAGAGTAACTGGCCGAGTATGTCGGCCAGTTTTTTTATGCCTTCCGGGCAACTTCCGCCCAGGATCAGCACGGGCAGGGAGGATAGGATGAAGAGTTCCGTCAGGGGCAGGGCACCGAGGTTGGTGATCAGGAAGTATTTCGGGAAACTGCGGAAGCGCATCCACACGAGCGGCGCCGTGAACAGCTGGCAGGAGCATGTCAGCGCGACGGCGCTCCAGATGCGGCGCAGCGGGTTGAAACGCCCGCCGGGGAACCAGGCGTCGAGCCGCGGGAAGACGAGCACGATGCCGAGCATCGCCAGGTACGAAAGCTGGAATCCCAGGTTCGTGATGACGTCCGGCCGGAGGGCCAGCTGAATGGTCAGCGCGGCGCAGAAGATGTTCAGCGGACGGCGCCGGCGCCCCGGCAGGAGCCGGGACAATTCGTTCAGCAGGATGAACAGGAAGGCGCGCACCAGCGAAGGCGATCCGCCCGTCATGACGACGTAGGCGCCCGCAAATCCCACCTGGATGAGGCTGCGCACGAGGGTCGCGACCCGGCTCCGCCCCATCCAGGCCAGGGCGCCATGCAGGATTCCGTAGAGGATGCCCAGGTGCAGTCCGGACAGGGCCAGGATGTGAGACGCGCCGGCGGCGCGGAAGGCCGCGACGATCTTCCGGTCCAGTCCGTCGCGCTGCCCGGCGAGCAGGGCCTTCAGCAGGGCGGCGGTGCTCCCATGGGGGAATTCCGCGCCGTCAATGGCGCGCAGCAGTCCTCCGAGCGCCCGTCCCGCCCGGGACGCCGGCCGCAGTGGGACGGACAGCGTGGCGGAGCAGTGGCAGAAGATGCCCAGGCACAGAAACAGGAAGGGGAAAAGCGTGGCGATCCGGCGCCGCCCGGCGTCGGGCACCAACAGGGCCGTCGCCGCGAGACTGCTGCCCGCGGCGGCCCAATAGGGCGCATCACCCCCGGACGGCAAACATGCCGCCAGTGCCACTCCTGCTGTAAAAGGGATTGAAATCGCCACGATGTCTCTCTGCACGACCATTTCAATCGAATTCTTTGCCAAAGTACGCATTATTTCTTAATTTTGCATGCTAAAGTCAAAGAAACCGAAACCAATATGATTATCCTTGTTATCAATTGCGGAAGTTCTTCTGTCAAGTACCAGTTGCTGGACATGAAGAACGACGACGTGTATGACCTGCTGGCCAAGGGCCTGGTCGAGAAAATCGGCCTCCCCGACGGCTGCCTGACCCACAAGCCCACCGGCAAGGAGCCGTTCACGGTGACGCAGCCCATTCCCGACCACAAGGTCGGCATGAAACTCGTCCTCGACGCCCTCGTGGATCCGGAGCACGGCGTGCTCTCCAGCTTCGACGACATCGAGGCGGTCGGCCACCGCATCGTGCAGGGTGCGGATTTCTTCTCCGGGAGCACCCTCGTGAGCGAGGATGTGCTGAAGAAGATTGAGATCTGCTGCGACTTCGCCCCGCTGCATAACCCGGCCCACCTGCTCGGTATCCATGCCATTTCGCACGTCCTTCCCGACGTGCCGCAGGTCGTGACCTTCGATACCGCTTTCCACCAGACGATGGAGCCGTACGCCTACATGTACGCCCTCCCGTACGAATATTATGAGAAGTACCGCGTCCGCCGTTACGGCGCACACGGCACCTCCCACCAGTATGTCTCCCAGCGCGGCGCCAAGCTCGCCGGACTGGACCTCGCCCATTCCAAGATCATCACCTGCCACCTCGGCAACGGCAGTTCCGTGACCGCCATCAAGGACGGCAAGGTGGTGGACACCTCCATGGGCTTTACCCCGCTCGAGGGCATGATCATGGGCACCCGCTGCGGCAACATCGACGCCAACATCATCCCGTACATCATGAAGAAGGAAGGCCTGTCCCCCGACGAGATGACGACGGTCATGAACAAAAAGAGCGGCTTCCTCGGCCTGTCCGGCAAGAGCTCCGACCTGCGCGACATGGACGCCCTGGCCAAGGCCGGCGACGCCCGCGCCAAGATCGTGCTCAAGAAGCTGACCTACGATACCATTAAGAATGTCGGCTCTTACATCGCCGAGATGAACGGCGTGGACCTCATCGTCTTCACGGCCGGCATCGGCGAGAACAACCCGCGCCTGCGCCGCCACATCTGCGAGAACCTGTCCTACATGGGTGTCAAGATCGACATCGACGCCAACGACGGCGCCCGCAGCGAGGAAACCATCATCTCCGCCCCGGATTCCACCGTCAAGGTGGCCCTGATCCCGACCAACGAAGAGTTGGTCATCGCCCGTGACACGATGCACATTGTCACCGAACTCGAAAACTAATACCGTCTTATGTCTACCCTCATTGACCAGATTATCGCGCGTGCCCAGTCCAACAAGCAGCGCATCGTGCTCCCGGAATCCTTCGAGGAGCGTACCATCACGGCGGCCGACCGCGCCATTGCCGACGGCCTCGCCGACATCATCCTGATCGGCAATCGCGAGAAAGTCCTCGCCTATGCCGCCGAGCTCGGCCTGAAGCACATCGACAAGGCTACGATCATCGATCCCGCGACCAGCGAAAAGACCGCCGAGTATGCGAATCTGCTCTATGAGCTGCGCAAGAACAAGGGTATGACGCCCGAGATCGCAGCCAAGACGGTGCTGGATCCCCTCTATTTCGGCTGCCTCATCATCAAGAGCGGCGACGCCGACGGCCAGATCAGCGGTGCGCTCTCCACGACCGGCGAGACCCTTCGTCCGGCCCTCCAGATCATCAAGTGCGCCCCCGGCATCACCTGCGTGAGCGGCGCCATGCTGATGATCACCAAGACCCCGCAGTACGGCGAGAACGGCGTGCTGGTCATCGGCGATGTGGCCGTGACCCCGGCGCCGGATGCCCAGCAGCTCGCCCAGATCGCTGTCTGCACGGCGCAGACCGCCAAGAGCGTGGCCGGCTTCGCCGATCCGCGCGTGGCGATGCTGTCCTTCTCCACGAAGGGCTCCGCCAAGCATGAGGTGGTGGACAAGGTGGTCGAGGCGACCGCCCTTGCGAAGCAGCTCGATCCGGCCCTCAAGGTCGACGGCGAGCTCCAGGCTGACGCCGCCCTGGTGCCGTCCGTGGGCAAGAAGAAGGCCCCCGGCTCCGATATCGCCGGCAACGCCAACGTCCTGGTGTTCCCGAACCTCGAGGTCGGCAACATCGCCTACAAGCTTATCCAGCGTCTCGGTGAGGCCGACGCCATCGGCCCCATCCTCCAGGGTATTGCCCGGCCGGTCAACGACCTCAGCCGCGGCTGCTCGGTGGACGACGTCTACAAGATGATCGCCATCACCGCCTGCCAGGCGATGGACGCAAAATAGGGTTTTGCGTCCATTGCCCAAGAAAGCCGCTGCACGACATCCGTGCAGCGGCTTTTTCATGACGGGGGGCTCCCCGGACCTATCTATGAAGGGGGCTCCGCCCCCTGTAACCCCTTGCGGCCATAAACCCCTTTCCGTATTTGACCTTTGGCCAAATACCCGGGGCCGGCCGGTCCGCTGGTGCGGACTTCGCTTCGCTCCAAACCGGCTCTGACCGGCGAATCAGGGGACCTGCCAGAAAAACCGGTCTATTTCTGTCCGCTAGGGGCAAAACAAAGCCTCAGCGCCCCTGGTGACTTCAAAATCTGGTTGCCAGGGGCAAATTGGGGTGTTTTAGCCCCTGGGGGGGGGAAGTGTCGAGGGTGGGCAGGACCTGGCACCACCGCCTGGCGCGCGCCCGGCGGTTACGAGCGATCTCCGCTTTCGAGCTTTTGAGGGCTCGACGCGGAGTGCTCGTTGCCGGCCAGTGTGGTAGCTGCCCGCCCCGCTCACGCCTGGGCAGCCGCGGGCGCGAGCGAGCCCACCGAAGAGCTCGCGCAGCGTCCTGCGGCAGCCGCCGGAAAGCGTATATTCCGGCGGCGGTGCCCCCAAGCACATCCAGTTCTGCCAACTGCCCGATCGGCACATCAAACACCTGGCGGGAGGCGCCGACTACCGTAATGGGAGGTGGCTCCAGTCCCAGTCCCAATAATGGAAAAATGCTGTGAGCTGGAAGTAATTGTGTGTTAGGTTGTTATGGATTTATACTCCCCACGAAAATGGGGTAATGTGAAACTGTAATCTACCATTATTCAATTGATTATAGCTCACAAGGAAAAAGGACGTGCCGCAGGATTGCTGTTTTCAGTATGTTATTGATTGATAATTAGATACAAAAGTAACCGGGCGCTTTGGAACCCGGTTACTTTCATAAACTATTGATATGTTGTACGTTGCGAAAAACGGCTAGAAGCTGGAGAGGGTGGAGGCGCGGGAAATGGACTGGCTCGTGATGCGCAGGGCCGGGCCCGGATGGTAGTTGAGCTTGGAGGCGCCGGAGAGGTTGACGCTGAGCTCTTCGCGGACTTCGATCATGGCGTTGGAGGCGCCGGAGAGGCTGATCCTCACGCGTCGGGCGGGAGCCCGGTTGGCGAGCAGCTTGGTGGAGCCGGAGCCTTCGGCAGTAAGGGATTCGATGCTGCCATCGAGTTCGGTGTTGGCAGCGCCCGAACCCTGCAGGTCCACGTCGCCGAGTTTGCCCTTGAGAGAAAGTTTTGAGGCGCCGGAGAGCCGCAGATCGACCGTTTTGGCATCGCCGGCCATCGTGATGTTCGCGCTGCCGCTGCCGCGGAGGGAGAACTTGTCGAATTTGCCGTTCAGGTCAAACACCTTCGAAGCGCCGGAGACCTCGATGTCGGCCGAGGGGGCCTTCACGGAGAGGTCACGCACCTGCGAGGCGCCGCTGGCTCTCAGCTCGAAGGGCTTCCGCGTGGAGAACTCGCCCCGGACCGTGAGCCTGGATGCGCCGGACGCCTGGAGGGAGCTCAGCTCAGGCATGCTGACATACGCGCGGACATCGTAGTGGTTGCCGTTCTTCTCGACACGGCGGCGGACGTCGTTCGGCATTTCGCCCACACCGAGGATGAGGCGGCCGTTGCGGACTTCGACAAGGACATATTCCATCAGGAAATCAGGCGCTTCCACACTGACGGCGTAGCGGGAGGACTGGGTGAGCTCGACTTTGTAGATCCAGGACACCTCCAGGCCGGAGAAGCCGCTGAGTTTGTATTCCTTGGTCTCGTTCTTGACGGGTTCCGTCGTCTGGGCGGCGGAGAGGGGAAGGACGGCGAGCAGCGCCGTCGCGAGAAGGGTGAAGAATCGTTTCATCGTTATTGATTGTTTTTAAGTTGTCTGGCAGCGGCGAGCAGTTCGCCGTAATGGTTTTTCAGGATGCGGCCGCGCTGCCGGGAGGAGATGTTATCGGGCAGCTGGGCGAAGAGGGGATCCGCTTCTTCAGTGATTTCCTGCAGGGTGCCGTCCTCGAGGGGCAGGGCCTGGTAGAGGTCGGCCACGCGGTCCATGTAGGCCAGGTAGATGGCCTCGGGCTCGTTGGAGACGCCGCGGAAGGGGTCGCCGGGGCGGATGACGAGTACCAGCAGCAGGGCGCAGGCCAGCGCGAGGGCAGGTGCCCAGGCAGCGGAACGGATGGCGGTCTTTTGGGACCTGCCTGCTCCCAGCGGGCGGCCTGGAATTATTTTTCGGACAAGTTTGCCGAAAAACCAATTCCAGCTCCGCCCTCCACGACGCTCTCGCACGGCAGGGTCCGTTGACCGCCGTGCCACGTCGGCTGCGGATGCTTCGTCCATCCGGGCGAGGAAGCGCGCTTCGTGACCTTCGGCGGGAGATTCCGTATCGAAGGCGGCGGCGTTGTCGCGAATGTATTTCTCGAGTTCGGTCATATCTTGTCGTTCAATAGTTTCATCAGTTTGCTTCGGCCGCGGGAGTACAGCGAGCGGAGCGTGGGTTCCTTCTTGCCGGTCAGCGCGGCGATCTCCTCGTAATCCAGTCCCTCGATCAGCACGAGGTTGAGGATCAGGCGGTACGGCTCCGGAAGTTCGTCCATCGCGGCCTTGATCCGGGAGACGGACGGGAGGGCGGGAGATTCGCCGGTCAAGCCGGCGAATGACGACTCTGAGCCGGCGAATGACGCGGCCTCGTCTGCCTCTTCCTGCGCGTAGTCCTCCAGGAAAGCCTCATGGCGCTTGCGCTTGCGCAGCCGGTCGATCGCATCGTGGATGCAGGTCCGGGCGAGCCAGGTGGACACTTGTTCCTGCGAAGCGAAATCTCGTTCTTCGGATACGTATTTCAGGATCGTGTCCTGCATCGCTTCCTCGGCTTCGTCAGCGTCTCTCAGAATACGCCAGGCGATATTGTACAGCCGCCCGTGGTGTCTCTGGTAGAATTGCGTGATCTCCTGACGTGTCATTTCCGATGCTTTCTGACTATATAACGAAAAAAGAACCGGGTTGTTGCAGCCCGGTCCGATTATTTTTCAAAAAAGCTGAAATGCACGCGGCCGTAGGTCTTTTCCTTTTTGAAATACGGATGGCCGATGAAGGAATGCTCGTCGCCGTGCTCCAGGATGAAATAGCAGCCCGGGTGGAGCAGGTCCCGCGACAGGACCTTGTCGGGCAGGGTGTCCAGCCCCTCGAGGGCATAGGGCGGATCGGCGAAGATGAGATCGAATTTCTCGTGGCAGATGGGGAGGAAATCGAAGACATTGGCGTGGACGGCCGTGACGGCCGGCAGCTCGAGCCGGGCGGCCTCGCGGCGGATGAAGGCGGCATGGTCGCGGTTCATCTCGACGCAATACACGCGCCGCGCGCCGCGCGACGCGAATTCATAGGACACGGCCCCGGTGCCGCCGAAGAGGTCGAGCACCTGCAGGTCTTCGAATTCGTATTCGTTGTTGAGGATATTGAACAGGCCCTCCCGGGCGAAATCCGTGGTGGGCCTGGCGCCATAGCCCATGGGGGGCTGGATGGGTTTGCCTTTGAGGCGGCCGCCGATGATTCTCATAGGGTGACGACGGCCTTGAAATAACGGTACAGCGACATCTCGTCTTCCGCGTCCAGCGGAGTCCGCCAGCAGATGGTGGAGATCTCCGGGTTCAGCTGAAGCGACTTCAGGGACAGGAAGATGTAATACTCCGCCGTGGTGAAGTCCTGGACAGGGAAGCTGTTGGCCAGCATCAGGTTCTTGCCCTGGGCGATAGCCAGGTGCAGCCGTTTGTCGCAGAGGCTGCACAGGATCTTGTTGTATTCCGGACAGTCGGGCAGCTGCGTCAGCAGCTTGTAGATCTCCGGGGTGCCGTCCACAACGACACTGTCCTCGCCTTGGGTAAAGACGAGGACAGCGTCATATTGCGGAAGGTCGATGTATTCGACCACATCCTCTTCCTTCAAATCCGCCACTTCGGCCAGCGCCTGATGCGCCGTCGCAGGGTCAAAGAAATGGGAAGGGATGAGGGTGAACACTACTCCCAGTTACCTGCGTTGTTGTTCGGGGCGGTGATGGAACCGACCTGGAGGCCTTCGTAGCGGTTGAGGTCGCGGCTCTCAGCGTTCAGGTTGATGATGAGCTGCTTGTCCATGCCATGGAGGAGAGCCTTCCAGGGCATGCGGGCCTCGAAGAGGGGCACGGGCACGCCGGAAACCATCTTGACGGCGGACTCCATTTCAACGGCCTGCTTGCCGGAGAACGGGATGTACTTGAGGGAGTCGATGCAGAAATCCGGACGGTTGTTGAAGAGGGTGTCGCGCACCGGGATCTTGGTCACGGTGGAGAACACGACCTTCTGGCCGGCGGCATACGCCTCCTGGAGCTTCTCGGTCAGCTGCTCGGGCTTGAGCTTCTTGTTGGCCTTCTTGATGGCCTCGGTGTTCATCACGGCGAGGGAGTCGTCCATGGAACCGATCTGCATCACGATTTCCATCTGGCCGGACTCATAGAACTGCTTGAGGGAGTCTATGGAAGAGTTGAACTTGCCGGTGACGGACTTGTGAGCGACCTGCAGGGTGCGGATGTCCTTGAGACGCTGCACGGCAACGGCCTGCCGGACGTCACGCTCCTTGTTGAAGTTGACCGGCTTCATGATGTTGCTGTACAACAGATAGACCAAGCCGCAGATAGCCGCCAGCAGGACGACCTCGATGATAATCTTTGCTACTTTGTTCATTGTATCGGTTAGTTTTATTTGATATCCAAAGTCCCACAAAGTTAGGAAAATGATTTATCAAATGCAATATTCTTATTAAATTTGCGCAGTTTTTTAGAAGATATGCAAGCCTTCGATCCGGCAGATATCCAGCGTCTGGAGACGCTTCTCGCTTCAGCGAAACGCGTTTCCGTCGTTGTACACACGCATCCCGACGGGGATGCGGTCGGGAGCGGCGCGGGTATGCTGTCCTATCTCCGGCAGTGCCGGGGGCTGGATGCGCGCCTGCTGCTGCCGGATTCCGCGCCCGCTTCGCTTGCCTTCGCCCTGCCTGCAGACGGGGTCATCGACGCCGCCCGCGATGCGGAGGCCGCCTGCGCCTGGATCGCCGGCAGCGACCTGCTGGTCTGCCAGGACCTGAACGGATTCTCCCGGGCGGGGGACCTGGCTGATTCCCTGCTGGATTCGATTGCGCGCAAGGTGCTGATCGATCATCATTTGAACCCGGAGCGGGCATCCTTCGACCTCGTGTTCAGCGAGTCCGAAATCTCCTCTGCCAGCGAGCTGCTTTACCAGGTGCTGCTGGCCCTGCCCGGCGTGGGGACGGCCGACCGGCTCCCCCTGGACGTGCTCACGTCCCTGATGACGGGCATGACCACGGACACCAACAATTTCGCCAATTCCGTCTTCCCGTCCACCTTGCAGATGGCCTCCGAACTGCTGGCCGCCGGCGTGGACCGGGATGCCCTGATCGACCATCTGTACCATAGCTACCGCGAGAACCGGCTCCGCGCCATGGGAGCGTGCCTGCAGGAGCGGATGCGCATCACCCCGGACGGGGTGGCGTTCATCGTCCTCGACCGCGCCTTCATGGAGCGCTTCGACCTGCAGGAAGGGGAGACCGAGGGCTTCGTGAACCTCCCGCTCGGCATCGGCCGGGTGCGGCTCAGCCTGCTGCTCCGCGAGGACGACGGACATTTCCGCGTGTCCATCCGTTCCAAGGAGGGCGTATCCGCAAACCGGCTGGCGGCGGAAGTCTTCCACGGCGGCGGCCACGAGCGCGCCGCAGGCGGCAAACTTCACTTTCCGCAGGATATCGCCGCTCCGGCGCAGGCGGAGGCTTTCCTCGAGGACGTGGCGGCACGATTTATGCGGAAGAAATGAACCCGATGAATATGAAGAATACCATACTATACCTGAGTTTGGCTGCGCTTGTCCTGGCCGGCTGCGCCAAGGACCCGAATACCGGCGTGAACGATGCCAACCAGCTTTATCTCGATGCGTGGATCCATGTGAACCATCCCGATGCCGTCCGCACGGCACTGGGCGCCTATATACTGGAGGATATACCCGGTACGGGCCCCAGCGTCAGTTCTGCCGAGAGCTACCCGTATGTCCGTGTCGACTATACGATACGCAAGCTGGACGGCAGCGTCCAGACCACGACGGAAGAGGCCCTCGCCAAGCGCCTGGGCACCTACACGGCCAACCAATCGAAGAACCCTTACTACGGCCCGCTGGTCTGGAACCGCAGTAGCGACGGCCTGGTCGCCGGTCTCGAGGAAGCCGTCTCCACGATGTCTGTTGGAGGACACCGCTCGGTGGTGCTCCCCGGCTGGCTGATGGGTGTGGATGCGAGCACGAATGCATCCCTGCGCTACAAGACTGCCGAGGAATATCTTGAAAAAGTCCCGGGCGGCACGCCGGTGATCTATGATATCACGCTGACGGAAGCCTTCTCCGATGCCGTGAAATGGCAAATCGATTCCGTCGGGCGCTATCTGGCGAAGTCGTTCCCCGGCAAGACCGCGGCGGACTCGACCAAGAAGGGATTCTATTATTTCCGCACCGGCGCGCCTTCTTCCGAAACGAAGTTCAAGAACGATACGACGATCTATATCAACTACATCGGCCGCCGTCTGGACGGGCAGGTGTTCGATACCAGCATCGCGGATACCGCCAAATACTACGGCATCTATTCCGCATCCCGGACCTACGGGGCCTGCAAGATCAGCTGGTATTCTTCCGACAAGGACTACACCAGCATCACCATGACCATGCCCGGGGCTTCGAGTTCTTCCAGCGTGATCAACGGCTTCTCCCTGGGCCTCGACCAGATGCACCCGCACGAGAAGGGTTCAGCCATCTTCGTCTCGGGCTGGGGCTACGGGAACAAAGGATCGGGTACCGTCATTCCGGGTTATTCCCCGCTGCGCTTCGATTTCGAAATCGTAGACAAACCTGCCGAGTAAAGCATGACAGCCGCAGGTGCAGCTCCGACCGAACTCGGAACCGAGAAAATCGGTAAACTCCTGAAGCAGTACGCCGTCCCGGGCATCATCGCCCAGACGGCGGCTTCTTTGTACAATATGGTGGATAGCATCTACATCGGGCACATCCCCGGTGTGGGCTCGGCCGCGATCAGCGGCCTGGCGGTGACCTTCCCCCTGATGAACCTTTCCATCGCGATGGGCACGCTGGTCGGCGTGGGCGCCATGACGCTCATCTCCGTCCTGCTGGGCCAGCGCAACTACGGAGCCGCCCAGAAGGTTCTGTCCAACGTGCTGACGCTCAACGTCATCATCGGTGTCATCTTCACGGCGCTGACCCTTCCTTTCCTGGATCAGATCCTGCGCTTCTTCGGGGCCAGCGACACCACCCTGCCTTTCGCACGGGACTACATGACGATCATCCTGGCGGGCAATGTCTTCACGCACCTCTACCACGGTTTCAACGGGCTGATCCGTTCGTCGGGACATCCGAAGATCGCCATGGGCCTGACCCTGTTCACCGTGTTCTCCAACGCCATCCTCGACCCGATCTTCATCTTCGTGCTCGGGATGGGCATCCGCGGCGCCGCCCTGGCGACCATCCTCTGCCAGCTGGCGGCCCTGGTCTATACCCTCCGCTTCCTGTCCGACAGGCGGCGCCTGCTGCATTTCACCCGTCCGCTCTTCCAGCTGGACTGGCGCGTGGCGAAGCAGTCGCTTGCCATCGGCGTGGGTCCCTTCCTGATGAACGTGGCCGCCTGCCTGGTGGCGCTCTTCATCAACCAGCAGCTGGGCAAATACGGCGGCGACATGGCCATCGGCGCCTACGGCATCCTGAACCGCCTGACCATGCTCTTCGTCATGGTCAACATGGGTTTCAACCAGGGCCTGCAGCCGATCGCCGGCTACAACTACGGCGCGCGGCAGTACAGCCGCGTCCGGGAGATCTTCATCCTCACGGCCAAGTGGGAAGTGCTCGTCACGACGCTCTGCTTCCTGATGTCGGAGTTGGTTCCGCGCACGGCGGTGAGCCTGTTTACCAACGATTCCGAGCTCATTGAGCTGGCCGCCAGGGGATTGCGCATCATGAACTGTGCCTTCGCGCTGGTAGGTTTCGGCATGGTCACGGGCAACTTCTTCCAGTGCCTCGGCATGGTGCGTAAGTCCATCTTCCTGTCGCTGTCCCGGCAGCTGCTCTTCCTGCTGCCGCTGATCTACACCCTGCCGCTCTGGCTGCAGGAGACGGGCGTCTGGATCAGTTTCCCGATTTCCGATACCCTGAACATCATCATTTCCGCCATCCTGATCGTGCGGCTGTTCCGCAAGTTCGACCGCCTGAAGGACGGCGAGAATCCCGATATCCTTGGCAGTACCATCCAATCCTGACGTTATGGAGCAGAAGCACATCCTGATCAACATCGGGCGCCAGTTCGGCGCCGGCGGCAAAGGCGTCGCCGAGATCCTCGGAGAGCGCCTGAACATCCCGGTCTATGACAACGAGCTGCTGCAGAAGGCGGCGGAGGAGAGCGGATTCAATCCCGCCCTGTTCCGCAGGAGCGACGAGCGCCGGTGGCTGTTCCGCTTCGGCAATTTGTTCGGGCTGAACCGCGCCAGTTCCTACGCGCCTTCAGCCATCGACGGCACGGAACTGTTCAAGTACCAGAGCGAGGCCATCCGCGACATCGCGCAGCAGGGGAGCGCCATCTTCCTGGGCCGCGCCTCGGACTACGTCCTGCGCGACATGGAGTGCCTGGACGTCTTCATCTGCGCGCCCCTCGCGGACCGGGTGAAGCGGGTTTGTGAACGGACGGGGATGACCGCCGAAGAGGCGGAAAAGTTCATCCTGAAAAAGGAAAAGGCGCGCCGGGACTACTACAACTTCTACACTTTCGGTGACTGGGGCGTCGCCTCCAACTACGACCTCTGCCTCGACTCCTCCCTGCTCGGCCTGGACGGCTGCGCCGACCTGATTGTCGACTTTGGTCGAAAATCAGGTCGAATATAATATCCGGGGGGGGCGTTCCCCCCGGACCCCCTGCGTCGCTACGCTCCGGTTGTTGGTTGAAAATCAGGCCAAATATAGAATCGGAAACCGGGGAAGACTCAGATACTGAAATTGTGCCAGTGCGGGCCGAAGCGCTCGAATGCGGCACGGTCCAGCATTTCCCGGTCGTCCGGGTGCGCGATGCCGATCATCAGCTTGGCGCGCTCCTGCAGGCTCTTGCCGTAGAGGTCCACGGCGCCGTATTCCGTCACGATCCAGTGGGCGTCCGCGCGGGGTGTGACGACGCCGGCGCCCGGATTCAGCTCCGCGACGATCTTGTTCTTCCCTTTCAGCGTGCGGGACGCGAAGGCGGTAATGCTCTTGCCGCCCTCGGACATCGTGGCGCCCTTGACGAACTCGAGCTGGCCGCCGGTGCCGCTGAAGATGCGCGTGCCGATGGAGTCGGCGCTGATCTGCCCCGTGAAGTCTACCTCCGTGGCGGAGTTGATGGCCTTCATGTGCGGATTCTGCGCGATCACCCAGGGGTCGTTGGTGTATTTGATGTCCCGCATCAGGACCTGCGGGTTGCGGTCGATGAAAGAATAGACCTCCTGCGATCCGAGCAGGAAGGAGGCGACGACCTTGCCGGTGTCGATCTTCTTGTTGGCGCCGTCGATGACGCCCGCCTTGATCAGGCGCAGCAGGCCGTCGGCGAACATCTCCGTGTGCAGGCCCAGGTGCTTGTGGCCGCCGAGCTGCGCCGCGAGCGCGTTCGGCAAGGCGCCGATGCCCATCTGGATGCAGTCGCCGTCCTCCACGAGGGCCGCGCAGTTCTTGCCGATGAGCACTTCGGTGGGCGTGGGTTCTGCGAATGCAGCCGTCACCAGCGGCGTGTCATCCTGCACGAGATAGTCGAATTGGTCCAGCGGGAGAAGGTCGCCGTAGGCAAAGGGAACATTGGGGTTCACCACGCCGATCACCAGGTCCGCGCTCTCGACGGCCGCGACGGAGCAGTCCACGGAGGTGCCGAGGCTGACGCGCCCCTGCTCGTCCGGCAGCGACACGTTCACCAGCGCGGCGCCCAGCTTGATGAAGCCCTCGCGGTACAGCTTCTGGCTCTCGCCCAGGTGCACCGGCAGGTAGTCGGCATAGCCGGCGTTGACGTTCGCCCGCACGTTCGGGCCCACGAAGAAGCCCTGTTCGAAGAAGATTCCCTCGTAGCGCGGTTCGCTGTAGGGGGCGGGGCCTTCCGTATGGAAATGATGGAAGTGCAGATCCTTCACGTCCCCCGCGTCCGCGCGGCGGCAAAGTGCCTGGATCAGGCAGTGCGGCACGCTCGCGACGCTGCTCAGGTGAATGTGGCAATGGGAGGGGATATGACTGACCGCCTCGTCGGCGGAAACGTACTGGATCGGCTTCATGTCGAAGATTATTGTTATTTTTGCAAGCGCAAATGTAGCAAATATTTCCATGCATACCAAAGAAGAAAAACTCGCAGCCTTCGGCCGGTTGCTCGACACGATGGACGCCCTGCGCGAGCGCTGCCCCTGGAACGCCGCCCAGACGATGGAGACCATCCGTCCGATGACGGAGGAAGAGGTTTACGAACTCAGCGACACCATCCTGAAGGGCGACCGTCCGGGCACGGCCAAGGAGATCGGCGACCTGCTCTACCACCTCGTTTTCTATGCGCGCATCGCGCAGGAGGAAGGTGCTTTCGACATTGCCGATTCGCTCGACAAGGTCGTGGACAAGATGGTCTTCCGCCATCCGCACGTTTTCGGCCCGGAGGCCGGGAAGCCGACGTCCGCCAAGGAGATCGCCGATACCTGGGAGCTGGTCAAGGCCAAGGAGAAGGACGGCAACAAGACCGTCCTGTCCGGCATTCCGGATGCCATGCCGGCCATTCTCAAGGCCCTCTCGATGCAGGAGAAGGCGCGCGGCTGCGGTTTTGACTGGGAGCAGCGGGAGGATGTCTGGGACAAGGTGCGGGAGGAGCTGGGCGAGGCCCGGGAGGCCTGCGACGAGCAGGACAAGCGGCACATGGAGGAGGAGTTCGGTGATCTGCTTTTCGCCGTCATCAATGCCGCGCGGCTCTATGACATAGATCCGGAAGCCGCCCTGAGCGGCACTTGTTCCAAGTTCCGCCGGCGTTTTACTTACCTGGAGGAGCAGACGCTCAAGAAGGGCCGCAAGCTCACCGACATGACCCTTGCCGAGATGGATGCCATCTGGGACGAGGGGAAGGCGAAGGGGCTCTAGGCGGAAGTCCCTCGCGCCCGGCGTGGCCTTTCCCCCGCGGGCGGCCGCAAATTATTTTTCGTGCGGCTGCCCGAAAAACCAATTTGCGCTCCGCCCTCCACAACGCCCCCGCGCCGCACTATCTGCCTCCGCGGACGGCCCGGAATTATTTTCCGGGCAGGTTTGCCGGAAAACCAATTCCGGCTCCGTCCTCCGCGACGCTCCCGCGCAAGTGCGTCCGGCGGGTTTTAATTTCCAAGGGAAATGCTTATCTTTGCAAGCTATCATAAGTAGTTGTATGCTGCAATGGCCGATTATGTAATCCGTGAAGTCAAAACCCGTCGGGAGCTCATGCAGTTCGTCCGTTTCCCGGACGAGCTGTACAAGGATTGCGCCCAGTACGTGCCCGCGTTGCACAGTGACCAGGTTCGTTCGCTGACCCGCGTCGCACCGCTCAAATACTGCAGCCACAAGTTGTGGCTGGTCTTCGACGGCGACAAGGTGGCCGGACGCATCAGCGGCATGATCAACCCCCGCTACAACGAACTCTATGGCAAGAAGCGCGCCCGCTTCGGCTGGTTCGACTGCATCAAGGATTTCGAAGTAGCCCGCCTGCTGCTCGGTACGGCGGAGGCCTGGGCGAAGGAGCAGGGGATGGACGAGATCCACGGCCCGCTTTACTACAATACTTTCGGCAAGCAGGGCATGCTGATCGAGGGATACGACCATATCCCGCCCTTCAACTGCCTGTATAACTTCCCGTACTACAACGACTTCGTCAAGGAGCTGGGCTACGAGAAGGAATGCGACTGGATCCAGTACAAGATGGTCGCGAACCACGGCGTTCCCGAGAAGGCCCGCCGCGTGTCCAAGATGGTGCAGGAGCGCTACAACCTGCACTTCGGCAGCATCAACAAACTCAAGCGGGACAAGGCCCTGGTGCGCAAGTTCTTCAAGGTGTACAACGAAAGCTTCGCCTCGGCCGTCCTGAATTTCATCCCCCTGACGGATGAGGAGATCGACGAAGAGGCCGCGAACGTGATGCCGTACCTCTCGGACAAGATCAGCTGCGTGCTGTTCGACGAGCATGAAGAGGTCGTCGCGTTCGGCATCGCTTTCCCAACCATTTCGCAGGCCCTTCAGAAGGCGAAGGGCAGGATTTTCCCCTTCGGCTGGTGGCACCTCTGGCGGGCGATGCACAACTTCGAGGTCACCGACCTGATGGTCAACGGCGCCGCCCCCGAGTGGCAGAACAAGGGCGTGTCCTCGGTTTATTTCGAAGAAATGGCGGAAAAGGCCATCCAGGTGGGCAACCGCTGGGCCATCTCCAACCCGCAAATAGAAACCAACAGCGCGATCAACCTCTGGAACAGCTACGAACGCGAGCCGTTCATGCGTCGCCGCTGCTACTTAAAGAAGATTTGACCCATGGCAGATAACAATTCCCTACTCGACAAAGTCCTTTCCCTCGAGGGTAAGTTCAAGTCGCTGCAAGAGCAGCTCTCGAGCCCCGAGGCGATGGCGGACATGAAGAAATACGTCCAGCTGAACAAGGACTACAAGGAGCTGGAACCGATCATCAAGACCGGCAAGCAGTATGAGAAGATGGTGGAGGACCTCGCCTCCGCCAAGGATATCCTTGTCAACGAAAAAGATGAGGAGCTGCGCGAAATGGCCCGCATGGAGATCGCGGAGATCGAGCCCAAAATCCCGGAGATGGAGCAGCAGATCAAGCTTCTGCTCATCCCGGCCGACCCCGACGACGGCAAGAATGCCATGGTCGAAATCCGCGGCGGGACCGGCGGCGACGAGGCGGCCATCTTTGCCGGCGACCTCTTCCGCATGTACCAGCATTTCGCTGAGCGCCGCGGCTGGAAACTCGAAGTCACCGACCAGGCCCCCGGCACCTCCGGCGGCTTCAAACAGATCGTCTTCAAGCTTTCCGGCAACGACGGCGTCTATGGCGTGATGAAATATGAATCCGGCGTGCACCGCGTCCAGCGCGTGCCGCAGACGGAGACCCAGGGCCGCATCCAGACTTCCGCCGCTTCTGTGGCGGTCTTCCCGGAGGCCGGCGAATTCGACGTCGACCTGAGCTGGGACGACATCCGGCTCGACCTCTTCTGCGCTTCCGGCCCGGGCGGCCAGGGCGTCAACACGACCTACTCCGCCGTGCGCCTTACGCACATTCCCACCGGCCTGGTGGTGCAGTGCCAGGAAGAGCGCTCCCAGTTGAAAAACAAGGACCGCGCATTCGAGGAACTGCGTACGCGCCTCTATAATCTGGAGCACCAGAAGTACCTGGACGGCATCGCCGCCAAGCGCAAGACGATGGTGTCCACGGGCGACCGCTCCGCCAAGATCCGCACCTACAATTATCCGCAGGGCCGCGTCACGGACCACCGCATCAACTGGAGTATGTACAATCTGCCCGTCTTCATGGACGGGGATATCCAGGAATGCATCGATCAGCTGCAGATCGCTGAGAACGCCGAGCGCCTGAAGGAAGCCGGCGATTAAATCTTTCTGAAAGCCAGGCAGGCGTTATGCCCACCGAAACCAAATGAGTCGCTGAGGCCGAGGTTGACATCGGTCTTGACGGCGACGTTGGGCGTGTAGTCCAGGTCGCACTCCGGATCCGGCGCATCCAGGTGGACGGTCGGCGGCACGATGCCTTCCTGCAGGGCAAGCACCGTGGCCACGGCCTCGATGGCGCCGGTGGCGCCGAACATGTGGCCGTGCATGGACTTGGTGCTGCTGATATGGCACTTGTAGGCGAAATCGCCCATCGCAAGCTTGTAGGCCTTGGTCTCGGCCACGTCGTTGAGGAGCGTACCCGTGCCGTGGGCGTTGATGTAGACGTTGTCCTTGGCGGGATCGAAGCCGGACTGCTCCAGCGCAATCTTGATGCACTCGGCCTGGGTGGTTCCCTCGGGACGGGGCGCCGTGGCGTGGTAGGCGTCGCAGGTGCTGCCGTAGCCCGTGACCTCAGCGTAGATGTGGGCGCCGCGGGCCTTGGCGTGCTCCATTTCTTCGAGAATCATGACGGCGGAACCGTCCGCCATCACGAAGCCGCTGCGGTTCGCGTTGAACGGCAGGGAGGCGTACTGCGGATCGGTGGAACGGGTGAGCGCCTTGGCATTCGCGAAACCGGCGATGCCGATCGGAATGGTGCAGCGGTCCGTGCCGCCGGCGATGATGGCGTCGGCATAGCCGTGCCGGATGGCGCGGAAGGCCTCGCCGATGGAGTGCGTGGAAGTGGCGCAGGCCGTCACGATGTCGATGCAGGAGGCCTGGGCGTTGAATTTGATGGCGATCTGGCCGCCGGCCATGTCGCTGATCATCGTCGGGACAAAGTTGGGGGAAACCCACTGTCCGGAGGGATCCTCGAAGAATTTCGACAGTTCCCGCTGAATGGTCGTGAAGCCGCCGATGCCGGAGCCGACATAGGTGCCGAGCCGGGCCGGGTCGATGTTCTCACCGGCCACGAGGCCCGCGTCCTGCATGGCCTGCCAGGCGGACGCCATGCCGTAGACCGTGAACGGGTCCTGCTTGCGGATGAACGGTTTGTCCATCCCGTACTCCTCGGGGTTGAAATTGCGGATCATGCCGCCGATCTTGACGGCGAGGCCGTCCGTGGGGTACTCCGTGATATAGTCGATGCCGCACACGCCGTGAATGAGGTTGTCCCAGAAAGTCTTGACGTCGTTGCCGACGCAGGAGAGGACACCCAGTCCGGTCACTACTACTCTTTTCTCCATAAAGAATCCTTTTTTATCCGGCGCAAAGGTAGCAAATAATTCTTATATTTGCATTTCAACGGACTCTGGAAGACCATGTTTGCACTCAATGACCGGTTGCCTCGTTATCTGCTCGAAAAGGAGCAGATCTGGATGACCGTGGTGTATACCGCCCTATTCTCCCTGGTCTTCATCCTGGTCAGCATTCCCTTTTCCAGCTCGGCCTGGTTTGCGCTCGGTGAGAGCGAAGCCTTCGTCTACACGCTCGCATTCATCCTGCTCTCTGCGCTGCTCGTCATCATGAGCCGCGCGCTGATGCACCGCTGCCGGGACCTGCCGAATTTCACCCAGCTGGGCTACATCGCCTGGAACGTGGCGGAGGTCGTGGTGGTGGCGCTGCTCTACACGGTCTTCACCCGCCGCGGCGCGGAGGTGGGCATCATCGAGGGCGACGGCCGCGGGAACGGGGAGATCTTCCTCGGCGCCCTGGTCTATTCGGCCGTGTGCCTGTGCGTGCCCTTCGCCTTCTGCGCCCTGCATTTCGCCCTGCAGGACCGGGACAACACCATCCGCCTGATGAACTACGGCAATGTCGTCAGCGACAAGCCGGCGGTGCCGTACTCCGACAAGCGCATCACCCTGTTCGACAACAACGGCGTGCTCAAGTTCTCCATCAGCTCCGACAACCTCTACTTCATCGAGTCGGACGACAACTACATCAAGGCGTGGTACATGGACAGCGCCGGCGAGATGAAGCAGTACATGCTGCGCTGCCGGCTCAAGACGGTGGAGGACAGCTTCGCGGACAGCGAGCTGGTCCGCTGCCACCGCAAGTACATCGTCAACATCCGCAAGATCTCCATCCTGAAGTCCGAGAAAGAGGGCTACAAGGTCGACTTCGACATCGACTCCATCGAGCCCATCCCCATTTCGAAAACCTACGAGCAGGCCGTCCTGGCCCGCTTCAATTCGCGTTAGTTTATGTGGCAAAGAGTTCAAACCCTGTATCTTCTCCTGGCGACGGGACTCGTCGTCGCCCTCCTGTTCTGCACCAAGGCAGGTGACATCGCTTATACCGAGTACTGGCCGTATGCCGTCCTGATCATCCTGACAAGCTTCCTGCAGGTTATGGCGCTGACCACGTACAAGCACCGTATCTTCCAGATGCGCACCGCCGCGCTGTCGGCCATCATCCTGGTGGGCCTGCAGATCTGGCTTGTCGTCGACTTCATCAAGACGCACAACGATCCCATGTTCCACGTGACCGCCATCTTCCCGATCGTGGCCACGATCCTGGATTTCCTCGCCGCGCGTAGCATCCTCGCGGACGAGCTTCTGGTGCGCAGCGCAGACCGCCTGCGTGCTGCCAAGCGCAAGAAATAATGTAATACCGCATAGTTATGAGAATACCTGAATCCGAACTTATCATCAACGAAGACGGTTCCGCGTTCCACATCCACATGCTTCCCGGGGACCTGGCGGACAACGTCATCCTCGTCGGCGATCCCGGCCGTGTGGCAATGGTCAAAAACCTCTTCGACACCATCGAAAGGGAGGGCGCGTCGCGCGAATTCTGCTGGGCGACCGGCATTTTCAACGACAAGCGCATCACCGTCCTGTCCACCGGCATCGGCACGGACAACATCGACATCGTGATGACGGAGCTGGACGCGCTCGCCAACATCGATTTCGAGACCCGCGAGGTCAAGCCCGAGCACCGCACGCTGGATATCCTGCGCATCGGTACCTGCGGCGCCATCCAGCCGGAGATCCCCCTTGGGGCCTTCATCTTCTCGCATATTTCCGTCGGCTGCGACGGCCTGCTGAACTGGTACGACAACCGCGACAGCATCGCCCTCCTCGATTTTGAAGAAGCTTTCAAGAAGCATGTCCACTGGGACAAGCATCTCCCCGACCCGTACTTCGTGCGCGCCAGCCAGAAGCTGATCGACCGCTTCGCGGACTGCACCGTGAAGGGCATGACCATCTCCGCGAGCGGCTTTTACGGCCCGCAGGGACGCGTGGTGCGCCAGGGCCTCGCCATGCCGAACATGCTCGAGGACTTCGAGAGCTTCGAATTCGGCGGCTACAAGATCACCAATTTTGAGATGGAGGGCTCCGCCCTGGCCGGCATGGCCGCAAAGCTTGGCCACAACGCCGGTACGGTGTGCTGCGCCATCGCGCACCGCTATCTCAAGGACGCCAACACGAACTACAAGGCGCGCGTCGCGGAACTCGCGGCGGTCGCCCTGCAGCGGATGACGCAGTAATCAGGCGTCCGTCAATTCGCATAGAGATCCTGGGTGGAGGCTTTTCCCCACCCGGGATCTTCCATTCCCGCATCGGTGAGGGTGGCGTCCAGCGGACGGTACACACCCTTGATGACGTTCTCCTCCAGGAAGCGGAGTTCCTCGGGGACGTTGCGGTGCATCGAGACGGAAATCTCGTGGCCGGAGCCGGTGTAGCGGTAGATCTGGAAGTTGGCTCCGACCGCCTTCAGCTTCTTCGCCAGGGCTGCGCTGCCGGCAAAATGATTGCCGAGGAGGTTGATGGACCCGAAGGGAACGAGGTGGTCTTCGGTGCCATAACACAGCAGGATGGGGCAGGGCTTCTGCGAGAAATTGATGGGCCCGTCGCTTGAAAATACGGCGCCCGCGAAGGCCATGATGCCCGCATAGTTGAACCAGCCCGGCAGTACCTTCGCCGGCGCTTTCCCGTTGCAGATTTCCCATTCGGCCTGCAGGGCCGTCATGGCGCCGGCCGAAGAGCCGCTGACGATGATGCGGCCCGGATCGATGCCGAGCGCTTCTGCATTGTCAATCAGGTAGTTGGTGGCGGAGAAGAGGTCCTCGACCGCCACCTGCAGGGCTTCCTCCAGCATGGGCGGCAGGGAAAGCTTGTTTTTGATCGTCTTGCCTTTCAAGGCCAGCCGGTAGTCGATGGCGGCCACGTTGTAGCCTGCGTCGGCCAGCTGCCGGTACCAGATGCGGTCGTCCGGGTAGTTGCGCTTCCCCATCAGGAAGCCGCCGCCGAAGACATGGATGATCAGCGGCTTGCGCGGCGAGTCGGCGCAGGGACCGCAATCCGGCGCTGCGGCGAAGAAATCCAGCAGCAGGTCGCAGGTGTCGCGCTGCGCGTAGCACAGGGTCCGGTCGGGGTCGGGGACGAACGTGCCTTCGGGCACGTCATGGCGCACCTGCGCAAAGCCCGGCCCGCAGAGGAGCAGGAACAGGAAGGGGAGGATCAGGCGTTTCATCTCAGCTGAGGTAATTGCTTTCCGACTGGACGTCGGAATACAGACGGGTAAGCTGCTCTCCGAGCGGGCCCAGGAGGTCTTCCATGCGGGGGAGGACGGTCTCGGTGTGCTCGAAGATGATATGCTGCTCGCGCATCAGGGCGAGCAGCCGGTCGTAGTCGAACTGCCGGTCGCGGAGCAGCTTCGCGGCGACGCTTTTTTCGTGGCGGACGAGCGACAGGAGCAGGTGGGCGGGGAATATCTCCTGTCCGCCCTGCTTGAGGGCCTCGTAGGCGGCACCGCCCACGAGGGCGGCCGCGCTGCGTGTCGGCCGGACCTGGCCCTGGTCCTGCCAGGGCACGGACTGCTCGCCGAAAACCTGCTCGTCGATGGCCCGCTTGAAGGCGTCTAAATCCATGCCGCAGGCGCTCAGGATACGGCAGGCGTCGTTGTCCCGATGGCGGAGCAAACCCAGCACGACATGGTCCGCGCCGACGCCGTAATTGCCGGTTCGCATGGCCTCGTCGCGGGCGTAGCAGAGGATGGTCTGCAGCTCTCTCGAAAACTTGATTTCCATCGGGTCAAATTATGGACAAAAATAGCAAATTAATCGGAAATTTTAGTTATTTTTGCATGTTTAGAACTATAGTGTATTTTTATGGACGAGGTAAAGAATCCCGAAGAAATTCAGGAAGAAGTGAAAGGAATCATCGAACCGGTCGAGATTGATCACGAGATGCGCACGGCCTACATCGATTATTCGATGTCCGTGATCGTGTCCCGCGCTCTCCCCGACGCCCGCGACGGCCTGAAACCCGTGCAGCGGCGCGTGCTTTTCGGCATGGACGGCCTGGGCCTGAGCTACGGCGGCCAGACCAAGAAGTCCGCCCGTATCGTGGGAGAGGTGCTCGGTAAGTTCCATCCGCACGGCGACTCCAGCGTCTATGATGCGATGGCGCGTCTGGCGCAGCCGTGGAACCAGCGCTATCCGCTGGTCTTCGGCCAGGGTAACTTCGGCTCGATGGACGGCGACCCCGTGGCCGCCATGCGATATACGGAAGCCAAACTTGAGAAGATGACGGAGGACGTCCTGGCCGACCTGGACAAGGATACCGTCGATATGACGCTCAACTTCGACGACTCCCTCCAGGAGCCGACCGTGCTGCCGACCAAGCTCCCGCTTCTGCTGCTCAACGGCTCTGCGGGTATCGCCGTCGGTATGGCCACCAACATGGCTCCGCACAACCTCGGCGAGGTCTGCGACGCCATCTGCGCGTACATCGACAACCCCGACATCACCACCGAGGAGCTCATGGAGCACATCCAGGGCCCCGATTTCCCGACCGGCGGCATCATCATGGGCCGGCAGGGCATCATCGACGCGTACAACACCGGCCGCGGCCGCGTGGTCATCCGCGCGAAGACCGAGATCGAAGAGGGCGACAACGGCCGCGAGACCATCGTGGTGACCGAGGTCCCCTACATGGTCAACAAGGCCGACATGCTGTCCCGCATCAGCGAGATGGTGCATGAGAAGAAGATCGAGGGCATTTCCGACATTCGGGAACTGACCAACCGCGAGGGTATCCGCATCGAGTTCGTCGTCAAGAAAGAGGCGAACGCGAACGTGGTCCTGAACACTCTTTTCAAATATACGGCGCTGCAGAGCAGCTTCTCCATCAACAACGTGGCCCTGGTCGGCGGCCGTCCCCGGACGCTGTCGCTCAAGGACATGCTGGCCACGTTCGTGGACTTCCGCCACGAGGTGGTGGTCCGCCGGACGAAGTTCGAACTGGACAAGGCCCAGAAGCGCGCCCACATCCTCGAAGGCCTCCTGAAGGCCATCGACGTGATCGACGAGATCATCGCCATTATCCGGGCTTCCCGCAGCGTGGACGACGCCAAGGCGACGCTCATGGCCACCTTCGGCTTCGACGACGTCCAGGCGGCGGCCATCGTGGAGATGCGCCTGCGCCAGCTCACCGGCCTGGAGAAAGACCGCCTGCAGGCAGAATACGACGAGCTCGAGAAATTCATCGCCCACTGCAAAGAAGTGCTCGCGAGCACCGAGCTCCAGCTGGGCATCGTCAAGGAAGAGACCGCCGAGCTCAAGGCCCGCTACGGCGACGCCCGCCGCACGGAGATCACCCTGTCCGAGGATGAATTCAACCCCGAGGACTTCTATGCCGACGAGGACGTCGTGATCACGATTTCCCACCTCGGCTACATCAAGCGCACCGCCCTGACGGAGTTCCGCACGCAGGCTCGCGGCGGCGTGGGCAAGAAGGCCAGCGCCACCCGCGACGAAGACTTCATCGAGCATATCTACGTGGCCAACATGCACTCCACGATGCTCTTCTTCACCGACCAGGGCATGTGCTACCGCCTCAAGGTCTATGAGCTGCCGGAAGGCACCCGCACCTCCAAGGGCCGCGCGGTGCAGAACCTGCTCTCCATCGACCCGGCGGACCGCATCCGCACCTACCTGAACGTGCGCTCCATCGAGAATCCGGAGTACACGGACAACCATTTCGTGATCCTCATCACGAAGCGGGGCGTTGTCAAGAAAACCAACCTGACCGAATATTCCAACCGTCGCAGCCGCAACAAGGGCATCATCGCCATCGGCATCCGCGAAGGGGACGAACTGCTCGACGCGCTGCTCACCGACGGCGCGCACGAAATCATGATTGCCGCCCGCAAGGGCCGCTGCTGCCGCTTCAACGAAGAGGAAGTCCGCGCCATCGGACGCAGCGGATCGGGCGTTCGCGGCATCAATATCGATGATGACGACGAGGTGGTGGGAGCCATCTCCGCGAACCCGAAGGCAGAGGATGCTGCAGCCCATACCGTGCTGGTAGTCAGCGAGAACGGCTATGGCAAGCGCTCCGATCCGGACGAGTATCGCCTGACCTCCCGCGGAGCCAAGGGCGTCAAGACAATTGCCATCACTGAAAAAACTGGCCCGCTTGTTGCAATCAAGAGCGTGACGGAAGAGAATGATCTGATGATCATCACGAAGTCCGGCCTGACCATCAGAATGGCTGTATCCGACATCCGGGTAGCCGGCAGGGCCACCCAAGGTGTGAGACTGATCAACATCCGGGAGGGAGATGCAATCGCTGCGGTGTCACCGGTCGCCAAGGCGGAGGAAGAACTCCAGGAAGATGCTCCGGAAGCGGAAACGGAAGTGACCGAATAATGAATGGAAAGTAATTTTAACAATTAACGAATAACCCAATGAAAAAGTTTTTAGCAATCCTCGCAGTCGCTGCCACCATGTTTGCAGTGGACGCAAAGGCGCAGGGCAGTAAGGAGCTGAATGCCGCCAAGGCTGCCCTCGAGAAGGCTCAGGCTGCCGCCGAGAGCCCGAAACAGAACACCAAGATGGCCACCTGGATGAAATATGGTGAGACCCTCGTGAAGGCTTACGACGCCTCCATCGGCAACGCCTGGGTGGGCATGAGCGCCCAGGAGTACCAGGTGATCGCCGCCGGCGAGCGCCCGATGGCCGAGTCCCAGGTCACCCTGGGCGGCGAGGCCATGACCAAGCGCGAGTATCTCACCCGCAACCTCTACTTCGATGCGAACGGTACGCTGCGCGTAATTGAGCTGACCAAGCCGCTTGTCGAAGATGCTCTGGACAAGGCTGTCGAGGCTTATGCCAAGGCCGCTGAGCTGGATCCGAAGGGTTCCAAGACCAAGGATATCGCCGCCGCTCTGCAGGACATCAACGAGAAGTACACCGACGAGGGTTACAACGCCTACTCCCTGGGCAACCTGGGCAAGGCTTCCATCCTCTTCGAGAAGGCCGTCAAGGCTGCCGGCACCGCGCCGCTCAGCCAGCTCGACACCAACTCCGTCTACAACGCCGGTCTGACCGCATGGCACAACCTCGATTTCACCCGCGCCCAGAAGTTCTTCCAGGACTGCCTCTCCTATAAGTATTATGGCAACGATGGTGAGACCTATGCCAAACTGGCCGACATCGCCGACCGTCTCGGTGACAAGAACGCCAGCAAGAATTACCTGACCGAGGGTTCCCAGAAGTTCCCGGAGAGCCAGAGCCTGCTGATCGGCCTGATCAACTACTACATCAGCAGCGGCGAGGACACCGCCCAGCTCTTCAACCTCTTCGCCGAGGCCCAGAAGAACGAGCCGGACAACGCTTCCCTCTTCTATGTGGAAGGCAACGCCCGCAAGAAACTCGGCCAGAACGAGGAAGCTCTCGCTGCCTATGACAAGGCCACGCAGATCAACCCGAACTACGAGTGGGGCTACATCGGCAAGGGCATCCAGCTCTACGACATGGCCGTCGACCTCCAGGACAAGGCTTCCCAGGAAATGGACGATGCCAAGTACATGGCGCTGATGGGCGAGTTCGAGAAGACCCTGAAGGGCTGCATCGAGCCGTTCGAGAAGGCTTTCGAGATCGTCAAGGACGAGGATATCAAGGTGAACATCGCCGAGTACCTCAAGAACGCCTGCTTCCGCTTCCGTGGCGAGAGCGAGGAGTTCCAGGCCAAGTACGACAAGTACAACGGCTACGCTGCCAAATAATCCGGCTGCTTAGTCTTCGATCCCGCACGTGTTCTTGACACGTTCCCAGGTCGAAATCATATTATCGAAATCTGAAGGAGTGAGCCAATCGTCCCGGCGATTGGCCCACTCTTTTACGAACAGGCTCGCATAGCTGTCGGGCAGGAGCCGCTCCGGCAGCGTGCACCACAGGAAACGGAGCTCCGGCTCCAGCATGCGTTTCTCGCCCGTGAGCGGGTCGTGGACGAAGCGGAGGGTGGCGGCGAGCCCCAGCCGGGAATTGATGATGCTCATGTTGGAGATGGCGTTGCCGAGCGAATAGATGACGGGAACGCCCTTGATGTGCGTGGTGTCCTGCACCACGTGCGGGTGGCTGCCCACGATGGCATCCACGCCTTCCGAGACCAGCCACTTGGCCCAGGAAACCTCCGAAGCGTCAGGACTCAGCTGGTATTCAGTGCCCCAGTGTGGCAGGGCCACGACGAAGTCCGCGCCGTTCTCGCGCGCCTTCCGGATGGCGGCGCTGATCTCATCCTTGTGCATGCGGTTGACCTTCGGCCACTCCGTGTCGGGGCCGGTATTGGTGCCGTAGGTGAAGTTGACCAGGGCGATCTTGAGCCCGTGGCGCGAGAGCATCAGGGGATAGGTTTCTTCCAGCTCCTTCTGGTTGCGGGCCGCGCCCGTCTGGCGGACGCCGAGCGAGTCGCGTATCTTTGCGTACACGTCCAGGGTGCGCTGCAGGCCGCGGGAAGCGCGGTCGAGCACGTGATTGTTGCCCGTCAGGAAAACGTCGATCCCGCAGTCTTCGGCCGCATACCAGGCATAGTAGTCCGGCGTGGAGAACGCCGGGTAGCCGGCGTATGGTTCTCCGCCCAGCGGGAATTCCATGTTGGCGACCGCGAAATCCGCCGCGCGCAGCGCCGGCGCAATCCGCTCCATGAAGGGGTGGTGGTCGCGCACCAGCTGCTTGGCGTGCATCATCACGTCTCCGATTACGATCACGCTCACGGTGTCCGGTGCGTTGAGCATCGCCTTCGGGAACGGGATTTGATACTGGTTGGAGAAGTAGGGATACTCGGGGCGCTGTGCGGACAGGGAAGTGGCGCAGGCGAGCAGCAGGAGGGAGAGGAAGAAACGGGTCGCTTTCATAAAATTGTGCAAATATAAGACTTTTTGTATTTTTGTAAGTTAAATATGAGAAAAGCAATCATCATCGCGGCATTTGCCATTACAGTCTGTCTGCTCGGGGGATGCGATTTCTTCCGCGTGCTGGCCGGTCGCCCCACTTCGCGGGAGATCGAGGCCAAGCGTGCGTTCATCCTGGCCCAGGACCCGCTGGCGCAGCAATCGGCAGCCGATACGACCCGCCCGGCATCGGAACTCCCCGCGGCCGACGAGCTAAAGACGGAACCGAAGACGGAGCCGGCCACGCCGCCGGAAACGGAGCCGCAGACGCCTCCGACCCAGCCCAAGGCCCCGCTCACCCTGCCCGAAAAGCTGGGCGATACCAAGATCTACACCCGCAAGGCTGCGACCTTCTCCCAGCCGGGTCCTGAATATCGTTTCTACGTGATGATCGGAACGTTCAGCACGCGCGAAAACGCGGTCAAGCAGGCCTCCAAGGCCGAAGCGGTCGGCTTCACCACGGAATTGCTCCCGTTCCGGAGCGGCCTGACCGCCGTGGGCGTGTGCCCGACCGACGACTTCGACGTCATTCGCGACGCCGTGGGAAAGATTCGTTCCCAGGCCTTTTGCCCCAAGGACGCCTGGATCCTCAATGTTGAATAGCCATGAGAAGGATCCTGACCGGCCTGCTGCTTTTCCTGCCCCTGATTGCCTCCGCCCAGTTCCGCCCGGCCTACGGCGCGCTGGAGGATAGCGAGGCCGTGGCGGCCATGAAGGAGCACGTCGGTTTCCTCGCTTCCGCCGCCCTGGAAGGCCGGAAAGCGGGCTCCGAAGGAGAGCGTGAAGCGGCAGCCTATGTGTCCGAGAAACTGGCCGAATACGGACTGGAACTGATGAGCGACAGCGCCGGCGACCCGTTCGGCCTGAAACAGGAGAACGGCGACACCCTGACCTCCCGCAATGTCATCGCCTGCATCCCGGGCTACGACCGGGTGCTGCGCGAACAGTATATCGTGATCGGCGCCCGCCTGGACAACCTGGGCACGGTGACGTACAGCGTGGACGGCGAGCCCCGCGAGCGCATCTTCTATGGTGCCAACGGCAACGCCTCCGGCCTCGCGATGCTCCTCGAGCTCGCCCGCATGCTTTCCCGCAACAGCGTGCTGCTCAAGCGTTCGGTGATTATCGCCGCGTTCGGCTCCTCGCTGGAGACGGGCGCGGGCGCATGGTATTTCCTGAACCGCTCCTTCCCGCAGCCGGAGCGCATCGACGCCATGATCAACCTCGACATGCTCGGCACGGGCACGAACGGATTCTACGCTTTCACCTCGTCCAATCCCGACCTGAACACCCTGCTGGAGCAGGTGAACGCCACCCTCCAGCCCGTCGTGCCGCAGGTGGTGGCGCTTGAACCCGTCTCTTCCGACCACCGGATATTCTATGACAAAAAGATCCCGTCCGTGTTCTTCACGACCGGCCGCTACCCCGAATACAACACCGACCGCGACACCGCCTCCATCCTCGAATACGACGGCATGGAGCGGGAGCTGGAATACATCTACAACTTCACCGTGGCCCTGGTGAACGGCATCAAGCCCGAGTTTCGCCGCGAGCCCGCGAAAGATGGGGAGAGCTTCGACGGCGTGGTGTCCTTCTTCGACTGCGACGTCAAGCCCACCTTCTTCCGCTCCAACGACCCCGCCGATTTTCTTTCTCGCTGGGTCTACGCCTACCTGCGCTACCCGCAGAGCGCCATCGACGAGGGTGTGCAGGGACGCGTGCTCGTGGATTTCGTGATCGACGAGAAGGGCAAGGTCGGGCAGGTGAAGGTGGCGCGCGGCGTGGATCCCCGGCTGGACGCCGAGGCCGTGCGCGTGATCGCCGCGTCGCCGGACTGGAAGCCCGGCATCCTGCGCGGCAAGAAAGTGAAGACCGCCTTGTCGGTGTACGTTGAATTCAGATTGGAGAGAAAGAAGAAAAGATAGTATGGACTACGATTTCAAATCGATTGAGAGCAAGTGGCAGGCCCGCTGGGCTGCAGAGAAGACTTTCCGCGTGGTGGAAGATCCCGCGAAGCCGAAGTTTTACGTATTGGATATGTTCCCTTATCCGTCCGGCGCCGGACTGCACGTGGGGCACCCGCTGGGCTACATCGCCAGCGACATCTTCTCGCGCTACAAGCGCCTGAAGGGCTTCAACGTACTGCACCCGATGGGCTACGACGCCTTCGGCCTGCCGGCCGAGCAATACGCCATCCAGACGGGCCAGCACCCGGAGGTGACTACGACGAAGAACGTGAACCGCTACCGCGAGCAGCTGGACCGCATCGGTTTCTCCTACGACTGGGACCGCGAAGTCCGCACCTGCGATCCCGGCTTCTACAAGTGGACGCAGTGGGCCTTCCTGCAGATGTTCGACAGCTGGTACGATCCGGCGCTGGACAAGGCGCGCCCGATCTCGGAGCTCGTGGCCCGGTTCGAGTCCACGGGCTATGAGGACGTGACCCCGGAGCAGTGGAAAGCCGCTTCCGACAAGGAGAAATCCGACATCCTGATGCGCTACCGCATCGCCTACCAAGGCGAGACCTCCGTTAACTGGTGCGAGGGCCTCGGCACCGTGCTCGCCAACGACGAGGTCAAGGACGGCCTCAGCGTGCGCGGCGGCTTCCCGGTGGAGCAGAAGAAGATGACCCAGTGGCAGCTGCGTGTGTCGGCATATGCCGGCCGCCTGCTCGATTCGCTCGAGCGCCTCGACTGGTCCGACTCCCTCAAGGAGATGCAGCGCAACTGGATCGGCCGCTCCGAAGGCACCGAGATGGTGTTCAACACCGTCTGCGACGGCCGCGAGCTGCCGGTGACCATCTTCACCACCCGCGCCGACACGATCTACGGCGTCACCTTCATGGTGCTCGCTCCCGAGAGCGAACTGGTGGACGCCCTGACCGCCGCCGACCGCAAGGCCGAGGTGGCGGAATACCTCAAATACGTCAAGAAGAAGACGGAGCGCGAGCGCATCGCCGAGACCAAGACGGTCACGGGCGTGTTCTCGGGCGCCTACGGCATCAACCCCGTGACCGGGGAGAAGGTGCCCATCTGGATCTCCGAATACGTCCTCGCGGGCTACGGCACCGGCGCCATCATGGCCGTGCCGGCCCACGACAGCCGCGACTACGCTTTCGCGAAGAAGTTCAACCTCCCGATCATCCCCCTCATCGAGGGCTGCGACGTCTCCGAGGAGAGCTTCGACGCCAAAGACGGTATCATGTGCAACTCCGGTTTCCTGAACGGCATGACCGTCAAGCAGGCCATCGAGGCCGCCAAGGACTATGTCGAGGCGCACGGGCTCGGCCGCCGCAAGACCAACTACCGCCTGCGCGACGCCATTTTCTCGCGCCAGCGCTATTGGGGCGAACCGTTTCCGATCTGCTACAAGGACGGCATCCCCACGCCGCTCCCGCTGTCCGCCCTGCCGCTGCAGCTGCCGGAAATCGACTCCTTCAAGCCGTCTCCGGACGGCGAACCGCCGCTCGCCCGCGCCAAGGACTGGACCTACGAAGGCTACCCCCTGGAGAAGAGCACGATGCCGGGTTTCGCCGGCTCCAGCGCCTACTATCTCCGCTACATGGATCCGCACAACGACAAGGCGCTCGTCAGCCGCGAGGCCGATGAATACTGGCGCAACGTCGACCTGTATATCGGCGGCACCGAGCACGCCACGGGCCACCTGATCTACTCCCGCTTCTGGAACAAGTTCCTCTACGACCTCGGCTATGTCTGCGAGGACGAGCCGTTCCGCAAGCTCATCAACCAGGGTATGATCCAGGGCCGGTCCAACTTCGTGTACCGCATCGTCGGCACGAACAAGTTCGTCTCCCTGGGCCTCAAGGACCAGTACGAGACCACCGAGATCCACGTGGACATCAACATCGTGCGCAACGACCGCCTCGACCTGGAGGCCTTCCGCGCCTGGCGGCCCGAGTTCGCCGACGCCGAATTCGTCCTCGAGGACGGCGAGTACATCTGCGGCTGGGCCGTGGAGAAGATGAGCAAGTCCATGTTCAATGTCGTCAATCCCGACGTGGTCTGCGACACCTACGGCGCCGACACGCTCCGCCTCTACGAGATGTTCCTCGGCCCGCTCGAGCAGAGCAAGCCCTGGGACACCAAGGGCATCGACGGCGTGTCCCGCTTCCTCAAGAAATTCTGGCGCCTCTACACCAACCGCGAAGGCTTCGCCGTCACGGACGAAAAGGCCACGCCGGCCGAGCTGAAGATCCTGCACCGCCTCATCGGCAAGGAGCAAGAGGACATTGAGAATTTCTCCTTCAACACGACCATCAGCGCCTTCATGATCGCGGTCAACGAACTGTCGGCCGCCGACTGCCACAAGCGCGAGATACTCGAGCCGCTCTGCGTGCTCCTCTCGCCCTTCGCCCCGCACATCGCCGAGGAGCTCTGGGAGCAGCTCGGACACCGGGAGAGCATCACGGACGCCCGTTTCCCGGAGTATGTCGCCGCCTACACGGTGGAGGACAGCGTGACCTATCCGGTCCAGTTCAACGGCAAGATGCGCTTCACGGTGGACCTGCCGAAGAGCGCCGTTCCCGCGGAAGTCGAGGCGGCCGTGCGCGGCATGGAGCAGACCGCCAAGTGGGTGGGTGACCAGCAGATCGTCAAAGTCGTGGTGGTACCCGGCCGTATCATCAACATTGTCGTGAAATGACCCGCAAAGCCGTTCTCCATACTGTCTGGGAGTACATCACCCTGACCCTGGCCTGCTTCATCTTCGCGATGGCGTGGGAGTGCTTCATGATCCCGAACGGCATGTCCGCCGGCGGCTTGATGGGTCTCTCCACCATCATCCAGTATGCGACGGGCGGCCTGGTGCCGGCGCAATACACCTATTTCGGCATCAACGCGATCCTCATCGTCGTGGCCGTGATGGCGATGGGCATCGGCTTCGGTTTCAAGACCATCTGGTGCATCATCATGTCCAGCGTCGCGATGCAGATCGTGGCCGGGCTGCCGGTCCTGCACGCCATTCCCGGCTCCTTCTTCTACATGGAGGAGCGCCTGCTGATTCCGGTCGTGGCCGGCGTGTTCGAGTCGGTGGGACTCGGCCTCGTGCTCCGCTACGGCGGCAGCACGGGCGGCACGGACATCATCGCCCTGATGATCAACAAGTACTGGCCCGTCTCGCTCGGCACCGTGTTCCTGCTTTCGGACGTGGTGATCTGCGCCCTGCTGCTCTGCCTGCCGGAGAAGAACTTCTCCGACATGTGCTACGGTCTCACGGAAGTGGTCATTTTCTCGCTGGTCATCGACCTCGTCGTGGGGGGCAAGCGATCCTCCTGCCAGCTGCTGGTCTTCTCCGAGCACTATGAGAAGATTGCCGACCATATCATCCACAATATGGACCGTGGCGTGACCGTACTCAAGGCCCAGGGCTGGTACACCAAAGCCGACAAGAACGTCCTGCTGATCCTCATCAACCAGCGGCAGCTATCCGGCCTGTCCCAGGTCATCAAGGAGATCGATCCGCGCGCCTTCATGTCCATTTCCCCGACGCACAATGTCTACGGCGAGGGCTTCGAACAGATCAAATCGGGCGTCCATCTGAAAAAGAAGAAACATAATGAATAGCAAACAATTCTGGGTTGGGGTGAAGGAATATACCCTGATCACCCTCGGCGTGACGATGTACGTGATGGGCTGGATCATCTTCCTGATCCCGAACAACATGATCGGCGGCGGCGTGACCGGTCTGGGTTCCATCATCCAGTACGCCACCAACGGCGTCATCAAGATCGGTTACACCTATTTCGTCGTCAACGCGGGCCTGCTCGTCGCGGCGCTCTTCACGCTGGGACGCAGCTTCGGCGCCAAGTCCATCTACGCCATTCTGCTGACTTCCGTCCTGCTCAACGCCGCGCAGGGCATCTTCCCCGAGCAGCTCATCAAGACGCTGGCCCTGGACAACGGCAAGCTGATGTGCACCATCATGGGCGGCATCATGGTCGGCATCGGCATCGGCATGTCGATGTCGCAGGGCGGCAGTACGGGCGGCACGGACATCATCGCCCTCATCGTCAACAAATACCGCAACGTTTCGCCCGGGCGCATGATCCTCATCCTGGACGCCGTCATCATCCTGTCCTCGCTGCTGGTTCCTTCCTACATGGCGGACGGTACGCTGATGGCCTGGCCGGACAAGATCACGACCGTGGTGTACGGTTTCATCCTGATCACGATCGTCAGCACGGTACTCGACCTCTACCTGACAGGTTCCCGCCAGTCGGTGCAGATTTTCGTGCTCTCGCCGAAGTATGCCGAGATCGCGGACGCCATCACCAACGACCTGCACCGCGGCGTGACTGTTTTCAACGGCAAGGGCTGGTACACAAAGCACGACACCGAGGTGGTCATGGTCGTGACCCGCAAGTCGGATTTAAATGTTTTCCTGAAATACATCAACGCCATCGATCCGAACGCTTTCATCTCCGTAACCTCGGTTACAGGCGTGTACGGACAGGGATTTGACAAGTTTAAATCCCGGAGTAAGAAATAATTCCATACTGAAAACCGCAATATTTTTCCATACCCCCGGACTGCCCCCTGACAGTCCGGGGGACTTGTTTATTTTTGTCGCAGACCAATTTTCCCTAAAATGAAACTAAGACTAAAACCTTCCTTCTCTTTTTATCGTTGCGTCTGCGGAATCTCCTTCTTATGTCTTCCTTTGCCGGCTGTCGCCGGCTCGCTGCTCACGGGAAGCTTTGCCGGTCCGGCCAGCCTGTCGGGCGGCGTGCTCACGGCCAGCGCGGTGCTCCTGCTGCTGCCGATCATGGACGAGTATGTGACACCCGCGATGAACTACGCCCTCGCGATCCTGGGCGTGTGTACGGCCGGGGTGCTGTGCGGCCTGTCCGTGCGCGTGTGGCTGGGTCTGGTGCTGGTGGTGTACGGGCTGTGCCTGCTGCAGCGCTGCCGTGTCCGTTATGCGCAGCTGCAGCCGCTATTCCGCAACATGGCGGTCTGGTACAGCGTCGAGAATCATGCGCGATACAGCTATTCCATGGCGCTGTACCTGCTGGCTCTGGTACTCCCAGGTGCGGGCGCGCCGGCCTGGCTCTCCTGGGTGCCGCTTCCGTTCGCCGTGGCGCTCTATGTCCTGCTGCTGATCCGCGTTTTCACCGGCCGGACCTGTTTCCTGCGGCGGGCGCGGGAGCTGGAGATCAAGGAGTTGATCCGGGGTAATCTCCGGACGGCGCCTTTCCAGTCGGGGGAGAAGACGGAGGAGATGGCGCGGATGTCGCGCCTGTACGCACGCGTGGTATCCATAATGGAGCAGAAGCGGCCCTTCCTCGCCGGGGGATTCAACCTCGAGGACCTGGCGTGCGCGGTCTACACCAACCGCGGCTACCTGTCCCGGGCCATCAATATCCTGTCCGGACGCAATTTCCGACAGTTCGTGAATTATTTCCGCGTGCGCTACGGGGCGGAACTGATCCGCAAGGATCCCACCCTGCGCCTGATCAGCGTGGCGCAGATGTGCGGCTTCCGCACGACGCAGTCGTTCAACGCGGCTTTCAAAGTGAATATGGGAGAAACGCCCTCGCAGTATCAGGAGCGGATCCGCTCCCAGAAGTTTACTAAATAGGCTGCCGGTTGCCTGTCCGTCATTCGCCGACCGCCCTGTCCGTCATTCGCCGACTCGATCGGCGAATCTCCATCCCGCCGGCACGGGCGCCTCGACCGTCATCTCCTCTTTGCGGACCGGGTGCGTGAAGCAGATGCGGCGGGCATGGAGGCAGATGCCGCCGTCGGGGTTGGAGCGCGGCGCACCGTATTTCAGGTCCCCCTTGATCGGGCAGCCCAGGTGGGCGAGCTGGCAGCGGATCTGGTGGTGCCGGCCGGTCAGCAGGTCCACCTCCACGAGGTGGTAGCGGTCGGTGCTGCGCAGGTAGCGGTAGTTGAGTCTGGCGAGCTTGGCTTCGGGGTAGCGTCCGGGCTTGGGGGCCGCGCCGTCCGCCACAATGTAGGATTTGTTCTGCTGTTCGTTGCGGTTCAGCCAGCCTTCCAGGTGGCCTTCAGGCGGCTCCGGCCTCGCGCAGCAGAGGGCCCAGTAGGTCTTGTGGACACTGCCGTCGCGGAAGGCGGCCGTCAGGCGCTCCAGGGCCTTGGAGGTTTTGGCCAGCAGGCAGATTCCGCTCACGGGGCGGTCCAGGCGGTGGGGGAGGCCCAGGAAGACCTTGCCCGGCTTGCCGTCCCGCTGGGCGATGAAGGCCTTGTAGGCTTCCGTCAGGCACTCGTCGCCCGTCTTGTCGCCCTGCGTAATCTCGCCCACGCGCTTGCACACCACCAGCAGATGGTTGTCCTCATACAGGATCCGCCCCTGCAGATCCTCGAACTCCTGTTTTGTCAGTTCCCGGTACTCCATACCACAAAGATAGCAAATATTGCCGTCATTCGCCGGCCTCTCTCCGTCATTCGCCGCCCTCCCTCCGTCATTCGCCGTGGGTTCAAATGCCCGGGGGGGGTCCCCCCCCCCCCCCCCGGACCCCCTGCGTCACTTCGTTTCGGACAAGTTTGCCGGAAAACCAATTCCAGCTCCGCCCTCCACACGCCAACGCTCGACTGGCGAATCTCCCGCCACCGGCCAGGATTCCCCGGCAAAACCTGCCAGGTCCCCCCAAATAACAGGGGACCGGCCAGAAAACCCCGCCTTTTTCTGCCCGACATTTACATTTTTACTTTTGGGAGAAGGTTTACGGGAGCGGAGAAGGGCTCCAGTGCTCCCGGAGTGCGGAAATAATGGTTTCCAGGAGCGAAATAAGCCTTCAGTGCTCCCGGGACCTTGCCAGGTCCTGCCCGCCCCGGGCCGCCGCGGGCGAGGAGCGAGCCCTTCGGACGGCTATGCCTCGAAGCTGGAGGAGCTGGTGGCCAATCCCGGCATGATGAACGAGAAGGTGGCCGCCTATGTGGAGGAGTCGCTGCTGGTCCGCGCCCGCAAGATCGCCGACATCGGCCTGAGCCAGCGGGAAATCCAGATCATCCGCCTCAGCGCCGAGGGCCTCAAGGCCGCCGAGATCGCCGAACGCACCTTCCTGTCCGTCCATACGGTCAATACCCACCGCCAGCGCATCTACGCCAAGATGGAGGTCAAAAACGTCTCCGACATGCTCCGCCGCGCCACGGAACTTGGCATTATTTGACAATTTGTCAGCAAAAAGGTGCTGGCAAAGGTTTTGATGATACCCATACGGCCTGCCGGAAGTGGCAGGCGACTGACGTGAAATTTTAAAAGTACAATATTATGGGAAAAATCATCGGAATTGACCTCGGCACCACGAACTCCTGCGTGGCCGTGATGGAAGGCAACCAGCCGACCGTTATCATCAACGACGAAGGCGCGCGCACCACGCCGTCCGTCGTCGCTTTCACGGAGAATGGCGAGCGCAAGGTGGGCAACCCCGCCAAGCGCCAGGCCATTACCAACCCTCACAACACGATCTTCTCCATCAAGCGCTTCATGGGCGAGACCTATGAACAGGTGGACAAGGAGATCGCCCGCGTGCCGTACAAAGTGGCCCGCGGCGAGAACAACACCCCGCGCGTCGACATCAGCGGACGCCTCTATTCTCCGCAGGAGATCTCCGCGATCATCCTCCAGAAGATGAAGAAGACGGCCGAAGATTACCTCCGCCAGGAGGTCACCGAGGCGGTCATCACCGTCCCGGCCTACTTCTCCGACTCGCAGCGCCAGGCCACCAAGGAGGCCGGCAAGATCGCGGGCCTGGATGTCAAGCGCATCATCAACGAGCCGACGGCCGCTGCCCTGGCCTACGGCCTCGACAAGAAGAACAAGAACATGAAGGTCGCCGTCTATGACCTGGGCGGCGGTACGTTCGATATCTCCATCCTGGAGCTCGGTGACGGTGTCTTCGAGGTCAAGTCCACCAACGGTGACACCCACCTCGGCGGCGACGACTTCGACCAGGCCATCATCGAATGGCTGGCCCGCGAGTTTGCGACCGACAACGGCGGCATCGACCTGAAGAAGGACCCGATGGCCCTCCAGCGCCTCAAGGAGGCGGCCGAGAAGGCCAAGATCGAGCTCTCCAACGCCGCCAGCGCCGAGATCAACCTGCCGTACATCACGGCGGTGGACGGCATGCCGAAGCACCTGGTGAAGACGCTGACCCGCGCCAAGTTCGAGGCCCTCTGCGACGACCTCTTCCGCCGCAGCATCGAGCCTTGCCGCAAGGCCCTCGAGGATGCCCACCTGCGCGCCTCCGAGATTGACGAGGTCCTCCTCGTCGGCGGTTCCACCCGTATCCCGAAGGTTCAGGAGCTGGTCAAGGAGTTCTTCGGCAAGGAGCCGAACAAGAGCGTGAACCCGGACGAGGTGGTCGCCATCGGCGCCGCCATCCAGGGCGGTGTGCTCGCCGGCGACGTCAAGGACGTCCTGCTGCTCGACGTGACCCCGCTGTCCCTCGGTATCGAGACCCTCGGCGGCGTGATGACCAAGCTCATCGAGTCCAACACCACCATCCCGGTCCACAAGGAGCAGGTCTTCTCCACGGCGGCCGACAACCAGCCGTCCGTCGAGATCCGCGTCCTGGTCCGTCGAGATCCGCGTCCTGCAGGGCGAGCGCCCCATGGCCAAGGACAACAAGCAGATCGGCATCTTCCACCTCGACGGCATCGCCCCGGCCCCGCGCGGCATCCCGCAGATCGAAGTCTCCTTCGACATCGATACCAACGGTATCCTGAGCGTGTCCGCGAAGGACAAGTCCACCGGCAAGGAGCAGCACATCCGCATCGAGGCCTCCAGCGGCCTGTCCGACGCCGAGATCCAGCGCATGCGTGACGAGGCCAAAGCCAACGAGGCCGCCGACAAGGCGGAGAAAGAGCGCGCCGACAAGCTGAACAACGGCGACGCGATGGTCTTCCAGACCGAGCGCAACCTCAAGGAGTACGGCGACAAGATCCCGGCCGACAAGCGTTCCGCCATCGAGGCCGCCTGCGCCGACCTGAAGAAGGCCGTCGACGAGAAGAACATCGAGGCGATCGACAGCGCCAACGCCGCCCTCGAGGCTGCTTGGCACGCCGCGTCCGAGGATATGGCCAAAGCCGCACAGGGCGGTCCCCAAGCCGGACCTCAGGGTCCGCAGGGCGGCCCGCAGGGTGGCCCGACCGGCCCTCAGCCGGACTACGGCAACACGCCTGACGAGCAGTAAGCCGACCGCGTGACATTATAGACGACGGGCCCCTCCCAAGCGGAGGGGTTCGTCGTTTTGCTTATAACAAAATTGTTTCTAACTTTGTGTCATGGACAGCAATTTTCCGTACAACAAGCCGGTAACGGGCAGGCATTTCTTCGGCCGCGAGCCGGAGGTCCGCGCGTTCGCCAATCTCCTCAGCCAGGGAGAGAACGTGGTGATCTACGAGCCGCCGAAAACCGGCCGCAAGTCGCTTGTGCAGCAGGGTTTCTACAACATGAAGATGGCCGGGACCCGCTTCGAGCCCGTGCATCTCAGCCTGCTGAATGTCCGGACGCTGTCCGATTTCGCGATGCGCCTCGCGTCCAGCGCCCTCCTGACCGCCGGCAATAGCCCGGAGGACTATTCCCAGGCGGCGCGGGAGCTGCTGGCGGACACGCATTTCCGCTTTGACGAAAGTCGCTACGGCTCCTTCGGGGACGCCCTCAGCTGGGACGGCACTCCGGACGAAGGGGACCTGCGCGCCGCCTACCTGCTCCCGTACCGCGTCGGCCGCCGGACGGGTGTGCGCCGCATCGTGGTGATCGACGAATTCCAGAACATCATGCTGACGGAAGACGGCGACCGTGCCTGCCAGCTGCTGGAGAAGCTCTTCAAGACCCTCCCGGCGGAATATGTCGGCTGCGCCAACTACGTCTTCCTGGGATCGCAGGTGAACGCAATGCACGAGATTTTCGGGATCAAGCGCTGGTTCTGGCGCAAGGCCGAGCGCATCGCCCTCCCGCCCATCGACACCAAGGAGATCATCGAACATTCCGTGCGGGGCTTCCTCGCCACGGGCAAGGTCATCGACCGCGACCTGCTGCTCGGCGTGTGCCGGCTCTTCCGCGGCAACATCTGGTATATCAACCACTTCTGCGCCATCTGCGACGCGCTCTCGCGCGGATATATTATGGAGCAGACGCTCACGGAGGCGCTGAACAGCCTGGTTTCCATCCACGAAGCCCGCTTCGTGGCCATCATGAACGACCTCACGACCTTCCAGGTGGGCCTGCTGCGCGCCATCCTGGACGGCAACAAGCGCTTCAGCAGCGCCGTGATCATCCGTCGCTACGACCTCAATTCTTCGGCCAACGTGCGCCGTCTCAAGGACGCCCTGGCCAAGAAGGAGATCGTTTTCTTCGACGAAGAGGAGAATCCCGTCCTGCTGGATCCGCTCTTCGAATACTGGGTACGTAAGTATTACTTCAACATGCCGCTGGAATGAAAAAGAGAATTGCCGTGCTGACCGGCGCCGGCGTGAGCGCCGAGAGCGGTCTGGGAACCTACCGCGACAACGGGGGACTGTGGGACAATTACGACCCGATGGTGGTCGCTTCCGCCGAAGGCTGGGTGCAGAACCCGGGCCTGGTGCTGGATTTCTACAACATGCAGCGCGAGAAGCTGCGCCAGGTGGAGCCGAACGAGGCGCACCGCCTGATCGCGGAGCTGGAGAAGGACTACACCGTGGACGTGATCACGCAGAACGTGGACAACCTCCACGAGCGGGCGGGCTCCACGCACGTCGTGCACCTGCACGGCGAGGCCACCAAGATCCGGCCGGAGAACACCTGCAACGACTATGACGGATTCTCCGAGAAATATGTCGTGGACATCGGCTACGATGCCGTGCACCTCGGCGACAAGGCGCCCAACGGCGCGCAGTACCGCCCGCACATCGTCTTTTTCGGCGAAGCCGTACCCAAGATCGAGCGCGCGGTGGAGCTGGTGGCCGCGGCCGACATCGTGCTGATCGTGGGCACCTCCCTGCAGGTCTATCCCGCCGCGGGGCTGTACCGCTACGCCAGGCCGGAGGCGCCCATCTACCTGATCGACCCGGCCGACGTGACGCTCTACGACAAGCGCGTGCACCACATCAAAGCGGTGGCAACCAAAGGAATGCAAGAATTTGTTGGAATGTTAAAATAAATTGCTAACTTTGCACCCCATTTAGAAAAAGGAGGTGTAAAAGCAATGATCATCGTTCCCGTCAAAGAAGGCGAAAATATCGAGCGCGCGCTCAAAAAGTTCAAGCGTAAATTCGAGAAGACCGGTGCCGTCCGCGAGATGCGCGCCCGCAAGAACTTCCAGAAGCCGTCGGAGATCCGCCGCATTGCAAAGCAGAAGGCTATCTACGTACAGCACCTGCGTCTGGAGGAGGAATAATTCTCCCCGTACACCCGTTATTTGAAATATTTGATGACCGCTAAGCCAGGTATCAAGAGCTGCCCCCGCGGCAGACGCTTACGGCCGAAACTTTTAATAAAGTTTTATTTATGTACGCAATCGTAGACATTGCAGGCCAGCAGTTTAAAGTGGAAGCTGGCAACGAAATCTTTGTGCAGCGGCTCGCCGATGCCAAGGGTGCTGATGTGGAGTTCGGCAAGGTGCTTCTCGTCGCCGACGGGAAGGCCGTCAAGGTCGGTACTCCGTATGTCGAGGGTGCCGTGGTCAAGGCCACTGTCCTCGAGGATGATGCAAAGGCTGACAAGGTGCTGGTCTTCAAGAAGATCCGCCGCAAGGGCTTCCAGAAGCTCAATGGTCACCGCCAGAAACTTACCAAGATCAAAATCAACGAAATCGCTTAAGAGTTATGGCACACAAGAAAGGTCAATCCAGTTCTAAGAACGGTCGTGAGTCGCAGAGCAAGCGCCTGGGTCTCAAGAAATTCGGCGGCGAGGTCGTGAAAGCCGGCAATATCATTGTCCGTCAGCGCGGCACGGTCCACAATCCGGATCGCAACGTCGGTATGGGCAAGGATCACACCCTGTACGCCCTGGTGGACGGCACGGTGAAGTTCACCCGCAAGCGCGAGAACAAATCCTATGTGTCGGTGGTCCCGTTCGAGAACTAGTCTCGGGGACGAAGTCGAACCAAAGGACCTGCATTCCGAGACGAGTGTAGGTCCTTTCATTTTTAAGGAATAAATTATGTTGACGCTCAAGATGCTTCGCGATGACCCGAATGCCGTCATCGAGAAATTGAAAATCAAGAATTTCGACGCGCAGCCGATCGTGGACAAGGTGCTGGAGCTCGACGCGCGTCGCCGCAGCCTCCAGACGGAGAGCGATGCGCTGCTCGCGCAGCAGAAGCAGAAGGCAGCCGAGATCGGCGGCCTGATGAAGCAGGGACTCAAGGACGCCGCCGAGGCCGCCAAGGCCGAGGTTGCCGCCCTCAAGGCCCGTTCGGCCGAACTGCTCGCCCGCATGGACGAGGCGGCCGCCGAGTTGGAAAGACAGCTCGTGCTGATGCCGAACACCCCCTGCAGCCTCGTCAAGCCCGGCCTGGGCGCCGAGGACAACGAGGTCGTGAAGATGGGCGGCCCCGAAGTGATCCTTCCCGAAGGTGCGGTCCCGCACTGGGAGCTCGCCAAGAAGTACGACATCATCGACTTCGACCTGGGTGTCAAGATCACCGGCGCCGGCTTCCCGGTCTACAAGGGCAAGGGTGCCAAGCTGCAGCGCGCGCTGATCAACTTCTTCCTGGACGAGAACACCGCGGCCGGCTACCGGGAGGTCGAACCTCCGGTGATGGTCAACCGCGACTCCGGCTTCGGCACGGGCCAGCTCCCCGACAAGGAGGGGCAGATGTACCACGCCGAGGTGGACGATTTCTATATGGTCCCGACGGCCGAGGTGCCCGTGACCAACATCTTCCGCGACGTCATCCTGGCGGAGAATGAGATCCCGCAGCGCCTGACGGCCTATACGCCGTGCTTCCGCCGCGAGGCCGGCTCCTACGGCAAGGACGTCCGCGGCCTGAACCGCCTGCACCAGTTCGACAAGGTCGAAATCGTGCGCGTGGAGAAGCC
>CADBYT010000003.1 GCA_902798975.1 uncultured Bacteroidia bacterium | reverse complement strand
GGCTCGAACCCGAGACCCCAACATTAAAAGTGTTGTGCTCTACCAACTGAGCTAACGAGTCCTCCGTTTTGGGATTGCAAAGGTATACCTTTCTCTGCAATTCTCCAAATTTATTTCAACTTTTTTCCGGTTATTTTCTCGATTGCCTCGAAACTGCCCAGGTCGCTCCAAGCCCAGCGGCCGGGAATCATGTAGACCTCGGCGGATTTCTCCATCACGGCGTAGTCGATCGAGATCTTCTCGCAGGTGGGGAAGAGGCGGGCGAGCTCGCTCTCCTCGGCCGGGGTGCACAGGGCGGGGGAGAGTTCGTCCATCACGGCGCAAATCTGCGGGGCGTGGGCGCGCAGCTCGGACTCGATGGTATCCAGGTTCCAGACGAAGATGCCGGCGTTCCAGAAATAGCCGCCGTCGGCGAGGTACCGTTCCGCCACCTCGAGGGCCGGTTTCTCCTTGAACGCTTCGACCTTGACGATGCCGTCCGCGGCGCCCGGGGCGTGAATGTAGCCGTAGCCGGTGTGCGGGGAGTCGGGCTGGATGCCCACGCACACGATGGCGTGGCGACCGGCCGTGAAGTCGAGCGCGGTGCGCATCGTGGCGGCGAATGCCGTGCAGTCCGGCACGAAGGCGTCAGCCGGGGTTACGACGATGTTGGCGTCCGGGTCCTTGCGGCGTATCTTCCAGCAGGCGTACGCGATGCAGGGGGCCGTGTTGCGGGCTTCCGGCTCGGCGAGGATCTGGTCCTCCGGGATGTCGGGCAGCTGCTCGCGGATGAAATGGGTATAGCGCGCGGAGGTGACCACCCAGAACTGCGCCTGGGCATCGACCTGCAGGAAGCGCTCGTAGGTCAGCTGGATGAGGGTTTTTCCGCAGTCGAGCAGGTCGAGGAACTGCTTGGGATGCTCGGGTGTGCTGACGGGATAGAGCCGGCTGCCGACCCCTCCCGCCATGATAACTATGTGGGTGTTTTTCATATACTTACAGAAGCTCTGAAAGTTGTTTGTAGAATTGTTTGCTGACGGGAATGGACGGCACCTCGGGGTGCAGCAGCTCGGCCGTGATCATGCCTTCCTTGTTCTTGCTCAGGAGCTTGACGAACTTCGGGTTGACGAAGTAGGAGCGGTGGCAGCGGATCAGCCCGTGCTGGGCGACGGTGTTCTCCACGCTCTTCATGGAGGCGCGGAGCATGAACTCCTTGACGCGATCGGCGTCCATATAGCGGATAATCACGTAGTTGGCGTCGGCCTGGATGCAGATGACGGCGGCCGGGTCGATGGTGAGCTTGAGCCGCTTGTGCTCGTCGTAGAACTTCACGAGCGTTTCGACCGGTCCGGCGTTGAGGTCCGTTTCCTTGTTGAGGATGATCTGGATGAGGGTCAGGAAGAGGTACGGATAGATCAGGATGAGGTACGCGAACTTGAAGCAGGTGGACAGGACGACGAAGTAGCTGAGCTGTCCGTTGTAGAACAGGGTCGTGTACAGGGCCATGAAGAAGGAGAACACGAACACCTCGCCGACGCACCAGATCGTGTAATGCCACCATTTGAAGGGGATGTGCTTGTAGAGCGCGCTGAATACCAGCCGGGTGAGGGCCAGGATGGCCATCAGGATGGTGGCCAGGATGATGAAATGGAACCCGAAGCCCATGCCGCCCACCTGGTAGTAGTCCTTCATGCCGAAAGGGTTGTACAGGAAGCAGAAACCGACAAAGAATGCAGGAATCAGCACAACATACAGCAGCTGTGACTTGTAGCTCTTGCCGATACGGAGTCTGGAATTCATAGTCAAACGTATTTTTGCGGTGATCCAGGCTTAGGGACGAAGCTTGCAAACACCTGAATTCGTCCCAAAGATAAGGCCTTTTTTCCGCAAAACAATCGTTTCGTCACTTTTTTTGTCCGCTGGTTCCTATTATTTGTCTTGATGCGCGTATGCATATAACTTTGCATCCGGATTTCGCCCCCGCAGACGGGTTTTACCCACTGAGCCGGCGGATTTGACCACAAAGTCCGCGTTGCGTTTCCCGGATGTTTTTTTTCGGGGTATCTTCGCAGCCGGTTTTTGAAAAACAACTGAGAAAATGATCAAACTCGACAACTTCATCAGCCTTTTCGAAGGCGCCGTCCGCAACAGTTGGGACCGTCCAGCGCTGAGCGATTTCCGGAAGTCCACGATCACCTACCGCGAACTGGCGGAGCGGATCGACACCCTGGACCTGATTTGGAAGAAAGCCGGCCTGAAGCCCGGCGACAAGGTGGCCATCAACACCAGGAGCTGCGCCCTGGGCGCCTCCGTCTTCATGGCGGCGGTCAGCAAGGGCTACGTGGCCGTGCATCTCTATAACGCCTTCACCCCGGCCGACACCCTGCGGCTGGTCAACCATTCCGACAGTAAGATCCTCTACACGGAGAAGCGCACCTTCGATGCGATGGACTTCGAGCAGATGCCCGCAGTCCTGTGCGCCATCGATTCCGCGACCGGCGAAGTGCTCGCCAGCAGGAACGGTGTGGGTGAGCTCTACGCTGCCGGAGCGCAGCTGCTGGCGGAGAAGTATCCCGCCGGCATGCAGCCTGCCGACTTCCAGGTGATCCATCCCGACCTCGACGAGGTCTGCGCCATCCTGTACACCTCCGGCTCCACCGGCAACCCGAAGGGTGTGATGCTGACCTATCGCAACTACACGGCCAACGTGCAGGGCATCCGCCCGGGCTTCCCGTTCCATGAGGGCGAGAACTACCTGAGCCTGCTGCCGCACGCCCACAGCTTCGGCCTGACCTGCGACGTCGTCATTCCGATGACGATGGGCATGCACGTGACGGTGCTCGGCATGCCGCCGATTCCGAAGAATGTCCAGGAGGCCCTCGTGGAGGTGCGTCCGCGCATCTTCTACGGTGTGCCGCTGATCTTCGTGAAATTCGCCGAATATGTGCTCGGCGCTGAGATCAATAGCCCGGAAGGAAAGGCAAAACTGACTGATTATCAGAATAATCCGGAGTTCTGCCAGATGTTGCACGACAAGCTGATGGCCGCCATGGGCGGCAATATCGAAGTCTTCGCCACCGGCGGCTCCGCCATCCCGTCCGAGGTCGAGGCCCTGCTGGTCTACAAGCTCAAGGTTCCGTTCATCACGGGCTACGGCCTGACGGAACTCGCGCCGATCGTGTCCTACGGCAAAGTGGGCAAATACATCCCGAAGTCCTGCGGCGAATACCTGCCCGAGATCATGGAAATCCGCATCGATTCCCCGGACCCGCAGCACATTGCCGGCGAGTTGTCCATCAAGGGCGATGTCGTCTTCAAGGGCTACTATAAGAATCCCGAGGCTACGGCCGCTGTCCTGCAGGACGGCTGGTTCCGCACCGGCGACATCGGCACCGTGGACGAGAACCGCAACGTCTTCCTGCTGGGCCGCTGCAAGAATATGATACTCGCGGAGAACGGACAGAATGTCTATCCGGAGGAGATTGAGGTGATTCTCAATGAGTTGCCCTATGTGGCCGAGTCCATCGTGCTTCAGCGCGAGCACAAGATCGTGGCCCTGATCGTGCCGAACATGGATGCCCTCGACAAGGCGGGTCTTGGCGCCGACGGCCTCGACGCCGTGATGCGCCAGAACCTGGTCGCCCTGAACAACAAGCTGCCCGGCTACTCCGCAGTCAACGACTACGAGCTCCGCTTCGAGCCGTTCGCGAAGACCCCGAAGGGCAGCATCCGCCGCTTTATGTATAAATAATGGAAGAAAGGAGAGTAGTGATAACCGGGACCGGCGTTATATCGCCGGTCGGAAACGGTACCGCAGCCTTCTGGTCCGCCTTGCAGGCGGGCCGCTGCGGCATCCGTCCCTATCCCCTCGCGGGGGAATGGAAACTGCCCGTCAAGGTGGCCGGCATGGTCCAGGATTTCGACGCGACCGCCTACGGCGTGAGCGTCAAGGAAACCAAGCGCAACGACCGCTTCTGCCTGTTCGCCCAGGCGGCGGCCGCGCAGGCGATGGAGGAGAGCGGCCTGGAAGCCGGCACGAACATCGCTCCCGAGCGGCTCGGCGTCTATGTGGGCACCGGCATCGGCGGCATGCAGACCTTCATCGAGCAGACGACCGTGCTGCTGGAGGAGGGTGAGGACCGCATCTCCCCGCTATTCATCCCCAAGATGATCGGCAACATCGCCGCGGGCAACATCGCCATCCGCTATGGCGCCCAGGGCGCGAACCTCACCACCGCAGCCGCGTGTGCATCCAGCACGCAGTCCGTCGGAGAGGCCTTCCGTGCGGTCCGATTCGGCTTTGCCGACGCAATCATCGCGGGCGGCACGGAAGCCGTGCTCAACCCGCTCGCCTTCGGCGGATTCGTCAGCGCACACGCCCTGACGCATGCAGAAGACCCGTTGCGCGCCTCGCTGCCTTTCAGCGCGGACCGCGGCGGTTTCGTGATGGCGGAAGGGGCCGCGATGCTCATTCTTGAAGAATATGAACATGCCCGCGCACGCGGGGCGAACATCCTTGCGGAGGTGACGGGCTACGGCAACTACTGTGACGCGCACCACGCCACGGCGCCGCGTCCGGACGGCGTGCCGGCTTCGAGGGCCATCCGCGACGCGCTGGTCCAGTCCGGCTACCAGTCGGGCGAGGAGCTCTATATCAACGCCCACGGCACGGGCACGCAGCTCAACGACACGGCCGAGACGGCCGCCATCAAGCTCGCCCTCGGCGAGACGGATGCGCACCGCGCGGCGATCAGCAGCACCAAGTCAATGACCGGCCACATGATCGGTGCCGCCGGCGCCGTGGAGCTGCTGGCATCGGCCCTGGCCCTGCGCGACGGGATCGTCCCGCCCACCATCGGCCTGATCCATCCCGATCCCGCCTGCGACCTGGACTATACCCCGCTGGAAGCGGTGAAGCGCCCGGTCCGCGTGGCCGTATCCAATTCCCTGGGCTTCGGCGGCCATGACGCCAGCGTCGCCCTCCGTAAAATCTGAAACAACTGAAACCTACCATGAATAGAGAAGAAATCAAGCAATTCCTGCCGCACCGCGAGCCGATGCTCCTGGTGGACTGGACGGAAAAGAATGAAGACGGCAGCATCCGTGCCACCTACCAGGTGACCGGCGAGGAATGGTTCCTGAAGGGCCATTTCCCGGGTTTCCCGGTGGTGCCGGGCGTCGTGATCTGCGAGATCATGGCACAGTGCTGCACCCTCATCCTGGGCGAGGAGCTGAAGGGGAAGACCCCGTTCTACGCCGGCCTGGACAATGTCCGCTTCAAGAGCATGGTGCGCCCCGGCGACACCATCGAGGTCAGCGCCAGGCTGAATGCCACGCGCGGACCGCTCTACATCATTGACGCCCAGTCTTCCGTGGGCGGCAAACTCGCCTGCAAGGGCCAGCTTACTTTCTATCTGATGGACGCTCAAGTACAGGATTGATTATGGAACTGCTGAAAGGAAAGAAAGGCATCATCACGGGTGCCCTCAATGACAAGTCAATCGCCTGGAAGGTGGCCGAGCGCGCCATCGCCGAGGGCGCGGAGATCGTGCTCACCAACACGGAGCTGTCGCTCCGGATGGGCACCCTGAATTCGTTCGCCGAAGAGCACGGCTGCAAGCTGATCGCCGCCGACGCCACCTCCCTCGAGGATCTCGGCGCGCTGGTGGACGGCGCCATGGAGCATTTCGGCGGTCCCTTCGACTTCGTGCTGCATTCCATCGGCATGTCGCCGAACGTGCGCAAGGGCCGTCCCTACGAGGCCCTGGACTACAATTTCATGTCCAAGACCCTGGACATCTCCGCGCTGTCGTTCCATAAGCTGCTGCACACCCTCTATGAAAAGGACGCCCTCAAGGAATGGGGTTCCGTGGTGGCGCTGACCTACATCGCCGCCGAGCGCACCTTCGTGGGCTACAACGACATGGCGGACGCCAAGGCGCTCCTGCAGTCGATCACCCGCAGCTTCGGCGCCATCTACGGCCAGGCGAAGCACGTGCGCGTGAACACGGTCTCCCAGTCGCCGACCGCGACGACGGCGGGGCAGGGGATCGCCGGCATGGAGGACATGCTGAAGTACGCCGACCGCATGTCGCCGCTGGGCAACGCCACGGCCGACGACTGCGCCGACTACATCGTCACGCTGTTCTCGGACTACACCCGCAAGGTCACGATGCAGAACCTCTACCACGACGGCGGCTTCTCCTCCGTCGGCCTGACCGCCGCGGAAGTGGCGACCTTCCCCAAGGAGTAACGGTACCGCAGACGCCAGGTTGCCCCGCACAAGCAGGAAAACGGCTTTCGCCAAATGCTTGTGCGGGGCAACTGCCGTCTTCCGGCTATTGCGCTTATACATTTTTATTCGTATATTTAAATGCTAAAACTAACGCTTCATGAAACGACTCTTACTTCTTTTGTGCGCCCTTGCGTCTTTTGCGGCTTCGGCCGCCCCTGCTGAAGACTGGCAGAACCCGGCCGTGAACGAACGGAACCGGGTCCCGATGCATGCCAGCTATGCCACCGACAGCCCCCGGATGTCGCTGGAAGGCATTTGGTCATTCAAGTGGTACGAGACGCCCGGCGCGCGTATGCTTGACTTCTACAAGCCCGGTCTGGACGACTCCGCCTGGGGCGTCATGCCCGTGCCGGGGATGTGGGAGCTGAATGGCTACGGCGACCCGCTCTACGTGAACATCCCGTACGCCTGGGACGGCCATTATGAGAACAATCCGCCCATCGTGCCCACGGAGCACAATTATGTCGGACAGTATCGCCGCAGCTTCAAGATTCCCGCCGACTGGGCGGGACGCGATATCTTCCTGTCCATCGGCTCCGCCACCTCCAACCTGCGCGTGTGGGTGAACGGAAAGGAGGTCGGCTACAGCGAGGACAGCAAGCTGGAGGCCCGTTTCGACATCACGAAATACGTCAAACCCGGCCAGGAGGCGCTCATCGCGATGGAGATTTTCCGTTGGTGCGACGGCACCTACCTGGAGTGCCAGGACTTCTGGCGCTACGCCGGCATCGCCCGCGAATGCTACCTGGAGGCGCGCCCGAAGGCCCGCATCGAGGACATCCACGTGATGGCGGAAATGGACGGCGGCTACCGCATCGGCGCGAGCCTGACGAAGGCCGCGACGGGCGTGAAGTACTATCTGTCCGGCCCGGGCTTCACCGAGCGGGAAGTGGCGGCGTCCGGCCGCGTGGAGCAGGTGAAGACCTGGAGCGCCGAAACGCCGAACCTCTACCACCTGCGCGCCGTCTGCTATGACAAGAAGGGCGCGACCGAAACGGTCGAAATGGACTTCGGTTTCCGCACCATCAAGATCGTGGGCCGGAAACTGATCGTCAACGGCCGGCCGATCCTGATCAAGGGCGCCGACCGCCACGAGATGTCCGCCACGGGCGGCTACGTGGTCACGGAGGCCGAGATGCTGGAGGATATCCGCATCATGAAGGAGTTGAATATCAATACCGTACGCACCAGCCACTATCCCAATGACCCGCGCTGGCTCTCGCTCTGCGACCGCTACGGCCTCTATGTGATCGCCGAGGCGGACATCGAGTCGCACGGCATGGGCTACGGCCCCAGGACGCTGGGCAACAACCCCATCTACAAGCAGGCCCACCTGGAGCGCGTGCAGCGCATGGCGCAGCGCGACTTCAACCACCCGAGCGTGATCATCTGGAGTCTCGGCAACGAGGCCGGCAACGGGGAAAACTTCTACGCCGCCTACGACTGGCTGAGCGCCTGGGACACCAGCCGCCCCGTCCAGTACGAGCGTGCCGGCGAGGAGTACAACACGGACATCATCTGCTACATGTACCTGGGCTACGCAGACCTGGTCAAATTCGCTGAGAATCCGGAGATTACCCGTCCGGTCATCATGTGCGAGTACGCCCACGCCATGGGCAATTCCATGGGCGGATTCGAGGATTACATGGATATCTTCCGGAAGTATCCGGAGCTGCAGGGCGGCTGCATCTGGGACTTCGTGGACCAGGCTGTCCGCTGGCCTTCGGCCAAATCGCGCACCGGCTACATCTATGCCTTCGGCGGCGATTTCAACGATTACGATCCTTCGGACAATTCCTTCAACTGCAACGGCATCATCGCCGCCGACCGGAGCTGGCATCCCCATGCCTGGGAGGTGCGACACGGTTATCGCTCCATCCTGACCTCCGCGACGCCGAAACAGGCCCTCGACGGTTGTGTGAAAGTGTATAACGAGAATTTCTTCATCGATCTGAGCCGCTATCTGCTGCGCTGGGAAATCATCGCCGACGGCGTGCCCGTGCTCGCCGGCCAGCAGGACGCCCCCGCAGCTGAACCGCAGCAGACGGTCACGGTCGACCTGGGCTACAGCAGTCTTGACCTGGACGACATCGACGGCGAACTCTACCTCAATGTCAGCTACGTCCTGCGCCGCTCCGACGGCATCCTGCCCGCCGGCACGGAGGTCGCCCACGACCAGATCCTGTTGCGCGAAGCGCCGTACCGCCTGACCGCCGCCGACCTGCATGGACGGACTTTCGCGGCCTATTTCGACCCGGCCACGGGTGCGCTCCGCTCCTACAAGCTCGACGGGAAGGAACTGCTCGCGGCGCCGCTGATGCCCTGCTTCGGCCGTGCCGTCACGGAGAACGACCTCGGCGCCTGGCTGCAGCGGCGCATGGGCGCGTGGCTGTATCCCGAATTCAAGGCTGTGTCGGTCGAAGAGGACGCCGCCGGCATGAAGGTGGTCTATGACGTGGCCGACGGCCTGGCCCGCGTGACGATGCATTATGCAATCGCTCCGGACGGCAGCATCACCGTGACCGAGGAGATGAGCGACATCCGCGAAGGTGCGCCGAACCTCTTCCGCTTCGGCATGGAGTTCGCGATGCCGGGTGCGTTCAATACCCTGGAATGGTACGGCGAAGGCCCGTTCGAGAACTATATCGACCGCCAGGGTGCCTCGCAGACGGGTATCTGGAAGCAGTCGGTCGCGGACCAGTATCATTTCGGCTACGCCCGTCCGCAGGAGTCCGGCACCCACGTGGGGATGCGCTGGATGCGCCTCACGGACGCCGCCGGCTGCGGTTTTGAGATCGCTTCGCCGGTCCGCTTCTCCGCTTCCGCCCTGCCGTTCGGCCGCCGCGACATCGACCTGTCGGTCACCGGTGGCAGCCGTTCCAAGGGCGGCGACCAGCGCCACTCGCTGGAGCTCCGCGAGGACGGCCTGACGCACGTCAACGTGGACCTCGTCCAGATGGGTGTCGGCTGCGAGAATTCCTGGGGTGCGCTCCCGCGTCCGCAGTACATGGTCAAGGCGGAGCCACGGACCTTCACCTTCACGCTGAAGCCGCTCCTATAAGGAAACAACAAAAAAATCCTCCGGCGATAATTTTGCCGGAGGATTTTTTATTTGCAGTCGCTCAGACTAGCGGGCCTTGCCGTTAGAACCGAGGACGTTGATGATCTTGTGGATGTACATCTTCTTCATCTCCTCGCGGGCCGGCTTGAGGTACTGGCGGGGATCGAAGTGACTCGGGTTCTCAGCGAGGTGCTTGCGCACGGCGGCGGTCATCGCGAGACGGGAGTCGGAGTCGATGTTGATCTTGCAGACAGCGCTCTTGGCGGCCTTGCGGAGCTGCTCCTCGGGGATACCGATGGCGTTCGGGAGCTTGCCGCCGAACTCGTTGCACATGTCAACATATTCCTGCGGGACGGAAGAAGAGCCATGGAGTACGATAGGGAAGCCGGGGAGCTTCTTCTCGACAGCCTTCAGTACGTCGAAAGCGAGGGGCGGCGGGACCAGCTTGCCGGTCTTCGGGTCGCGGGTGCACTGCTCCGGGGTGAACTTGTAAGCACCGTGGGAGGTACCGATGGAGATGGCGAGGGAGTCGCACTTGGTCTTCTTGACGAAGTCGATCACTTCCTCGGGCTTGGTGTAGTGGGACACGGCGGAGGAAACCTCGTCCTCGACACCGGCCAGCACGCCGAGCTCAGCCTCGACGGTCACGTCGTGCTTGTGGGCGTAGTTGACGACCTTGCGGGTCAGCTTCACGTTCTCCTCGTACGGGAGGGAGGAGGCGTCGATCATCACGGAAGAGAAACCGAAATCCACGCAGCTCTTGCAGAGCTCGTAGCTGTCGCCGTGGTCCAGGTGGAGGACGATCTGCGGCTTCTTCCAGCCGAGTTCCTTAGCATACTCGACAGCGCCCTGCGCCATGTAGCGGAGGAGCGTCTGGTTGGCGTAGTTGCGGGCACCCTTGGAGACCTGGAGGATTACCGGGGACTTCGTCTCGGCGGCAGCCATGATGATGGCCTGCAGCTGCTCCATATTGTTGAAGTTGAAAGCGGGGATGGCGTAACCGCCTTTGACGGCCTTGGCGAACATCTCGCGGGTGTTCACCAGACCAAGTTCTTTGAATGAAACTTTCATAAAATATCGATGATTTGTGACTAAGATTCAGTAAATCGTGCAAAAATAATTATTTTTGCGGAAAACTCCGCATAAATGTCAGGCAAAGTCATCATCTTTTCTGCACCTTCCGGCGCCGGCAAGAGCACGGTCGTGAATCACTTGCTGGGGCTGCATCCCGAGTTCGAATTCTCCATTTCCGCCACCTCGCGTGCTCCGCGGGGCACGGAGAAGGATGGCGTGGAGTATTATTTCCTGAGCGCGCGGCGTTTCCGCCAGCTCATCAAGAAGGACGCCTTCGTCGAATACGAGGAGGTCTATCAGGACCGCTTCTACGGCACCCTGAAGAGCGAGGTGGAGCGGATCTGGGCCAAGGGCCACGTGATTATCTTCGACGTGGACGTCAAGGGGGGTGTGAGCCTGAAGAAATATTTCGGCGACGCCGCCCTGTCCGTGCTCATCGTGCCGCCCAGCATGGAGGTTCTCGAGCAGCGCCTGCGCGGCCGCGGGACCGACAGCGAGGAGGCCATCACGGAGCGCCTGGCCAAGGCCGGCTGGGAGCTGGATTTCGCCGAAGGTAAATTCGACCGCAAGCTGGTCAATGACAAACTGGAGGATACCTTCGCCGAGGCGGAGGCCCTCGTGAATGAGTTCTTATGCGGATAGCTGTCTATTCCGGTTCGTTCGATCCGCTCCATATCGGCCACCAGGCCATCATGGAGCGGCTCACGTTTACGAACGAATTCGACTGGGTCTACCTTGTCATTTCCCCGCAGAACCCGCTCAAGGACCCGTCCAAGGCGCTTTCCGCGGAGCGGCGCTACCGGGCTGCCATCGATGCCGTCCGGCGTCATCCCGAGCTGCACGTGTGGGTGGACAATATCGAGCTGGAGATGCCGGCGCCCACCTATACGATACGGACGCTGGATGCGCTGAAGAAGCGGGAGCCGGAGAATGATTTCACGCTCGTGATCGGGGCGGACAATCTGCAGAATATCCACAGGTGGCGCGATGCACCGCGCATCCTGAGCGAGTACGGCGTGGTGGTCTATCCCCGCAAGGGCTACGATATGGAGCAGCTCCGGGAGATGCTGCTCGAGGAGTGCCGGCATTTCCCTGTCCCGTACGTGCTGGACGCGTCGCAGGGGGTGCCGCCGGAGATGGTCAGCCTCGGGGACCTCGACCGTTTCTACAAGATCCGCCTGATCGATGCGCCTATCGTAGACATCTCGTCCACGCAGATCCGCGAGATGCAAGCGCGCGGCGAGGACGCTTCCGCCTTCTTGATGTAAATAGATCCGCCGGTCTTTCCCAGCGGGCGGACGGAAATTATTTTTCGGACAAGTTTGCCGAAAAACCAATTTCCGATCCGCCCTCCGCGACGCTCGCGCACGACCGGAGGTTAATCAGAGCATCCGCTTCCGTTTGAAGATGATCCAGATGGCGACGGCAAGGCACGCCATCAGGATGAAGATCGCCAGCCAGGCCCACCATTTCCCGGCGAGCGGCAGGGTGACATTCATGCCGTAAAAACTGGCCACGAGCGTGGCCGGCATCAGGAGCACCGACACGAAGGTGAAGATCTTCATGATGTTGTTCTGGTCGAGGTTGATGATGCCCAGAACGGTGTCCTGCAGGTATTCCAGACGTTCGAAGTTGAAGTTGGTGTGGTTGATCAGGGAGGCGATATCCTGGAGGATGATGCCCAGGTCCTCGCGCAGCTCCGGATCTTTGGGGCAGCGCTTGCTCTTGAGGATGTTGGAAATCAGGCGCTGCTTATCCACGACATTCTCGCGGACGGTCATCGCGCTCTCCTGCAACTGATTGATATCGAGGAGGAATTCCTCGTTGATGTCTTCTTTCTGGTTGATGCGCTTGCTGAACTGCGACACCTCCTTGGAGATGAGCTCCACGATGTCGGCGTCCAGGTCCACACGCTTGTCCATGATCTCCACGAAGATGGTGAACCCGTCGGGGAACTGTTCCGGCAGGGCCTGCAGCTTAAGCTGGAGGGTGTCCAGGGAGCGCAGCGGAATCTCGCGCACGGTCGTGAGGACCTTGCCGCTGAGAATGAACGACACGGGATCCATCAACATGCCGTCGCCGGACGGCGACAGGAAGTTGGTGTTGGCAAAAATGGAATTACCTTCTTCGTAGAAACGGGAGGAGCTTTCGATCTCCTCCGCTTCGGCGCGGCTCTGAATCTCCGTGCCGAGAAACGCCTCGACCGTTCTCTTCTGCTCTCCTGTCGGTTGCAGGAGGTCTATCCAGAGAACATTTTCTTTGCCGATAGCAGCAAACTCCGTTTCAGACTGGCTGACAATGATCTCATTGCCACGTCTGTAGAAAATCTTGATCATCTTCCTTCCTGGTTGGTCCCGGCACAATCGTCGGAAGGGGGTTAAACTTACGGGATAGCTGACGTTACGGAGAAGTCAGCCTGCAAAAATAAGGAAAATTCAGCAATTTGCAACCGGCCTGCCCGTTATTTTTGCAATTGATGCTGGGGGCGTTCCCCCCAGACCCCCTGCGTCGCTTCGCTCCGAGTACTACTATTGAATAAAAGTTGTACCTTTGTGCCCGCAAAACCGTCATTCGCCGGCTTGACCGGCGAATCTATGATAAGAAATGGGTATTTGGGAAGCAATTCTGCTGGCGGCGTCGCTCTGCGCCGACTGCCTGGCCGTCTCACTCTGCTCGGGCGTGACCCTGCGCAGCGTGCGCTGGCGTGAGATCCTGGGCGTCGCGTTCGCCTTCGCCGTCATCCAGGCGGGCCTGCTCCTGATCGGCTGGGCCTTCGGCTACCTGTTCGTCGGCCTGGTCGAGAAAATCTCCCACGTCATCGCCTTCCTGCTGCTACTCTACGTCGGTGGTTCGATGCTCATCGAGGGCATCCGGGGCGAAGAGGAAATCCGGGACCTGAACGGCTGGCGCAACGTGCTGCTGGGCGGTCTCGCCACGAGCATCGACGCCCTCGCCGTGGGCATATCCCAGTCGATGAGCGGCACCGATTGGAGCGGCTTCCTGCCGCTGCTGGTGGCCGTTTTCGCGATCACGGCCCTGTCTGTCGTCATCGGATTACGCAGCGGCCGCGCCATCGGCTCCCGCTTCGGCCGCTGGGCCGAGATCTTTGGCGGCCTCGTCCTGATCGGCATCGGCGTCAGTGTTCTAGTGTAATACTATGATGAAAGAGATCCTGCGTTTATCAGCCATATTTCTTGTCCTGGTCGTTTCGGGACTGTTTTTCTTTTCCTGCAAGAAGATTGAACCGGAGCCGGAAAAGAAAACCTATGAGATAACGGTATTTGTTACGAATGAATCCTCCATTCCGATGCAGGGCGCCCACGTGACGGTGGGTATGATCGAGAAATGGACGGATGCGGAAGGGAAATGCACCTTCTCCGACCTGTCGGGCGGCACTGTTGCGCTTCAGATTTCGGCAGATGGCTATCTGCCCATATCGCAATCAGTCACCCTGACCGGACAACCCGGCCAGACCGTCCGGATTGCTTTGTCCAAGGAACCGCCCTATCTGTCTGTGGACGTACAGCAGATAGACACCCCGGAAATGAAATCGAAGACGACCCTGCAGATCCAATCCAATACCGCCTGGCGCATAGAATCAACTTCCGACGTGCTGTCCTTTGAGCCCCGGGAAGGAAGCGGGAACCAGGCCGTCACCGTGTCCTGGGCATTCCCGGAGGAGCAGGAGAATGAAGATCTTGCGCTCGCGGAATTTAAGATCCTCTCCTCTCTGGACCCGGTCACCATCCCGGTCCGCTGTCATCTTCCCATTCGGGTTGTCAAGATTGAAGGCACTGTGCCGAACCTGGTTGTCAACATCAATGCCGCCGCCATCGCCCGCGTGACCTTCTCAAGGAAGGTCCTTCCGCTGGAGGCCTGGGCGCCCGGTTATTATGAACTGGGGGTCCGGTCTGTCGACGACTATACGGTCGATGTCGTGATACCCGCCAAATATGTTGCTTTGGGTGAGCGCTATGTGATCGATCGTCTGAAAGTCGAATCGACCAATGACGACGGGGTATCTTTCGACAGCACGGTCGTCGTCGACTTTTTTGATGACAAAGTGGAGATCGAAGGAGTTCTGGGGCAGTGGTCTCTTTCAAAAGATGAAACCCGCATCTGGATCTCCACCGGATTTCCGAACAGGATTTACGAACTCGATGCGCGTTCTTTCGAGGTATTGAAGTCTTTCGATCTGGACTGGGAACCGGGAAAGTTGCAGCTCAACCCCTACAACAATCGTTTATACGTCGTCGACAAGACCAATCGCGTGTTGAAGGTCCTGGATCCTGCTTCCGGGAATACGGTCAAGACGATTAAACTGGAACCGGATAAACGTGATGATCCTGATGGCCCGATCACGATTCCGTGTAATATCCTTTTTGCGGATAACGGTGTCGGTGTCCTGATCGCCACGGCTACCTACCTCAGCGACGCCTATCGCTGGTTCTTCATCGACAGCCGTCATGACAATATTCTGGAGGAGAACCCGCTTGAGAAAGAATTTGGCTGGGATACCGAATACTGTTTCACGGAGATGTATCTGGACCACAGCCGGACCAGAATAATCTGTTCTCCTTTGACCTACCTGAACCAGAGAAGCTTTATCATTGATTGCAGCAATAAATCCGTTACCCATTTCGAGGTGGACAAGGATTTCGGATCCCCCGGGGTTGGGGACGCGGGCGGTTCCATCGTGCAGCACCGGCCGCACAAGGAGAAAGACCTGATGTTTTTCTGCGCGCCGTACTCGGTCGTGGTATATGACTATGCCAGAGACACTTATGCACAAGTGTTCGTCTGTCAGATGCACTACTCGTTTGTCGACTTCTGTTATGGTACACTTTTCGGCGACGACATCTGCACATATTATTTTTCCGGAACCCCCGCGTTTATCGGGATATCGTGGCAGCTGCAGATTTTAAACCATTCGACCCATACCGTGCCATTTGCGGTCAATCTGCAGTTTGACGGCGGATACGCCCAGGACTCGATTTCTTTCCTGGAAGGAGACCGGCTTGTCCTGGCCAGTACCGACGGAAATGGAAAAACCTTCTTCGTAACGATCGATACTTCCCGGTTCTCCCTTTAGTGTCTTATCCGTTTGGGCCGGCGAAAACGGTGTCGTGGAGTTCCGCATCATCAACCAATAGAGCTGGATTGTCGTGACCCTGGCGCTCGAATTCGAAGCGCAGCGGTTTGTCGAAATGCCGGCGGGAGTAGCAGGTGACTGCCGGTCCGGTCAGGTCCATCACCAGGGTCCAGGCGGTGCCCAGGAATCCGCTTTCCCGCTGCGGCTGGGATACGGCGGCGATGGCTTCCGTCAGCTGGCGCCTGTCCATCACGCCGCCGGCGCCGTCGAACTGCCGGCACAGGAATTCGTAGCGGATGTCTCCCTCCATCAGACCGACGTTCAGCTTGGGTGCGCACAGGTAGTGGTTGGCCACGGCGGGGGATTCCACGACCTCCATCCGGTTGTCCACGTACTCGACCACGACGCTCCGGCCGGATGCGTCCGAGATGGCATAATGGTGGGCCGCGCCGATGTCGGAATGCATGTCGATTCCCCGGAGCAACGCCAGCGCCTCGTCCACGGTGGCGGCGTTCTTCAGCAGATAACAGATGGCCGATGTGGTGGTCAGGGCCGGTTTCCCCGTATCCTGATGCGTCTGGGCGTCGTCGCCCGCCATCAGGTCCGCGACGGCCAGCCCCTTTTCGTTGACGCCGTCCAGGGCGAAGAACAGCGCGGCGAGCGCCATGTACTGGTTCTTGAAGCCTTCCGGCAGCCAGCCCTCCCCGAAGCCGAGGAACTCGAGATTGAAGGTGGTGTAGGTTTCATATCCCTGCTCCGGGACCGTGTGCACGACCATTCCGGTCGCGGCGTTGAAATCGAAGTTGCGGCCCATCAGGACGCCGCCTTCCGGCGTGCGTACCGTCAGGGCGGAGCAGCCGTACCGGGCCGGCGCGGGGTTCCCGGCCTCCGGCCGGTAGAAACCCCTGGAGAGGAAGTTCATGACGTATCCGGACAGTTCGCCGGCGTTGCGTCCGCCGCCGCTACCGACCAGGGCGGCGAAGCCGTCGTCGCCCCGGAATTCCATGTAATACAGGCCGTCGTCCAGTTTCACGACGGACTTCGCCCCTTTGAGCAGCGGGCCGAACTTCGACCATGCGCCGATGCCGGACAGGAGGGTCAGGGCGAGCAGGCCCCACAGTATGATCTTGACTGTCTTTTTCATTTGTCTTTTGTCATTTTCCGGCTGAAAGGTACTCTTTCAGCGCATCCACATAATTGCTGAAGGCTTCCTGCCCGGCAGGGGTGATCCTGCAGGTGGTGCGGGGCATCTTGCCCTTGAAGCCTTTTTCGACCGTGATGTAGCCGGCGGCGGTGAGTTTGTCGATCTGCACGCTGAGGTTCCCCGAGGTGGCGCCGGTCTGCTTCTTGAGGTAGCTGAAGTCGGCTTCCTCGACCCCGGCGAGGACGGACATCACGGCCAGCCGGAGCTCCGAATGAAGGAGCGGGTCTAATTTGGGAAACATACGCTACTTGTACTGATATTTCATGATCAGACCGGTCGCGAGCAGCAGGACGCCGCCCAGCGTGAACACCAGCAGCTGCGCTTCACCCTTTACCAGCATGGCGAAGACGGCACCGCACACACCCAGCAGGAAGCCGCAGATGATGACGGGCCAGTTCTTCAGCAGGACGCCGGACATGCATTCGGCCAGCCCCAGGATGATGACGATGATCAGCGACACGTTCATGGGAACCAGGAAGATGGCGACGGTGCTGAGCGTGATGGCGAAGGCGCCGAAGACGCGCCACACGCCGCTGAGCGTCTTGCTGACCTCGTTCTGCGGAAGGGCGACGTCATACTTGCCCATCAGGGCGGCGAGGGGGTAGCCGATGGCCGGCATGGCGAACCACAGGAAGTTCCACTGGGGCTTGCCGGTCAGGTGCCATAATAAATAGATGACAAGGGAAGTGAGGGTGAGCAGCGCGCCCCAGAGCATGAAATACTTGGCGCTGTTGCGTAGGATGCCCTTCCGGCTCTTGTTGAAGGTCTCGGTGATGAGTTTCAGGCTTTCCTGGGCCGTCATTTCTTTGATTTGTTCCATTGTATCAATCAGTTAACTTGTTTTAAGATTCCTGGGAAGCTGCGCAGTCTTCCGGAACCCCGATGCAAATATAAACAAGTTTACATTATAAACCAAATTTATTTCAGGAAATCTTACCGGGACGTTATTTTGCAGGGAAGGGGTTACGGCCGGAAGGGCTGGCGACCGAGGAGGGAGCGGCCGAGGGTGAGGGAGTCGGCGTATTCCAGGTCGTCGCCGAAGCCCAGGCCGCGGGCGAGGGTGGAGACCTTTACCCCGAGCCCTTCGATCTGGCGGTAGATGTACAGGGAGGTCGTTTCGCCTTCCACGTCGCCGCTCAGCGCTAAGATAATTTCGATGTCTCCAAGGTTCAGGCTGTCCCCGCCCGGCAGGTCTTCCGTGGCGGCGTCTTCCGCGTGCATCTGCTCGATGCGCTCCACCAATTCCTTGATTTTCAGGTCGGAAGGGCCGACGCCGTCGATGGGGGAGATGATGCCGCCGAGGACGTGGTAGACGCCGCGGTACTGCCCGGTGGCCTCGATGCTCATCACGTCGCGCACGCTCTCCACCACACAGATGGTGCGCGCGTCGCGCGAACGGTCGGCGCAGATCGAGCAGGTGTCCGCGTCGGCGATCATCTGGCAGATGTGGCAGTAGTGCACGTCGTCCGCGAGGCGGTTCACGGCTTCCGTGAAATGATGGATTTGTTCGGCGGGCTGCCCCAGCAGGTGCAGGGCGAGGCGCAGGGCGCTGCGCGAGCCCACGCCGGGCAGCGATCCGATGGCCTCGACGGCCTCTTGCAGGACTTGGGAAGGATATTTCTCGGTGGAATACATTTTTTGCAAATCTGAATAGCAAAGATAGTGAAAATCAGAATTATTTGCTAACTTTGCGCGCCCGAAATCCGGCGATGCCGGACAGTGGCACGGAAAATATTGTTTAACTACTAGTTTGTTTCAATTACAAAATGGAAGAAATCAAGAACGAAGTTCCTGTGGCTGAGGCTCCCGCCGTGGAAGCTCCCCAGGAGAAAAAAGAAACCAAGGCTGCCGGCGTGCGGATGAATGCATCCGTGAAGCCGGAGGACTTTGATTGGGATGCCTTCGAGGGCGCTGACGTCTACGGCAGCACCGACAAGAAGGCCATCGAGGACGCTTACAGCGCCACCCTGTCCAAGGTCGTCGAGAACGAAGTGGTCGAGGGTGAGGTGACCGCCGTCACCAAGCGCGAGATTGTCGTCACCATCGGCGGCAAGAGCGAGGGCGTCATCCCCGTGTCCGAATTCCGCTACGATCCCGACGTGAAGGTCGGTGACAAGGTGGAAGTGTATGTCGAGTCCGCTGAGGACAAGAAGGGCCAGCTGGTGCTTTCCCACCGCAAAGCCCGCACCCTCAAGTCTTGGGATAGAGTGAACGAGGCCTTCGAGAACGACGAGATCGTCAAGGGCTTCGTCAAGACCCGCACGAAGGGCGGTATGATTGTCGACGTGTTCGGCATCGAGGCCTTCCTGCCGGGCAGCCAGATCGACATCAAGCCGATCCGCGACTACGACCAGTTCGTCAACCAGAACATCGACTGCAAGATCGTCAAGATCAACCAGGAGTTCCGCAACGTCGTCGTTTCCCACAAGGCGCTCCTCGAGGCCGAGCAGGAAGCCAAGCGTGCCGAGCTCATCAGCAAGCTGGAGAAGGGCCAGGTCCTCGAAGGCGTGGTCAAGAACATCACCAACTACGGCGTGTTCGTGGACCTCGGCGGCGTGGACGGTCTCATCCACATCACCGACCTCTCCTGGGGCCGTGTCAACCACCCCGAGGAGGTTGTCTCCCTGGACCAGAAGATCAAGGTCGTCGTCCTCGACTTCAACGAGCAGCAAAAGCGCATCGCGCTCGGTCTCAAGCAGCTCACCCCGCACCCGTGGGATAACCTGGACGCCAACATCAAGGAAGGCGACAAGGTCAAAGGCAAGGTCATCCTCATCGCTGATTACGGCGCTTTCATCGAGATCGAGCCGGGTGTCGAGGGTCTGGTCCACGTGTCCGAAATGTCCTGGTCCCCGAGACTGCACTCCGCTCAGGAGTTCCTGAAGGTCGGCGACGAGGTGGAGGCCCAGGTGCTTTCCATCGACCGCGAGGCCCGCAAGATCTCCCTCGGCCTGAAGCAGCTCATGCCGAACCCTTGGGAGAGCATCCGCGAGAAGTATCCCGTCGGCAGCAAGCAGAAGGCTACTGTCCGCAACATCACCAACTTCGGCGTGTTCGCCGAGCTGGAGGACGGTGTCGAGGGTCTCGTGCACATCAGCGACCTCAGCTGGAACAAGATCAAGCACCCGTCCGAGGTGGTGAACCCGGGCGATGTGATCGACGTCCAGATTCTCGACTTCGACGAGCAGAACCACAAGCTCAGCCTTGGCCACAAGCAGCTTGTCCCGAACCCTTGGGACGAGATCGAGGCCAAGTTCCCGGTCGGCTCCACCGTCGAGGGTACCATCGCTTCCCTGACCGACAAGGGTGCCAACATCACCCTCGGTGCTGACGCCGAAGGCTTCGCGTTCACCCGCGAGCTCGTCAAGGAAGACGGCAAGCAGGCCGTCGCCGGTGAGACCCTGCCGTTCAAGGTGATCGAGCTCCGTCGCTCCACCCGCCGCATCCTGGTGAGCCACCTGCGCACCTACCAGGAGGTCAAGGAGCGCGCTGCCGCCACCGAGGCCGAGACCACCAAGAAGGCTGTCAAGAAGGTCAACGCCAATGTCGAGAAGACTACGCTCGGCGACATCGACGCCCTGGCCGCTCTGAAGGAGAAGCTCGAGAAAGGCGAGTAATACCCGATGAACTTCACACTCACGATAATGGGCACGGCTTCGGCCATGCCCATTTCTGATAGGAATCCAAGCGCCCAGATGCTCGCCGTGCACGGGCGCTTGTTCCTCATGGATTGCGGGGAGGGCACGCAGCAGCAGATGCGGCGCGCCCACCTCTCATTCATGAAGGTGGAGGCCATTTTCATTACCCATATCCACGGCGACCATCTGTTCGGCATCTTCGGTCTGCTGAACACGATGACGATGTACGGTCGTACGGCTCCGCTCTACATCTACGGGCCGCAGGCCCTGGGCTCCGTCCTCAATTTCTACAAGAGTTTCTTCGGGGAATGGGACGGCTACGAGATCAAGTTTACGGCCGTGGACTGCCGCGAGCCGCAGATTATCCATAAGTCCAAACACGTGACGGTCAGCGCCTTCCCGCTCCGCCACAAGATCGAATGCTACGGTTATCGCTTCGACGAGATCGTGACCGAAAGGCACCGGAAGGAGAATCCAGATTACCATGCGAAATCCTATGCCTATTGCTCCGATACCGTTCCCTTCCCGGAGGAGGCGGAATGGGTGCGCGGGGTGGACCTTCTCTACCACGAGGCCACCTATCCGCAGGAAATGGCGGACAAGGCCGTGGCCCGCTGGCATTCCACCGCGCGGCAGGCCGCCGAGTGCGCCCGCGACGCAGGGGCCGGCCGCCTGGCCATCGGGCACTATTCTTCCCGGATTTCGGATTTCGACGCCCTCCTGCAGGAGTGTAAGGAAGTCTTCCCGGATACCCTGGCCGCACAGGATGGCGATGTAATCGATTTTTAGTATCTTTGCCGTTGATGAAACGGATCCTCTTTCTTCTCGTGACGGCGGCGCTCTTCCTCGGCGCAGCCAAGAACCCGCGCCAGGCCTATATTGACCGGTACTATCCGCTTGCGGTGCAGGAAATGCTGCGCACCGGGGTACCGGCGAGCATCACGCTCGCGCAGGCGCTGCTGGAATCGGGCGCCGGCCTGTCCCCGCTGGCCACCCAGGCGAACAACCATTTCGGCATGAAGTGCCACAACGACTGGACGGGGGAGAAGTTCTACCAGGATGACGATAGTGCGGACGATTGCTTCCGCGTCTATCCGAGCGTGGCGGATTCGTACCGCGCTCATTCGGATTTCCTGCGGAACCGGGATCGCTACAAGTCGCTTTTCAATCTCGACCCCACGGACTACCAGGGCTGGGCGAAAGGCCTGCGCCGCGCCGGCTATGCCACCGATCCGAACTACGCCACCAAACTGATCACCATCATCGAGGATTTCGAGCTGTATCGCTACGACGAGATGACGGAGGAGGAGATTCCGTTCGAGGTTCTGGTAGCGGCCTCCGAGGAGACGAAAGTGAAGGAAGCCCCGGCTGAGGAACCGGTCGTCGTCGTGCCGCCGCAGACGCAGCCTGTGGGCACCGCAGAGACCGTTTCGCTCTCGCTGACCCGGGAAGTCTTTACCATGAACGACGTCCGCTACGTGCGTGCTATTGAGGGGGAGACCTGGGCGTCCCTGGCCGCCGATTATCATTTCTCCGTGAAGCAGCTCCTGCGCTTCAACGACCTGGATGCGCCGATCGCCCTGCAGCCCGGCACGGTGGTCTACCTGGAGCGCAAGAAGGCCCAGGCCGAGCCCGGTTACGGGAAATACGAGGTGGAGCGCGACGGCATGACCCTCTGGGACATCTCCCAGATGTTCGGCATCCAGCTGGGCAAGCTCCGCCTCTACAACGCTTTCCGCGGCTCCGCGCCGCTCGAAGCCGGCGACACGGTCCTCCTGCGCAAATTCTAATTTATCCCAGATATTCCGACGGCGGGACGCCGAACTGCTTCTTGAAGGAGGTGGAGAAGTGGGAGAGGGTGTTGAAGCCCGTCATCCACGCGATCTCCGACATGTTGTGCTTGCCCTCCTTGAGCAGGTCGGCGGCGCGGTTGAGCTTGTAGCGCTTGAAGAAGACGCCCGGATTCTCGCCCGTCAGGCCCTTGACCTTGTAGTAGAACTTGGTGCGGGAGATGCGCATCATTTCCGTGATACGGTTAATGTCCAGCTCCTGATTTGCCAACTCCTTGTCCATCAAGTCATAAAGCTCCTTCATGAAGGCGTTGTCGCGCGGCGACAGCGCTTCCGGTTCGATGTCCTCGGTGCTGGTCACGGAACCGAGCCGCTGGCGCAGCTTGTCGCGGTTCTCCAGCAGGGATTTCACGAGCGCCAGCAGGTAGGACGGGTTGAAGGGCTTGGTCACGTAGGCGTCCGCGCCCTTGTCGAGGCCCTGGATCTGGCTCTCCACGGCCACCTTGGCCGTGACCAGGATTACGGGGATGTGGCTGAGCTGGAGATTGCCCTTGATGGTTTCGCAGAGCTCGTAGCCGCTCTTGCCGGGCATCACTACGTCGCTGATCACAAGATCCGGCGCCTCCTCCTCGAGGGATTTCAGCGCAGACTCGGCATCGAAGTGCACAAGTACCTGATAATAAGGGGAGAGGAGTACCTTGACATAGTTGGCCACGTCGATATCGTCGTCCACGACGACCACGCGGCGCTTCTCCTCCGAATCGTCCGGGATCGGCTGCGCGGGGGCGGCTGTCTCGGCGAACGGAATGCGCTGGCGCAGCGGATCGTCCGTGGTGCGCTCGTCGTCCGTGTAGGAGGATGCGCTGACGGGCAGGATCAGGGTGAACTCAGCCCCGCCGCCGTCGCGGTTGCGGGCGTGGATATAGCCGTGGTGCAGCCCCGCGAGCGCGCGGGAATAGTAGAGACCGATGCCGGTGCCGGCGGCGTCGCCCCGGCCGGCCTGGTGGAAGCGTTCAAATATCTTCTCGAGCTCGTCTTCCGGAATCCCGCGGCCCGTGTCGGAGACACGGATCTGGGCGTACTGCGAGTCGGTGTCGGCCTCCGTGAGCGCGAACTCCCGCTCGACATCCTCGCGGGGGAGGACGTCAAAGGAAAGGGCCACCATGCCGCCCGGAGGCGTGAATTTCATCGCATTGGACAGCAGGTTCATCGTGATCTTGGTCACCTTGTCGGCGTCCCGCCACATGGTGAAGCTGTCTTCCAGACCGTGGGTGTTGAATTCGATGCCCTTGGATTCCGCGTTGAAGCGGAACAGGTCGGCGGTCTCACTGAGCGGTGCCACGATGTCGCCTTCGGCCACTTTGAGCCGGAGTTTCTTGTTTCCGATGCGGTTGAAATCCAGCAGCTGGCCCACCAGCGAGAGCATCCAGGCGGTGTTGCGCTGGGCGATGCCCAGCAGCTTGCGGTCCTGTCCCTGGATGGCGGGCGAGGCGGCAAGCTGCTCCACCGGGCCTGCAATCATCGTGAGCGGGGTGCGGAACTCATGTGCCACGTTGGCAAAATAATTCATCTGGATGCGGTTGAGACGCTTCTCTTCCTCCTGGGCAGCTTCTGCGCGTTCGCGTTCGCGCCGCTCCTCGCGGATGGACTTGGCTGCCTGTTTGCGGACGCGGTGAATGCGACGGTAGACCAGCCAGACGAAGGCGATCACACCGACGATAACGATCCAGGAGAGAATACGGGCCCACCAGGTGCGGTACCAGGGTGGTAGGATGTGGACGGAAAGAGACTGCTCGCTGTCCGGCTCGTCCTGGATCCGGGCCCGGAAACGGTAGTGCCCCGCCGGGAGGTTGGCGTAATACGCCTCGTTCGCCGTGCCGGCATTGATCCAGTAGTCGTCGAACCCTTCCATCCGGTATTCATAGCGCACGTTGGCGTGTGGAGTGTATTCGAGCGCAGCGTAGGAGATGCTGAAGCCGTTCTGGTCGTGACGGATCGTGATCTCGGGCTGGCTGGTCAGTTCGCGTTCAATCGGAGCGCCGGGGCCGGGCTGGACGAGGATGTTGTGTATCTTGAGGTCCTCGAAGGTCACGGGCCGTGAGACTTTCCTGCTGATGTCCAGCGGGTTGAAGCAGGTCAGGCCGTGCGTGCCGCCGAAGATGAGCGTGCCGTCCGGCAGGATGCAGGACGAGCGGTCGTAGAACTGGTTCCCGCCCAGGCCGTCGCTCTCGAAGAAACTGGTGACCGTGCCGACGGTGCGGTCGTAGCGGGCCAGGCCATACATCGTGCTGATCCATACATTGCCCTGGTGGTCTTCCTGGATAGCGCAGATATCCGGGCAGGGGAGTCCTTCTATGGGACGGGTGAGCTGGGTGTCGCGCTCGCGGTGCAGCAGTCCGTTGCCGACGGTGCCGAGCCAAATGTCGCCGGCGCTGTCGCGGAACAGGCTGGTGGGGATGATGACGCCGTGACGGATATTGTGCCGCCACTCCTCGTCCGGCATCCGGATGAACTGCATCTCCCCCGAGTTGGTGAAGACTTCGCACATCGGGTTGGCGAAGGAGGCGGCGAGCATGCGCCCGGGCGCGACCTGAAGCAGGGTGGGGACAAAGGTCCACTGGTCGGACGGCAGGTGGAAGCGTTCCTGGGTGCGGGTGTTCTTGTCATAGCGGACAAGTTCGTCGGAGTAGCCGGAGATCCAGATGCGGTCCAGGTCGTCCTGCGAAATGGCAAGGGGGACGGTCATTCCGATGAGGTCCACTGCGTGCAGCTGTTTCCCGTCATACCGGCAGCGCAGTACGCAGTATTTCTCGGTCATGGTCAGCCACAGCTCGCCCTGGGCATCGCAAAAAATGTGTGAGCAACGTATGTAACCGATGTTGCTGTTGGGCACGAGGTGGTTGATCTCCATCCGTTTCAGCTCCCTGGACAAGATGTTGTAGACGTAGAGGCCGTCGTTGTAGGTGGCGATCCAGAGGTTCCCGTCATGGTCGGCGCAAACGGAGGGAATGGAGGTGTTACTGAAGCGGCTTTTCAGGAGGGGGATGCTGTCGAAGCCGTCCTTGTCGGTGTAGGAGATGCTGTATCCCTGGTCCGTGGAGCCGAACCAGAGGTTGCCGTGGCTGTCGCGGAACAGGGTGCGGATCTCGAAATCCGGGATCTGGTAGGGGAATCCGGGATCGGACTGGTGCAGCAGCTTCCCTGTGGTCAGACTGTAGCAGAACATGCCGTCCGCGATGGTGTGGAGCAGGATGTCCGTCCCGTTGGCGAAGAGGATATCGATATCGCCCCGGGTCAGGCGGGACTCCTGCAGGATGACTCGCGGTATCTCCGCCCACTTCTCCGTGCGCGGATCGAAAATGCTCAGCTGCCCCATGCCGGAAAGCCAGATTTCACCCGTTGCAGCCAGGGTGGAATGGTAGACGAAGTGGCGTGTGGGCCAGGTGCCGGCAGGGGAGAACCCGGCCGGATCGAAGCAGCGGAGCTCCTGCAGGGTAGAGGTCCAGATCCGGCCGTCTGCCCCCACCATCGTGCTGTAGCCGCCGTAATCGCGGATAGCAGGCACGATGTGACCGCTGTCGGGGTCGTAGCGGTACATCTGTCCGGATCCGTTGAAGAGCATGCGCCCGTCGCGGGTTTCGACGATCTCGCTGATGTTGAGGTTGCCGCCATCCATCGGAATCCGCCGGAAATCCCCGTCTTCCGTACGGATGGCGACGCCATTGACGGTCCCGATCCAAAGCTTGCCGTCGCTGCTTCGCCGCAGGGCAGTGACCTGGTTGTCCGGCAGTCCGAGGGTGTCGTCGGTGCAGAAATACTGGTGGAAGTCGTGGATGGTATATTTGTTCAGCCCGCGGAAGGTGCCGATCCAGATGTGGCCATCGGCGTCTTCCGCAAAAGCATTCACCTTCTGGTTGGACAGCCGGTCTGCAATGATGACGCCGTCGGGCGCCGGGACGGCGACCGTGCGTTGCGGTCCGGTGCAGGCGATGGGCAACAGGAAGGCCAGGGAAATCAATTGCTTTATTTTCATACCTCTATATTAGGAAAAAATTGTCAATTATCGCAGGAATTGAACAAAAAAGAATAAAAATGAACAAACGGAAAGGCCTCCTTGTACGGCAATGAAAGCATTTGAAATCTATAGAAAAAGAATCTTGCCCGTTCCATCTAATTTTGCCACTGGTTAAAAAGGGACCATAAATGAAACAAGTGAGAACACTATTCCTGATGATCGCGGCTTGTCTGGTGCCGCTCTCCTGCGGCACCGGCAACCCCCCGGTGAAGTCCGACGCCCACCACGAGCTGGAGACTTCCGCCAAAGCGGCTACGGTACAGACCCGGTCCGGAGCCGTCGCCGGTTACATCGAAGACGGCGTCATTACTTTTAAAGGTATTCCTTATGCCAAGGCCGAGCGCTTCCAGCCCGCCACCGATCCCGATGCCTGGGAAGGTGTCCGGTCCAGTCGCGCCTACGGTCCGACCTGCCCGCAGGGGGCCAGGACGGGATGGTATGATGATAATCAGGCTTTTGCCATGCACTGGGACGACGGCTTTCCCGACGAGGACTGCCTGCGCGTCAATATCTGGACGGCCGGCATCAACGACGGCCGGAAGCGCCCTGTGATGGTCTGGCTGCACGGCGGCGGTTTCAGCGCCGGTTCCGGCCAGGAGCAGATTTCCTATGACGGTTCGAATCTCGCGCGCGACCACGGCGTCGTGGTCGTCAGCCTGAACCACCGTCTCAACGTGCTCGGTTTCCTCGATCTGTCCGGTTTCGGCGCCAAGTACGCCGCTTCCGGCAACCTCGGCATGACCGACATCGTGAAGGCGCTGGAGTGGGTGCGTGACAATATTTCCGCGTTCGGCGGCGATCCCGCCAACGTGACCATCTTCGGCCAGTCCGGCGGTGGCGGCAAGGTCTGCACCCTGCTGGCCATGCCTTCCGCCCAGGGCCTCTTCGGCAAGGCGATCGTCGAGAGCGGCTCCATCCTGGAGGCGCTGCCGCAGAAGTGGTCCCGCCGCATCGGCGCCGCCACGGTCCGCGAGCTCGGCATCAGCCCGTCCCGCATCGACGACATCCAGGCAGTTCCATATGCGACGCTGCTCGCCGCTTATGATAAAGCGGTCGCGCTCGTACGCGCGGAAGCGGAACAGGCCGGCGAGCTTCCCGCCAACTTCCTGAACCAGATCATTTTCGGCACGCGTCCGGTGGTGGACGGCGCCATCTTGCCCGCCCAGCCCGGCGCGCCGGCCTCCATGGCCCTGTCCAGGGACATCCCGGTCATCATCGGCACGACCTATCATGAATTCACGCGCGACCGGGAAGACCCGATCTTCAAGCCGCTGGCTGTCCAGCAGGCCGCCGACCGGGCCGCTGCCGGCTGCGCGCCCGTATACCTCTATCAATTTACCTGGGAATCCCCGGTGCTGGACGGCGCCTTCGGCAGCACGCACTGCATCGAGATTCCTTTCGTCTTCGACAACGTCGAGCTGCACCGCACGTTCACGGGCGGGGGAGCGGACGCCGTCGAACTGGGTCACCGCATCAGCCGCCTCTGGACGAACTTCGCCAAGACGGGCGTCCCGTCCGCGGACGGTATGCCCGAATGGGAACCGTACACGGTCGCACGTCCGGCGACGATGCTGCTGAATCTTGAATCTTCTATATCCAACTAACCAATTCAAAATCAAATGAGTAATTCTGCATTGAAAAGACTGGCGGCCCTCGGGCTGTCGCTCTTGATGGGACTCTCGCTTGCGGCACAGACGCGGGTGACCGTCTCCGGAACAGTCGTCGATGACCAGAACGAGCCGATGATCGGTGTCGGTGTCTTCGAGAAAGGCACGACCAACGGCGTCGTGACGGACTTTGACGGCAACTATTCCATCTCCGTACCTGCCGGCGCGACGCTGGTGTTCTCCTCTGTCGGTTTCACCACCCAGGAGATCGTCGTGAACGAGTCCCGTACGCTCAACGTCAAACTCATCACCGACGCGGAGATGCTGGAAGAAACCGTGGTCGTTGGCTACGGTGTCCAGAGAAAATCAGATGTGACCGGTTCCATTTCCCAAGTGAAATCCGAGGACATCCAGAACCGTACCATCACCTCGCCGGAATCCGCTCTCCAGGGCAAGACCGCCGGCGTGCAGGTGTTCTCCAGCTCCGCCCGTCCGGGCGCCTCTCCGAGCATCCAGGTCCGTGGTATTTCCTCCAACGGCTCCTCCAACCCGCTGTACGTCGTGGACGGCCGCCGCACCAACTCCATCGCCGGTATCGACCCGAACGATATCGAGTCCATGGAAGTCCTCAAGGACGGTGCTTCCGCCGCTATCTACGGCGCCGAGGCCGGTAACGGTGTGATCATGATCACCACCCGCCGCGGCCAGGGCGAGGGCCGGATCAGCTATTCCTATCAGCTCACTTCGCAGAGTCTGAACCACGTGCCGAAGGTGATGAATGCCGAGCAGTACATGCAGTATTTCATCGAGAACGGCCGCTACACCATCACGGACTTCTATGCCAACTGGGACTTCAAGACCAATACCGACTGGCTGGCCTATTCTTACGAGAACTCCCTGATGCAGCACCACAACCTGTCGTTCAGCGCCGGTGCCGACCGCGGCAATCTCTATGTTTCCGCTTCCTACCTGGACAACAACGGTATGTTCGTGGGTGACTCCGACGTCTACAAGCGTCTGACCTTCATGGTGAACGCCTCCTGGAAGTTCAAGCCCTGGCTGGAAATCCAGACCAACAACCAGGTCGAGTACTATCAGGCCCGCAGCGTCTCCGAGGGCTCCGACTACGGTTCCGCCGTACTCTCCGCCCTCCAGCTCGACCCGCTTACTCCTACGACCTATGCTCCGGATGAGCTCCCCGCCTTCATGCAGTCCTACCTGGACAGCGGCCGCAACCTGCTCAAGGACGAGAACGGCAACTACTACGCCGCCTCTTATTTCAACCCGTCCGAGAACGTGAACCCGCGCATCATGCGCGACCGTTCCTACAGCGATTCCCACGGCTTCAACATCAACGGTTCCACGGCCATCAACTTCACGCCCTGGAAGCACCTGACCATTACTTCCCGCGTGGGTTACCGCTTCTCCGCCAGTGACAACTACGGTTACAGCCTCAACTACTACATCAACCAGAACGCTTACCAGAACTATATCGGCCTCTCCGGTTCCGACAGCAACTCCATGTACTATCAGTGGGAGAACTTCGCCAACTGGAACCAGAGCTTCGGCAAGCACAACGTAACCGTGATGGTGGGTACCTCCTTCACCAGCTCCCGCAGCTTCTCCATGAACGGAGGCTACCGCGGCAGCGACGATGATCTCGGTGTCACCCAGAACGATCCGCTGTTCTACTACTTCGGTTCCCACTCGGCCAACGCCGTTCCTTCCGTGGGCGGTGCCACCCCGAACATTTCCCGCAAGCTTTCCTACTTCGCACGTGCCAACTGGAGCTACCAGAACAAGTACAACCTGCAGGCTTCCTTCCGTGCTGATGCGGCTGACCTTTCCATCCTCCCGAAGCCGAGACGCTGGGGCTACTTCCCCTCCGTGTCCGCCGGTTGGACGATCTCCGAAGAGCCGTTCTTCCGCTCCCTCAAGAGCGCTGTCAACTACGCGAAATTCCGCGCCAGCTGGGGCCAGAACGGTTCCCTCGCCGGCCTGAGCGGATACCGCTACGCCAACGTGATCGCCCAGACGGGCAACTATCCGACCGGCAACGGCCTGGATTACCTCCTCGGCTACGCTCCTTCCTCCACGGGTAACGAGGAGCTCAAGTGGGAGACCTCCGAGCAGCTGAACTTCGGCCTCGACCTGCGCTTCCTGCGCGACCGACTGACCTTCAGCGTCGACTGGTTCAACAAGATGACCAAGGACCTGATCGTGACCGGCATCACCCCGTCCACCGTGGTGGGTGTGACCGCCTCTCCGGTGAACGCCGGTAATGTCCGAAACACCGGTTTCGAGTTCGAGATCAAGTGGCGCGACCAGATCGGCGACTTCAGCTACAGCATCGGCGGTAACCTTTCCACCCTGAAGAACGAGGTGACCTACCTGCATGAGACCCTCTCCGACGGTATTGACGGAACGGGCGTCCGCAACTACGGCACCATCACCCGTTTCGAAACGGGCTATCCCGCATGGCACTTCTACGGCTATCATTTCCTCGGCATCGATCCTGCGAACGGCAATGCGATTTTCCAGGACCTCGACGGCAGCGGCGACACCACCCAGGCCGACAAGATGGACCTCGGTTCCGGTATTCCGACGGTGAACTTCGGTCTCACCCTCAACGCCGCCTGGAAGGGCCTCGACGCCGTGGTCTTCCTTACCGGCGCCGCCGGCAGCAAGATCTACAACTGCCTCACCGTGGTGGACTATCCGTCCAACCGCCTGTCCTTCCTCACGGAGGACCGCTGGACGCCGGACCACACCAACGGTACCAAACCGGCCGCCAATGCCGCCAACTGGCAGCAGTACCTGACCTCCGACGCGGTCGTCTTTGACGGCAGCTATGTCAAGATCAAGCAGATCCAGCTGGGCTACACCCTGCCGCAGAGCTTCACCCGCAAGTTCAAGGTGGAGAACCTCCGCATCTACGGTTCCCTGGACGACTGGTTCACCTTCTCCAACTATCCGGGTTTCGATCCTGAGATCACCGGTACCGGAAGCAGCCTCGGCGTGGACAAGGGTTCCTATCCTACCGCCAAGAAGGTCGTCTTCGGTATTAATATCACCTTCTAAAATTTGACTGCCTTATGAAAACAAGAAATCTCATTTTGTCCGTGATGGCAGCCGTTTGCTCTTTCGCTGCCGTTTCCTGCTCCGACATGCTGGATATCCCCCAGAAAGGCGTGCTGGACTACAATACCTACTACAAAACGGATGATCAGATCCTTTCCGCCGACGTGGCCATGTACCTCGAAGTCCGCGGTTGGGAATACAACGTGAAGCTCTGCAAGGCCATGCTTACCGACGACTTCTGGGCCGGCGGCTCCATGCGGAATGACAACTACAACCTCGAGCACCTGAACGAGTTCACCTTCGATGCCGAAGAAGAATACGTGGAGGCGATGTTCACCACCTACTACACGCTGATCTACAAGGCCAACGTCATCCTGGGCCACGTGTCCGAGGAAGGCGCTTCCGCCATGGCCAGGATGGCCCGGGCCGAAGCCAAGGTCTTCCGTGCCTTTGCGTACTTCGACCTCAAGACCATGTGGGGCAACCCGCCGCTCGTGGACCACGAACTTGCTCCGTCCGAGTACAACGTGCCCAACGGCACCGACGAGGAGCTCTGGGGGCTGATGGAACAGGATCTCACCGAAGCCATCAGTTCCGGCGCCCTGGCCGAGAAGACCGGCGTGAACGACAACGCCACCTGGCGCGTGACCAAGCAGTTCGCCCAGGCCCTCCTGGGCAAGGTTTACCTGTGGCAGGGCAAGAACAAAGAGGCCGCCGCCCAGTTCGACGCGGTGGTGAATTCCGGCAAGTACGAGTTGATGGAGGATTACAGCCTGATTCACCGCGCCTCCAACAAACACAACAAGGAGAGCATCTTCGAAAGCAACCGTGTGCACGACGACAACAACTCCTTCCAGAATTTCAGCATGTACGCGCTGATGACCAACTGGCGTATGGACAAGATGAACTGGCCGGCCGACACGCCGATCATGAACACCGGCTGGGGCTTCCGCGTCCCGACCAAGAGTCTGTACGACGATTTCGTGAAGGATGAGGGTGAGGACGGCTACCGCCTGAATGAATCCCTCAAGACCCTCGGCCAGCTGAAAGATGAGCTGGGCATCACCCTCAAGAGCCCGGTGATCGGTGAGGGATACTTCATGTGGAAACTCCGCATCCTCGCCGATGAGCGCGGTATGGGCAACGACTTTGTCTACATGGCCAATACCCTGTGGATGCGCTACGCCGAGGTGCTCCTCTGCGGCGCTGAGGCCCATCTGGCCGCCGGCAATCCCGACAAGGCCGCCGAGTATGTGAACCTGGTGCGTGCCCGCGCCCATCTGGCCCCCAAGAACGGTGTGACGCTGGATGACATCAAGCTGGAGAAGCGCCTCGAACTCTTCGGCGAGGGCACCCGCATGCAGGACCTCCTCCGCTGGGGTGAGGGCAGCAAGATGTCCAAGAACGGCGACACCTATCCTGAACTCCAGGTGAACGGCCAGGTTTTGTATAAGAACTGCGGCAATCCTGCCAACGGCTTCAAGCCCGGCAAGAACGACCGTCTTCCTTATCCTGCCACGGAGATCCGCCTCAACAGCGAAATTGAACAGAATCCGGGCTTTTAATCGTCAAAAACTGAGAAAGTTATGAAAAAGAGTATATTCCTGATCGGAATGATGGCCCTGGTCCTGAGTTCCTGCTATCAGTCGGTGCTGGACCCGCTGAGTGGCATTTTCCCTTCTCCGAACGTCGTGAATGAATTCACTTCGGCTGCGGCGACGAGCGTGAAGGGTGACAAAGGCCGGATGATCGATATCGATCTGAACGGCAACACCTCGGTCCATCTCGCGCTGGTGGGCAACAAGTACTACCTTACCGAAAATACCTATACCGAGGCGCAGGCCATGGCCGCCAAGAACGGCAACTTCATCATCGGCCAGACCAAGGTGAACGGCGTCGGTGTCAAATCCGGCCGTGTCGAGGTGGCGCGCGTTGCCGTGGATACGGAAACGAATTCCTACTCCCTGGACGACGTCTACACCATCAAATACGTCCTCTTCTGCGAGGATGGCACCCCCTACAAGGGCAGCTGGTCGGGCAAACTGGCCTTCTATCCGGATCCGGTCCTGGGCGATATCATCATCGAGAACGTCCTTGCCGATGCGGCTTCCCCTACGGAGGCCGGCATGGTCAAGCACCTGATGAACCTCACGGACGGCGATGGCAACCCTGCAGGATGCTTCGAGATCTTCGTGGATCCGGGTGCGGCCACCATCACCGGTACCTACGTCTGCAAAGAGTACGCGGAGACCCTGGGTGAGGGCGGCATCATCGCCAACGGCTACAATTTCCCGGATTGGGGTATCGCCGGCGGTTCGTACTACATGAAGGACGGCGCCCGCGTGGACGTGAATGCCGGCCAGACCGTGGTGATTGCTCCGCTGTCCGACAAGTCTTACATCTTCAGCATCGACGGCACGGAGTTCGTGGCTGCCGGCACCGAGCTGGGTGAGGGCATCGTCTTCACCGGCGCCGGAGCGGATGCGGCTTCCGAGACCCAGGCGGGCAAGATGAAGCACCTTGTCACCGTGAGCGAGGACGATGCCACCGTGGCCATGTTCGAGCTCTTCACCGAGCCGGCCGCCGACATCAACGGCACGTACACGTGCAAGGAATACGCGGAGAACCTGGGCGAGTCCCTCATCTTCGCCAACGGTTACAACTTCCCGGATTGGGGTATCGCCGGCGGTTCCTACTACATGAAAGACGGTGTCCGCGTGGATATCGGTGCAGGTGAGCTGCTGACGGTCGCCAAGGCCGGTGCCAAACTGTACGTGTTCTCCGGTTCCACCGGTTATTCCTTCCTGGTCAAGTTCTAGGTCATGCGGCATTTTGTCCGTCTTCTGACGATTGTTACCATGGCGCTGGGGACGTTGGTCCCCAGCGCCTGTAACAAGTCGCCTTTGGATGAGGGTAAGGACAACAAGCAGACTCTTTTGGATTTGCTGAATGCGGAAGACAAGCTGTATCAGGACCTTGACATCCAAAGCACATATAAAGGGAAGAAGATGACCTATTCCGTCTGGCTTCCCAACGGATACGACGCTTCCAAACAGTACCCTTTCCTGTATCTCCTGCATGGATACGAAAGCGGGGACCAGGCCCATCTGGACCGCTATTGGGTGGAAAAGGGGAATGCGAGGGAGATTGCCCGCACCTATCTCAAGAACGGCGGTGTCCCCATGGTCATCGTCATGCCCAACGGACTGTCCGACTTCTACATCGGCTTCAACAACCGGGATTACGAGAAGTATTTCCACGAAGAGCTGATGCCCGAAGTCGAGAAATCCTTCGGCTGCAACGGGAAGCGTGCCATCGCCGGCCTGTCCATGGGCGGCTTCGGTACGCTGTATTATGCGCTCAGCTACCCGCAGAAATTCACGTACGCCTATGCGATGAGCCCCGCCACCAGCATGAGCATGTTCGGCGTCAGTCTGGATGTCATGAAAGGGAAGGCGGCGGCCCTGACCGGCGTGAAGCCTTGCCCGGGTTTCACCATCGAGGTGGGGAACCAGGACACGACGGTGAGCAACGCCGACGCCCAGGAGCTCAGCAATGCCATCAATGCTGCGGCCCACTGCGAGTGGATCGCCCGCGACGGCATTCATTACTGGGATTTCTGGCAGGAGTGCCTTCCCAAGGCGCTGAAGAAAGCAGGTGAATCCTTTAAATAGATAACACTGAAAATGAAGAAGATATTGTTAGTTATGGCTGTCGCGCTCGCAGGTTTGTCCGCGTCCGCGCAGCAGGCCCTTTTCAGCGGAGCCGGTGTGGAGTCGCCCGTCATCAATCCGGACGGCACCGTCACCTTCCGCTATGTTGCTCCCAAAGCGGTCCGCGTGACCGTCTCCGGCGATTTCCTGCCCACGCAGAAGCTGGAGTTCGAAATGAACGGCCAGAAAATGAGCTACGACGCCCCCGGCGTCGGTGAGCTTCGGGAAGGCGCCGGCGGCGTGTGGGAATACACGACCCCGTTTGCCGTGGCTCCCGAGATGTACACCTATACCTTCTCCGTGGACGGCACGCAGGTCATCGACCCCAACAACGTGTTCGTGAACCGCGACATCGCCTCCCTGACCAGCGTGCTGCTGGTGCCGCAGGAGGGTGCGCGCAGCGACCTCTACGCCATCCACCGCGTCCCGCACGGAACCGTGTCCAAGGTCTGGTACCACAGTGCCACCGAGGGTTTCGACCGCCGCATGACGGTCTATACCCCCGCCGGTTATGAGGAAAACACCAAGACCCGGTATCCCGTCCTGTACGTGCTGCACGGCATCGGCGGTGACGAGGACGCCTGGGTGACCCAGGGCCGCGCCACGCAGATTCTCGACAACCTGATCGCCCGCGGCCAGGCCAAGCCGATGATCGTGGTCTTCACCAACGGCAACATCTCCCAGGAGGCCGCCCCGCTGGAGAACTCCACCGGCTACACCCGTCCGACGATGGACCTGCCGCAGACGATGGAAGGCACCTTCGAGACCGCTTTCCCGGAGGTCGTGAAATTCATCGACAGCCACTACCGTACCATTGCGAAGAAGCAGTCCCGCGCCATCTGCGGCCTGTCCATGGGCGGTTTCCACACGCTCTACATCACGCTGAACAATCCGGATATGTTCAACTATTCCGGCATGTTCTCCGCCGCCATCGGCACGGGTTCCGAGCAGACCGCCGCCCACAAGGAGATCTACGCGGACGTCGACGGCAAGCTTGCGACCTACTTCTCCAAGAAGCCCGCGATGCTCTGGATCGGCATCGGCCGTACCGATTTCCTCATCCAGTCCAACAACGAGTTCCGCGCGAAGCTGGACGCTGCCGGCTATCCGTACAAGTACATGGAGACCGACGGCGGCCATATCTGGCGCAACTGGAGAATCTACCTGAGTGAATTTGTTCCTTTACTGTTCAAATAGTAAAAACCAATGAGAAAAGTTTTGACCGTTATCGCGGCAGCCCTCGCGCTGACCGCCTCCCTGCAGGCGCAGGAACTGACCAATTTCAACTTCGGCGGCCAGGCTCCCGTCATCTCCCCGGAGATCCAGGGCGACAGCGTGACCTTCCGCCTGAAGGCTGACTACGCCACCGTCGTGAAGCTCTCCGGCTCCTGGATGCCGAATCCCTGGGGCGACACGATCGACATGACCCGCGGCGCCAACAACGTCTGGTCCGTCAAAATCGCCCTCCCGTCCCCGGAAATCTACACCTACAACTTCGTGGTGGATGGCGTGGCCGTGAACGACCCGCAGAACGTCCTGGTGCAGCGCGACGGCACCCGCTATCTCCCGATGATCACCGTTCCCGGCGAGCGTACGGAGAATTACGGCGAGGCCGTGAAGCAGCACGGTACCGTGAGCCATCCCTGGTATGAGAGCAAGATCCTCGGCATGAACCGTCGCCTGACGGTCTACACGCCGTACGGCTACGAGGCCAACCCCAAGAAGAAGTATCCCGTCCTGTACCTGCTGCATGGCGCCGGTGGCGACGAGGAGGCCTGGATCTCCATGGGCCGCACCGCCCAGATCCTGGACAACCTCATCGAGAAGGGCCTTGCCGAACCGATGATCGTGGTGATGCCGAACGGCAACCCCGGTCAGGCCGCGGCCCGCACCCTCAACATTCCCGAGAAGCAGTTGGACTGGCGTGCTCCGGAGAACCAGAACGCATACGTCCGCAGTCTCTGCGAGGAGATCGTTCCCTTCATCGAGAAGAACTTCCGCGCCATCCCCAAGCCGGCTTCCCGCGCAATCGCCGGTCTGTCGATGGGTGGCGGCCACACCATCTCCGCTTCCATCCTCTATCCGGAAATGTTCGACTACATCTGCCCGCTTTCCGCGGCCGGTCAGGCCACGCCCGAGCAGATCGCTACGCTCAAGAAGGCCGGCGTGAAGCTGTACTTCCTGGCCTGCGGCGACACGGACTTCCTCTTCGAGGGTTCCAAGGCGCTGGACAAGACCCTCACCGAGCAGGGTCTCGACCACATCTTCTACGTCTCCGACGGCGGTCACGTGTGGTCCAATTGGAGACTTTATTTGAACACCTTCGCGCAGAAGTTGTTCAAATAATCCGTCACTCCGTCATTCCCGACCCGATCGGGAATCTCATAACAGAAAGAAGCCCGGAGCAATCCGGGCTTCTTTCGTCATTAATAGCCTTCGGCTATTTTCCTCCTTGCGGCTCGGCAGAGGAAACTTGCTTCCTCTGCTCTCGCTCGCTGCGTCGGCTCGCCGGCTTGACCTTTCTGTCATTCGCCGGCTTGACCGGCGAATCTCCAAGGATCGAGATCCCCGATCAGGTCGGGGATGACGATCATTTGAACAGCGTCGGGGCGAGGGTCTGCAGGTCGGCGCGCCAGGTGGTCCAGCTGTGGCCGGCCTGGGCGTTCTCCATATAGTCGAACTTCAGGCCGAGGTCCTGCAGGAACTTGCGGGTGTTGATGCAGTTCTGGTAAGCGATGTCGGCCGGGCCGCCCTGCGTAAAGACGAAGGCCTTGTAGAGCTTGTTGATCTTGGCCACATTGGCCGCAATGTCCAGGCGCTTCGCCTCCTCGTTGAGGTCGGAGCCCGGCATGAGGCTGGAGGAGAGCACCCAGGCGTAGCGGAACATGTCGGGGTTCCGGAAGATGACTTCCATCGTCTCCATGCCACCCATCGACAGGCCGGCGACGGCGCGGGCCTCAGGCTTCGCGATTACGCGGTAGTTGGCTTCGATCAGGGGGATGATATCCGTGAACATGTCTTCCGCGAAGGGCGGGACCTCGTTGGGCACATCGTTGATGGTGCCGTTCGGCATGACCACGATCATCGGGACGATCTTGCCGGCGGCCAGCAGATTGTCGAGAATCCAGCCCGCTGCGCCCACGGTGGGCCAGGAGGCGTCATTGTCACCGCCGCCGTGGATCAGGTAGAGCACCGGCAGCTTGGCCTTGGAATTCTCATAGCCGGCCGGCGTCCAGATATGCATGCGGCGCATGCCCTGGAGGGTCTTGGAATAGTACCAGCGCTGCGCCAGGGCCCCGTGCGGGACATCCCGGACATAGCCTTCGCCCACGGTCACGAGCGCGGCGGAATCCTCTGCCTGCGGGCTCTTGGGATCCTGGACGGTGATGCCGTCCACGATGAAGCGGTAGCGGAATACGCCCTCGCCCAGACCGTCGCAGACGCCTTTCCAGACGCCGTTCGGCATTTCACGGAAGATGACGGGCTTGTCCCAGGGCAGGTCGCCGGTCACGGCCACGGTGCGGGCCTTGGGGGCATAGATCTGGAAGATCACCTTGCCGTCCGGCAGGACGACGGTGGAATGCAGGGTGTCGGCCGGGGTGACCTGGCGCATCCATTGCGCCGAGAGGGGCAGGGTGCAGCAGATGGCTGCGAGCAAAAGGAACTTTTTCATATTGGTAATAGTAATCAATGTCTGTATGGCAAAATTACGCATCCTGGATGACTGTCTTTGCTTCGTAGGTACAAATTGTTGCGCGATTGTTCAGCCTGCGCGCGTGCGCTTGCGTGTTCCGCTTTTATTCCGTAATTTCGTGTGTTAGACAATTAATTAACCAATCCGATATGTACAAGAAAATCCTTTACCTGTTCGCGGCGGCAGCCCTCGTTTCCGCTTGCGGACAATCGACCCCGGGCCCCCAGGACCGCCTGACGGTCAATGACAAGCAGATCGACAAGATCATTGCCCAGATGACCCTGGAGGAGAAGGTCAACATGCTTCACAGCAAGACGAACATGTCCTCCGCCGGTGTCGAGCGCCTCGGCATCGCCGACATGCATTATGCCGACGGCCCCTTCGGCATCCGCGAAGAGGGCGTGCCCAACGGCTTCCAGTCCGCGGGCTGGCAGCTCGACTCCGCCACCTATTTCCCGACGGGCTCCGCCCTCGCGGCCACCTGGTCCGAGGACCTGGCATACCAGTACGGAAAGGGTATGGGTATCGAGGCCCGCCTGCGCGGCAAGGATGTCATCCTCGGCCCGGCCGTGAACATCCAGCGCCTGCCGGTCGGCGGCCGCACTTACGAGTACCTGAGCGAGGATCCTATCCTCAGCGCCGCTCTCTCCCTGGGCTACACCAAGGGTGTCCAGGATCAGGGTACAGCCGTGTGTATCAAGCACTTCGCCGTGAATAACCAGGAGACCAACCGCGGCAGCGTCGACGCCCAGGTGGACGAGCGCACCCTGCGTGAGATTTACCTCAAGCCCTTCGAGCGCGCCATCATCGAAGGCGGCGCCATGAGCGTGATGCCGGCCTACAACAAGGTCAACGGCGACTATTGCTCCGAGAACGAGCACCTGCTGAACGAGATCCTGCGCGGCGAATGGGGCTTCAAGGGCTTCACCGTTTCCGACTGGGGCGGCACCCACAGCACGATGGGCGCCATGCTCCATGGCCTGAACGTCCAGATGACGGGTGACAACTACCTCGGCCAGCCGGTCATCGACTCCATTGCCACCGGCGCCCTGACCGAGCAGATGGTGAACGACAAGGTCAAGCAGATCCTGCGCGTCCGCTACGCCATCGAAGCCATTCCGGACGACGTCGCCAATACGCAGATGACCTCCCAGCCCGAGTGCCAGCAAATTGCCAAGGCGGTGGCCGAGAAGTCCATCGTCCTCTTGAAGAACGAAAGCGGCATCCTGCCGCTCGCCGGCGGCGTCAAGAAGATCGCCGTCATCGGCCAGAACGCCGTCCTGAAAACGCAGTCCGGCGGCATGGGCGCCGGTGTGAAGGCCCTCTACGAGGTCACCCCGCTCGAGGGTATCCGGAAGCGTGCCGGTGCGGGCGTGGAAGTGCTCTACGCACCCGGCTACAAGAACTTCCCGGGCCGTCGCTGGGGTCCCGCCCCGGCTGTCAAGAACCCGCTGGAGGCGGACGCCATCGATGAGCCGGCCGACAAGAAGTTGCTCGCCGAGGCCGTCAAGCTCGCCAAGCAGGCTGACATCGTCATCTTCTTCGGCGGCACCAACAAGAGCATCGAGACCGAAGGCAGCGACCGCACCAACATCGACCTGCCCGTCGGCCAGAACGAGGTCGTCAAGGCCCTCTACGCGGCCAATAAGAACCTCGTGACCGTGCTGATTTCCGGCGGTCCCACCGACCTGCGTCAGCTCGAGCCCGTCAGCCCGGCCATCGTCCAGGGCTGGTGGAACGGCACCGAGGGCGGCACCGCGCTGGCCGAAGTCCTGTTCGGCGACATCGCCCCGTCCGGCAAGCTGCCGTTCACCTTCCCGGCGAAGCTCGAGGATTCCCCGGCCTTCGCGCTGGGCAATTTCCCCGACAAGACGCAAGGTGGCGACCTCTTCACCCTGATGTACCGCGAGGACGTCCTGAAGATGAGCCCCGAGGAGCGCCAGGCCTTCATCGACGCGCTGCCCAAGCCGGTGTCCAAGTACACCGAGGGCTCGCTCGTGGGCTACCGCTGGTTCGACACCAAAAATGTCAAGCCGATGTACGCCTTCGGCCACGGCCTCTCCTATGTGAACTTCGGCTATGGCGAGATGAGCGCTTCCGCTGACCAGAACGCCGTCAAGGTCTCCTTCGAGCTGGCCAACGAGGGCGGCATGGACGCCGACGAGGTGGTTCAGCTCTACGTGGCCCGTCCGGGTGCCACGGTCGAGTGGCCCGCCAAGGAGCTCAAGGCCTTCGCCCGCGTCAGCCTCAAGGCCGGCGAGAAGAAGACCGTCACCCTGGAGATTCCGGTCAAGGATCTCCGCTACTGGAACGTGAGCAAGAACGCCTGGGATCTGGAGCACGGCACCCTGCAGCTCCTCCTCGGCGCCGCCTCCGACGACATCCGCCAGCAGGCGACCGTCAGCATCTAAGAGATTCGCCGGTCAGGCCGGCGAATGACGATAAAAAAGAATCCCGCAAGCGTTTTGCTTGCGGGATTCTTTTTCTGAGACCGGCGGTTTACAGCTTGACTGTCTTTTTCAGCCGGATATCGGCCGAAGAGGCGCCGATCTGAATCTTGGCGCGCTTGCCGCGGAAGGCGAAGGCGTGGGCGTTGCTGTCCCAGAGCTTGAGGTCGTCGGCGGGGACGCGGATCTCGACCTCCTTTGTTTCGCCGGCGGCGACAGCGATGCGCTCGAAGCCGCGCAGGCGGCGGGCGGCGTCGTCACCCCGGAAGCTCGCATAGAGCTGCACGACTTCCTCGCCATCCCGGCTGCCGGTATTCTTCAGCTTGAAGCGGAACACGAAGTCGTCGCCGTCGCGGCTGGCCCTGAGGCCGGAATACCTGAAGCTGGTGTAGCTGAGGCCGAATCCGAAGGGGAAGATGGGCTTGCCCTTGAAATACATGTAGGTGCGGCCGTGGCGGATGTCGTAGTCCAGCATGTTCGGCAGGTCGAGAATGTCGGAAACCCAGGTCTGGGTGAGGCGGCCGGCGGGATTGTAGTCGCCGAAGAGCACGTCTGCAAGAGCGTTGCCGAGTTCCTGGCTGCAGTGGGTGAGGTGCACGATGGCGGGCACGTGCTGCGCCGTCCAGTTGATGGCGAAGGGGAAGCTGCTGATCAGCGTGACCACGGTGTTGGGGTTGGCCTGCCAGACGACCTTGATCAGGTCCTCGGTCTCCAGCTGCAGGGAGCGGCGGTCCAGCGCCTCGCGGCCGTCACCGGCCACGGTGCCGTAAGCCCAGGGAGACTGGACGGTCTGGCCTTCCCAGTCGGGGCTGGTGGCGGGATGGTTGCCGACGCAGACGATGCAGACGTCCGCCCATTTGGCGAGCTTCTGCGCGGTGCCGTCGGAGTCCCAGCGCTGGAAGCGCACTTCCACGTCGGTGCCTTCGACCTTGGCTTTGATACCCTCGAGCGGGCTCACGCGGTATGCGGGGAGCGCACCGTACCAGTCCTTCAGGACGGCCTCGGCGCGGTTGCCGAACACGGCGATTTTCTTGACCTTGCCCCTGTCGAGCGGCAGCAGCTTGCCCTCGTTCTTCAGCAGGACGATGGATTTCTGCGTGACCAGGCGGGCCTTGTCCTTGAACTCCTGGCGCTCCCAGGGGAGGTCTTCGTCGGAGCCGAAGGACTGCTTGTCATAGGGGCATTCTGCGTCCATCAGGCCAAGCTTGAGCATGGTGCGGAGGTTGCACTTCGTGCGGGCGTCCAGCACCTCATCGGAGATGAATCCGGCGTCGTAGGCCGTCTTGACCTGCTGGAAATTGGAGTCGATGAAACGCGTCAGGCCGGCCTCCAGGGCCATTTTGATAGCCGTGTTGATGTCGGGGGCATAGCCGTGCGGATCCACCATGTAGCGCAGGGCGCCGGCGTCGTCCACGATGGTGCCGTCCATGCCCCATTCATCGCGCAGGATGGTGCCGATGAAGTCGTTCGCGATGCAGGGCACGCCGTTGTATGCGTTGTATGCGGTCATCAGGGACTTGCCCCCGGCGCGGGCGCCTTTCCAGAATCCATAGGAATAGTAATCCCGGAAGAGGGCCTCGTCGAAGCGGGAGTCGGTGCCGAAGCGTCCGTCCTCGTTGCTGTTGGCCAGGAAATGCTTCATCAGCGCCGCTCCGCGCCAGTACTTCGGGTCGTCGCCCTGGATGCCGCGCACCTCGGCGGCCACCAGTTCACCCACGAGGTAGGGGTCCTCGCCGAAGCTCTCCTCGGTGCGGCCCCAGCGGGGATCGCGGGCGAGGTCGGCGTTGGGAGCCCAGAGTACGAGGGTCTTGAAGGGCGCGTCGTTGGAATAGAAACGAGCCTCATAGGACATCACGTCGCCCACGATGAAGGCCATTTCCCGGTCCCAGGTCTCGCCGATGCCGTAGGCCTGCGGGAAAGATGTGCTGTTGCGGTACTTGGGCGGGGTCCAGCCGGGCCAGCGGGGGAAGCCGGCGTTGCCGCCCAGGGCGGGCAGTTCGCTGTCGCCGCCGCGTACGATGCCGTGGATGGCCTCCGTGGCGCCTGGACCCGCGATGCCGAGCCGTGGCACACCCTGGCCTGTGACGGTCATGATCTTCTCGTCCACGGTCATCAGGGATACGGCGTTGTCCAGCCGCTCGTCCTCGGAGAGGGCGGGGTTCTGGAAAGGATAGGTGAATTCCTGGGCGCGGAGTGCCGGAGCGGCGCACAGGAGTGCCAGGATCAGAAGGGGAGTGGTTCTACGCATAGCGGTATCAGAATTGGTCAATCATCCAGCGCATGACGCTGCCCTCGGAATAATCGTCCAGCAGCGGCACCCAGGAGAAGTGGGCGAGCATGGTCGGAAGGCCGTAGGCGGCCATATCTTCATCGGAATAGACGCGCAGCTGGTCCTGCGTGGCGCCGAGGCGCTTGCGTGCCTCGATGTAGGCGTAGGAGCTGGCGATCTTGCAGGCCTGGTCGGAGGAAGCGTGCACGAAGTACATCGGCAACTTGACGAAGGCCTTGGTGTCGATGGGTGCGGGCGCCATGTCGCTGCCGTTCCATTTGTAGACCTTGCCTTTGAAGGCCTTGACGAGGTCGTTTGCGAACTGGCCTTCGTATTTCTCATCCACCCGGTGGATGGGAACGATCGGGTCCATGGGGCAGCAGGGGATGGCGGCCTTGAAGCGCTCCGGGAACTGCATCATGAAGCGCATCGTGCAACCGCCGCCGCTGGAGGCGCCGGCGCAGAAGAGCTTGCTGCCGTCCACCTTGCCGTCCGCGATCAGCGTGTCGATGAAGGCCATCTGCAGGGCGTTGTTGCGGTCGATCAGCTCGATCTTCTCCGGGAAGAGGGAGGCGCTGTAGGAGTAGTTGGGGTTCGCGATGGCGAAGACCAGCGCCGCGCAGGGGATTCCCTCGGTGGCGAGCGAGACCAGGCAGCGGTTGGCCGTGGCCACGGTCATCAGGTCCTTGTCATACTCTCCTCCGCCGATCTGCCAGACCATCAGGGGGACGTTCGGAATCACGTTCCCGTCCGCGTCCTTGGGCAGGTGCAGCATGTATTCGCGGGTGAGACCCGCAAAGCTGAAACTGCCGGTGATGCAGTCGTCCAGGACGGCGATGTGCCGCTCCGTGGCCGTGGCGGCCGTGACGTTGAGGGCGGAATCGGCGCTGCAGCGAAGCTCCCAGGGAATGAGCTTGGCCCATCCTTCCCGCATGCCGTCGGCGTTGAAAGGTGTGGCGTCGATGCGCAGCGTATTGCCCGTGCGAGTGAGTACGAGGCCGTCTTCGTCGTACGCGGCGGGGGCCTGGCCGGTCTTCACGTCGATGAAGCCGCCGGCGGCGTTGCCGCTGAGGTTGAAGTCGGCGGCGGTCAGGCCGCGCAGGGAGGCGGGGTTGGCGACGGTGATCTCCACCGCATCCACCAGCAGGCTGACATCGCCGACATGCGTATAGACGTCGGTGCGTTCTACGACAGCCTGCGGCCGGCCGCAGGCGAAGGCCGTCAGGGCGACGGCGCTGAGAAGGAGTAGGCGTTTGTACATATACGGACGGTAATTAGTTTGTACGAAAATACGCATTTCGCGCGAAACGCACAAGCATCCGCGCGCAACCTGAACAAAAGGGTAAACAATTGTACCTGAGAATGCATACAATCTGCCCCGGGTTGCGTAATTCTGCCGAAAACCACTACCGATATATATGAAACAGTTTTTCGCCTTCCTGTGCGCCGCCCACGGCTATCCCGTGACCTACTACGAATCCGCCGGCGGCCACATCTGGCGCAACTGGCGGGTTTACCTAACCGTCTTCGCGCAGAAACTATTCAAGTAGTTTTTGGTTATGAGCTATAAGTAATTATCTGATAGAGCTGGCGAAGCAGATCCAGCTCACAAGCGAAAGGGACCGTAGCGCGACTATTTAGCAGGAGCGGGGGCAGGCCTGCGAAAGGACTCGCTCTTTTTTCTTTGTTATTATTTCGAAATTATATATATCTTTGCAGAAAGTATATATATGATGGAGACGGTGAATACAAAACGAAAGCTGATTGACCTGCGCGGCCCGGTGTTCGAGACCCTGTCGCGGGAAGCGAGAAGCCGTGGGGTTTCCCTGAAGAGATATATAGAAACGGTGCTGGAGGAAGATGCCGCACGGCATCGTCCGGCCAGCTCTGCCGGTGTACATGATGCCGGAATTCTCGGGCTCATCGGCGTCGCCAAACATATCGTCGCTTCGGCAGATCCGAACGACGATCGTCTGCAATATATTCTGTCCAAATGAAGCCCCGATTATTCCTGGACACCAACGTGTTGCTGGATGTCCTGCTGGAACGTCCCGGCTATGAGCCGGTGCTCGAGATCCTGCAACAGGGAGCGGACGGGAAGGCTTCGCCATGCGTCTCCTATCTCACCATGGCCAACATCGCCTATGTGCTCCGAAAGGATCCTGGCGGATTGATCCTTTCTCCCACGTTGAAGCAAATCTCCCTCTTGACGGAGGTCTTGCCGATGGATCACGCACAGTTGCAGCGGGCACTGCTTCTTGCCGGTCCCGATTTCGAAGATATCCTTCAGGCTGTCTGCGCCGAATCCGGTCATTGCAAGGTCATCATCACCCACAACCCGAAGGATTTCCGCATCCGGAAAGGGCTATGCCCGGACTGGGTCACCCCGACGGTCCTGACGCCGGAGGCGTTTATTTCCGATACTGCCGCACCCGCTCGTCGTCGATAACGCCGGACCAGTTGAGGCCGTAGGCGAAATCGTAGGCATGGCCCTCGGCGTCGACGTAGGGCCGCATGTCGTGCGGCACGTCCTCCGCCTGTTCCTCGACGGTACGCATGTCGGCGGGCAGCTGCATGGGCAGCAGGCCTGACGGCTCCTCCTTTCCTCCGGCGAGGTCGAGCAGCACCTGGTTCTGCACGCCGAAGTGCACGAAGAGCACGTCGGCCCAGGGCTCGATCTCCGCGGGCACGAAAGGACGGGACAGCTGGACAAAGACGACGACGGGCTTGTCGCCCATCTTCTTCCGGGTATCGATCACGAGATCCAGATCGGCCTCGTTGGCGGTCGTGACTTTCTTTCCCTTATAGGACCGGTTGGTGAATTTCTCCTTGGGATCGCCGCCTGCAACGGACACCGCGCGGGCGTAGTCTGCCTTATAAGGCCGGTACTGAAGGGTGATGGGGACGTAGCCGTTGCCGCCTTTTTTGCGGTCGTTTACGTCATAGCCGCTGCCTCCGGCAGGCTCCTGGATGACCACCAGGGCGAAGTCCGCCTCGGCAGGATCGTCCACCCACTCGAAATAGCGCTCCACCAGGGCACGGTCCAGCGGGTAATCCCAGTGCGCAGCGGGGCCGGCCGAAAGACCGAACATGCCCATGCTCTGCGGATAGAAGCGCTTCGGCACATAGACTTTGGCCACCTTCGTATCGTTCTCGGGGACCTGCTCTTCATCGAGCAGGCCGTCGGGTTTGGCCTGCAGTTTCTCCAGCACGCCGCCGCGGTTCTTCAGCATCACGACGGACTTGCACTGGGCCGCGTAGCCCTGCTTCATGAATTCTGCGTTGCCCACGGTGACCGTAGCCGCCGCGGGGTCGGTGTAGGGATTCTCGAAGAGCCCGGTGCGGAAGGAATTCATCAGCAGGCGGACGGCCGACTGCTCGAAGCGCTCCCGGGCGCTCTGCTCGCCGAATTCCGCCACCCACATGGCGTAGGCCTCCAGGACGGGGCCCTTGTCGTTGTTGCCGCCGAACTGGTCCACGCCGGCCTTGATGACCTCGTAGTGCCGCTGGGCGACGCTCAGTTCCTCCACGCCCCAGCATTTGCCGTCGAAGGATTCGATGGCGGCGTTGTCGTAGGTGATGTTCCAGTCGGTGCAGACCACGCCGTCGAAGCCGTGCTTGCCGCGCAGCAAATCGCTGATTATATAATGATTATAGCTATTGCCGACATTCTTGCCGGACGGGTCGACGCCATAGGAGATCGTGTAGTAGGGCATCACCGCGGAAGCGCGCTGCGTGCCTCCGTTCAGGCGGAAAGCGCCCTCGGTGAAGGGTCGCATGTGCGTCTCGAAGTTGCCGCCGGGATAGACGGCGTACTTGCCGTAGTTGAAGTGGGCGTCGCGCCCGCCTTCCTCCGGACCGCCGGAGGGCCAGTGCTTGATCATGGCGTTGACGCTCTGCGTGCCCCAGCCGCCGGCGGCACCGTCCGTGGTCTGGAAGCCGTCCACATAGGCGCGGGCCATCGCGATGTCCAGCTCGGGGTCCTCGCCGAATGTGCCGTTGAAGCGGCTCCAGCGGGGCTCCGTGGCCAGGTCGATCTGCGGACTGAGGGCCGTGGCGATGCCGAGTGCGCGGTATTCCGCCGAGGCGGTCCGGCCGAACTGTTCCACGAGCGCGGGATCGAAGGTGGCGGCGAGGCCCAGCGGCGTGGGCCACTGGGAAATCTGTCCGCCGGAACCCATGTTGAACTCCGCGGTGGCGCTGGGCTCGTTGCGCGGATCGGAGGAATTGTTGGCCGGGACGCCGTGCCCCAGCCCCTCCACGAAGGCCTGGACGTTGTTGTTCCAGCGTGCAGCCACCTCCGGGCTCTCGACCGTGGTCACGAGCACGGCGCGCAGGTTGTCTTCTTCGAGGAATTTGCGCTGCTGGTCCGTGAGATCCCAGCTGTTCGCCCCGCTCTGCGGGAAAGGCTGCCCGCCGTAGGTGGCGCCCCCGAAGCCGTAGGCCGAACCGGGCACGCTCTGGTGCCCGCTGTAGAGCATCAGGCCGGCGATCTCTTCGATACTGAGCTGCGAGGCGAGGTCCTGCGCCCGTTCCAGGGCGGGACGCCGCCAGTCTTCGTAGATGTCGAGAGAGCCGTTGCGGTTGAGGTCCTTGAAGGCGTAGCCGCCGTCCTGGAGGATGGGGGCGGTGCTGACGCCGAGCGTGGCGCCGCCTTTCTGGGTAATGAGCCGGTAGCCGTCGGCCTCGGTCTCCTGCCATTTCGGGCCGCAGGCGGCCAGCAGGAGCAGCGGAATCAGGGAAAGGTAAGGTTTCATGCTTCCAAAGTTCGCATTTTTCTGCATATTCCCTTTGCTCCTGCGTTCAATTGTTTTTGTTATCTTTGTCTTTCGGTATGAAGAAAGTCACCTACACCCTTTTGGCGCTCATCGTGCTGGGCATCGGGGCGGCCCTCGGCTGGAACTGGCTGCGGGACAATAAATTGTCCAATTTCCGCAAGCAAGCGGAGATTTACGTCTATCCCGGGACCCCGGCGGACCAGGTGCTGGATGAGATCGTTTACAAGGCGCAGGCGATCAGCCGCGCCAGCCTGGAGCGCTGCTTCAAGGCGAAGCAGGTGGAGCAGTACCTCACGCCCGGGCACTATACCATTTCGCCGGGCGACGCGAGCGTCTACGTGGCGCGCATGCTCAACAACGGCTGGCAGACGCCGGTGCGCCTCTCCCTGACGGGCAACCTCCGCGTCAAGAGCAACGTTGCCGCCAAGATCGCGAGCCAGCTGCTGCTGGACTCCGCGACGGTGTACAAGGCGCTCAACGACGACAAACTGCTCGCGCAGTACGGCTTCACGCCGCGCAATGTCTTTTCCCTGCTGACTCCCGATACATACGATATTTACTGGACGGCCACGATGGAGGACTTTTATGCCAAGCAGAAAGCCGCCTGGGACGCCTACTGGACGGAGGAACGCGACGCCAAGGCCAAGCACATCCGCCTGAGCCGTCAGCAGGTGTCGGTGCTCGCTTCCATCGTGAAGGCGGAGTCGAACAACGAAGGAGAAATGCCCAAGATCGCCGGCGTCTACCTGAACCGGCTCAAGATCGGCATGCCCCTGCAGGCCGACCCGACCATCGCCTTCTGCTATGATTATCAGCTCAACCGCATCCTCCTGAAGCACCTGGAGGTGGACTCCGCCTACAATACCTACAAGCACACCGGTCTGCCCCCGGGACCGATCTGCGTGCCCACGCGGGCGGCCATGGAGGCGGTGCTGAATCCTGATTTCGGGGGCACCTGGGGTGCCGGCAACCTCTATTTCTGCGCCAACCCCGACTTCTCCGGCACGCATGTCTTCGCCAAGACGCTCGCCGAGCACAACCGCAACGCGCAGGCCTTCCAGGCCGAACTGAACCGGCGCAGCCGGAACAAATAGCAAGCAAACGAATGCCACATAGTATGAAAACACGTTCACTCCTTCCGTTGATGGCCGGAATGCTGGCCCTTTGTCAGCTTTCCCTGCCGGCCAGGACCCTTTCCGTGAAAACCATCGAGGACGGCGGCACCGGCCCCTACAAGGCCGTGATGACCGTGGAGGAGGCCCTGCCGGGCTTCGCCGTCTACCGTCCCGCTGATATGAAGGCGGCCGTGAAGGCCGAAGGCCGTCCGCTGCCCATCGTGCTCTTCGGCAACGGCGGCTGCGCCACCAGTTCCCGGGGCTCCTACAGCTTCCTGGAAGAGATTGCCTCGCACGGCTACGTCGTGGCGGCTATCGAGCGCGAGCAGACCGGGCAGGGCGGTGGAAGCATGTTCGATCCGGAAGTTGTCGCCCGGCAGAAAGCCGACGGCATGTCCCTGGTCGAGGTGCTGGACTGGCTGGAGAAAGAGAGCGCACGCGCCGGCTCCGACTTCTATCAGATGGTCGATCCGAACTGCGTGTCGCCCGCCGGTTATTCCTGCGGCGGCCTGCAGGCCCTGGCCCTGGGCACGAGCGGCGACGAGCGTTTCAAGTGCCTGACCATCCTGAGCAGCGGCATCACCAATCCGGGAGACGGCCTGGCCGGTTTCCTGCTGAAGGAGGATCTCGCCAAACTGAAGGTTCCGCTGGCCTATTTCATCGGCGGTGAGAGCGATATCGCCTACCTGAACGGTCTGGACGACTACCGGCGGATTTCCCATGTCCCGGTGGTGTTCGCCAACTATGACGCCGGCCACGGCGAGACCTTCGGCAAGCCGCATGGCGGCACCTTCGCCCAAATGGCGACGGCCTGGCTGGACTACCAGCTCAAGGGCAAGGAAGAAAACGGACGCATTTTCCGTTATTGCGAGCCCGGCGACGCCTTCGGCGGCTGGCGCATCGAATCCAAGAATTTCAACTACGCTTCGCGCGTGTTTACGCTGGACCTGGACGGCAACGAGGCCCCGCTCATCAACGCCGGTGACCAGGTGACGTACAATGCCGCCGGCGGCGTGCAGGGCATCTCCGGCACGACCGATCCGGCCATCAAGGTGTTCCTGCCGGCCCCCGAATACAATTCCGGCGCTGCCGTGATCATCCTGTCCGGCGGCGGCCTGATGTTTCATTCCTGGGGCAACGACGTGGAGAGCATGGCCAGCTGGCTGAACCGCCGCGGCGTGGCCGTGATCGGCCTGAAATACCATCTGGGCGGCATGCGCCGTCCGCAGGGAGGCGCCCCCGCTGGCCGTCCTGCCGCGCCTGCCAAGCCGCTGGTGCTTCCGGACATTACCGGGTTCGACCAGCTCACGAATGCGAATTGCAATCCCGATCAGTCCGGCGCCGCCAATCCTACCCTGGAGGCCGCGGCAGAGGATGCGCTCAGGACCATTCGCCTGGTGCGCGCCCATGCGGAGGAATGGGGTATCGACCCGCAGAAAGTCGGCTACCTGGGTTATTCCGCCGGTGGCGGCGTGGCCATCAGCGCGACGCTGAAAGCCGATGCTGCCGCGATGCCAAACTTCCTGGCCAGCTGCTACGGTCCTTCCCTCGAGAACGTGACCGTGCCGGAAAATGCGCCGAAGCTTTTCATCGCCGTGCGTGCACAGCACAACAACGTCGCCTCCGGCATGCTGGCCCTTTTCCTTGCCTGGAAGAAGGCCGGCGTCAATGCCGAAATGTATATCTATGACGACGGCAACGGTCCCTTCGGTCCCGATGACGGCGGCACCACTTCCGGCGCGTGGCGCGAGAATCTGTTCCGCTGGATGCAGTCCAACGGCATCGCCACGGGCCGCAAGGTCTCCATGTCGCCCTTCGCCCGCAGGCCGGGGCAGCGCTAGTGCAGCTTGAAAACGACGGGGAACTGGTAGGTGACGTTCACGGCACGGTCACGCTGGCGTCCTGGCTCCCATTTCGGGGAAGCGGAGACGACCCGCAAGGCCTCTTTGTCCAGTGATGGATCCACGCCGCGCAGCACTTTCAGGTTGCCGATGGAGCCGTCTTTCATCACAGTGAATTCCAGGATCACACGGCCTTCTACGCCGTTTTCGCGAGCCAGTTCAGGATAGTCGAGATGCTTTGCAATCCAGCGGCTGAAGTTGTTGGCGTCGCCGCCCTGGAAGGTGGGTTTTTGTTCCACCAGCACGAAAGGGACATCCTCCTCCGCCACGGGGTCGTCCACGATGTCCGTGATGTATTCGCGTATGGGCACGTCGATGGCGGTGTCGTCGAAGGAAATGACATCCTGCGTCTCAATCTCGTTGTCCACGATTTCCAGAATCTCGGAGAACTGCGGAATGACCGGGACTTTCGGGGGCTCTGGCGGGGCTTCCTGGGTGATGGGGATGATTTCCTCAATGTCGACAACCTGGCTGATGTCCTGGAGGACAGGTGCTTTCCGGACTGAAGTACCATAGGAAAAGGCGCCGATGACGATAAGCAGGGACGCGATGAGTCCGAGCTCCAGAAAAACGAGTCTCTTGTTTTCGAGAGATGCGTGTTGGGTTTTCTTGGTTTCCATAACTTTTGTGGTTTTTGATTGTCCGATGCAAAGTTATGGCCGGAAAGCCCTGTTTCCCAAATTTACGCGGGTGTAAATAATCTCGCGAGCATTTTGTATCTGCCTGATAATCAATGCATTATCAATCCGCTTATTGCGAAAAAATCTCGCGTTTTGTATCTAATTGATAATCAACAGTTTACGGATCAGTCCAAGCAAGACAGCAGGAGCTCCTTGTCCGGAGCGTCCGAGTCGGAGATGCGCCCCTTCAGGCGCCACAACCGGTTGTTCACGACAGCTTTCTCTTTGTCCATCAGGGTGGCCATCGCCGTCCGGCTGAAGCCGGATGCCGCCAGGACGAATAGTTTGACATCCTCTTCCTTGCAATTAGGCAGATGGGTGCGGAGCTTGCGGGCGGCTTCGTCTCGGGAGGCATCCACGGAACGTTCGAGCCGGGCGAGTACTTTCGGGTCGTCGCGTAGCCCTTCGACGGCCGACTTGACTTCGCGGAGCAGGTTCTTCTGCAGTTTGTCTGTCCCCTCGAACACGTAGTACTGCTCGCAGAGACGTTCCAGCACCTCGTTCTTTCCGGCAGCCGTGTCCCGTAGGCGACGGGAGGTTTCGCCCAGGCGGGCACGCATCTCTTCGGCGATGCCGATATAGCGCTCCGTCTCGGCCCGCTCTTCCGCAAGGGCCTTCTCGGCCTCGCTCTTTCGCGCCCGCAAATACCACAACGCCGTGCTTCCCACGGCAATGAGCAGCAGCAGGAGCGCCATCGTGCCCAGGCGATGGGAACGCAGCCGTTCAGAGGCGAGTGCCTCTCTGTTCTGGAGATAGTCCTCCCGGGCCAGGGTTACGGCACCGCGAAGTGCGGAAATGTCTTCGTCGTTTCCGGCGGCTGCGACACGCTCCAGGGCTTTCAGCGCTTCGGCGGTCTGGCCGGCGCGGGCGGCCACCTGGTATTCGCGAAAATGTAACCGGTCGCGGTCTGAGACCGTTTCCATTCGCTGGCGTGCCTGCAGCAGGAAGCGTCGGGCCTCAGCGTCCCGCCCCTGCAAGGCGGCGGAGTAGGCCAGCACGCCCCAGTCTGCACTGCCCAGCGGATAATGCAGTTCGTCCGTCACGCGAGCCAGCATATCCCGGGCGAGGGCCGGGTCTGCCGGGTCCTTCTCCAGTAGCATGGCGGCATAGTTCTGCAGGCAACGGACTTCCGTGAGGGTATCTGCTGCGGCGTGGGCCTGCGTCAGCACGGCTTTGAAGATGTTTTCGGCTTCGTCGTAGCGCTCGAAGTTGTACCATGCCTGGCCATATTCCAGCAATGTCTGGCGGCTTTCTTCGTCCATTCCGGCACGCTGGAAGGCACTATAGGCTTCATAGAGCTGGCGGGCGGCAGCTACGTGCTGCCGGGATGCGTTGTAGGTATATGCGAGCTGGCGGAATACCCGGCCCCGCGCCCCGTCGTCCTTGAGCGCGTCCGCCGCAGCGAGTGCGTGCTCAAAGGATACCACGGCGCGGTACAGCGCATTATCGGCCAGCTGGACCCTGCCCAGCAGGTACCAGGCATCGAGGCGCTCCTGACGGGTGCCTTTCTGTTCAAAGAATTCCGCTGCCGCAGCCAGGCCGTCGGCGTCTTCCACCGGCACGAAGCCGAACTCCGCATCATCTTGCAGGGCGCAGCGCAGCGTTCTTTCGGCTTCCTGCCTGCCCGTCTGGCAAGAAGCCAGTATGGCACAGGCCACGGCCAACAGTAACCAGAACCTGATACTTTCCATACTGCAAATATAATAAAAAGGGGGGACAGCCTTTCATGGGGCTATAAACGAAAAAGGGGAAGCGTTTCCGCCTCCCCTTGTCGGGATGATCTGACTCGAACAGACGACCCCTACGTCCCGAACGTAGTGCGCTAGCCAACTGCGCTACATCCCGATTTCTCGTTTCCCCTCGGCGTCTGCTGCGTTCAACTTTCGTTTCACTTGCAGCCATCCGAAGATAAACTTCGAATTCTTATACTTCAGACTTGTCAAAAGATTGCAGAACGAGCTGCAAAATTATAACAAAAACTGCGATTAAGCAAGCTTATTGATGTAAACCGCAATGCCGCTCTTGAGGTTGGAGGCCTTGTTCTTGTGGATGAGGCCAATCTTGGCGAGCTTGTCGATCATCGCGTAAACCTTGGGGGCGTTGGCCTGGGCCGTGGCCTTGTCGGTGGTGTTGCGGATGTCGCGGATAGCGTTGCGGGTGGTCTTTGCATAATAACGATTATGCATTCTGTGCCTTTCGCTCTGGCGATCGGCCTTCTTTGCGGATGCTGTATTTGCCATTGTTTTATTTTTTAATATTTGGTAGTGGGTAGGAGAATCGAACTCCTATTGCAAGAATGAAAATCTTGAGTACTAGCCGTTATACGAACCCACCAAACTCATCCCAAAGCGCTATCCGCCAAATTGGGACTGCAAAGATAGAAAACTTTTTGGACTTGACAAATTAATTTGCCTGATTTTCTTCCGTCCCGGAGGCCGCTTTCCACTCCCAGGAGTAGAGGACGGATTCGACCTGGCGGAGGTACTGGCGCTTGTCAAACTGAGGGGCGTACACCCAGGCCTCGGCCACGATGATCTCGGAGCCGTCCGGACTGTAGAAGGAATGGGAGACGAAGGGGCCGCCCATGAAGTCGTTCTGGACTTCCCACATGCCGCGTACCTGCACGAGGTCGCGTCCGCGGTACTTGAGGTATTCGAGGGTGGGGGCGAAGTATTCGCTGGTGGTCATGTAGGTGCCGTCGAACATGCCCGGGACGTTCTCCTGGAGCATGGCGTTGCGGTGGGCGATGATCTTGTCCAGCGTGAAAGGATCGTCTTCGACCGGATAACGGTACACGAAGACATCCTGGTAGGCCTGCTTGTCGTCGGCGATCCAGGCGAAGGTGTCCGTGGCCTTGCGGAGCTTGTAGCCGCTGGGGAAGTGCGGCGAACCGCCGAAGATTTCCGCAATCTGCGGATAGATCGTATATTCCTCGTAGCGCAGGGTGTTGCGGATCACGCGGTCGCGCTCGGCCTGCTCGATACTGCTGACGATCATGGGGCCCTTCTCCTTGAGGAGCTCGGAGGCCTGTGCGGCGGTGGGGGCGCTGAGCTGGATCACGCATTGCGGAGCCGCCCAGACGTCATGCTTGTAGATGATGCCGACACTGTCGATCTGGGGACCCACCTGGAAAAGGATGATGTTGCGGTGGACCTTGAACAGTTCCGCGAATGCGGACGGAATCACGTTCACCAGGTTGTAGAGGGGCTCTTTCTGCGCCAGCCAGGGGCAGTCGCAGGCGAGCAGGTCGCGCACGTCGCTTCCCAGCGTGTCTTCCCAGTCGTGCTTCTCCATCACGACGATGATTTCGCCGGCCTTGCCGCTGACGGTGGGCAGCAGGGGCCCGGTGTTCTTGCAGGCGCTCAAAGCAAGCGAGGCAACGCAGAGAAGTAAGAATAAGTGTCTCGTTTTCATATCTTTATGGCTTTAATGGATGATTCGGGCAATGTCGTTGCCGAAGGCGAGGAACATCAGGGCGAAGATGATGGCCATGCCGATCAGCTGGGCGACGACAAGGAACTTCTGCCCGGGCTTGCGCCCGGAAACGATTTCATACAGGGTGAAGAGGATATGGCCTCCGTCCAGTCCGGGGATGGGGAGGAGATTCATCACGCCGAGCATGATGGACAGCAGGGCGAGGATGTTCAGGAAACGGAACCAGTCCCAGGTCTCGGGGAAGACCTGGCCGATGGCGATGAAGCTGCCCACGGACTTGTAGGCGCCGGTGGACGGCCGGGCGAGCAGCGAGAGATCGTCCAGGTAGCCCCGGATCGAGGATCCCGCCTCCCGCCAGCCGGCGGGAATGGCCTCCAGGAAACTGTAATGCTTGACCTTGACCCCGGGCATCTGCATGTAGACGCCGATGCGGCCGGTGCTGTCCACGCGGACGGGCAGGCCGAGGGTGTCCCCGTCGCGGATCACGGATGCGTCGACTTCCTGCGAGCGCAGCTCCGAGAGCAGGGCCCGCGAATCCTGCACGAACTCGACCTCTCGGCCGTCGAAGGCCACGATACGGTCGCCCCGGATCAGGTCGGCGTCGGCGTTCAGCCCGTTCTGCATCACGGAATCGACCACGAAGGGGACGGCCAGGTCGAACATGAGCGGGTCGCTGAGCACGTCGCCGATACGCGCCTGGTCGATGTAGATGTCGAGGGTGTCGCCGTCGCGCAGGACGGTGGCCTTGTGGACGCCGCGCCGGGCGAGGTCCGCCTGCAGCATGCCGAAATTCTCGGGCTCGTAGTCGTCGAAGCGGAGGATTTCGTCGCCGGTGCGGAAGCCCATCTCGTAGGCGAGATCATCCACGTAGATGCGGTTGCCGCGGTTCTCGATATAGGATTCGCCCCAGATCGCCATGATGGCGATGTAGACGAGGATGGCGAAGATGAAATTGTTGATCACGCCGCCGGCCATCACCAGCAGGCGTTGCCAGGGCGAATGGGTACGGAATTCCCAGGGCTGCGGCTCGCCCTTGAGCTGATCGAGGTCCATGGACTCGTCGATCATGCCGGCAATCTTGCAATAGCCGCCGAAGGGGAGCCAGCCGATGCCGAACTCCGTGTCGCCCCAGCGCCAGCGGGCGAGGGCCTTGCCGCTCACGTCGAAAAAGAGGAAGAACTTCTCCACGCGTATGCCGAAGGCGCGCGCCCACAGGAAATGGCCGAACTCATGGATAATGATGAGCACGGACAGGGCGAGAATGACTTGCAGTGTCTTAATGAATATAACCATCGGCTATGGCGGCGACCTCCCGGTTGGTCTCGAAGATGTCGTCGAGCGAAGGGTCTGCTGCAAAATTCAGGCCCGAGAGCGCTCTTTCGCCGATCTTGGCGATATCGTAGAAGGAAATCAAGTCTTTAAGGTAGGCGGCCACCGCCACTTCGTTGGCGGCGTTGAGTGCGCAGGGGGCGTTGCCGCCGCGGCGGAGCGCCTCGAACGCGAGCCCCAGGCAGGGGAAGCGGTTGGTGTCCGGCGCCTCGAAGGACATGCTGCCGAGAGCGGCGAAATCAAGCTTCTTGTTGCCCACGGTCAGGCGGGTGGGGAAGCTGAGCGCGAAGCCGATCGGCTCCCGCATGTCGGGGCAGCCGAGCTGCGCGATCACGGCGCCGTCCACGAATTCGACCATGGAATGGATGACCGATTCTGGGTGGACGACCACGTTGATCTGTTCGGGTTTGAGGTCGAATAGCCACTTGGCTTCGATGACCTCGAAGCCTTTGTTCATCATCGTGGCGGAGTCGATGGTGACCTTGGCGCCCATATCCCAATTGGGGTGCTTGAGGGCCTGGGCGGCGGTGGCGCCGGCGATGCGCTGGCGGTCCCAGGTGCGGAACGGGCCGCCGGAGGCCGTGAGATGCACGCGCTCGACGGGATTCTCGCCGGCGGCGAGCAGGCACTGGAAAATGGCCGAATGCTCGGAGTCCACGGGCAGGATCACGCCTCCGTGCTCCCGGGCGGTGCGGGTGACGACGGAGCCGGCCGCGACGAGCGTCTCCTTGTTGGCCAGGGCCACGACCTTGCCGGCACGCAGGGCGGCGAGGGTGGGGCGCAGGCCGCTGAAGCCCACCATGGCGCCCACGACAATATCCACGGAGTCCATCCCGGCCAGGTCGCAGAGGCTGTCCACGCCGGCCCAGACCTTCGTCCCGCGGGGCTGCAGGGCGTCCGCGACTTCCTGGTAGCGCGCCTCGTTGCAGATCACGACGTGTGCCGCATCAAATTCGACGGCCTGCCGGATGAGCAGGTCGGTGCTGCTGCGCGCGGAGATGAGTTCGACCTCGAACAGGTCGCGGTGCTGCCGGATGACGTCCAGCGTCTGGGTCCCGATGGATCCGGTGGATCCGAAGATGGCGATTCTCCTTTTCACTTAGAAGCTGATGTAAAGGGTGGGATCGAGGCTCTGGCCGTTCTGCCAAAGCTCGAAATGCAGGTGCTCGGCGCCGGGTTTTTCCGTGATGCCGCCGACCAGGGCGATCGGGGTGCCGGCCTTGACGGCGTCGCCGGAGCTGCGCAGAAGTTTTTGGTTATTGGTATAGACGCTGAGCAGGTCTTCGCGGTGCTGGATGATGATGACGTAGCCGGCTTCAGCATCCCAGCCGGTGAAGATGACCGTGCCGTCGAGCACGGCGCTGACCACGCTGCCCGTGGGGGCCGCGATGTCGATGGCCGGATGCGTCACGCGGTCGAAGCCGGTGGCCACCACGCCCTTGAGCGGCGTGAAGAAATGGATGCCCTCGATGGGGAGGTCACGCGGGGCGTCGGTGCCGACGCCGAACTGCTCCTCCTTGCGGACGGTTTCGCGCAGGAGCGAGTCGCGGCGGGCGAGCTCCTCGGGATCCTTGTCGGAAAGATAGCTGACGGAGCCGGCTTTCATGAGCTCGTCGAAATTGATGGTCTGCTCGCCGGTAAGCACGCGGCTGAGGCTCTCGGCGTAGAGGTTCCAGCGGGAGACGGCGTTCTCGAGCGAATCGATCTTGATGGCGTTGGCCACGGCCTGGCGGCGCGAATGGGCGTTCGGATAGCCCGGGATAATGGTGCGCAGCGGCGTGAAGGCGAAAAGCAGGTAGGAGACGAGCAGGACCGCCAGCACGGCCGTAATGATGCCGTAGATGCCCTGCGCCCGGTTGAAACGGATCGACCGGAGGGGTTCGTGGGTCTCATTGTCCACAAGCGACAACCTGAATTGCCGCGTGCGATGCTCCGGATTTTGTCTTCCCATACTTTTGATGTAAATTTGCAGTGATGGACAGGATCATCGGAATAGATTACGGACGAGCCCGGGTCGGCGTCGCGGTCAGCGACCCGCTGGGCATCTTCGCATCTCCGCTCGATACCGTTCCTGCTGCAAAGATAATAGATTATCTCCAAAAATACGCCGCTTCCGAGACGGTCGTGCGTTTTGTCGTGGGCTGGCCGCTCAATTTGAACGGGGCGCCCGCCGAAGCGGCCGCTGATGTGGAGGCTTTCCTCAAGCGCCTGCGCAAGGCTTTCCCGGCCGTGCCGGTGGAGCTGGAGGATGAGCGTTTTACCTCTGTGCTGGCACACCGGGCGATGATCGACGGCGGGATGAAGAAGAGCGAGCGGCGGGACAAGGCGTCCGTGGACAAGATCAGCGCCGCGATTATCCTGCAAAGTTATTTGGACAAGAAGAAATGATACAACCCATTTATTTATACGGTTCGGAGGTCCTGCGCAAAGTCGCGGCTCCGGCCGACCTGAACGACCAGGATGGCCTGAAAACCCTGGTCCAGGACCTCTGGGATACGCTGGACAAATCCGAAGGTTGCGGCCTGGCCGCGCCCCAGATCGGGGTGAGCCTGCGCGTGGCCGTGGTCAACGGCGACATCATGGAGGACGTCTATCCCTATCTGAAGGGCTTCCGCCGCACCTTCATCAATCCCGTGGTCACGGAAGAGAGCGAGCGGATGTGCGAATACAACGAGGGTTGCCTGAGCGTGCCCGGCATCTACGCCGACGTGCGCCGGCCCGAGCAGATCACGGTCGAGTATTACGACGAGAACCTCGAGAAGAAGACGGAGACCTTCGACAAATTCGCCGCCCGCATGATCCAGCACGAGTTCTCGCACCTGGACGGCGAGCTTTTCACCGACCTCGTCGCCCCCATCCGCCGCAAGATGATTGCGAAGAAGCTGCAGAACATCGCCCACGGCAAGGTCGGCACCGCATACAAGGCTAAAATCAAATAACCGGTTTTTATCATGGGAGCATTTCATGCATACGATATCCGCGGAATCTACGGAGTGGATTTCGACAAGACCACGGCCTACAAAGTCGGCTATTTCATCCCGGAACTGCTGGGCGCCCGCGAGGTGCTGGTGGGACGCGACTGCCGCGTCTCTTCGCAGGAGATCCACGACGCGCTCGTGGAGGGCATCTGCGACGCCGGCGCCGACGTGGCCGACATCGGCCTGAGCAGCACGCCGATGGTCTACTTCGGCATGGCCAATTATTGCTACAAGGCTTCCGTGCAGATCACGGCGAGCCACAACCCGGCCGAGTACAACGGCATGAAGGTGAGCCGCGAAAATGCTCTTCCGGTGGGCCTGGACACGGGCCTGGGCCAGATCAAGGCCTGGATCGAGGAGGACCGCCCGACGCCCGTTGCCGCGAAGCGGGGGACTGTGCGGGAGAAGAATATCCACGACGACTACATGGCCTTCATGCTGAAGTTCAAGGGGGACTACAGCAAGCTCAAGATCGCTTTCGACCTCTCGAACGGCATGGCCTGCCTCTTCGCGCATGAGGTGTTCGGCGAGGAGCCGGAGTATCTTTTCGACACGATTGACGGCCGCTTCCCGAACCACGAGCCCAACCCGCTGGTGGCGAAGAACGTGGAGCCGCTCAAGGAACTGGTCCGCAAGAGCGGCGCCGACGTGGGCGTGATCTACGACGGCGACGCCGACCGGGTGATGTTCGTGGACGAAAAGGGGCAGTTCGTGGCCCCGGACCTCGTCATTGCCATGATGGCGCTGTATTTCTGCGATGAACGGGGTGCCCAGGCGCCGCGCGTGCTGCAGGAGATTCGCAGTTCCAAGGCGGTGGGCGAGTACCTGGCCCGCTACGGCGCCGAGCTGCACACTTGGCGCGTGGGCCGCGCCTTTGCCGCGCCCAAGCTCCGTGAGATCGACGGCCTCTGGGGCGGGGAGCTCGCGGGACATTATTATTTCAAGGATTTCTTCTATTCCGACAGCGGACTGCTCTCCTCGCTGATCGTGCTGCGCATCGTGGCCGCGCTCAAGAAGCAGGGCAAGACTTTCAGCCAGCAGATCGCGGAGATCGCCGGCTACTGCAATTCCGGCGAGATCAATTTCCGTCTGGAGGACAAACCCGGTGCAATGAAGGCCGTCTGTGCGCATTTCTCTGCGCAGGAGACGCCGCTCAAGACGATGGATTTCGACGGCTTCCGCCTGGAATTCGCCGACTGGTGGTTCAACATCCGCCCGTCGAACACCGAACCCTATCTGCGCTTCATCTGCGAGGCGCGCACCGAAGCGCTGCTGCAGGACAAGGTCGCGCAGACCTGCAAGTTGTTGGAGGAGCGTTTCGGCGCTGTCCGTTCCTAGAGAAGATGAAGAAATACGTACTGATCCTAGGCCTCTTGCTGGCGTCTTCCGCGCTCTTTGCGCAGGAGCGCGATTTCACCCAGTTCCCCGGTAGCCGCCGAAGCGTGCCCGATACCTTGCGCGTCCCGGATGACTTCGTCACCGAACTTGGCGCCTTTCAGCAGGGGAAGGGCGTCGAAGTGGACACCCTGGACATCCAGGACGGACGCCTGCTGCTGGTACTGAAGGACGACCACACCTGGTACTACATCAAGAATTTCAAGCTGCTGGAGAATGACAGCACCTTCGTCAAGGACTGGGTGCCGAACTCCACGAATCCCTATCATGCGCCGCTGGACAGCCTTCCGCTGCGGAATTCGATCTGCCTGGTGGACTCGACGAGCCGCTTCGTCTGCCCCAACCAGACCAAGGTCTTCTCGCGTTTCGGCATGCGTCGCGGACGGCGCCACCAGGGCGTCGACCTGCCGCTCAAGACGGGTACGCCCGTCGTGGCGGCCTTCGACGGCCGGGTGCGCGCTTCCACCTACAACAAGGGTTACGGCAACCTGATCATCATCCGGCACGAGAACGGCCTGGAGACCTACTACGGACATCTCTCCAAGCGCGAGGCCGAGGTGGGGGACTGGGTGCGTGCCGGCGACCAGATCGGCCTGGGCGGCTCTACGGGCCGTTCCACGGGTCCGCACCTGCATTTCGAGACCCGCTACCAGGGTTTCGCCTTCGATCCGGAATGGATCGCGGACTACGAGAAGGGCGAGCTGCGCAAGAACGTCTTCGTGCTGCGGCGCAGCTACCTCAATGCCAACTCGCGCTATACGCCCGAGTCGCTGGACGAGGAAGATGAAATCTACGGCGAAGAGGAGAAGATTATCGCGGAGGAGAAGCGCATCGCCGCCGAGCAGGCGGCCATCCGCTACTACACCGTCAAGTCCGGCGACAGCCTCAGCGTCATCGCCCGTAAGCAGGGCAAATCGCTGAACGCCATCCTCAAGCTCAACCCCGGCATCGATCCGAACAAGTTGAGAATCGGCCAGAAGATTCGCGTAAACTAACCCTGCGCGGGCTCAGATCCTTCGGTATTCGGAGGGCGTCAGACCGGTCTTCGCCTTGAAGAAGCGGTAGAAGGTGGTCTGGTTGGGGAAATGGAGCTCGTCCACGATCTGCTTGATCGGCAGGTCGGAATATTTCAGCAGATTCTTCGCCTCCAGAATGACGAACGAGTCGATCCATTCGTGGGCCGACCGGCCGCTCACGTTCTTGATGAGCTTGGAGAGGTACTTCGGGGTGAGGTAGAGGCTGTCCGCATAGAAAGACAGTTCGCGCTCGCGTGTGTGGTGCTCCTGGACGAGCTTGAGGAAGTCTTCCAGGATGATGCGGGCGTGGGTGGACTTGCCGCCGGCGAGCCGCTGCGCGTCTGAGACCCGTTTCATCCAGAGCGATCCCGCCCAGTAGAAGGTCGAGGAGATCAGCGTGACCACGGACTCGCGGATGTTGGGCAGTGGCTGCCCGGAGATGTCCCGGATCAGGTCGAAGTATTTCTGGCCGAGCGCGATCTCGTCCGCCTCCAGGCGCAGGCCCGGATTCTCCAGGACCCGGAGGCTCTCTTCGTGCAATTTGTTGAAATCCATGCGCGTGCTGGTGATCAGCTCGCGGGAGATGGCCGCCACGGCGAAGCGGACGCTGCGCTTCTCCTCGGGGCCGAAGTGCGACACGCGGACGATGTTGCCGGGGGTGTAGACGAGCATCGAGCCGGCCTCGACGGCGTAGGTGCGCAGGTTGAGCTCTACCTCGAAGCTCCCTTCGTAGCACATGAAGACCAGAAAGCCGTCGAAGCGGCAGGGGTACTGCAGGATGTCCATCCGGCTGGAATAGGAAAGTTCCGCCAGGAAGAGGTCGTCTGCCAAATTGTCATTGATGGTCTGGCCCGGGATGAGTTTCCGGAGCTCCCGGATGTGCAGTTCGCGGTATTGTTCCATAACGATAGGGGTCCTGTTTTCTACAAAAGTAGTCATAAATTATCTATTTATCGCATTTTTGCCCTTATTGTATAGTAAATGTCCCTTTTTGTTAGTCAATTTTGCGCCATGCTGGCAGAATCATTGAGAGGGAGGGTGCCGAGTACATGAAAAAACGAACATGAAAAAGAGTTGTTACATCCTTACCATCGGTCTCCTCCTGCTGGGCGGCAGCGCGGCGGCGCAGCAGGTGCTCTCGCTCGAAGACTGCCACCGGATGGCCGTCCGGTGCAGCCGGGAGCTCGAACAGGCGCAGACGGCCATCGACATGGCCGGCTATGACCGCAAAGTGGCGCTTGCCAATTATTTCCCCAACATTTCCGCCACCGGCACCTATCAGTACAACAGCCGGAACATCTCCCTCGTCAGCGACGAGCAGTCGGCGGCCCTGCAGAGCGCCGGCGACCGGGTCCAGGGCGTCCTGGACCAGGCTTATGCCGACGCGGCCGCGCAGCTCGGACAGAGCGCGCAGGCCATGCGCGACAAGATGGAAGAAGCGATCAAGAACGATCCGCTCATGGCGCTGGAGTACAGCCTCAGCCCCATGTGGAAGGGCTTCTTCGGGGTCCTCGAACAGGCCGACCTCGACCAGCTGAAGGCCCCGGACGTCGCCACGCCCGTGAATGCCATCGGGCGCGAGATCGACGACGCCCTGCACCTCGACAACCACCACCTGCTCGGGGCGGCGGTCTCCCTGCAGCAGCCGGTCTTCGTGGGCGGTAAGATCGTCTATTCCAACCAGATGGCCGCCCTGGCGGAGCAGCTGGAAGAGGCCCGCTTCGACCAGGCCTACGCGGATGTGATCGTGGACGTGGACGAGGCCTACTGGCAGATCGTCTCCATCGCGGCGAAGAAAAAGCTTGCCGATGCCTATTCGGATCTGCTGCATGTGCTGGAAGGCAACGTGCAGAAAGCCGTCGCCGCGGGCGTGATGACGGAGTCGGATGCCCTGCAGGTGAAGGTCAAGGCCAACGAGGCGGACATGCTCAAGACCAAGGCAGGCAACGGTCTGACCCTGGCGAAGATGCTGCTCTGCAAGCGCATCGGCCTTCCGCTCGACAGCGTCATCACCCTCGTGGACGAGAATGCCGACCTTGTGCCGCTGCCGGGCACCGGCGCCGGCAAGGACATGGAGGCCGTGTTCGCGGACCGGCCGGAGACGCGCAGCCTCGAGCTCGCCTCGCAGATCTACGACCGGAAGGCCAAGATCGCCCGGGCGGACATGATGCCGAAGGTGGTGCTGACGGCCAATTACCTCATTTCGAATCCGAACCTTTATAACGGATACAGCAACAGCTGGAACGGCGGCATGTTCAACGTCGGCGTGCTGGTCAGCGTGCCGCTCTTCCACGGGATGGAAGCCACCAACAAGTACCGCAAGGCCAAGGCCGAAGCGACGCTCTACGAGAGCAAGATGCAGGATGCGCGGGAGCTGATCACCCTGCAGGTGGCCCAGGAGCGCAAGCTGCTCGGGGAATCCCGCGAGCGCCTTGACAGCTCCGAGGCCAACCTGGAGGCGGCCGAGGAGAACCTGCGCATGGCCACGGTGGGCTTCGATGCCGGCGTGGTCACGACCGACACCGTGCTGGCCGCACAGGCGGCCTGGCTGCAGGCCCATTCCGAATGCATCGATGCCGGTACCGAACTGCAGCTCACCGCCGCCCGCCTGCGCCGCTCCGAGGGGGACATCGCCCCGAATAGAAATAATCAAAGAAACTAATATGGTCAAGAGAAGTTATAATCTGCTGATCGGCGTGGGAGCGCTGATCGCCATCATCCTCACCGTTTCCCTGATCGGGTTCATCGTTTCCCGACCGCAGCCCGTCGTGATCCAGGGCGAGGCCGAAGCCACGGAGTATCGTGTGTCCGGCAAGGTGCCGGGCCGTATCGAGGCGTTCTACGCCGAAGAGGGCCAGCAGGTCCACAAGGGGGATACCCTCGTGCTGATCGATTCGCCCGAGATCCGCTCCAAGATCGCCGAGGCGCAGGCCGCCCGGGCCGCAGCCGTGGCCCAGAAGGACAAGGCGATGAACGGCGCCCGCAAGGAACAGATCATGGGCGCCTACGAGCTCTGGCAGAAAGCGCTCGTGGGTGAGGAAGTGATGCGCAAGTCCTACGAGCGCATGCAGACCCTGCACGACCAGAAGGTGGTCTCCGACCAGAAATTCGACGAAGTCGAGGCCCAGTACCGCGCCGCCGTGGCCACGACCAAGGCCGCGCAGTCGCAGTACGCGATGGCCGTGAACGGAGCGCGCCAGGAAGACAAGGACGCCGCCGTGGCGCTCGTGGAGCGGGCCGATGCCGCCATCCAGCTGCTGAATGATTACCAGGACGAGATCAAGCTGACCTCTCCCGCCGACGGCATCGTGTCCAACCGCTACCCGAAGGTGGGCGAACTGGTGGGGCAGGGGTCCCCGATCATGACGGTCCAGGACCTGTCCGACATGTGGTTCACCTTCAACATCCGGGAGGACCGCCTGAACGCCATGCAGAACGGCAGCCACATCACCCTGTCCATCCCGGCGCTGAACGGCCGGGAGGTCGGTGCCACGGTCTATTACCTGGCTGCCCGTGAGTCCTACGCCACCTGGAAGGCCACCCGCGAGATCGGCGAATTCGACACGCGTACCTTTGAGGTCCGTGCCCGTCCGGACTATCCTGTGGAGGGCCTGCGTCCCGGCATGAGTGCGATCTTGATCTATCGGGAGAAGTAATGAAAGAGATCCTGCAAGTCCTGCGGCGCGAGATCCGCATCTTCCGGCAGCGGCCTATTTATATCCTGGCCTCCGTGGGGGTGATGGTCTTCAACACCGTGTTCTACCTGAGCTTCATGCAGGACGGCTTGCCGCACGACCTGCCGGTCGGCGTGGTGGATTGCGACCGCAGTTCGACGTCGCGCTCGTTCTGCCAGCAGCTGGACGCCACGCAGCAGGGAGCGGTCGTCTATTACGACGACATCCACCAGGCGCGCCACGACATGCAGACGGGGCGCCTGACGGCCTTCGTCGTGATCCCGGAAGGGTTCAACGACGACATCCAGGCCAACCGGCAGCCGCACCTGGGCTATTACGTCAACTCGCTGTATTTCGTGGGCGGAGCGCTCTCCTACGGCAACATCGTCACGATGGTGAACCTCACCAACGGCGCGGTCCAGCGCCAGGTGCTGCGCGCCAAGGGCGTGAACGAGCGCGAGATCCTGGCCCGCATCCAGCCCATCGTGCTGGACGCGCACCAGATCGGCAACACGACGACCAACTACGGCGTTTACCTGAACGGCGTGCTACTGCCCGGCGTGCTGGAGATGATCGTGATCCTGATCACGGTCTATGCCGTGGGCTCCGAACTCAAATACGGCACCTCGCGCCACCTGATGCAGACCGCCGGCGGTTCGATGGGGAAGGCCCTGCTCGGGAAGTTGCTGCCGTATTCGCTCATCTTCACGGTGCTGGGCATCAGCCTGGAGCTGATCCTCTACCACTGGCTGCACTATCCCATCCGCGGTTCCGTGGGGTGGATGTGCCTCGCAATCCTGCTGCTCGTGGCGGCTGCGCAGGCCATCGGCCTGTTCATCATCGAGCTGATCCCCAACCTGCGGCTGGCCATCAGCGTCAGCGCCATCTTCAGCGTCTTCGCTTTCTCCGTGGCGGGTTTCACCCTGCCCGTTGAAGCGATGCCCGCCGGCATCCGGGGGATCGGCGAGATCTTCCCGCTGCGCCACTACTACCTGCTCAGCGTGCAGGAGACCATCTGGGGGAGCGGCTTCGCCGGCTGGTGGCAGGAAGCCGTACACCTGCTGATTTTCCTCTTGCTGCCGCCCGTCCTGCTGCGGCGCCTGGAGGAAGCTTATGTCAATGAACGTTATGAAAGAGATTAAGATAAGCTACGCCGGACAGTGGCTGCGCGACTGGTACGGCATCTTCATACACGAGTTGAAGCTGATCTTCACCGATGCCGGTGCGATGGTCATCTTCTTCGTCGGCGGCCTGCTCTATCCCGTGCTGTACAACATCGTCTACAGCAACGGTACGGTGGACAGCATGCCGGTGGCCGTGGTGAACCTCTCGGACGGGGCGTACAGCCGCCGCTATCTGCAGAAGTTCGACGCCACGCGCGAATGCGACATCTATTGCGAGTGCGCCTCCATGGCCGAGGCTGAGGAGCTGATGCACCAGCGCAAGGTGCACGGCATCGTGTACATCCCCAAGGATTTCGACGAGCGCCTGAACCGCCTGGAGCAGGGGAGCATCTCCACCTATGCGGATATGTCTTCCTTCCTGTATTACAAGGATTTGCGCATCGCCTCCAGCCTGGTGATGCTGGACGAGATGCACACCATCCAGCTGGAGCACTACGCCGCGGACGGCTTCACCGGCCAGGAGGCCGGCGAGCTGGTGCAGCCGGTGCTCTCCGACGAGAACGTCCCGTACAACAAGCCCTTCTCGTACACGATCTTCTTCATCTCGGCGGCGCTGATGCTCGTGATCCAGCAGACGATGTTCTACGGCTCCTCCCTGCTGGCGGGCACGCTCCGCGAGCGGAACCACAGCTTCGCCTCGCTGCCGAATCACCTGCAGGGGCTGGGCATGGGGCGTGTGGTGCTGGGCCGCGGGGCGGCTTATTTCGCCGTCTACATGGTGGTCGGAACCATCGTCACGCTGTTGATTCCCTGGATCTTCCGCCTGCCGCAGCATGCGGACTGGTTGGATGTGATGGTCCTGCTGGTCTTCTACGTCGTGGACTGCATCTTCTTCAGCTTCACCTGGAGCACGCTCATCACCCGGCGCGAGACGGTCTTCGTCCTGTTCCTGTCCGTCTCGCCGATCCTGCTGTTCCTGACGGGCTTCTCCTGGCCCGAGACGGCCATCCCGGCGTTCTGGCGGGCCTTCTCGTACCTCTTCCCGTCCACCTTCGGCTGCCGGGCGTTCATCAACCTCAATACGGCCGGTTGCACGCTGCAGGGTATCGCTCCCGAGATCCGCATCCTGACCGTCCAGACGGTCGTGTATTACTTCCTCGCCTGCGCGGCGGTGTTTCTGGAAAATTGCTATCTTTGCAAACCACAACGCGCGGGTGTGTTGTAATTGGTAGCCAAGCGGGACTTAGGATCCCGTGCCGCAAGGCGTGCGGGTTTGAGCCCCGCCACCCGCACGAAAAAGGTCAGGAATAATCCTGGCCTTTTTTTGTTATATTTGCCGTATGATGAAACGATTCCTCCCTCTTTTGCTTGCGGCCGTGCTGGCGTGCGGTTGCAGCACCCTGTCCAACATCAACTGGGATTACGGCCGCCTGGCCAGCGCCGGTGCGAAGGCGGCGACGGCCGCTTCCATCTCGGACGAGCAGGTCGCCGAACTCTGCCGCCAGTCCGTGGCCTACACGGACGCCCAGACCCCGCTCGCCGACGCCAAGTACCAGCAGCGGCTGGAGAAGCTGATGTCCGGCATCGGCTCCGTGGATGGCAAAACGCTGAATTTCAAGGTCTACCGCTCCAATGAGGTGAACGCCTGCGCCTATGGCGACGGCTCCGTGCGCGTGAACTCCGCGCTCATGGACCTGATGGACGACGACGAGCTCTTCGCCGTCATCGGCCATGAGTTGGGGCACGTCGTCAACAAGGACTCGATGAAGGCGATGAAGCGGGCCTACCTCGGCTCCGCCGCCCGGGAGGCCATTTATGCGGCAGGCGGCTACGGACAGCTGGCCGGCACCATCCTCGGCGACATTTCGGAAGCCTATGTGAACGCCCAGTTCTCCCAGGCCCAGGAGTCCCGCGCCGACGATTTCGGCTTCCAGTTCTCCGTCGAGCAGGGACGCGATCCCTATGGCATGTGCCGCTCACTGGAGAAATTGAACGACCTCTCCGGCGGCACGCAGTCCTCCACGCTGGCCAAGATGTTCTCCTCGCACCCCGACAGCGCCAAGCGCGCCGCCAAGATGCGCAAGAAGGCCGACCAGTTCACCGGCAAGACCACGACTGAATAACCATTAACCGTATAGATCCATGAATTGCAGAAAACGTTTCCCGGCGCTCGTGCTGGGCATTCTGTGGGCCGTTGCTGCCCTCGCGCAGCCGTATCCGTACCAGAATAAGAATCTCCCTCCGGAGCAACGTGCCGCCGACCTGCTCAGCCGCCTGACCCTGGAGGAAAAGGCGTCGCTGACCATGCACGCCAGCCCGGCTATCCCGCGCCTGGGCGTCAGGCAGTACAACTGGTGGAGCGAGGCACTCCACGGCATCGCCCGCAACGGCAGCGCGACCGTGTTCCCGCAGCCGATCGGCATGGCGGCGAGCTTCGACGAGGCGCTGGTGGAGGAGGTCTTCACCGCCGCCAGCGACGAGGCGCGCGTGAAATACCTCGAGACGGCGGACAACGTCAAGGTCTATCAGGGCCTGACCTTCTGGACGCCGAACATCAACATTTTCCGCGATCCCCGCTGGGGCCGCGGCATGGAGACCTACGGGGAGGATCCCTTCCTGACCGGCCGCCTCGGCATGGCCGTGGTACGCGGCCTGCAGGGCCCGGAGGATTCCCCGGTCCGCAAGGCGCACGCTTGCGCCAAGCACTACGCCGTGCACTCCGGCCTGGAGTCCAACCGGCACCGCTTCGACGCGCAGATTTCCGAGCGCGACCTGCGCGAGACCTATCTCCCGGCTTTCAAGGACCTGGTGACCAAGGCGCACGTGCAGGAGATCATGACGGCGTACAACCGCTTCCGCGGAGAGCCCTGTGCCGCTTCTTCGTACCTGGTGGACCAGATCCTCCGCAAGGAGTGGGGCTACCAGGGCATGGTGGTTTCCGACTGCTGGGCCATTCCCGACTTCTTCGAGCAGGGGCGCCACGGCTTCACGGACAGCCCCGTGAAGGCAGCCGCCATGGCGGTTCATAACGGCCTGGACGTGGAGTGCGGCAGTACCTTCGTCAACATTCCCGCCGCCGTGGAGCAGGGGCTGCTGGACGAGAAGGACCTTGACCGCAACCTGATGCGCATCCTCACCGAGCGCTTCCGCCTCGGCGAGATGGACGGCGCCTCTCCCTGGGACCATCTCGATCCCGCCATCGTGGAGGGGCCGCAGCACCGCGCGCTGTCGCTGAAGATGGCCCGCGAGTCACTGGTCCTGCTGCAGAACAAGGGCGTCCTGCCGCTCCGGCCCGGCCAGAAAGTGGCCCTGATCGGCCCGAACGCCGACGATGCCGAGATGATGTGGGGCAATTACAACCCCGTCCCGAAGTCCACCGTCACGCTGCTGGACGCCTTCAAGGCGCGTGATCCGCAGCTTGTCAATTTCCGCGGCTGCGGCATCATCGGTGCCGAATTCATGCCGGAGAACGATCCCGACAACCGGATGGCACAGCTGATGCAGCTCTCGCCCGAAGAGCTCGAGGAGGTGGCCAAACAATACGCCATCAACATCAACGACGTCAAGGCCTACGCCCGCCGCACGAAACTCCTGCACGACAGCTTCCTGCCTGAGCTCGACGAGGCGGACGTGCTCAAACGCCTCGAAGGGATCGACGTGGTGGTTTTCGCGGGCGGTATCTCGCCGCGCCTTGAGGGCGAGGAGATGCCGGTGCAGCTGCCGGGCTTTTCCGGCGGCGACCGCACCGACCTCGAACTCCCTGCTGTCCAGCGACGTCTGCTGCAGGTCCTGCATGACGCCGGCAAGAAGGTCATTCTCGTGAATTTCTCCGGCTGCGCCATCGGCCTCGTGCCCGAGACGGCCAGCTGCGACGCCATCCTGCAGGCCTGGTATCCGGGCCAGGAAGGCGGCACGGCCATCGTGGAGGCCCTGTACGGCGAATTCAACCCTTCCGGCAAGCTGCCGGTCACCTTCTACCGCTCCGTGGCCCAGCTCCCCGAGGTGGAGGACTACAACATGGAAGGTCACACCTACCGTTATTTCCGCGGTACGCCGCTCTTCCCCTTCGGATACGGCCTGAGCTATACCCAGTTCCATTACGGAGCCGGCAAGGTGCACGACGGCGTGCTGGAGTTCACGGTCAAGAACACCGGCAAGCGCAACGGCACCGAGACGGTCCAGGTCTATGTCCGCAAGCCGGGCGATGTGGGCGGCCCGAACAAGACGCTCCGCGCCTTCCGCCGCGTGACCGTGACGGCCGGCGCCACGTCCACCGTCCGCATCCCGCTCGACGAGGAGATCTTCACCTGGTGGAGCGAGGGCGCGCAGGACATGGTTCCCGTGCACGGTGAGTACGAACTCCTCTTCGGCAGCAGTTCCGCCGACGAGGACCTGAAAAAGCTGACTTACCGCTTCTGAGCTATTGATGAATAACGTAAAAAAGCCTGACCGACCGGTCATGCTTTTTTGTGCGGGTGGCGGGGCTCGAACCCGCACGTCTCGCGACACGGGATCCTAAGTCCCGCTTGGCTACCAATTACAACACACCCGCATTTGCGGACTGCAAATATAGCAAAAAAACGGCATGCATCTCCGCCCGCGCGTTGGCGTCGTGGAGGGCGGAGCGGAAATTGGTTTTTCGCGCTACTGCACGAAAAATAATTTCCGGCCGTCCGCAGGGGACGGGCGGAGATTACGGATCAATCTGCGAATCTTTGAGACCGAGGAAGTACAGGATGCCGTCGAGGCCGATGGAGGTGATGTTCTGCTGGGCGTTCGCCTGCACCTTGGGCTTGGCATGATAGGCGATGCCCAGGCCCGCCAGCGAAAGCATCGGCAGATCGTTGGCGCCGTCGCCGACAGCCACCGACTGCGCCAGATTGATGTTCTCCACCTGGCATAGCAGACGCAGCAGCTCGGCCTTGCGCCGGCCGTCCACCACATCCCCCACGTACCTGCCCGTGAGCTTGCCGTCCACGATTTCCAGCTCGTTGGCATAGACATAGTCGAAGCCGAACTTCTGCTGCAGGTATTTCCCGAAAAAGGTGAATCCGCCGGAAAGGATGGCGGTCTTGTAGCCCACCATCTTGAGAATCTTCATCATGCGCTCCAGCCCCTCGTTGAAGGGCAGATTGTGCGCAATCTCCTCCATGACGTTCACGTCCAGCCCCTTGAGCAGGGCCACGCGCTGCGTAAAGCTCTCCGTGAAATCGATCTCGCCGCGCATCGCCCGGGCCGTGATGGCCTTGACCTGGTCCCCGACGCCGGCACGGGCGGCCAACTCGTCGATACACTCGGTGTGCACGAGCGTGGAATCCATGTCGAAGCAAATGAGCCGGCGGGAACGCCGGTAGATGTCATCCTTCTGGAAGGAAATGTCCAAGCCGCTCTTCGGCAGGCCCAGCAGAGCATTCTGCATCGCTGCGCGCTCTTCGTCGCCGAGCATTCCGCGCACGGAGATTTCGATGCAGGCCTTGGCGGCGCGCTCGTCCACGCCCTCGATCGGCGGCCGGCCGGTCAGGCGCCGGATGGCGTCGATGTTGAGTCCGAAGCGGAAAATGACCGCGGTCACATCCGCAATCTGGCGGGCCGTCACCGTGCGGCCCAGCAGGGTCACGATGTAGCGGTTCTTGCCCTGGCGGGCCACCCAGGCGTCGTAGGCCTCCCGCTCGATGGGCGTGAAGCGGATCTGCACACCCAGCTCGGAGGCCTTGAACAGGAGATCCTTCATGATGAACCCGGACTTCTCCGGGGTGGTCAGGAAGAGGATGCCCAGGGTCAGCGACTTGTGGATGTTCTCCTGGCCGATGTCCAGGATGGTCGCGTCGTACTGCGCCAGGATGGAGGTGAGGGCCGTGGTCAAGCCAGGCTTGTCCTCGCCGGAGATGTTGACTTGGATGATTTCGATCATGACGTTTTATCTTACAGGCCGAGCTGCTTGAAGAAGTCGTTGCCCTTGTCGTCCACGAGGATGAACGCGGGGAAATCCTCGACCTTGATCTTCCAGATGGCCTCCATGCCGAGCTCGGGATACTCCACGCACTCGATGCTCTTGATGTTGTTCTGTGCCAGGATGGCGGCGGGGCCGCCGATGGAGCCGAGGTAGAAGCCGCCGTGCTTCTTGCAGGCGTCGGTCACGCACTGGGCGCGGTTGCCCTTGGCGAGCATGATCATCGAGCCGCCGTGGTCCTGGAATTCGTCCACATAGGGATCCATGCGGCCGGCCGTGGTCGGACCCATGGAACCGCAGGCCATGCCGGCCGGGGTCTTGGCGGGACCGGCGTAGTAGATCGGGTGGTCCTTGAGGTACTGCGGCATTTCCTCGCCTGCGTCCAGGCGGGCCTTGATCTTGGCGTGGGCGATGTCGCGGCCCACGATGATGGTGCCGTTCAGGCTCAGGCGCGTGCTGACCGGATATTTGGTGAGCTCTGCGAGGATGTCCTTCATCGGCTGGTCGAGGTTGATCTTGACGGCTTCGCCTTCGCCGGCCTGACGGAGTTCCTCGGGTATCAGCTCGTAGGGCTTGTCGTCCATTTTCTCGATCCAGATGCCGTCGGCGTTGATCTTCGCCTTGATGTTGCGGTCGGCCGAGCAGCTCACGCCGAGGCCGATGGGGCAGCTGGCGCCGTGGCGCGGCAGGCGGACGACGCGCACGTCGTGGGCCATGTACTTGCCGCCGAACTGCGCGCCGAGGCCGATCTTGCGGGTCTCCTCGAGCAACTGGGCTTCCAGCTCGACGTCGCGGAAGGCGCGGCCGGTCTCGTCGCCCGTGGTGGGCAGGCCGTCATAATAGTGGGTGGAGGCGAGCTTCACCGTCAGGAGGTTCTTCTCGGCGGAGGTGCCGCCGATCACGATGGCGATGTGGTAGGGCGGGCAGGCCGCCGTGCCCAGCGAGCGCATCTTCTCCACGAGGAAGGGGACGAGCGTGCCGGGATTCTGGATGCGGGCCTTGGTCTCCTGGTAAAGGTAGGTCTTGTTGGCGGAGCCGCCGCCCTTGGTCACGCAGAGGAAGCGGTATTCGGCGCCTTCCGCGGCCTCGATGTCAATCTGGGCCGGGAGGTTGCACTTGGTGTTGACTTCCTTGTACATGTCCAGCGGGGCGTTCTGGCTATAGCGGAGATTCTCTTCCGTATAGGTCTTGAAGACGCCGAGGCTGAGGGCTTCTTCGTCGCAGTAGCCCGTCCAGACCTGCTGGCCTTTCTCGCCGTGGATGATGGCGGTGCCGGTGTCCTGGCAGAGCGGGAGCTTGCCCTTCGCAGCCACTTCCGCATTGCGCAGGAAGGTCAGGGCCACGTATTTGTCGTTCTCGGAAGCTTCGGGATCGCGGAGGATCTTCGCGACCTGCTCGTTGTGCGAGCGGCGCAGCAGGAAGCTGACATCGCGGAAGGCGGTGTTGGCCATCACGGTGAGGCCTTCTTTCTTGATCTTCAGGATCTTGTGTCCTTCGAAGTCGCCCGTGGAGACGTATTGCTCAGAGCCCGGGATCTTGTAGTACTCAGTGGGATCGGCGCCCAGCTGGAACATCGGTGCGTATTTGAAATCTGCCATATCGTTAGTTGTGCATTAAGAATTCTTTCATGAAGTCATTGAGGTCGCCGTCCAGGACGCCCTGCGTGTCGGCGGTCTCCCAGCCGGTGCGCAGGTCCTTGACCATTTTGTAGGGGTGCAGGACATAGGAGCGGATCTGCGAGCCCCATTCGATCTTGCGCTTCTGGCCCTCGAGCTCGGCCTGCTTCTCCTGGCGCTTCTTGAGCTCGATGTCGTAGAGGCGGGATTTCAGGATGGTCAGCGCCCGCTGGCGGTTGTCCTGCTGGCTGCGGGTCTCAGTGTTCTCGACCGTGATGCCGGTCGGCAGGTGCCGTACGCGCACGCCGGTCTCCACCTTGTTGACATTCTGGCCGCCGTGGCCGCCGGAGCGGAAGGTGTCCCACTCGATGTCTGAGGGACTGATCTCGATGTTGATGCTGTCGTCCACGAGCGGATACACGAACACGGAACTGAATGTGGTCTGGCGCTTGCCCTGGGCATTGAAAGGGGAGATGCGCACGAGGCGGTGCACGCCGGACTCGGCCTTGAGGTAGCCGTAGGCGTAGTCGCCTTCGTACTGGATGGTGCAGGACTTGATGCCGGTCTCGTCGCCTTCGATCTCCTCGGTCACGGTCATCTTATACCCATTGCGCTCGCCCCAGCGCATGTACATACGCATCAGCATGGCGCTCCAGTCGTTGGCTTCGGTGCCGCCGGCGCCGGAATTGATCGTGAGGACGGCGCCGAGGTTGTCGCCCTCCGCGCCCAGCATATTCTTGAGTTCGAGATCTTCGATCAGCGAGCAGGCCTGCTTGTAGGCCTCGTCGATATCCGTCCCTTCGGGATCCAGCTCCTGCAGGACCTCCAGGTCGTCGACGGCGGTCCGGGCCTTGTCGAAGGCGACCACCCAGGCTTTCAAGCCGCTGAGGCCCTTCAGAAAGGTCTCGGCCTGCTTCGGATCGTCCCAGAAGTCCGGGGCCTGGCTCTGCTGTTCCTTCTCCTGCACCTCCGCCCGCTTCTTCTCGATGGACAGGCACTCCCGGAGCGTCCTGGCCCGCTCCTGCAAGTCTTTGATTTGTTCCTGACTTATCATAGACTACAAAGATAATCAATCTTTTTGAATGCTTGCCGTTTTTTGTATTTGGTTGATAATGTTTCTGTTATGAAAGTAACCGGTGCCAAATGACGCCGGTTACTTTCATAATCAATTGATTGACATCCTTTTACTAAAAACAGGGCATTAGTTAAGGGTGGCAGCGAGGGCGTGGAGGGTCGTCGGGTCGCCGGAGCTCAGCAGCTCGAGGGAGGGGGACTCCGGGTCAAGCCCGGAATGACTATTGATCAGACCGCGTTCAGTAAGAATATGGACGACCTGCCGGGCGACGGCGGGTGCGGGATCGATCACGCGGACGTCGGGGCCTGCGATGCGCTCGATGACGGGCCGCAGGAAGGGGTAGTGCGTACAGCCGAGCACGATGGTGTCGGCCCCGGCGTCCAGCAGGGGCTGCAGGCTGGCGCGGACGATGCGCTCCACCTCGGGACCGTCCAGCTCGCCGCGTTCGACCAGCTGCACGAAGCCCTCGCCGACGTGCTCCTCGATACGCACGTTATCCTGATATAATTCTTTTGTGTTCAGGTACTTGGATGCCTTGAGCGTGCCGACGGTCGCCAGCACGCCGATCACGCCGCTGCGCGTTCCGAGCGCCGCCGGCTTCACTGCCGGCTCCATCCCGATGAAGGGAATGTCGAACTCCGCGCGCAGGGTGGCGATGGCAGCGCCGGTGGCCGTGTTGCAGGCCACCACAATGACATCCGCGCCACGGTCCATCAGCAGTCGCGTGATGGCGCGGGCGCGGTCCTGGATGTACTCCGGGCTCTTCTCCCCGTAAGGGCAGTGGGCGTTGTCGGAGTAATAGATAAAATGTTCGGAAGGGAGGACCTTCCGTATTTCCTTCAATACCGAAAGTCCTCCCGAACCTGAATCGAATATGCCTATCGTCGCCACTACAGCGTATCGTAAAGATCGTACTGCTGGGCGAGCGGGCCGGTCAGCTGACCGAGCACCTCGAAGTAAGGCGAACCGTCGATGATGGTGAGTTTGTACACGGTGTCATCCACCTTGTAGTACTCCTCGCCGTCGAGGGTGATGGTGTCGTAGTCGTCCGGCAGTTCCTGGACCAGGGCGCCCGCGGGCGGGACGATGGTCACGTACTTGCCGTTCTTGTCCTTGATGAAGAACACGCCGTCCTGGTAGAAGTATTCCGTGCCGGCGTCGGCGTAGCTCTGCACCAGGCCCAGCCGGTCAGCCTCCTTGTAGGACTTGGCCGCGCGGTCGCTGTTGAGCGCGATGTCCGCATTCTGGCGGGCGATCGTGGCGTTGTTGGCCGCTATGGTTTCGTTCTGGCTGGCGATGGTCCGGGCGTTCTCGTTGATCGTACGGTACGTGTTGTACACGTCGTAGTAGTAGGCGAAGTTGCAGACGCTGTAGAGGATGTTGTCCAGCACCGCGTCGACGACGACCCCGAACGGAGGACGGCTGACGTAGTAGTGTCCGCGGTAGTAGCGGTAGTAGATGCCGTCAACCAGGTAATAGGGGACGCCCCAGTAGTCCACCCGGCTGTAGCGGGAAGGCAGGTAGGAGACGCGGTAGCCGAAGTAGTGGCGGCCGCCGTCCCAGAAGCGGACTGCCCGTCCGAACGGCATCGGGTCGCGGTGACGCGGCGGGATGCGCTCCATGTTGTGGCCGGGGCCCGGGTGCATCTGGATGTGGTGCGGCTCGCGGCCGCCCTCGAAGTTGCGCGGGGTGCCCGGACGATCGCGGACGGTTCTCGGAGCATCAGGCTTGACGCTCATGCCCGGCTGGGGCTGGTTGCGGTTGATGCTGCCGCCCGGCTGATTGGGGCTCTGGCGGTTCTGCGGAGCAGGGGCCGGCTCCTGTCTGCGGACATTGCTGCCGCTGCGGGAGGGCTGGCGGGAAGGCTGGTCCTGCGGCCGGGCCTTCGGCTGCTGAGGCTGCGTCTTCGGCTGCTGCGGTTGCGCCTGAGGCTGTGCCTTCGGCTGCTGCTGCGGCTGGGTACGCGGCTGGGTCTGCTGGCGCGGCTGCGAGTTCGTTCGCGGCTGCATCTGCGGTTGGGTGCTATGGGAAGGTGCTGCGGGCTGGGAGTTCCGGTTCACGGAACCGAGGCCCTTGGTATTTCCGGACTGGCCGGAACTTCTCGGCTGGGAAGAAGGAGCGGACATCGAAGAGGAAGGACGGGTGCCGCCGCTGTTGCGGGAATTGCCGCCGCCCGATCCACCGCGGGAATTGCTGCCGCCCCTGGTCTGAGCGTCTACGGGGACCGCGATCATAGCCGCTGCGGCTATTGCGATCAGGGAGAGTGTGGTCAAGCGTTTCATAATTGTGTGATTTTAGTAAATGTAATACTTTTTGGACAGGGCTTTGAAAGCGGGGACGTCCGCGGACCAGAAATCTGCGATGTCCGAGACTTTCATCGTCTGTCCAAACGTTTTACTGACAAAGTCTGTGCCGCAAACCTTGTTGAACATGGAAAGCCTGTCAGAGCCCGCTGCAATGGGGTTTTTCTGATACAGTTCCCAGACCGCCTGCATCACGTAGAACTGGGTGAGCGTGAGGGTGGCGGCTTCGTAGTCCGTATAATAATACTGTACGCCGTGGATCAGCTTGCCGTTGAGGCGGCCGGAAATCGGTTGGTAGTGGATGGTCCTCCAGGCCACGCCCGGCACGTGGTAGCTGTCCAGTTTCTCCTTGAGTTTGTCGGCGTCCACCCACTCCTCGGCGAAGGTGCCGAAGGGGAGGGTATAGCCGATGCCGATGTGGAGGTAGTTGTACATCTCGCCGCAGAGGCCGGCGGAGGGGTAGCAGATGGCCGTCTCGGCGTAGGGGATGTTGGGCGAAGGCAGGATCCAGGGCAGTCCGGTGTCGTTGAAGAGCATGTCGCGCGTCCAGCCCTCCATCGGAATCACGGTCAGTTTGCATTTCAGCGGAGCGGCCTTGCCGTTCTGGCCGCAGTTGAGGCCCTCCTCGTTGATGAGCGTGGCGAGCTCGCCCACGGTGAGGCCGTAGACGTAAGGGATCTTGTACTGGCTGACGAAAGAATGATAACCGTCGCGCACGAGCGGACCCTCCACCTTGTTGCCGCCCAGCGGATTGGGACGGTCGAGGACCATCACCGGGATGCCCATCTCGGCGCAGGTGCGCATCACCAGGCCCAGCGTGGAGATGAAGGTATAGGAGCGGCTGCCCACGTCCTGGATGTCGTACACCATGATGTCGACGCCCTGCAGCATCTCCCGGGTGGGCTGGCGGGTATTTCCGAAAAGGGAGTGCACCGGCAGGCCGGTGTGCTCGTCTTTCCCGGATTCCACCTTGCCGCCGGCATAGACGTCTCCGCGCACGCCGTGTTCCGGGGCGTAGAGCGCCACGAGCTTCACGTTCGGCGCCTCGAAGAGGATGTCGATGGTGGAACGCAGCTGGCTGTCGACACCGGACGGGTTGGTGACCAGGCCGACGCGCTTGCCTTCCAGGCCCGCGAAACCGCGGTCGCGCAGGACTTCGATGCCCGGCTTGACCCGGGGTGCCGCGAGGGCGGAGACTCCTAGGAGGAGCAGCGCCGCCGCGCAAAGAATGTGACGGTAATGGTGGCGAGACAACATATCATGACGACAATAAAGAATCCAACATAGCCGAGCGCCTCCTGCATCCAGCCGGCGAAGAGGCCCGGAACCATCATCGAGAGGGCCATGAAGGCCGTGCAGATGGCGTAGTGCGAGGTTTTGAACCCGCCTTCGGAGAACTGCATCATATAGAGCATGTACGCCGTGAAGCCGAAGCCGTAGCCGAACTGGTCGATGGCGACCAATAAGAAGATGCTCCAGAGGGCGGAAGGTTGCACGAGGGCGAGAATAAGATACGCCGCGCAGGGTAGTGCGAGTGCCATGGACATGGGCCACATGGACTTGCGCAGGCCGAATTTCGCGGCGAAGAGGCCGCCCAGGATGCCGCCCACGGTCAGGGCGATCACGCCCACGGTGCCGTAGACCAGGCCGCTCTGCGCCGTACTCAGCCCCAGGCCGCCGGCCTCGACGGGATCCAGCAGGAAGGGAGTCAGCATCTTGACGGAGAAGGCCTCCGGCAGGCGGTACAGCAGCATGAACACGATTGCCAGCCATACGCCCGGTTTTTTAAAGAAGGTTACCCAGGCTTCTGCAAATTCCTTCGCTACGTCATTCGCCGACTTGATCGGCGAATCTCCTTCAACCTTCGGCAGGAAGCGGGTGTGCCAGAGGGTGATGAGGCCGAAGAGGACGGCGGAGACGAGCAGGGTGATGCTCCAGGCGCGGGGAATGACGCCGAGCCGCTCCTCCAGCACACCGGCCAGCACGACGATGACCCCCTGCCCGAAGACCGAGGCGATGCGGTAGAAGGTGCTGCGTATACCCACGAAGGTGGCCTGCTGCTTCTGCTCCAGGGCAATCATATAAAAGCCGTCCGCGGCGATGTCGTGCGTCGCGGAGGCGAAGGCGATGACGTAGAAAATGACCAGCGACCAGCCGAACACGTCCGGACTGACGCTCAGCGCCAGGGCGGCAAAGCCCGCCGTGCAGAACAGCTGCATCAGCAGGATCCACCAGCGCTTGGTGCGGATCACGTCCACGAAGGGGCTCCACAGGGGCTTGATGACCCAGGGCAGGTAGAGCAGGGACGTGTACATGGCCAGGTCGCCGTTCGGCATGCCGAGGCGCTTGAACATCGTGACGGAGATCACGTTGACGATGAAGTAGGGGATGCCCTCTGCGAAGTAGAGCGTGGGGACCCACCACCAGGGGGATAAGGACTTATTCGACATCGGTGCCGGGATAATAATGTTGGAGTATCTGTTTGTAATCGAATCCGTTGGCGGCCATCACGGCGGCGCCGATCTGGCAGAGTCCGACGCCGTGTCCCCATCCGCGGCCGCGCAGGATCCATGCGCCGGCGGGGTCGCGCTCCACGTCGAAGGCGGAGCTCTTGAGATGCGACGGGCACAGGGCGCGGCGTATCTTCAGTTCCTTGCCCACGACCTCCGTGCGCTTGCTGCCCACGATGCGCAGGTATTTGATACGCCCGGACGGGCCGCGCTCCACGGGCTCCAGCGCCTGGATTTTGCCGAAATCGATGCCGGTGCGTTCCCGCACCAGGGCGTCGAGTTCATCGGCATCGTAACGGACGGTCCAGTCGTGAAAGTCCTTGGTCTGCTGGTCGTAATCGTTGAGGACCTGGGCGAGGATCTCGTCGTTCTCGCAGTCGCACCAGGGGTCGTCGACGCATTGCAGATAGGGGTAGTCGATGTCCTCCCAGCAGGTGCTGAAAAGCTCGGTCTTGCCGCCGCAGCACTTGGCGTAGCGGGTGTCGCAGAGCTGTCCTTTATAGCGGAGCACCTGGCCCCAGGTCTCGTCGATGACCGTGCGGACCGTGTCGCCCGCGGCCATCGTGAGTCCTTGATAGCGTTGACAATGATCATCCGCGCACACGTCGAAGTTGTCGTGGGCGGAGTGGTCCTCCATCCGGGCGAGCAGCCAGCTGCGCGAGATGACGGCATGCGCCTTGAGCAGATTGACCGAGGCGCTGGATTTCATTTCGGAGGAGATGACGCTCAGCAGGTAGTCTTCCATGCCCACGAGGTTCACCGCGCGGATCTTGTCGCCCTCCACGATGAATTTCAGCCCGCCGGCGAACTTGAGCGTGCGCTTCTGCTGCCAGTGGAAATCGATGCCGATTACCACGTCGTGCAGGATGAAGGACGGCTCGGCGAAGCGGGTCGAGCGGGTGATGGAATCGAAATACAATTCGTCGTAGAGCGCGCCGTTGTAGGCGATACGCCCCTCGCACCAGCGCACCCGCTGCGGGCCTGCGCCGTCGGAGATGATCTCGAAGCAGATCTGCTCGGCGGCGAGGATGCCGACCGCCACGCGGGGTTGCGTGCGCGTCAGGCGCCATTCGATCATTTCCTGCTCGTGCGCGGGGATGGTGACTTCGTCGAGAATGGCCTCCAGCAGCGCCGGCGTGGCTTTTTCGTAGTCCTCCCGGAACGGGGTGACGAATACGCCCGCCATGTCCGCGGCGCCCGGGCTGACGGTCAGGTGGTCCGCGCCTTCGGCGTCAAAGTGATGGGAGCGTTTTGCGGAGCGGAGCACCACGAAGCAACGCCACTCGGCGCCTTTCACGTAGGCGTAGAGATTGAATTTGGGCTCCGTCTCGCCGGCTTGCCGGTCACAGCAGTCCAGCAGGCGGTAGAAGAGTTTGGTCAGGGATTTCGAGGTCGTCGCCTTGAGCGCATAGATGCCCCGGCAGTAGCCGGGAAAGCGGTACAGCGTGGCGTCCTTGACGGATGCGAGCGGCTGGCCGGGCGCATCAAGAAACGCGTCCACGGCGTCCTCCAGCGGCATCTTATGCCGCGGGGCCGCCTGGAAATGCAGGTGGTCGGGCGCAGAGGCGCCGCTGGCCGGCCCGTTGTAGAAGGCCGTGAAATCGGGGTATTTGGCAGCGAAGTCCAGGATGTCCGGCATGTGGTGCCAGATGGCCTGCGGCAGGTGCTCGTCCCGGACGATTACGAGGTGGTCCCGGAAAATGGGGAAGGGGTTGACCTGGACGTTGTACATGCGCCCTTTGCGCCCCTCGAATTTGATGTGATGCTGCTCCGGCGGGCGGTTTTTCTCGCAGAGGAAACAGGGCCGGGCGGCGATGGCTTCGGGAGAGGTGTCGGCCGTCGAGGAACCCACGCGCTCCGGATTCCACTGGATGCGGCAGGGGAGGCCGAAGACCGTCAGATCCCGGGTCTTGACGGCCTTCAGGGCCCGGAAATTGGCCGAGGCGAGCGGCCAAATGGAGAGCTGGTCTTTGATGAATTTGCGCAGTTCTTGCATTACAGGAGGGCCAGGAGTGCTTTTTTGATGCGGCGGTATTCGCCTTCGAAGTTGGGGGTGAGGACGCCTTTGCCCAGCGCCTCTTCGATCTCTTCGACCGACCAGTAGCGGCCGCCGGCGAGTTCGAACGGATCCGGTTTGATGCTGTATTCGCCCACGGCGGCGAACACGTTCACGAGTTCCCGCTCATCGGCGGATTCGAAGATATAGTGGCAGAGCCCCTGGGGCAGGAAATCATGCAGCCCGAGCTCCTCGGCGGCTTCGCGGTAGAGGGCTTCCGGAATGTATTCCCCGTAGGCCACATGGCCGCCCACGGCGGTGTCCCAGTAGAGCGGCAGCAGGTCCTTGTCGGGGCCGCGCTGCTGGAGGTAGATCTGTCCGAGCCGGTTGATGACATGCAGGTGGACCACCGGGTGCAGCGGCTTCTCGCCGCCATGGTGCACGAGTTCGCGGGTGGCCTGGGCGCGTACGTTGCCCAGTTCGTCCACGACGGGCAGCATTTCCGCGGCTCGGCCGCGTTTGCAGCCTTTCAGCAGCGGGGCGGGGGATGCGGGATAGATCAGCTCGATCATGGCGTCAATAGTTGATGATTCGCAGCTCGTCGGGGGTGTACAGGAGAGAATCGACGAAATCGGGGGCTACGCGTGCCAGGACGGTGAAGGCGATGAGCGCAAGAATGATCAGCGCCACGAGCACAAGCAACCAGGAGGCGAGTCTGGAGCCGTGTTTCGGCTCCGGTTCCCGCCAGTCGTCCCGCATCCAGCGGGGCGCGTTGTCGTATGCCAGGTGCTTCTGGGACTCAGCCGTTTCCTCAGCCGCCGGTTCTTCGACAGCAGGCGCTTCGGCTTCTTCTGCTGCCGGCTCCTCTTCGTCATTCGCCGGCTCTTCTTCTCCGTCATTCGCCGACTCTTCTTCTCCGTCATTCGCCGGCTCGACAACCTCGTCATTCGCCGACTTGATCGGCGAATCTCCTTCATCTTCTGCCGGCTCTTCCGCCGCCTCCGGCACCTCCACCGGCGCCACCTCCTCCTCGATCGTCGGCACCGGCACGTCGATCACGACCGGTTCCTCCTCCTCGACCGTGTGGCTCTTCAGCGACACGGGCTCCAGGCCCACGCCGGCCGGGAAGATGTCCAGATCCTCGTCGGCCACGAAAAAGAGGGCGTTCTCCCGTGTCGCGCGCAAGCGCCCCAGCCCCGGGAGCACGATGCTCTTGCGTTCCAGCAGGACGGCCTTCAGTTCGGCGAGGTATTGGGTGATGTAGGCGGAAGACGCTTCGCGCGAAATCTGATTGGATTCGGCGTAGAAATCAATCAACAGGGAATCCTCCAGCCGGCTCGGATAGAAAGAGAGCCGCCGGTAGGGGGGATTGATGGTAAATCCTTTGTCGGAGAAGGTCGCCGGGATCATCTCGGCCACGAAGGTGCCGACGCCGGGCAGGCCCACCTGATCGTGCTCGACGATCAGTTCCTTTACCATCTTTGCCAGAAGATCGATATCCATATTACACAAAGATATGAAATCTTTCCAAAACAGACAACAATTTGTTCCATAACCCCTCCCGCCTCCGCCCAAAGTCCCTGGGCTTCCCGTATCGGGGAGGTTTCCGCACACAAAAAAATGGCAAAATAATTTGCGCATTCGAGAATTGTGCGTATATTTGCAATCCCAAAACGCAAGTGGCGGGTAACAATCCTCCTTAGCTCAGTTGGTTAGAGCACCTGACTGTTAATCAGGGGGTCCTGGGTTCAAGTCCCCGAGGGGGAGCCAAAAAAGCAAGCACCTGCAAAGATGCTTGCTTTTTTTATTTGCGGATTCAAGTTTTTGGACGATCCCTTTGGTTTCAATAAAACATAGCCTTTTTCGTTAAAGTATATTGTAATTACCCATCATAACTTTTTGAGTAAGCACAATATAGTGCCGCGTGGCCGGCCAGCCTCCTTCGCGGGTGGGAAGCCGGCCCGCGTTTAAATGACTAAGGGGTGGTCGGGGACACGGTGTACACCCAGGTATAGGTGCCATCAAGGTTGTCAACTGCACCGGGGCAAGAGACAGTAAAACCATCGACAGCAAGGTTACTTATATTGCTGAAATCATATATCCATGCATCATAATTGGAGTCACCATATATTCCATAAGCATTACTGCCATCGTCATTCGTAATGACAGTAAGTGTTTGAGTGCCACCGGTAGTCATTAGTTTCAATTCACCACCGCAGTCTATCGCCGCATGGAAATCCGCACTATTATCAATGAAATAATTACAATCAAGAATAACGGTCAAGTCAGAATTGGACCCAATGAAAGCGTTGTGCCCCGCCCAAGATGCAGAAACAGGATCCCCACTACCAGTCAAAGTGACAAAGCCGGGGTTGTCATTAAAGTAAAACCTATAATCCTGACTGTCGCCGCTGATAGTAATCCTCATGGGATTTCCAGTGAAATCATACTGGAGGCCCCAATCGTATAAAAGCGGATTAAGCTCATTCGGATTGCCGCCATCAGAGCGCGTTACGGTAGGCTTGCCATTCTGATGATCCCATTCCATGGTGCAATTCCCATAATAGTATTTCCCATTCTGGAAACCGCCGGCGGGTACATTCTTGGTGCAACAATAGACATTCCCTTCCGTGTCGGTCGCTGTCAGAATGAGTTTGTCATTCTTGGAATCATCGTCGGGATAATAAAATGCCAGGGCAAGGTAGATGTTGCCGTCGGACGAAATAACGGGATTGTCAATCTCGATACTGTATGTCTCATACCTTTCGGGAGAAGTGCTACTGATGTCAATTGTCGGATTATAATAATCAATCAGCGTCCCTTTTTCCGTATCAATACTGAAAGATTTGATGGTCGGAGTTACCGTCTCACTTGCAGAATTCTTAAAGATCAGTTTCTGGCGGAACATGGACTGCAGGTTCGTGAACCTGACATTGTCCGGAACGGTAAGGGTCGTTTCGCTCAACACCAGCTTGATATCCGTCACCTCCGCAAAGTCGTATTGGGAAGCACAGGTTTCGCTGCCGTCCTGGCCGGAATAATAGAAGCGGGGGTAATAATTGGAGTAGCCAAAAGAGAAATAATAATCTGCACCATTGAGCTGGTAATACAAACAATATTCATCCTCATCCGCAGGAGTGACAACTTCCCATTTCTGCTCATCATAGTTCCATTTAAAGAAGGACAGATCTCCCTCCAGGGTGCAGGACCGTCCTTCATTCTGAATCATCGCAGAAGTAAGGACAATCGGTGTTGCAAGATAGGTACCTTCAACATCATCCCAATGACGGGCGAGCGCATCTTGCGTCTTGTTATAAACATAGACTTTGTCTCCCTCCTCAAAGAAGGTCGATATTTTATCTCCGTCCGGATCGAAAGAAACACCTTTCGTCTCAGGACCTATGGAGACCGGAATGTTCACGTGATATACCGCAGGCACGGGGACATCTGTCTCGTTTGTCTCGTTGTTCACCGTTTCCTCCATTCTCTCGCATGCGCAAAGGGTCAGGGCAGCGGATGCAATTAATAAAGCGATTCTTTTCATGGTTGGAATGAATTAAGAATTAGAATTCTTGGGGGTCATACCCATCTTTGCTGGCACAGATGATTCCTTCCGACTTGACCTCCACGACCTGGATCGATGGGGCCTCGTAGAACTCTTTGTCTTCTTTTTCAAACATGGTTACCATACACTTATAAATAACTAAAAATTGCACGAAGATATAGTGAAAGAAGGAAATATCAAAGTTTTTTCCCTCAAAATCCCGTCCTGGAGGCGTGAGGACGCCGCCAACAAAGCCCAAGTCACCTGCAACCGCCCGATGTGCCGGGCGAACGCCCGGGCCGGCCGGCCTTGGAGTCGTGATTATTTCTCCGGCACCAGACGGACTTCGTAGAGGCGGGGCCAGTATTTGCCCGTCAGGTAGATCTTGCCGGTGGCGGGGTCGCAGGCAATGCCGTTCAGCACATCCGTCGTAGGGGTACGCAGCGTGCGCGGGAGAAGACCGGAACAATCGATCCGGGCTTCGACGGTACCGTCGGCGGGGTTGATGATGACGATCATGTCAGTCATGTAGACATTCGCCCAGACCTTGCCGTCGATGTATTCCAGCTCGTTGAGGTAACGCACCGGGCGGCCGTCCATCTTCACGTCCACATAGCGCTCCTGCTTGAGTTCCGGGTTCAGGAAGAACAGGCGCGCAGAGCCGTCGGAGGCGATCAGGGACTTGCCGTCGGTGGTCAAACCCCAGCCCTCGCGCGGATAGGAGTAGGTCTGCTTGTATTCCAGCGTCTTCGCGTCATAGACGAAGGCGACCTTGTTCAGCCAGGTCAGGATGTAGAGATTGTCCCCCAGCATCACGGAACCCTCACCGAAGTACTTCTGCTGGAAATTCATCTGTGAGAGCACCTTGCCGGTGGCGAGCTCCACTTCGCGGAAGGAGGACTCGCCGAACTGGCCCGTACTCTCGTAGAAGTGCCCCCCGTTGAAGAAGAGGCCCTGCGTATAGGCGCCCGTGTCGTGGGTGTATTCTCTCACGACTTCGACCTTGTATTGTTTCACGCGCGCGGAACAGCCGATGCAGAGCAGCACCAGTGACAGCGACAGGAGGGTTCTGAAGATTCTGTGTAACATTGCGGTTACAAAGGTAGCATTTTTCGGGCTTCGCAGGACCAAAATCGTTCAAATATGTATCAAATCCTTTATCCCAGGAAACGGGGTATTTGCCAAAACGGAACAGTTTGTTTACCTTTGAGACGATCGAATGCTAAAACTATATCGCATATGAATTTCAAAAGACTCCTGTCCATCCCCCTGTTGCTGGCTCTCTGCCTGGGTGCCGGCGCACAGAACGACGTCATCCGTCTTTTCGCGGAGAATCCGGACCGCGCATCCAACAACATGCACTCCTACGAGTTCGATCCGCTCGTGGACACCCCGGCACCGAAGGGCTTCAAACCCTTCTATATCAGCCACTACGGCCGCCATGGCTCCCGCTATGAGCAAAACTCCACATTCGGCCGCAACGCGCAGCAGGGCTTCGCCTACCTCGACTCCCTCGGCCTTCTGACCGAGGCGGGCAAGGCGCTCTGGGCTGATGTGGAGACCATCGTGGACGCCCACAAGGGCATGGAAGGGTCCCTCACCCCGCGCGGCGCCCGTGAGCATCAGCAGATTGCCGCCCGCATGGCCGAACGCTATCCGAGCATCTTCAAGGACAAGGCGCGCCAGGAAGTCAACTGCTTCTCCAGCACCAACTTCCGTTGCATCGTGAGCATGTGCAACTTCACTTACGGCCTGAAGGACAAGTTCCCCAAGATCCAGTTCACCTTCACCAGTGCCGAGCGCTTCATGGCCTACATCAACCCGAGCCTGAGCGTCCCGCGTCCCGGTGAACCGCCGCGCCAGCGGCCGTCTTTCCCCGGCGGCTATCCCGGCATGGCCCAGCAGCCCCAGGGTTTCAAGCCTTTCGCCGGCGAGCCGGGCTACGACCTCCGTCGCTTCCTGACCCCGCTGTTCACGGACTATGACGCCGCTGTCAAGGCCCTTGGCAATCCGGAACCCTTCGTGAAGGCCATCTTCACGACCGGCGGTCTGTGCCAGCTGATCGACTTCCTCGGCGTGGATATCTACCGCAAATACTTCACCCCCGAAGAGCTTGCCTACTTCTGGGCTGACGGCAACGACAACATCTACCGCATGTGGGGCGGCTCCGTGGAGCAGGGCGACGTGATCCGCTACGCCATCCGCCCGCTGCTGATGGACTTCGTGCAGAAGGCCGACGCCGCGCTCGAGTCCGGCAGCCAGCGTGCCGCCGACCTGCGTTTCGGCCACGACACCTCCATCCTTCCGCTCTTCGCCCTGCTGGGCGTGGACGACCCGGAATACCGCGTGTTCCCGTACAAGGAGGCCCACCTGCACAACTGGTACGCCTTCTTCCAGGTCCCGATGGCCACCAACATCCAGATGGTCTTCTACCGCAACAACAAGGGTGAGGTCCTGACGAAGATCCTCTACAACGAGAAGGAAATCAAGCTCCCGGGCATCGAGCCCGTTTCCGGCCCGTACTACAGCTGGCCGGCCCTCCGGACGCACTTTTACGCGCTCTGCGAGAAAGCCGCGGAGCCTTGGAACCGCCATCCGTGACGGTCAGGAAAGTATTGAACGGGAAATGGCCGGGTGCTACGGACGCACCTGGCCATTTCCGTCAATGAGCCATTTGTAGGTGGTGATTTCGCAGAGGCCCATCGGGCCGCGGGCGCCCAGTTTCTGGGTGCTGATGCCGATCTCTGCGCCCAGGCCGAACTGGGCCCCGTCGGTGAAACTGGTCGGAGCGTTCACGTACACGCAGGCGGCGTCCACCTCCGCCTGGAAACGCGCCGCAGCGGCCGGATCGGCCGTGACGATGCTCTCGCTGTGGCCGGAGCCGTAGCGGGCGATGTGCGCGAGCGCTTCGTCGATCGAAGTGACGGTGCGGATGGCCATCTTGTAGTCCATGTACTCCGTGCCGAAGGATTCCGGCGTGGCGGGCTCCAGCTTCGGATACTTGCCGTCGAGGGCTGCGAACGCCGCTTCGTCGGCATAAATGAGCACGTTTTTCGCTGCGAGCGGCTCCACCAGCGCGGGCAGGTCCGCCAGGCGGTCCCGGTGCACGATCAGGCAGTCCAGCGCATTGCAGACCGAGACGCGGCGCGTTTTGGCATTCAGCACGATGCGCCGTCCGATCTCCAGGTCTCCTGCAGCGTCGAAATAAGTGTTCACCACGCCGGCGCCCGTTTCGATGCAGGGCACCTTGGCGTTGTCCCGGACGTAGTTGATCAGCCGCCGGCCGCCGCGCGGGATCACGAGGTCCACGTAGCCCACGGCGCCGAGCAGCTCGCCGACCGCCTCGTGGGTGGGCGGAAGCAGCGTCACGGCCTCTTCGGGCAGGCCCCGCTCCGCCAGCACGCGCCGGATCAGCGCCACCGCCGCGCGGTTGGACGCATCCGCGTCGCTGCCGCCTTTGAGCAGGCTGACGTTGCCGCTCTTGAAACAGAGCGAGAAGACGTCGAAGGTCACGTTGGGACGCGCCTCGTAGATGACGCCGATCACGCCGAAAGGCACGCTGACCTTGCGCAGGCGCAGGCCGTTCGGCAGGGGGCGGTCTTCCAGCGTACGGCCCAGCGGCGAGGGAAGTGCCGCCACGTGGCGCATGTCGGACGCAATGCCGTCCAGGCGCTCATGCGTGAGTTTCAGTCGGTCGTAGAGGGGATTCTGCGGATCCATCCGCGCGAGGTCTTCCGCGTTCGCGGCAAGGAGTTCCGCGCTATGCGCGCAAATGACGTCGGCAACGGCTTCCAGCGCCGCTGCACGCTCCGCGTCGGGGATCAGCGCCACCTGCGCCGCCGCCCGCTTGGCTGCTTCGAAAAGATTCATCTGTCAGGGTAGGAATTCAGTGAAAACGGTTTGCTCCGGCCGCTCCAGCAGGTCCGGCAGGATGTGTTCCTGCTTGCCGTCGGCAATCAGCACGCGGATGCCGCCGGCCGCCACGCGCCGTGCAGTGTTGTATTTGGAGAACATGCCTCCGCGTCCGAAGGCGCTCCTCTCCTCCCGGATGCAGCCGGACAGGTCGTCCGAACAATGGACGGTGCGGATCACTTTCGCCGCCGGGTCCTCGGGATGACGGTCGTACAGACCGGGGATGTTGCTCAGCAGGATGAGCGTCTCGGCGCCGACCATCCCGGCGATGAGGCCGGAGAGTTCGTCGTTGTCGGTGAACATCAGCTCGGTGACGCTCACGGTGTCATTCTCGTTCACGATGGGCACGACGCCATGCTGCAGCATCACCTCCATGCAGGCGCGCTGGTTATCGCGTTCGCGCTCCGTCTCGAAATTCTGTTTCGTGGTGAGAATCTGGCCGATCGGACGGCGGAATACAGCTGGCGCTGCTCCACGCTGTCCAGGTCCTCGTCCAGCCGCAGCTCGGTGCGGCCGCAGGCCACGGCGCCGGAGCTCACGAGCACTACCGCCCAGCCCGCCTTGCGCAGGCCGACCACCTGGTCCACCAGCGCGGATACGCGCGTGACGTCGAGCGTCCCGTCCGGGCGCGTCAGCACGTTCGTGCCGATTTTAACTACCAACCGTTTCATACGCTTTTTCTGCTAACCGTTCCTGCAAAGATAACAAATCTGCACCGCGATGCAATGCCTCAGGGCGGCAATAATGATAATTATTGTTATATTTGAACGAATTAATCTCACATCGGACATCTATGGACACGCTGGAACGTTTCGCGGAGGAGACCGCCTGCCCCCGTCCCATCCCGGGCAACCGGGTCCGTATCCTGGATGACGCCATGCGTTTTTATGATGCCCTGCTCGAAGACATCCGCAAAGCCCGGAATTATATCCTTATGGAGTTTTTCGTCTTCCGGGAAGATGTCATCTCCACGACCATCCTGGACGCACTGGCGGAGCGTGCTGAAGCCGGTGTCCGGGTCTGCGTGGTCCTCGATTATTTCGGCTGTCTGCAGCATTTCGAGGAGAAGAAGCGATGGCGTCCGATGAAGCGCAGCTATATACAATCTTACCGCGACCGCGGCGTGGACCTGGTGTTTTACCGCCGGAAGTTGTTCTTCCCCCGCAACCACCGCAAACTGACGCTGATTGACGGCAAGGTCGCCTATACCGGCGGGATGAACGTCTCGGATCTGTATAAAAACGGCATTCCGGGCGTCGGCAAGTTCTGGGACATGCACCTCAGGATCGAAGGACCCGCAGTGGATTATTTATATGCCGGGTTTGCCCGGATCTGGGAGGAATGCGGAGACCGGCCCCCGGGCGTCACTTCTTCCGGGATGCCGGCTCCGTGCGGCGATACGCCGGTCATCGTCCTGGAATCGCCCCTTCCCGGCAAAAACCCCAATCCGGAGGAACTGTACTGCCGGCTCTTCGCCTCAGCAGAAAAATCCATCCGGCTTATTACCCCGTATTTCTGGCCCACCCGGTCGATACGCCGCAGCATCCTGGCGGCTTCCCGGCGCGGAATCAGGGTGGAACTGCTGATGGGCGCCAATTCGGACCTGCCCTTCTCGATTCTGGCCGCCATCCTGCTGCACGTAGCCAGGAAGCTGGCAAGAAAAGGGTATTTCACCCTGCATGTCCAGCCCGGCGGTTTCCACCATGACAAGGCCGTGTCCGTCGACGGGCACCTGCTTACGGTCGGATCCTATAATCTGGAATATTTCTCCTTCCGGATCAATCACGAACTCGGCGTCCTGCTGGACGATCCGTCCATTGCCGGGGAATTCGACCGGTATTTTGACAAATGTATTCATGGCGGCGGATGATGGGACGGTGCCTGTCATTTTTCGGTTTCCTTATGCTCTGCGGCGCCGTTGCCCACGCCCAGCCGGACAGTCTGTCCGGCCGGATCGACCGGCTGAACGCCGCCGTCGTCGTGTCGGGATCGAAGGCGGAGCGCCTCGTCCGGCCGCAGACGGGCCTGGAGAGCATGAACCCCGGCATCGTCCGGCGCATCCCGGCCTTTCTGGGCGAGCCGGATATCCTCAAGGCCATCCAGCTGCTCCCCGGCGTCCAGTCTCCCAGCGACGGCTCCGCCGGCTTTTCCGTCCGGGGCGGGCAGGTGGACCAGAACCTCATCCTGCTGGACGGGGCACCCGTCTATTGCTCCGGCCACGTTTTCGGCTTCCTGTCCATGTTCAACGGCGATGTCCTGGGCCGGACGGAGATTTACAAAGGCGATTTTCCGGCCCGCTTCGGCGGGCGGATCTCCTCCGTCCTGGAAGCCAGCACCCGCGACGGTAACATGGAACGCCATGGCGGCAGCCTGACCATTGGACTGGCTGCGTCCAAGATCCACCTGGCGGGACCGATTGTCCCGGGCAAACTGAGTTACAGCGTGAGCGGCAGAAGATCCCTGATTGACATGGTCCTTCCCTTTATTCGCGGATTTCCGGCCGGAAATACGCTACGCTTTTATGATGTCAATGCCAAACTGAGCTGGATTGCTTCCCCGCGCGACCGGCTGTCCCTGAATGCCTTCCTCGGCGGGGACAAGATCGGAGCGACGCTGAAGCAGTATGGCCTCAATCTTTCGGAATTTACCTATGACAACCGGGCGTTTTCCCTTCGCTGGCGGCACGATTTCTCTCCTGTCCTGCAGTCAAGCGTGACTCTGTACCATTCCCGTTTCCTACTTGGCACGCATGCCAATTACAACTACGCCGTTTTCGACTACCACTCGTTCGTGCGGGAGTCCGGACTACGGGCGGAACTGGTCTGGCAGGCAGGGGAGCACAACCGCCTGGAAGCCGGCTTCCAACTTCCGTATTTCCGACTCAACACGGGAGATTTCGTCCCCGGGGCCGGCAATATCACCATCAAAGAGACCCACATCGCCCCCAATTTCGCCATCCAGCCTAACCTGTATGTCGAGAATACGACCACCCTGGGTCCGGTGACATTCCGCTATGGCCTGCACCTTTCCGAATATACCTCCCTGGGAGAAACGGACCAGCGCTATTACGACCCGGTCACGCACAAAGAGACGCAGGTGCGCCATTTCGGCAGCGGAGAGCCCATCCAGACCTACTGGGGACTGGAGCCGCGCGCCTCCCTGTCGGTCCGGCTGGGGAAAGCCGCTTCGCTGAAAGCTGCCTACAGCCGGACGGAACAGTATTTCCAGCAGGCACTTGTCAGCACTTCAGGCAGTCCGCTGGATGTCTGGATCGCGGCCTCGCCGACGGTCAAGCCGCAGGTTTCCGACCAGTTTTCCGTCGGATACTACCACTTGTTCCTTCATGAGGCGGCGGAAGTCTCCCTGGAACTGTTCTATAAAAACAACAGGAATACGGTCGACTTCAAGGACAATCCCGGAACCCTCCTCGACCGGGAGGACCGGGAGGCTTTCCTGCGTTTCGGCCGGTCCTTTTCCTACGGCGTGGAATTCATGTTCCGCTACGAATCAGGCCCGTGGTGCGGCTGGCTGGGTTACACCTGGTCGAAGGCCATCTACGATATCCCGGAGGTCAACGGTGGCAAACCCTATGCTTCTCCCGTCAACCATGAGCACAACGTGGACCTCTTCCTTTCCTATGATATTTCCCCGAAGCTCACGGTATCGGCCTGCTGGGTTTACGCCAGCGGGGCGCCCACAACCTACCCGGTGGCGCGCTATGCCATCGGCGGCGCGTACGCTCCGGTTTTCGGCGGCCGCAATGAAGGCCGGCTGCCCGATTATCATCGCCTGGACCTGTCCCTGACGCTGAAAACCCGCTCGGGATCCTGGGATTTCTCCCTTTACAATGCCTACTCCCGGCATAATGCATGGTCTGTCACGTACTCGTACAGCCAGGTGGACGACAAACCCCGGGCGAGCATGCTTTACCTGTTTCCCATCCTTCCTTCCGTTTCCTATACCTTCCGGTTCTGATGAGAAGAGTGTCCTTATATCTGTTGCCGTTCCTGCTCCTGTTCGCCGCCTGTACCGATGCGGTCCGGATTGATGCAGGCCGGCTTCCCGTGAGCCTGCTCGCCGTGGACGGTATGATCACGGACGAGGAATGCCGGCAGGTGGTCCGCTTGTCATTGACCTCTGATTTCTTCGCAGCGCCGGAAGAGATTTCCTGGGTGTCCGGTGCCCGCGTGTCCGTTTCCTGCGGGGACGCGACCTACGATTTTGCGGAGGATCCGGAAAGTCCGGGGACCTACCGTTCCGTGGCCGCCTTCAAGGGCGAAGCCGGGCGGCGGTATCGCCTGGACATCGATGCGACGGTTGGTGGCGTGGCGGCCCACTACAGCGCGCAGGACGTCGTTCCGGAGCTTGGTCTCCGATTGGATGCGCTGGATTACCTCTATTCGACGCATCTGAAAAATATGTGGACCCTGGCTGTTTGGGGACAGGATTTCCCGGGACAGCGAACCCGCTATCTGTTCCAAGTCGGCATTAATGGCCATTTCAAGTCCCTGGACAAGTGTTTCGAGCTTCCGGACGACCACTTCGACGGGATGGCGTTCACCGGATTTACCATATCCGCGCTGAATCATACGGAAGAGACCCGGAAACTGTACGGAGACTGCGCCAAGCCCCTGGAAGAGGGAGACGTCATCACCCTGCGGATCTATACTTCGTCTGATGAATACGGGGAATTCCTGATGCAGTACAGCCACCTGCTCGTGGGCACGATTCCCATCCTGACGGAGCAGCCGTCCAACCTGCTGACCAATATCACGGGAACGGCGCCGGCCGTCGGCTATTTTGGCGCCTGCGCCGTCTGTGAAGTGAGCTGCGTCGTTTACGATCCGTATCGGACGGAATACCGTCTACAGCCCTAGATCCCGCTTAGCTTCGGGAAGCAGGTAAGGGGCCACGTCTTCGTAGGCGAGGGTGAATTCAGGCATGCCGTCCACATAGGCGGCCACCTCGTATTGCTGGTAAATGAACGTCAGGCCGTCCTGGCAGGGGCGCGGGGCCCACTGCGGGAGCGGAATCAGGCCGTTCTTCAGGTTGAGATGGTCCTCGAGTTCGCTGCCGACGGCCGCCATGCGTTCCTTGAAGTATTCCAGCATGCCGTCGCGCAGCAGGGACTGCATGTCCTTCTCGGCGCCGTCCACGAAGAAATCGCGAATGCGCATGCCGCTCTGCTTGTCGAAGGTCATCGGGCCCTCGCCGATCACGCCGCCGTGCGCGCCGGCCATATACAGATAATTCTGGGAGTCAAAGACGGCGATCAGGTCCGTCTCCCAGGTCTTTTCCAGGTTGAAATCGAATTCCCAGCCCGGGAAATCCGCCACGAACTTCTCTTTCTCCTCGTCGGAAAGCGTCTCGGATTCGCGTATGCCCTCCGCCCGCTCGTCGAACATGCCCTGCGAGAGGAAGGTAATCTCTTCGAGCGCCTGATGCTCATAATAGGAGAACAGGGCCCCGGAGTCGTTGACGTCGCCGTCGAAGCGCGGGAAGAAGCGCTTCTGCTCATAGTTGTCAATGTGGCTGAGCGCCTTGTCCATCACGTCCACGAGGGTCTGGCGCATGACGGACGCCCCGTCGGTCGTCGCGAGCGGGAGTTCGGCCTGGATACTCAGGCGGGCATAATCTGCGGTCAGTTCGCTGCTGTGTTTTTCAGTTTTGAAGTCCGGCTTGCCGCCGGTGCAGGATGCCGCCAGCGCCAGTACGGCGACAGCCCCGAGGTAAAGGAATTTCTTCATACCAACAATACTTTCTCGCTCAAAGATACGTTCTTTTTTCGGTATAACCTATTATATACGAAAACAACCCGCTGTCACAGCGGGTTGTTACGGTTAGTTAGTAGTGTATTACCTTATAGAAGGTTTAAATTATTGTTGGTTAGAAGTCTCCGGCACAGAACCGGAGCCGAGTTGTTGTCTCATTTCTGATGGCAAAGTTACGCACATTTTTTAATTATGCAAACTTTTTTCACTTTTTTTTGAAAAATTTCTCAAAAAATTTTCCGATGATTTTAAAATTATTTATTAATTAGCTCGGGACGGAGGCGTTTCGTTCGCTCCAAAGCCTGCTCATCTTGCCATGCTTCAATGAGTTTCGGGTTCCCGCTGAGCAAAACGTCCGGAACCTTCCATCCGTTGAACTCCGCGGGCCGCGTGTAGACGGGCGGAGAGAGAAGTCCGTCCTGAAAACTGTCCGACAGGGCGGAAGTTTCGTCGGTCAGGGCGCCTGGGATGAGCCGGACGATGGAATCGGTCAGCAGGGCCGCGGGAATCTCGCCGCCGCTGACGACGTAGTCGCCCACGGAGATCTCGCGAGTGACCAGGTGTTCGCGGATGCGGTGGTCGATGCCTTTGTAGTGGCCGCAGAGCAGGATGAGGTTCTCCTTGAGCGAGAGCTCGTTGGAAATGCCCTGGTCGAGGCGCTCGCCGTCCGGGGAGAGGTAGATGACTTCGTCGTAGTCGCGCTCTGCGCGCAGCTCCTGGATCATGTCGTAGACCGGCTCGATGCGCATCACCATGCCGGCGTCTCCGCCGTAGCTGTAGTCGTCCACGTTCTTGCGGGGGCCGATGCCGTATTTGCGGAGGTTGTGGACCCGGATGTCCACCAGACCTTTCTTGACGGCGCGGCCCACGATGGAGTAGGAGATGGGGCTCTCCAGCAGCTCGGGCACGACGGTAAGGATATCGATTCGCATAATGCTTGGTTTTGTCCCGCAAAAATACCCTTTTTATTTTATATTTTAGTATATTTGTCAGCTATAACATTTTTAAACTCTGATAATATGAGCGAGAACATCATTCCTGAGGAGATCATCAAAGACTCCGCAGATGTAGAAAACCAGGTGCTTGACACCGTACCCGCCGAAGAGGCACCCGTCGCAGAACCGGCCCAGGCCGAAACCGAAGCTCCCGCCGCCGAGCCGGAGCAGTCCTTCACCGAAAAGGTGGCGGACAAGGTGGAGAACATCGCCGACAAGTCCCTCTCCGAGCTTTCCGACATGTTTGTCCAGCTGAAAGACAGCGCGGAGCGGATGTCCCGTTCCAAGGAGGCCGAGGCCATCAAGTCCGCCTTCTACAAGCTGTTGGGCCGCCTCAAGGGAGAGAGCGGCGTGTCGGATGATGCGGAGTCCAGCCAAGACAATCCTTTCGAGGCCGTCGAACAGAACTTCAAGGCGCTGTATGCCGATTACAAGAAGGAGCGCGCCGAATACAATAAAGAGCAGGACGCCCGCCGCGAGGAGAACCTGGCCAAGAAGCAGGCCATCGTCGAGGAGCTCAAAGCCCTCGTCGAAGGCCAGGAAGATGTCAGCGCCCAGTTCCCGGCGTTCCGCGAGCTGCAGAACCGCTGGCGTGAAGCGGGCCCTGTACCCGCCACCGCTTTCCGGGACATCAACGATACCTACCAGTTCTATGTGGAGAAGTTCTACGACATGGTCAAGATCAACCGCGACCTGCGCGACCTGGACTTCCGCAAGAACCTCGAGGCCAAGGAGGCCTTCTGCGAGGCGGCTGAGAAGCTTGCCGAGAACGAGAACGTGGTGAGCGCTTTCCACGAGCTGCAGAAGCTGCACGAGCAGTGGAAGGAGTTCGGCCCCGTGGCCAAGGAGAAGCGCGAGGACATCTGGAACCGTTTCAAGGCCGCCACGGCCGTGATCAACAAGCGCTACCAGGCCCACTTCGAGGGCCTCAAGGAGCAGCAGGCTGACAACCTCGTCAAGAAGACGGAGCTGTGCGAGAAGACTGAGGAGATCGCCGCCCGCGAGATCACGAACACCGCCGGCTGGAACGCCGCGTCCAAGGAGATCGAGGAGATCCAGGCCGCCTGGCGCCGCATCGGCTATGCCACCAAGAAGGACAACCAGAAGATCTACGACCGTTTCCGCGCCGCCTGCGACGCATTCTTCACCCGCAAGCGTGAGTTCTATTCCGGCATCAAGGACAATATGAGCGAGAACCTCGACAAGAAGGTCTCCCTGATCGAGCAGGCCGAGGCGCTCAAGACCAGCACCGAGTGGAAGAAGGCCACGGACCAGTTCATCGCCCTGCAGAAGCAGTGGAAGGAGATCGGCGCCGTGCCGCGCAAGAAGTCCGAGGCGCTGTGGAAGCGCTTCCGCGCCGCCTGCGACGAGTTCTTCGCCGCGCGCGACGCCAATGCCGGCGGCGAGAACGACTTCTACGGCAACCTGCGCGCGAAGCGCAAGGTCGTCGAGGACATCCAGGCCTACGAGCCCGCCGCGGATGCTTCCGCCAACGAGGAGGCGATGCGCGGCTTCCAGGAGCGCTGGTCGGCCATCGGCCACGTCCCCTTCAAGGAGAAGGACGCCATCGGCCGCGCCTTCCGCGACGCGATGCTGGAGAAGTTCCCGGAATTCGGCGCGCAGCGCAGCGCCCCGGCCCACGCCGGCCGCGCCCCGCGCAGCCCCAAGGACGCCCTGATCGAGAAGTACAACAAGCTCCAGCAGAACATTACCACCTACGAGAATAACATCGGCTTCTTCTCCGCTTCCAAGAACAGTGAACCGCTGATCAAGCAGATGGAGGAGAGAATCGAGCAAGCCAAGGCCGAGTTGAAGGAATTGGAGGCGCAGATCCGCAAGGCTGAGGAGGGCGAGGCATAATGGACAAGAATTCAATCATCGGCTTCGTCCTGATCGCCGCCATCTTCATCGGCTTCACCTTCTTCCAGACCAAACAGGCGCGCAAGCGGGCCGAGCTGCAGGCGCAGCTGGATTCCGTCGCGCTCGTGGAGTCGATGGAGCGCCAGCTCGCGGAGGCGGAGCAGGTCGTTGCCCTGACCGATAGCGCGGCCTCGCCCCAGGCAGCTCCCGCGGCCATCTACAAGGATTCCCTGCTCGAGAGCGCCTCGCACGCCGGGGAGCAGATCATCACCCTGGAGAACAGCAAGCTCAAGATCCAGTTCACCACCCGCGGTGCCATGCCGTATGCCGTGCAGGTCAAGGACTACAAGAACTACGACAGCACCGACCTGTACATCTTCAAACCCGGCGGGGCCGAGTACTCGCTGAGCCTGTACGCGGGCGAGGCCATCCGCACCCGGGACTTCAACTTCCAGGTGGCGGAATGCAGCGACAGCACGCTGGTGATGCGGCTTCCCTTCGCCGGAGGCGGCTACATCGAGCAGAAATACACCCTCCGCGCCGACAGCTACCAGGTGGACAACCTTCTCTCCTTCGTGGAGATGGGGAACGTCATCCCGCGCAACGTCACCATGTTCGACCTCGACTTCAATGTTACCCTGCCGCGCATGGAGAAGGGCTACAAGAACGAGTCGCAGTACTCCAAGCTGGACTACTATTTCACGGGCGAAAAGAAGCCGTCCGAGATCGGCCGCGGCCGCAACGGCAGCCGCCGGATCGACTCCAAGCTGAGCTGGTTCGCTTTCCAGCAGCAGTTCTTCTCCGCCATCATGCGCGCCCCGGGCGAGTTCGCTTCGGGCGAGCTGGCGCTGAGCTTCTTCCCGCAGGAGGATCCCGACCGCAACCTGATGCACTGCAGCGCCCAGATGCGCGCCGATCTGCCGGCAGGCGGCAACGGGAGCATTCCTTTCGAGTTCTACTTCGGCCCCAACCATTTCAAGACGCTGAAGGCCATCGGGAACAAATATGAGAAGATCATTCCGCTGGGCGGCTGGCTCGTGGGCTGGTTCACCCGCTACGCGATCATCCCGATGTTCGACTTCTTCAACCGTTTCATCTCCAGCTTCGGCCTCATCATCCTACTGATGACCCTGGTCATCAAGACCGTGGTGTTCCCGCTGACCTATAAATCCTATGCGTCTTCCGCCAAGATGAGCGCGCTCAAGCCCGAGCTCGACAAGCTGAATGAGAAGTTCCCGCACACGGACAACCAGCAGGAGATGATGAAGAAGCAACAGGCCACGATGGAGCTGTATAAACGGGCGGGCGTGAGCCCGATGGGCGGCTGCCTGCCGACCCTGCTCACCTTCCCGATCCTGTGGGCCATGTTCCGCTTCTTCCCGGCTTCCATCGAGCTGCGCCAGCAGCCCTTCCTGTGGTGCCAGGACCTTTCGGCCTATGACGCCATCGTGGACTTCGGCCACCGCGTGCCGCTGATCGGCGACCACATCTCCTTGTTCGCCCTGCTGATGGCGATCACGATGTGGCTCTACTCCAAGATGACGATGTCCGCCCAGCCTGGCGGCAACGATCCGAACGCGGCCTCGATGCGCTTCATGACGCTGTGGATGATGCCGATCATGATGTTCTTCATCTGCAACAGCCTCTCCGCCGCTCTTAGTTACTACTACCTGCTCTCGCAGCTCATCGCCATCGTGCAGACCTGGCTCATCCGCCGTTCCATCGACAAGGACGCCATCCTGGCCAAGGTCCGCGCCTCCATGGGCAAGCCGCTGCCGAAGAGCAAGTGGCAGCAGCGTCTCGAGGAGGCCCAGAAGCTGCAGGAGCAGCAGATGCGGAACCAGAAACGCAAGTAATGATTAAAGAGCAGATCATAGCGATTAAACAGGAACTGCCACCGGAGGTAAAACTGGTGGCAGTTTCCAAATTTCATCCGGAGGAGGCCATCCGCGAGGCGTATGCCGCCGGGCAGCGCGCCTTCGGCGAGAACCGTCCACAGGAGTTCGCCGCGAAGGTCGAGGCGCTGAAAGACCTGGATCTCGAGTGGCATTTCATCGGCCACCTGCAGACCAATAAATTGAAGCTGGTCCTGCCGTACGCCCATCTCGTCCAGTCCGTGGACAGCCAGCACCTGCTGGACGCCATCCAGGACTGGGGCAAGGCGAACGACAAGGTCATCCGCGTGCTGCTGGAGCTGCACATCGGGGCGGAGGAGACCAAACAGGGCTTCAAGGAAGAGGAGGTCCGCGACATCCTTTTCCGGGCGGAGAAATATAAGAACATCCGTTTCTGCGGGCTGATGGGCATGGCCTCGCACACCGATTGCGAGGAGGACATCCGGGCGGATTTCGCCCGCATCGCGGACTTCCGCGCCTACCTGCAGGACCTCTTCCCGGAGCTGGCCGATTTCAAGGAGCTTTCGATCGGCATGTCCGGAGACTGGAAGATCGCCCTCGACTACGGCGCGACCATTGTACGCATAGGAACTGCCATCTTTGGCGAAAGACAGTATTGATATGATCATGCACAAGAAAGTCCTCGTCACCAATGACGACGGTTATGATTCCACGGGCCTGCACAAGCTGGTGGAGATCCTCCGGCCGTGGTGCGACCTGACCATCGTGGCGCCGAAGCGCCCCCAGAGCGGCATGTCCATGGCCGTGACGATGGGCCTCAAGCCCATTGCCGTGAAGCACCTGGAGCAGAAGCCCGGAGAAGACTGGTGGTACCTCGACGGCACGCCTGCCAGCTGCGTCAAGTTCGGCATTGACAATGTCCTGTATCCGGACCGTCCGGAGCTCCTGATCAGCGGCATCAATCATGGCAGCAACGCCGCCACCGCCTCCATTTATTCCGGCACGATCGGCGCCGCGATGGAGGGTGCGGTCAACGGCATCCCGTCCGTGGGCGTGAGCATCGACAGCTTCAACCCTGACAAGGGTTTCTCCGCCGTGGCGGGGATGCTGCCGGACATCCTGGAGCGTATCATCCCCGTGATGGAGCGCCGCTTCGGCCTCTTCTACAACATCAATTTCCCGGATTATCCCCTGGAGGAGATCAAGGGCATCAAGACCGGCCGCATGGGCCGCGCGCACTGGGAGCGGGAATACCGCGACTATGGCGAATTCCTGCGTGAGAGCGGCTTTGTCCCCAGCGAGGAAGACCTGCGCTACGTGGCCGCCAGGGAAGAGGGCGAGCAGCTCTATGTGATGGCGGGCGACTTCACGGACAACGGAGACAACCCCAAGGACGCCGACCATCTCCTGCTGCATCAGGGCTACGTGGTCGTGACCCCGCAGAACATCGACAACACCGACAAATCCGAGATCCAGCGCCTGTGCGATATTTTCTGATTGCCGGCGAGGCTTCCGGCGATCTGCACGGAAGCAACCTGATCCGCGGTCTGCAGGCCGAGGACCCGGAGGCGGTTTTCCGCTGCCGGGGCGGCGATTTGATGCAGGCGGCGGGGGCGGAACTGGCATATCACTACCGCGAAGGAGCCGTGATGGGCCTGACGGACGTGCTGGGCAAGGCGGGCAAACTGTTGCGCAACCTGAAGGAATGCAAGCGCGACATCGCCGCCTGGAAGCCCGACGCCGTGATCCTGATCGACTACCCGGGCTTCAACCTCCGCATCGCGAAATGGTGCCACGCCCGCGGCATCCGCGTCTTCTACTATATTGCGCCCAAGACCTGGGCGTCGCGTGCCGGGCGCAACCGCAGGCTGAAAGCCTGGGTGGACCGGCTCTTCATTGTCTTTCCCTTTGAGGTTCCGTATTTCACGGAGCAGGGGATTCCTTTTACCTACCAGGGCAATCCGCTCCTGGACGCGGTGGACGCGCACGATTTCGTGCGTCCCGTCGAAGGCCGCTACATCGCGCTGCTGGCCGGTTCCCGCAAGGGGGAGATCAGCCGCATGATGCCGGTGTGCATGGCGGCCGCCGACCGCCTTTCCGCCCTGCCGGGCTGGGAAGGCGTCCGCTTCGTCGTGGCCGGCGCGCCGGCGCGCAGCGAAGCGGACTACGCGCCGTATCTTGGCGGCCGCCCGAACGTGGACCTGCTCTTCGGCCGCACCTATGACATTCTCCGCTTCGCGGATGCAGCCGTGATCAATTCCGGCACCGCTTCGCTGGAAGCGGCGCTCATCGGCACGCCGCAGGTGGTCGGCTGGAGCACCTCGCCCGTCACGGCCTGGATCGCCCGCAGGATCCTGCACGTGCTGGACCACGTCAAGTTTATTTCCCTGGGCAATCTCTGCCTGGACCGGGAGGTCTTCCGCGAACTGATCCAGGAACAGCTCACCCCCGAGGCCGTTTCGGACGAGCTCCGGCGCCTCGTGGAGGACACGGACTACCGCGCCCGGATGCTCTCCGGCTACGCTGAAATCCGTCGGTCCCTGGGCGGCGCAGGCGCCTCCCGCGCCATCGCCCGCGCGATGATAGACACCCTGTCTAAGTAAGGGTGCGGCCGGAAAGAAACGTACAAAACCTGAAAGAATCGTATCTATTTGGGGGCCTGTTTTGTTAAAAATACGTTTCTTACTCAGCTGTATTGCTTTTTTGCTGACCTTGCAAGCAAAATAGCTTGTATGGAACAAAAGATTCAATCCCTCACCGACCGGATGACTCCGGAACAACTGGAGCTCTACTACGCCATTGTCAACGAATACGAGCGATATCGCTCCCTTTCTCAACCGGAGAAACTGAACCTCATCCGGGAAGTCCTTGACAAACCTTATCTGGACCTTCTCTGCGACTGGGCTTTTAAGCACGTCTTCGGCAACAACCTTGATCTTCTGCAGATGCTTCTGCGGGACATCCTGCAAATGGATTTGACTGTCCAGGAGTCGCTTCCCAGCGAGATTGACAAGTTCGGCCCGGATGACAAGAATATCATCATGGACGTCATCTGCCGGCTCCGCGACGGACGGCGGATCATCGTGGAGATGCAGCAGGAGAAGAAGACCGGCTTCAAGGACCGGATCGCCTATTACGCCGCCGCCAACTTCGTCAAGCAACTGAAGCGGGGCGAGAAGTACACGGAGGTCCACGCCGTTTACGTGGTGTGTTTTGTCAACTTCAAGATGCAGCACACGGACTGTCCGCCCGGCAAGATTGTGTACGCCTACGAGTTGCGAGAGCAGGATACGGGAGAACTGTACGGCGAGTATATTTCGTTGAACTTCTGCGAGCTCCCGCGTCTTGCAAAAACGTCCTTCGACACATTGAGCCCCAAGGAGCAATGGTTTCATCTTTTGAAAAATATGCGTAATTTTGCGCTGAACCCCAAGGGTGTCCCGGAGCGGATGAAGAGGGTCCTCGAGGCCGCCCGCACCAGCGCTCTTCCGGGTAAAGAACAACTGCAGTATTTCAGGGCTATGATATCAGACATCGAAAAGGAAGACATTGCGACCGCCAACTACAAAGACGGTTACGACGAGGGCATGGAGAAGGGGATTGAGAAGGGGATTGAGAAGGGCGTGGAGATAGGCAAAAGCCAACAGGCCGCGGAGATTGCCCGGAAGATGCTGGAGGACAATGAACCGCTCGAAAAGATTGTCCGGTACTCCGGCCTCACCAAAGAGCAGATCAAGGCTCTGTAGCCGCTCAAGTTCCAGGGTAAGGAATGGGGCGGCGGTAAGGCCCGATAGTCTAAGCGACTGCAAATTAAAATCTTCCGGCGATAACCGGAGGTCTTTTGTTTATGGACCGACCATTTGAAATGCTATATAAAAACGATAACTTTGAACTAAACACAAAGTAAGAAATGACCAAACAAAACTCCATGTTATTGTTATGTGTGCTCCATCTTCTTTCTTGTAATTTGGTTCCGCATAACACTGAACGAGATGAATTACAAAGTGTGCCCTTGCAACAGAACTCTTTCCAAACCGTAGTATTTAATAATAAAGTTTTACAAGATACGGTATTTGCGTATGTTGATTCATATAAACATTCATTTTTGGACGATTCTATTCCACAATTATTCTGCATCTATGTATATCTAGATAGGCAAAAGGATACCATTATAGATGTATCTAACTCTATTGCTTTTAGAGTAGACCTCGATGAGTTGTTTGGAATCTATACAAAAGGAGAAACTACTATTTCCGGTAAAAGACTTATTATAAGATATCGTTCAATTGATTCGTTTTCTGCAATTAATGAGGCGGTTCTCCAAGAGTCAAGTGCGGATTCTGTAAATATTTTTACAAAGAATCCTGAGTTAATGAGCCGAATATCTCCTAATGCATTAAGACCAACATCGCGAGTTTATAAGCTATGTTCTAGGGACAGTTTACAGTTGCTTTCACAACAGTCTTTGGTCCCTACTTATGATAATCCAGATTATGCTATTTTGTCTGCAACTTACTGAATCGCCTGATTGCCCATGATCGCGCAGAATCCATATAGTCGGAGGCTATGTGTCTGTGTCGAATAGCGGATACCTTTTCTTCTTTTATCAACCGTCAATTAAAACGTCATGAAAAATAATCTTATTTTATTTGTAACACCCCTGATGCTATTGTTCGGGGTTGCCGCTTACGCACAGGTTAGCGTCGGCGCTGGATATATCAACTCAAGGTCTACAAACGCTATTGTAGAATCTGATTTTATTAATGAAGTGACATCTGATATGGTGTATAATGGTTTCTATGCGGGTGTTGGATACACCTTTTCGATAATGAAGGGTTTAGGTATTACTCCGGGAATCTATTTTGAATCCATTACTGCAAATTATGCCTCGGATTTGACTGCTTTCACTGTTTCCAGTTCTTTTTCTGAGCAATTCATTGACATCCCTCTGCACATCAGTTATGGAATCAGTCTTTCCCCGGGTGTCCGAATTCTGGCTTTCGCTGGACCGGCTGCATCTTTTGGTATCGTTGCAAAATCAAAAACACTCACTGAATTCAGGGTAGGAGATGACCACACCCCGAAAGAATCCTCTTCCGACTCATATGAAGGAGGGGGCTTGTCGCGTTTCGATTTGTTTGTTGGTGGAGGACTTGGTGTTGAACTGCTGAATCATTTTCGCATCACCGTCGGCCTCAACTATAGTCTGCTCGAAAGGCATAAGGTAAAAGTGGTTGACCGTCCGCAAAGACGCCATCAAATTGTTGCTGGCATAGCATACGTGTTTTAGTTTCACGACAATAATGGACTCTTGTCTTTTGTGATCGGAGTCTAAACGAAAGCAGCAGGGTTTGAAGGCTGGGGAAAAATGTATAAAGGGGTTGATTTTCATCGGAAAAAGTACTAAATTTGCGTCGCCTTTCGGGCTATGAAGAATATTGTTCATTTAATTAACATTTAATAGTCTTAAAAACAAATGGTTAAACTTGGTATTAACGGCTTCGGCCGTATCGGCCGTATGGTCTTCCGCGCTGCGGTTGAGAATTTCTCCAACGACATTGAGGTTGTCGGTATCAACGACCTGCTCGATCCTGAGTATCTCGCTTACATGCTGAAGTATGACTCCGTGCACGGTGCCTTCAAGGGCGACGTGAAGGTCGAGGACGGCAAGCTCGTGGTGAACGGCAAGAAGATCCGCGTCACCGCTGAGATGGATCCTGCCAACCTGAAGTGGAACGAGGTTGGCGCCGAGGTGGTCGTCGAGTCCACCGGTTTCTTCCTCACCGACGAGACCGCTCGCAAGCACATCCAGGCCGGTGCCAAGAAGGTGATCATGTCCGCTCCTTCCAAGGACAGCACCCCGATGTTCGTCTATGGTGTGAACCACAAGACCTAC
>CADBYT010000002.1 GCA_902798975.1 uncultured Bacteroidia bacterium | reverse complement strand
CCGCGCCGGTCGGCTGGTGCCGACTTCGCTTCGCTCTAACTGCCGCGTGGAACCCTCATCCTTTGAAGAACGAGGGGGGCGTACCCCCTCGAGCACCCCTGCGTCGGCCTTCGGCCTCCGAACTCCCGTCATTCGCCGACTTGATCGGCGAATCTCAGAATGTCGGCGGCGAAAATGGCGGTTAGTGGCGCCCACATAGGTTTTTGAAGTGGGGTCGGCGCCGGTTTAGTGCTTTTCCGGCGCCGAGATTTGAGTGACTGTCAGGACTCTATTCTTGGAATAAAAATCAATCTATATTGATATATGAGTCAAGTGACCTAAGCAAGACTGAATTGTAAGGCAAATCCAGATCAATGCCCATCTTCAAGAACAGTCTGACAAGATTGTATCCTGTAATGAATTGATAGTCTTCTTGAACATTATTGCAGAAATAGAAAGAGCCTTCTGCATATACTGGATTCTCCGTGTTGAGCATTATGGCAGTTTGGAGTTCCATAAACCGGGCAAGAGATTCGTCGGTTTCGTATTGTTCCTCATTCCGGACAAGAGCCTCTCCAAACTCTGCCTTCATCCTATTTTTGCGTTCTTTCCGGCACGAAAGGAATTTTCTGAGAAAAACCTTCATCTCAGATTCATCATCGGCAGAGATTGCGGACAACAAGTAATCATTTTCCTCAATCAGAGCATCACAAAGCCAAGGATATCGGGAAGGGTATGAGGTTAATTCCATATCAGAAACCGAATAATCCGTCTTGTGCTGCGCCAAATTAAACCATGGATGAGATACCTGGCAACCATGTACCAGCTCATGAATCACACTCGCCATCCACACTGCTTCATCCATTATTTCTACTGAATACGTCTTCTGCGTCTCACTCCAAACACTGCACATGGCATAGGGTGTTTTCCCCGCGTATGTCGAAGTATAGGAGGATAAATTGACCTGCGTCTCCATAATGTAGGGTCTGGAATCAAGTCTCCTGGTCTTATACAGTTGAAACTTGTCCGTTTTAATCTGTTTACAACGGAATGCTCTCAAAAAGTCAGCCTCTGGATTCACGACATAACAAGTTGAACCTGCAAAAAAAATGATAGGAACGGAATACTTTTCGTCATTAAACTCAGGCCAATATTTGTCGGCCAACTGTTGTTTGACACAGAAAATCTGTTCAATTTGAGCAATCAGCTCTTTCTCTTGTTTCGTCGGTATTTGTTTGCCGTTGCAGGAAAAAACGGCTAATGTCAGCAAGCACAACAATAATCTAGCAATGCGCATACAAGAATCGCTTAAGACCTATTTGTCGAATCAAATATAAGCATTTTAACAATATGACATATTGTGTTTTTCGAAAACTATTTCTATTTTTGTACATTATAATGTACTTGTATTATGGTTGTAATTAGTTCTGCTGAGTTACGGAGCAATATGAAGAAGTACCTGGATATCGCCAAGCGGGAGCAGGTGCTGATTCAGCGTGGGAAGAACGAGACTTTCGTGCTTTCCATGCAACAGAATCCCGTGGAATTTGACCTTGCCCGGGCAATCACCGTGGACGAAGTCATCGCCAAGGTTCGCGAGGGGCTCACCGAAATGTTTGAAAGGAAGGAAGCGGAGAAGGTGTCGGCGGAATGAGGGTGCTGTTTCTTCCTGAGGTCAGCCAGCAATTCGTGGAGCTGGCTGAGATCCTCTATGAAAAGGGCTATCTGAGCTTTCTGGATACTGCACTGGAGTATTCAGAGAGTCTTTTCCGTGACATCAAGACATCTCTTCCGCAGAAAGTACACCGGAAAGCACCGGCTTGGTTTGATCGATTTGGTAAAGAGATGTTCTATGCCTCTTTTCATAAGAATAAGCATACAACTTGGTATGTTTTCTTTAACGTTTACGAGGTAGGAGGGGAGACTGTCTTTCTAGTCCGTTACATGAGCAATAACCATGTGGTTGCACAACACTTGGAATTAGATAGCTAAATCTTATTAGGATCCGGAATGACATCCCGCAGGGACCAGATCCGCTCCAGATCTTCCAGGAAAGAGTTCGATATTACTCCGGTTGGGGGTACAAGAAAAGCCTGCCAGCCTGGCAGGCTTTTCTTGCTTTAAAGGGGGCTCCGCCCCCTGCGACCCCCTGCGTCGCTCAAGTCCCTTTCCGACTTTGCTGGCGCAAAGTCCCGGGACCGCGCCGGTCGGCTGGTGCCGACTTCGCTTCGCCCGCGCCGGTCGGCTGGTGCCGACTTCGCTTCGCTCTAACTGCCGCGTGGAACCCTCATCCTTTGAAGAACGAGGGGGGCGTACCCCCTCGAGCACCCCCTAGTCGCTTCGCTCCGAGCCTGATAGCGGTTTCGCTGTCTTTTTCGTTTCCTTCTCCGCCAGCGCTGGCTTTCTTGCGTCATTCCGGGCTTGACCCGGAATCTCGTTTTCGCTGTGAGATGTAAATTACTGATTGAATGATAGATATGTTTTTGTACTATCCCTTTTTTCGGGGGAGTACAAAACCGCAATTCTCTGATTCTGATACATATCTACTTCCAGCTCACAGCCGCAATGTGCTTCCGGCAGAGCCTGTGGGGCTGCAGCCATCCAAGCAAAAAAATGCTTGTCTGCCTGCATCCCACAGTCTTTTCTGCCTCCAGCACCCGCGGCAGCCGCTCCCAACGCACGGCCCCCGCACATCCCCCGACAGCACGGGCAAACGGGCGCGGGCTCCCGCACATCCTCCCCACCGGCTGCCGCAAAACGCTCTGCCATCCTCTATCCGTCATTCGCCGGCTTCGACCGGCGAATCTCCTTCTGCCAGGGGCGAAAAGGGGCAGTTTTGCCCCTGGCGGCAAGAAAATAGGGTTTCCAGGGGCAGAATGGGGTGCTTTTGCCCCTGGGAAACGGTTGCCGGGCACAAAATGGGGTGCTGGTGTGCCCGGGAAGCGAAAAATGCCGGGCGCAAATTGCCCTGACCTGTTTTATCCTCACCCAACTCGACCTGCGATGACACGGATCCAATACACCGGAAACAACTATGCCGAATTGAAGCAGCTTCTCGGCGAACGCCTCCTCGCCCCGTACGACTGCATGGGCTTCTCGATGCTCTCCCTGATGACCGACGAGGGTCCCGTCACCATCCACGAAGGCAACTACGTCACCCTTCATTCCGACGGCTCCGTCATCATCGACTGAGCTGCCGTAACGGCCTTCCAAGCTGCACCTTCTCTTACTCTTCCGGCAGATTGCCTTTGCGGATTTGCTCCCGGATGATGCCCTCCGTGACTTCGAACAGGGTTTCCGAACCGAGCTGCGTGTTCCGCTGGCGGCCCCAGACTTGTTTCGCCGTCACCCCGTGCGCCTTCCAGTCGGCGCCGTCGTTGCTGTTGTTCAGCAGCAGCGGTTGCAGGTTGTCAAGTGAATGGGCGAACTTCGCCTCCGGCGTCTGCGCCGCCTCGAATTCGTCGAACAGGGCGATGAGTTCCGCCCGCTGGTCCTCCGGCAGCAGCGAAAAGATCCGCTCCTTGGCGGCGTCCTCCCGCGCCTGCTGCGTCTTGAGCGCCTCGGGATCATAGGCGTAGGTGTCTCCGGCGTCGATTTCCACGATGTCGTGGATCAGGCACATCATCATCACGCGGGCCACGTCGACAGGCTCGTTGGCATAGTCCTTCAGCAGCCAGGCCATGATGGCCATGTGCCAGGCGTGCTCGGCGTCGTCCTCCGCCCGGCCGCCGCCGGACAGATGCGTCTGGCGGAAGATATTCTTCTCCTTGTCGATTTCAAGGATAAAATCCAGTTGCTTTTTCAGTCGGTCATCCATAGATTGAGTGGTCTTTACCCATTGCCCGCTGCGCCGGCATAGACTTCGCCTGCGAATTCAGTTTCTTCCCGCGCTTCATCCAATTATTTCTTGTCCAGCAGATAGAAATATTTCCACAGCGGCGCAACCATCTGCGCCTGCATGAGCTGATTCTCCACCAGCAGGTCCCGCACGAAAGCCTCGCTGTGCAGCGACACGGCGATATCCTCCGTCGGGTCGAGATCCTGCTCCGCAACCTTCTCGACATCGCGGGCCAGGAAGCAATGCACGAGGTTGCTGTTCGCGCTCGCGTTGGGAGAGAGCGTCATCCACTCCTGCCACACGCCTCCTGCGTAGCCGGTCTCTTCGAGGAGTTCCCGCTTCGCGGCCTCCAACGAGGCTTCGCCCGCCTCGACCACCCCGCAGGGCAGCTCATAGCAGGTCTTCCCGAGCCCGTGCCGGTACTGCCGCTCCAGGACCATCTGCCCATCCTTCGTGAAAGCGATGACGTTCACCCAGTCCGGATACTCCAGGATGTAATACTCCGGATTGATCCGCCCGTCGGGCAGCTGCACCTCATCCTTGCGCGCCGTCAGCCACGGCCGCTTGAACAGATACTCCGATTTGAGCACCTTCCACTTCTTCTCTTCGTTGATCGTATTCTTCATATCAAATGGCGTGTCATCTCTACTGTTTGCTCTTCAGCTCCATCTTGTCGCGGAACCAGCTCTCGTCAATAATGAAGCGCTCGTGCGTCCCGACCGTCTCCTGGCCCTCATCCAGATAAGGCTTCACCGACAGCCGGCAGGTCTTCTCCATCAAGGCGATCATCATCGGCGTCGCCAGCACCGGCACGGTCCCGCTGCCGATATGCTTCGCCGTGAGTTCCGGAAGCACCACCGCCTCCTCCCTCCCTTTGATTCCAATCGTTACCATAACACACAAAGATAACCATAATTCTCCAACTCCGCTCCAGCCGTGTGCCCGTCTTCGCCGTCCGCACCGCTTCCGCGTCCCGCTCCGACCTTCTCACCCCATCTCGCAGAAAATGCCTATATTCTCTTTGTAAAAAGAAAACTCAAAATGACCATGGAAAAAGGATTGCTCATACAGTAGCTGTCCAAGTTTCTGCTGGGCGCGGTCATCATCGGCCTGTTACTTTTTCTGTCCGCGGGATCACTACATTATTGGCAGGGATGGCTGTTGATGGGTATTCTCTTCGTGCCGATGTTTTGTGCCGGCCTGGTCTTGATGGCGAAGAATCCTGAACTGCTTGATCTTGGCTAAGATACGTATTTTCCGGAATCACCCTCTTTAAATGTACAGCAAAACGCACCCGAGGAGCATTTTTTTCATTCAGTGTAAACAAGTATATTGTACCCTATTTTAAAGCATATAGCTTTATTCTATCCAGATAAGAACGATACTTGCCGAGATCTTCAACCGGAAATGGTTTCCCGTGAGCCGGAAAAACCATTTTGGGATGCAAAGCGATCATCTTCTCCCAGGATCGTTTGTACTGCTCCAGGTCCTCAATCCAGATGATGGTGCGCTTGATGCTGGGGAAGTTGTTCATGGCGGCATCGCCGCAGAACAGGATACCATCCATCAGCAGGGAGATATGGTCGGCGGTATGTCCCGGTGTCGCGATAACCTCGAACGGTAATGAAAGAGCCCGGAAGGCAGGGGAGCCGATCGTGACAAGCCGGTCCAGATATTCCTTCCGGAGCGGGGGATACTTGTGCTCGCCTTTGCCGAAAAGCGCCAGGATCTGGCAGAAAAGCCAGGCGAGCCGGCTGGAGCAGCCGCCCTCGAAGGAGTTCTGCCCCCGCAGCAGGCCATCGACCGCCTTGGGATGGAGAATCACCGGAGCGTCCGTGATGGCCAGCACCTCATTCAGGAACCCGTCGTGGTCATCGTGCGCGTGCGTCAGGAAGACGTACTTGATTTCCCCGGGCGAAACACCCGTTTTCTTTAGCCGTTTCCGGAATGCCGGATAGTTCCCGGCATATCCTGTATCAATGAGCACATAGCCGCCATTATCCAGACTGACAAGATAATTGTTGACGACTCTGTTTCCGAGATTGTAAATCATGGGACCGCTATTTGGAGTGAAACGACCCTTGCGGATGCTCTTCCTGCCATTTCTTCTCAATCGCAGACCCCGGTCGGGTATAGAGATAATCGCAGAAGGCGTCGCCGGTGGCCAATGTCTTGTCGCGGTGCAGATTCACGCCCATCAGTTTGGCTACCGTGTAATCCGTGGAGCACATTATGGGCAAGATGTCCCGATGTCCCGTGCGGTTGGCCAAAGCACACAGACCGCAGGAGGTAAACCGCATCGTAGAATAGTCCGGGGCACCTTTTCCGTAGTTCGGTGTCCAATTGAAGTCAGACTTGATCTTCAAGACTTTTTCCATCCTGACGGCATATTGATCCTGGTACCTGGCATCAAAGAAGGGTGTCTTCCGGTACTTTCTGGCCATCATGGGGATGCCGTACGTGGCATTGCACATCCGCCCGTACAGCTCGTCCGGCATTTTGCCATACAGAGCCTCGACGGCCTCATAGATGGAGAACCACACAGCCCCGCCGGTCAGGCAAATCCTCAGACAATTATCCCTGTAGGATCCGATATCCGGCGTCTCCTGAAGCATCTTCAAGTAGCGAGGCCTCGCCAGATGCCTGATCTTGCGGCCACTCCACGCCGGATGCTCCTTCCTGAGTTCCATTACACTGACGTTTGACACAACGGCGAAAATCGCCCGATCCATAAGACTGATTCTCATATGCAGTTTTTTAACACGGCAAAGATATAACGCCTTCCCTGCAACCAGGTTGCGAAGTCGCTCCAGCCGTGTGCCCTCCCCGATGAGCCGGAGTGCCAGGTCCTCCACTCCTGCCACACGCCACCGGCGTAACCAGTCTCTTCCAGAAGCTCCTGCATCCCGAATTCCTGCCGGCCGCCATACCAGAACGCCCGTTGGTTGTCCAGGATGAACTGCTCCCGGTCGTCTTTCTGTAAAGGGATCAATTCTACCGTCAGTAAACCCATTCAAAACTATCCTCCCCGGCGCCAACTTCAAAATGGTATTTGACGATGCCAAGATCGATACTAGTGTATCCGGCCATTGAGAATGAAGTCCTTGCCTCCACCTTGTTGCCGTCATGCAGGATGAACTTGAACTTCTGCTGATTTACCGCTGTCGGGGCCAGAAGGGCGGCTTCCATTCCATCCCGGAACCACTTGGGAGGAAGGCCTTCGGACTCAAAGAATTGCTCTGCCGGCTTCTGCGGGTGCTGCACACCGGGGGAGATACCATAACCCAGCGAAACAACGCAATGAACGATATCTCCATCCCTTAGCGTATAGGTCCCGGGAATCTTCTTGTATGTGAGTCCAACCCAGCAGGTGTTCAAGCCCAGTGTCTGAGCCAGGATGACCAGTTTTTCGCCGAAGTAGCCGATCTTCTCCTCGGCCTCTTTACCCCTGGGGCCGGCCATTACGAAGTAATTCTTTACGCCGGAGAACTGGCCATATTTCCATATACCCGAAGAGAAACACTTCGGCTCCTCCAGAACCAGCTGGATGTTCAGTCCGCTTTCGGCGTTGGCCCTTTCAATCCCGGTGCGAAGGGTCGCAACCTTCGCTGTCTCAATCGGCTTGTCCGTGTATTTCCGCACGGAATGCCGGTTTTTGATTGCTTCCTGTAGTGTCATGAAGTACATGTCCTCATTAAGATGCTATTCTGCGATGGCCTTTCCTGCTCCCCAGGCTTTCCCGACAACTTCGCCGAGGGCACGGTAACACATTCCGGCGGCATCAAAGACGATGGGCCTGAGTTTCGCCAGGTCTACCTGACCGTCGGTGAGTATGCTCTCATCGGCACTCTGGTTGATGATTTCACCGATGAGCATGCCGTCCTCGAAACTGACCACCTTGCACTCGAGCGTCAGCGGATATTCATTGATAATGGGAGCATTGACATTGGGGCTGGGGGTAAGCGTAAAGCCGGCCCTGGCCACTTTGTCAGGCACCTTGTTGCCGCTCACCAGTCCGAAGTAATCGGATTCAACCACAGTACGTTCGTCGGCGAAACTGATGGTGAAAGCTCCTGTCTTCTCAAGGTTGTCGGTAGTTTTGTGCTTGGAAAGACTGATGACAATCTGCCTGGCGTCAAGCTGTCCGGCCCAGGCGGCCATCATCACGTCGGGGTTCTTGTTTTCATCCCAGGTTGCAATCATCACGCACGGCTGGGGCGTAGTAACGAGGGCGTGGCTGGGGCCGAAGTTCTTGCGGCCCGTCACTTCTTGAAGGGGTTCGTTGGCATTCATATCTTTAGTGTTGTTAATGTTGGTATTACAGCCTGTAAGCATTACCAATGCGGCCAGGATAAATGTTATTGCGCGTTTCATTGAAAGTATTTGATTGTTATGCGCTAATATAGCTTTTTTTACCTGATATGTTTCCCCCTCGGATCAACGCTGGCCTTCTTTGTATCATCTCCTTCTGCCAGGGGCGCTGAGGCCCTGATTTGCCCCTGGAGACGAATTATTCCGTGCGCCGGGGGCAGAAAGGGGTGTTTTTGCCCCTGGGGGACGCCAGGCGCAGGATGGTCGCCCGGAGGAAGTATTCCGGACATTCCGATCCGTTCAATCTGGACTCAATCCTGTTCAGGGTCGAGAAGAAACGGCCCGTTGCAAAGCCGGGACCGAGCAGCAGCACGCCGAACGTGTTCCAGCCGAACATGTGCCACCACGAAGTGTACGGGCCTTCGATTCCCAGCTCGACGGCCTTCGCTTTCAGCTCCTCCGCGATCCGGGCCATCCAGACCAGGGGGTAGATGAACAGGGTCGGGATGCCCAGCAGATAGGCCTTCCAGTAGGGCATTGTCTTTCGCCCCAGGATACAGTCCAGCTCTTCCTGCAGACCGCTCTGCGGCATATAGAACAGGAAGAACAGGCCGACGGTACAGAAGTCGATCAGCCCGAACAGGAATCCCGGACGACGGGTGTGCTTGAATCGCATGACAGATGCCGGGGTCATAGTGCCAGTTTTTTATGCTAATCGTAGAATCGGAATTACGGCAGCGGCGTCAGCGGAAACACCAGGCAGGCGACGGCGATGCCGGTGACGGTGACGATCAGGGTCAGGGGGATGCCGATGCGCATGAAGTCGCTGAAGCGGTAGCCGCCCGGGCCATAGACCATCATGTTGGCCGGTGCGCCGATCGGCGTGGCGAAGGAGGTGTTGACGGCGATCATCAGCGCGATGAGGAAGGGAAGGGGGTCGTAGCCGATTTGTGTGGCCGCCTCAAACATAATGGGGAAGAACATGGCGCCTACGGCCACGTTCATGACCAGCTGGGTGACGAGCGTGGCCACGATGCACACGGCAACCATGACTGCGACGGGATGCGCGCCGCACAGGCCGAGGATGCCGTGGGCGGCACTTTCCGCAATACCCGTCTTCGTGATGGCAGTTCCCAGCACGATGGAGCCGGCCATGCCCATCAGTACGTTCCAGTTGAGCGAGTCCATGACCTTCCCGATGCTGCAGCAGCGGCAGACCAGCATCGCCAGGGCCGCCAGCACCGTGCCCTCCAGGAGCGAGACGACATTCAGGGCCGTGAGGAGCATCATCGCCGTCATGATCAGCGCGGAGACAATGGTGCCGGGGCCGGTTTCGACCACCTCCTGGAATTCGGAAAACTGCAGCATGGCGGACAGTCGCTCGGAATAGGCCTTCATCTTGCGCGGGCATTCGAAAAGGAGGGTGTCGCCCATGCGCAGCACCACCTCGCGCGGCACCGCTTCGATACGCTCTCCGCGCCGGGCGACCGCCACGAGAATCAGGTTGTAGTCCCGCTCGAGGGTGCTGTCGCCGATGGTTTTTCCGATAAGGCGGCTGCCGTAGGGGACGGAAGCCGTGCGCAACTGGGAATTCCGCCCTTCCGTCTCCTTGACCGAGAAGATGTGGTGATCGGCGACGGCCAGTTCATGCGTCGCCTTCAGTTCCAGGATCTCTTCGATCCGGCCGGCATAGACCAGATGGTCGCCGCCCATGATATACTCGTCCTCGCTGACGGGCGACCGTACGTCGTCGAAATGGTAGATCTCTATCAGACTGCCGCCCTTGACCTTGATGAGTCCGGCTTCCCCCAGGGTCTTGCCGATGTTCGGGTTGTCTGAAGGAACCAGCAACTCCACCGTGTAGTCGAGCGTCGCTTCGAAGGCCGCTTCCGGCGCCTTGCGCTCGGGCAGCCACCGGCGCGTGAGGAGGATGAACGCGATGCCGACGATCAGGCTCGCTACGCTGGGTATCAGTGGGGCGAACATGTTCATATCCAGGCCGGTGGCCTCCTCATAGAGGTCGGAAATGACGATGTTCGACGGTGTCCCGACAAGCGTGCAGACGCCGCCCATCAGGACCGCATATACCAGGGGGATATAGAACTTCGATGCGGCCGTGCCGAGCTTCCGGGCCCATTGTTTTACCACCCCTTCGAACAGGGCGGTTACCGTGGTGTTGTTGAGGAAGGCGCTCAGGAAGGAAACGGGCAGCATCATCCGGAGGAGGGCCTTCGGATAATTTTCGGGCAGGCCGAAGATGTGCTTCTGAATCCAGTGCAGCACGCCCGTCTCGTGCAGTCCGGTTACCACGACGGTCAGCACACCCGTGACCACCACGGCGGAAGAACTGAAACCCGAGCACGTTTCCCGGGCATCAAGGACGCCTGTAACGAAGAGCACACCGATGGCGATCAGGAAGACCGCATCGGTGCGCACTTTCGTCAGCAGGAGCACGGCGAGAACCGTGATCACCGTGATGAGGGTGATCCACGCATCCAGGTTGAGGCCCAGGAATACGATCTCGCCCATGAATGCCGTTCAGAATCAGTGGATGGCTTCCAGGAGCTGGTCGCAGATGCTCTGCATGCCGCTCACGGAAGGATGGCCGTTCTGCTTATCAATGTCGTGCAGCTCGATGAGCTGGACGTTCATGCGCTCGCAGACGGTCCGCATCGACTCGTTGATCTCTTCCCGCAGTTCGGAATTCAGGATGGAATAGACCTTGGCTTTCGGATAGAGTTTCTTCAGGGTATCCAGCAGGCAGGCGAGGGCGGGGCGGAAGGTCATGCAGTCTTCCCTCGTCCAGTCTGAAAACTTGTACTCGCCGATCGGGGAGCGCTGCCAGGCGTCGTTCGTGCCACCGAATACAAAGATGATGTCCGGATTCCCGAGCATGTACACACGGCTCAGGAAACACGATGCCGTCACGTCCCTGCTGAAAAATCCGGTGCCGCAGATGGTCGTGCCGCCCCAGGAGTTGTTCTTTTCCAGCTCGTACCCTTTTGCCTTGATATACAGGCTCCACCAGGTTTGCTCAACGGATTTGACATCGTTGTTGGCATCCGGGTAGAAGGGTGCGTACCCCTCCGGGTTGCAGCCCTGATAGGTGGAATAGGAGTCTCCGAGAATGGAGACTTTCGTGGTCTGGGCAAATGCGGAAGACGAAGTCATGGCCATCAAGGCCGTAATCCCGGCGAGGATAATGGCGAGGCCGGAGAAAGATTTGAGAATCCGTTTCATGATCAAAGCGTTGGTTAAACTCCCAAATATAACCATTATTTGTCTTCCGTCAATGAAAAATCGTTATCTTTGCAAGCGGCCGGAAGGCCAGGAAAACCGTGTTTCATGGAAGCACGCGGCATATTCTCCGACCTCATTGCCTGGAGCATGGAAAGGGACCGAAATCTGCGGATCGACACCCACCGCGACAACCGCATCATGCAGCACTGTATACGGAAAGCGGGCTTCCGGTACTGCGGCATCATCCATCTTGCCAACGGCGACGAACGCCTTGCCTATCAGATGCCCGTTTCCTGAAACCCGCTCCGGTCAGCCGTATCCCGGGATACTACTGCTCGTCGATGCCGATTCCCCTGCGGAATCCTTCCACCTTCTTCTCGAATCGGGTGATACCCAGCAGGGCGAACAGGTAAGCGGCGCCCATGGCGATGACACCGAGTCCGATCAGCGTGGACAGGGTCCTGGCAGTTATGTCCGGATTCTTGAGCCCGAGGATACCCAGCACAATGCCGCAGATGCCGAGCAGCAGGATCACAAACCATCCGGAGAAGCCGACCCGTTTGTAGTCAAAGCTGTCCACGGCGATGATCACGCCCTCGAACAGCACCCACATCGCGAAGATGACGGGCAGGGATATGGCCAGGAAAAGGTTGTTTCCCAGGAAGATGATGCCGATGATGATTTCCAGGACGGCAGACAGGGCCCGGGATCCGCTGTTGGGCAGGAAGGCCTGTGTCTTGAACGTGAACATCAGTTTGGAGATACCGGCAATCAGCGTAAATACACCGATGACCCAGGCCGTTGTGAACAGGGTTGCGGCGGGTTTTGTAATGCATACGACGCCGAGGGCGACAAGCAGGATGCCTGCGATCGCCAGCCAGATTTTAGAACTATTTTTCATAATGATGTGGATGTTTGGTTATTAACCACGAAGATAAGCATTTTTCGCTATCTTTGTCCTGAAGAAATCCAATGAATGTGAGCAAAAATATGTTCCCCATTGCCTTGAGAAGAACGTTCCTCATCCTTCTTTTTGCCATTTTACCCTTGGCGGGCGCCGCGGCTGGAGATGTGGAGCTCCGCGGTCCCCAGGGCGCCCTGTCTGCGGTCATTACACTTCCTGACGGCTTCAACACGGAGTCCGGCCGTTGCCCGATGGTCATCCTGATGCACGGCGTTTTCTCCAGCAAGGACTACAATCCGATGCCGGCCCTGGCCAAAGGGCTGGCCGCCGCCGGCATCGCGTCCATCCGTTTCGATTTCGACGGACACGGCAAGAGCGAAGGCCGGATGGAGGACATGACCGTGGAGAAGGAGATCGCCGACGCGATGGCCGTCTGGACGTATGTCAAGGGGCTGCCTTATGTTTCCGAAATCGGCTTCCTGGGGCATTCCCAGGGTGGTGTGGTCGCTTCCATGACGGCCGGGCGGCTGGCCGAGGCGGGTCCGAACGTCCCGAAGGCGATGGTGCTCCTGGCGCCGGGTTCTATCATCAAGGATGCCTGCCAGGCGGGCCGGTTTTTCAATGCACGTTTCGACCCGAAGGATCCTCCGCAGTTCATCCGCTGCTGGCTCATCAACAAACTGGGGCGCGAGTATCTCGTAAGTACCCAAACGCTGGATATCTACGGGACGGCATCGGCCTACATGGGGAGGGTATGCATCCTGCATGGGAACAAAGACCGCATCGTGCCGCTGTGGTGCAGCGAGCGCTATAAAGAGATTTATGGCGACCAGGCCGAATATACCATCGTCGATGGGGAGAATCATTCGATCAACCGCCGCCGCGCAGAAGTGGTCTCCCGCACCGTGGCCTTCTTCCGCTCTATTTTCCTGATTCCGTTTACGTCCGCTTAAACTGGCATTACACACTAAACCGTTTTTGTCTGACATAGTTAAGAAATCGATGGCAAAGGTACCCGGAATAAGCCATCCGTGAAATCCCTAATAATGGTGATTTTCGGCGCCGTTTTCGAGCTTTTTCGGCACAGAGGTTTGAGTGACTGCCGGATAGCAGTCATCTTTGCCGATAAATGGGAATATATCTACAAACTCTTCCGGTACTCCCTGGGGGTAACGCCTTTCATCCGGCAATCAGGTTGTCACCCTTCCCGATAAGGATGACCACTCCCATGATGACCAGAATAGCCGCGACAATAATCAGCACAATCATATTAATTCGAATTTACTTTGCCGCCTCCAGGTCGCTTCGCTCATAGCGGTGGCTTCCCGGTTGCAATTTCTTCCAGTGCCAACACTTGATTGCATCGTCCAGAGATGCGCCTTCGTTGTCCGCAAAGAAGTCGCGGACATATTGGTTGTATTCAAACTGGGGCCAGATTTCGGTGGGATGCTCCAGCGTCTTGTAGGCTTCCACGGCATCTCCGTAAGTCTTTCCGGCATTCTCATGCAGCCACTTCTGGAACTCTACCTTGAAGTGGAATCCTTTGCCCAGGTGCTGCTGAAAGAAAGCCCTGAGTTCCTGTGAACATACAACGCTCTGTGGAATAAGCTCATCCAGCGAGGCCGGAACATGCTTTTTCGTTTCAAGCATCGGATTCTTTTTCGCTTTCGGCTTCGGCAGGGCGGGTAGCGTCGCCTTGATGATGGCTGTCAGGTAGTCCCGGTCATCCACGTCGTCGATCAGGAAATGTTCCTTGGCTCCGGGATACGGAGAACGCATCACCACCTCTTTCAATTGCGCTGCGCCTTGATAGGTGGGCTTGATAAACAGGTTATTATCGCAGATAAGGCCAAAGAGGATACCGTCACAGTAAATGCAATAGTCTCCCATCATCTTCTTTGCGGCTATCTCCCCGGCGCCCGAGCACTGATCAACGATATATTGTACGAAATCTGCGTTACTTGCCATATCTTGAATGATTTATGCTACCAGATAAATAGTCTGAAAATCCTGATTATTCGAAACAAATATAACCATTTCTCCCGATCCTGGATTGCTTCAGTCATCCTGGCCGGCCAGTTTCTTCAGTCGCTTGCGGTCATAGACCTTTTTGGATTTGTGGGTGACCCGCCGGAAGGAAACAGGCCTCCCGTGCTCGGCAATCTCCTCGAGCCGTGCCGCCCTGCGGTTGGCCAGCATAAAGTCGGCCTCCGTAATCCGCAGCTTCTTCTGTTTCGGCAAACGCTTCATAGCTTTTTATCTGACAGAGCAATATGGAGCACGAGATACTCCGACCGGGTGCCGATACGGATTTTGGGCCCCCAGATGCCCAGGCCTGAACTTACATAATACTGCGTGTTGCCGCGCTGGTGAAGCCCCCATGACTTTTCAAATATGGCATCCGTCAGCCAGTTGAGGGGCCATACCTGCCCGCGGTGTGTATGCCCGCTGAACTGGAAGTCAACACCGGCATCCTCTGCATCCTCCAGATGGGAGGGCTGATGGTCCAGCAGGATGGTGAAACCGCTTAAAGAATCGGCAAATTCCCAAAGCGCCGCTCTGCAGGGATTGCTCCGGTCGTCCCGGCCGATGATGTTTATCCCTTCGAAATGCGCCACCGAGTTCTTCAGAAGTGTGATTCCGGCTTCAGAAAGGAATCTTTCCGAGTCTTCCACGCCGGCAATGTATTCATGATTGCCAAGCACCGCATAGGCCGGGGCCTCCAGGCGGCGGAATTCATCGGCATAATTCCCGTCCACCAAGGGCTTCGTCGTGAAGTCTACGATGTCCCCTCCAAAGAGCACCAGGTCCGGATGTTCGGCATTGATCAAATCGATCCAGCGGCCCAGTTCTGCTTTGCGGTTGCTGTAGCCGATATGCAGGTCGCTGGCGAGGACAATGGTCAGGGGCTTGTCCAGTTGCTTTTCTGTCCGGATGGTCAGCTCTTCCCGGTATTTGTGCCGATAATGGATGCCCCCGGCCGTGAGCACGACGGCAATCACGCCCAGGATGCTTACCATGGAAACGGCGTTGCTGACGAGCCAGTCTTTTGGAATGAGCCGGACCAGAACCCCGATATCGGCCAGGATGAAGACAATCAGAAGATACAGGAAGGCAATCATCCAGGGATGCCCTAGCTCGTAGAGTGCGGTGATGGTGGAAGTGGAGGCCTTGTCACGGAGCAGCATGCTGGCGAATGCGGCTGCCATCCAGAGCAGGAATAATACGGCAACCACCAGTTTCGCCACCCAGCCGCCCGGCGTGATGCGCCAAAGATGCCAGGTCACATACAATATCCCCAGCAAGGAGCCCGCTAATATGACAATAATACCTGCCCTCATTTCTTTATGGTGGTACACAAATAGTTAGCACAATTTCCGCCTGGCAAACAAACGGGCGACGATGGCGCCGCTGATGTTGTGCCAGACGCTGAATATGGCCCCGGGAACGGTGGCCATGGGGAAGGCGGCGAAGTGGAGCGTCGCCAGCGACGAGGCCAGCCCGCTGTTCTGCATGCCCACCTCCACGCTGATGGCCCGGCGCTTGGCGGGCGTCATCTTCAGCAGCAGCCCGATCAGGTAGCCGACGGTAAGTCCGAGGATGTTGTGGAGCATCACGACCAGAATGACGATCCAGCCGCCGGCGAGCAGCTTATGGGCATTCGCCGCGATGACAATCATCACGATGAGGCAGATGGCGATGGTGGAAACCGCCGGAAGATACGCCGTGGCCTGCTCCGTCGCCTTGGGCAACAGGCGTTTGACCAGCAGGCCCAGCACAATGGGCAGGATGACGACCCAGAGAATGCTCAGCAGCATCCCGACCACGTTGACATCCACCGTCTCGCCAACCAGCAGCAGAACCAGCAGCGGGGTGAGCAGGGGAGCCAGCAGCGTGGACGTGGCCGTCATGCCCACCGACAGCGCCAGGTCGCCCTTTGCCAGATAGGTAATGACGTTGGAGGCGGTGCCGCCCGGGCAGCATCCGACCAGGATGACGCCGATGGTGAGCGCTTCGTCCAGGCCGAACAGGCGCGAAAGCCCGAACGCCAGGGCTGGCATCACGGTGAACTGCGCCAGGCAGCCGACGAGCACGTCCTTGGGGCGGCTGAACACCACGCGGAAGTCTTCCACCTTGAGCGTCAGACCCATCCCGAACATGATCACGCCCAGCAGGGGATTGATGAGCGAGGGCTTCAGGTGTCCCAGCACCTCCGGGAATGCAAGTGCCAGGATGGCCGATCCCAGGCCCAGGACCCCCATCCAATCAGAAATCCACTTGCAAAGCCGCTTCATGACAGAACAAAGATAATCAATTAATTCAGTCGTTGTCATCCAGCTGGAAGATGACGTCGACCGGTTTGCCGAAGTGGCGGGCGATCTTGAGGGCCAGGACGGTGGAGGGGACGTATTTGCCGGATTCGATGGAGTTGATCGTGTTGCGGCTCACGCCGATGGCGTCGGCCAGCTGCTGCTGGGTGATGTCGAGGATGGCGCGTTCGACTTTGACAGTGTTCTTCATGGCGGCTACTGCATTTTGGATTTCACGAGCAACAGCTTGAACGTGACGAAATACACGATGAACACCAGCAGCGGAAGAACGATGAGGAAAAACTCGCACAGATACGCGCTCAAGGTGTCCTCTGCTTGCTCGAAGAGAAGATAGAGATGCAGCTCCAGGAAGATGCTGAGCAGGATGAAAAAGATGAAGAAGGCATACCCGGTAATCCCGGCGGCCTTCAGCCGGTAGGCGGAAATCATCTCGTCTTCCACCTTCTCCTTCGACAGGCAGAGGAAGAAGAATGCAAGGAGAACCGTGAAATGCGTGGTTTTCGCCAGGTACCAGGCCACGTCGATGTTGCGGCCGAAGAACAGCACCTTGACGATGAATAAGATCAGCGACAGGGCCACCAGGCACCAGCCTACCTTCTGGCAGGCATGCGGCATGAGGATGCTTTTGGATTTCATGTTCGGTTCGTTTGATTGTTTCTGCTAGCAAAGCTAAGCAAAATTTTCTAAATGACAAGAAAACTTTGCAAAAAATAAAATAAACTTGTCGGAATTCGGCTATATCACTTTCTTCACGCCGGGTATCAGGCGCAGGGCCCAGGTGAGCGTGAACGCCAGAACGGTCGTGACGGCGCCGATGAAGAAGAATTTGCCGAAGGCGCCCATCCAGACGGCGTCGGTGGCGAACTGGAGGACCAGCATCAGCAGCATGTGGAAGATGTATGCGCCGTACGACTGGGCCGCGCACCACTGCTTGAAGCTGCTGGTGCCGTTGTCACAGCGGCGGAACAGCCAGAGCAGGCCGGCGCAGAGGAAGACGCACAGCAGGGATTCATAGAAGCCGAACCAGCGCCAGACAAAGGCGCTCCAGGCGCCGTCGCCGCGCAGGTAAATACCCAGGGCAAACAGGACGCCGAGGCCGAGCGACGCGGCGCCGAGGCGGTCGCTCATCTGCTCCAGCCAGCTGAAGCGCCGGGCCAGGATGCCCAGCACGAAGAGCATGACGTACTGCAGGTAATGGGCGGGCTCCATCGGTAGGGGAATGATGCCGAAGGGCCAGATCCAATGGTCCTGCGGGCTCACCTTGCGGATGAAGAAGCTGCCAGCGCCCATTACGAGCCCGATCAGCAGCAGGGCCCATAGAGTCGGTCGCTGCTCGCGGCTGCGGACTGGCGGGAAGATGCGCCGGTACAGCGCGTAGAGGAGGCAGAACACGAGCAGGCTTTCGACGAACCACATGTGCCCGGTCTCAAACTTACCCAAAAGGACGGACAGGATCGTGCCTATCACCAGCCAGGGGATGCCCAGCCGGACCAGCTTCTTGCGGACGAAGGCCTTGCCGCCGTTCTTGTCGTAGCTGCTTGGCACGAAATAGCCGGAGATCAGGAAATACAGTCCCATAAAGAAGCCGGCGTTCACGCTGAAGAAATTCCCCAGCCATGGGAGGAATTCCGCCGGATTGCTTGGCGTATACGCCCATCCGCCGCCGGTACCATAAGCCTGTCCTGCGTGGTGGAAGATCACGAGGACGGTCAACCAGACCTTCAGGTTGTCGAGGTAGTATTGCCTGCCGGTTGCCATTTCGCAAGCCAAGTTAACAATTATCCCCGATTATTCGCTGGTAGGCCAGCCTTTCGTCCCCGGAGGCCAGATAGATGATGCCGCAGTACCGGAATCCGTATTTCAGGATATTGTGTTGCATGATCCGGTTGTCCCGCTGCGTGTCGATGCGGATGTTCGCGTCACGGGCGAAGCACCAGTCCATGATGGCCCGGAAGACCCCGTGAATCTCCGGATAGCTGCCGATGCGGTGCACGACGTGGTAGGGCCGGGAGTCATCCAGCCAGGCACCGTCGTAGATGGCAGCATAAGTCGGCTCCGGGGAGGGGATGAACGCGAAATAGCCCGCGATGCGGCCGTCTGCCATGACCACTTGTCCGTGCCCCCGGTCGATATCCTGCAGGATGACCTCCTCCGAAGGATAGCCACCGACCCATTGTAGGGTATTGCCCGACGCACGCATGATACCCTTGGCCGCCTCCAGAACGGCCATGATATCCGACAAATCGTTCGCCCGGGCGGCCCGGATGGATAGTTCCAGAGAGGGCTTGACGGAGGTCATCTGCTGCTCAGCGAATGAAGTTTGAAGGAGAAGTTGCCCTTGCCGTCAAGATAGGCCAGGGCATCATCCAGGAGCGCTGCTTTCCTGTCTTCATCAAGGTTCGAATGAAATAGGATTTCGATGAAGGTCTCCAGCGCGGAGTCGGAGAACTTGGCGGTCTGGGTCAGGTACCAGACCGGGTTATCCTGTTGCAGGACGGTGTCCAAATCGAAAGGTAGGCTGGACTTGTCGAATTCGGCCTTCACGTCCGTTATGGTGTAGTCCGGGGTGCCGTCGTTCAACAGCCCCAACTTCCGGGCGATCATCCGCAGCATCTCGCCCAGCTTGTCAATCTCTTTGAGGATAAAATCTTCCATTTGCTACGATTCTATTTAAAGGCGGAGAGCCAGTTGACAATCAGGTCCAGTGCTTCCGGGGCGAAAGACTCCTCAATCTGGCGATATTCGGCGACGGCGCCGGTGGTGCAGTGCTGGAACAGATGATTCACGCCTTCAATGGCTTCAATTCTGTTTCTGGGATTCGCCGGCAGGCCTTTACGCAGGGCTTCCAGGTTGCTCTCGTGCTCCACTTGAATGTCCTTGGTGCCGTTGATGGCCAGGATGGGGCAGGTTATGTTCCCCAGGAGTGGACGAGTGTCCATTGCGATGAAGTACTTCAGATAAGGAGTCTGCAGTTGCATGGATGCTGCTGCCAGATTCTGCGCCAACGCCGCGGGGAGGTCATACTTGCTGGCCGATGGTATAGGGGATCCGGTGATACAAGCGTCGATGGCTTCGCCCAGAGCTTTGCAATAGACATCTGTCGTTTCTGCGGGGACACCGGCGTCCATGAACGCAATGCGGTTCTGCCATAACAATGTTTCCTTGCCGGAGACCACCATGCCCGCCAGTGAGACGATGAAATCGACCTGCCTCTCGGCCGCCAGCATCAGGGCGATGGTGCCGCCTTCGCTGTGGCCGATGACGCCGACCTTGTCGAAGCGCTCCCGGAGCAGCTTGATGCCGGCCAGGGCGTCGTCCCTGAAATCTTCCGTGGTGGCGTTGGCGACCTCTCCGGTGGAGCCGCCCACGCCGCGGTCATCATAGCGGAGCGTGGCGATGCCTGCCCGGCCGAGGGCGTCTGCAATGACCGCAAAAGGCTTGTGCTCGAAGACGGTTTCATCCCGGTCCTCCTGGCCGCTGCCGGTGACGAAGATCAGGACGGGGGTCTTGCGGGAATATCCCTCCGGGAGCACCAGCGTGCCCTCCAGATGCGCATCTCCATTGTCGAAGGACACTTCCTCCGTCGCATACGGGAACGGCCCCTGCGGGGTCTGCGGACGGTTCAGCTTGTCTTCTCCGGGAGCAAGGGTCAGCGCCAGGGACTGGCCCATTTGCGTAAAGGTGCCGACAATCTGATTCCCCAGCCAAAGTCCTTCGTAGCTGGCGCCGAGCATCGGAATCCGGATGATGATCTTCCCCATATCGTTCCTTTCGACCTGGATAGGGATACCTTGTGCGGCCTGATCCGGCGAATCCATACAGGGCTCATCACCGTCCAGGTGGAAGACGATTGTAAGTTTCATTCCCTGGACATCGAGTTTTCCCGTCCAGGTGCCGTCCTGGGCGTTCGAAAGGAACGCGAATGAAAACAGCAGAGCAACTATCGTAAGAATCTTTTTCATCTTCAAATCTTCGTTAGACAACACAGTTCGCGAAAAACTATAAAACATTTGGTTTCATGATAAGGCTGCGTTGCACATGGTTTCGAAGAAACCGGGAATCGTGGAGGATGCCAGGATTTGAGCGGCAGTGGCCACGTCGATCAGGGCGTGTCCGATCATGATGGGGAGGGGATTGCGCTTCCTGTAATAGTACCAGCACAAGATGATGGTCAGTGGAAGGAAGGAAAGGAAACGGTATAGGATGTACGGGGCGTCGAACAAGGTCGGGATGAAGCAGTGCTGCAAGGCGAAGAAGAATGCCGGGACCAGGATGGCGGCGGCCTTGTTCCGGATCTGGTTGACGCCGCAACCCAGGTACAGACCGTCTTCGGCGAATGCCGTCGTGACAGGCAGCAGAACCAGGTTAATGATGGCCAGGACCTTCGGAATCGGGGCGATCATCATCGGGGCGGCGTAGGGGAGAATCCCGTAGCAGAGGTAGCCGGCCAGGTACATCCCGGCTGTGCCGATGGTCAGGATCATCAGGGAAACAAGAAGAACCTGCCCCAGCCGCGTCTTTCCCTTCTGATAGTTAATGAGTTCCCAGTATGTCTTGCCGTTCCGGCGGGCGGCATACACCAGTAGCAGAATGTTCAGGATGTTGACTACAACTGCGATGATGCTCCACCAGTTGCTGATTTCATCGACATGTTTGTGCGCAGCCAGTGCGCCAATGACGAAGACCAGCACAAAGACGATGGACCGGATGGGCAAAAGAAGGGGAAGTCTGTTCATTTCTCCGTTCGGTCTTTCTTTTTGGAGAATGTCCCTTTTCGATAGAAATGCCACCATCCTTCGTAGACAAAACCAAATATAATACCGGAAACTACGTATTTCCAGATGCTGCCCACTTCGTTGAAAATGGCATCAAAAACCACCGTAAGTCCGCCGAAGACCAATGCGGTTACAATAGAGCGAATGAGGTATTCCTTCATTTTCTAGAGTTTTTGGTTCATACACCTAACTAAATTGACAAAAACAAATATAATCAATTTAGCGATTACTCCCGTTCATTTTCCGCTCGATCCGGTTGAGCGTGTCGAAAAAGCGCTTCGTGGCGATGCCGGGGCCCAGCAGTAGGAAGCCGAAGACATTCCAGCCGAACATGTGCCACCAGGAAGTGTGCGGCCCCTCGATTCCCATCGTGAGCGCCTTCTCTTTCAATTCCCTCGGCAATCCGCGCCATCCAGATAATCGGGTAGATGAACAGCGTCGGGATTCCCAACCAGAACCCGGCCCTGTTTGTGTGCTGGAAGGTCATCGATTATCCTATCCTCTTGCCGTAGATTTCACAGAGCTGGAACTTCTCCCCGTTGTCTTTGATCCGGACGTTTTCCCAGCGGAAACTGTCCGGGGTGATGTCGGAGAAGATCCAGTAGGCATTCTCTTCCGAGAGCACCTTGCCGACCAGCCGGTCGCCCTGCTTGGTGAAGCAGAGCCGCTTCATGGCATGGTCGCAGGTGTACACGACGTCGTAGCACTTGGCGGTCTTGTTGAACATCCGGAACGACGAGCCGTATTCGCCGTCAGGCTGCGGCTCGGTCTCCTTCGTAGCCCGCGATGGGAAGATGAAGATGTCCTGGATGCCTGTGCCTTCCAGGATCCTGCGGAAAATCCATTCTCCCTTGACGTGGCGTTTGCGGCCCGGTTCGGGCTCGTCGTAGTAGTCGCAGTCCCAGTCGCCGAGCAGCGGGGCGAACCAGTCGTATTCGTCCGGAATCCTGTCGGTCTTGCCGCTCAGCAATGCATCAATGAAAGTATCCATCTGATACGGACTAAGCCAGTTTGACGGCTGTGCCGGAGGCGGTGACCATCAGCATGCCGTTGTTCTCGCCCAAGACCTCGTAGTCGATATCGATGCCCACGACGGCGTCGGCGCCGAGCCGGGCGGCGCGGCTGGCCATTTCATCCATTGCCTGCGTGCGTGCGGTGATGAGTTCCTCTTCGTAGGAGCCGCTGCGCCCGCCGACGATGTTGCGGATGCTGGCGGCGAAGTCGCGGAGAAAGTTGACGCCGGAGATCACCTCTCCGAAAACGACGCCTTTGTATTCGACGATGGTGCGGCCCTCAATGGCCGGGGTAGTGGTAAGAATCATATATCGGGTTATTTAAGTGCTCGTTTAACTGATTGTTCAATCTCTTCTCCGCGCATGCCGGTGGCGAGGATGGTGCCGTCGGGGCCGAAGAGGAGGATCTGCGGGATGGACTGGATGCCATACGCATTGGACGCGCTGCCATCCGTCTCGTTGAATACGGTGTAGTTGATCCCCAGTTCTTTCACAGCCTTGGCCGTGTCCTCCGGTTTGTCGGAGACGGCAACGCCAATCACTTCCAGTCCTTTGTCCTTGTACTTGTTGTAGGTGCGGATGATGTTCGGAATCTCCTTGCGGCAGGGGTTGCACCAGGAGGCCCAGAAATCGACCAGGACATACTTCCCCTGGTTCACGAAATCGGACAGTTTGTATTCTTTCCCTTCCCAGGTCCCCAGGAAATCCCGATACCGGGCTCCCGGCGACATGGCTTCCTGGCCGGCAAGTGCCCGGTTGACGCTCTCGGAGAGCTTTTGGATATAGGGGTGATTTTGAACGCCGTCACCCATCGATCCGAGCGTTTCTGCCCAACGCTCCAGACCTAACTGCGGGATGGTTTTGGAGAAGAAGGCAGTCGTTGTCACGTCGTTTTGCTTGCGCTGGAACTCATCAACCAGGTCCTGAACGGCCTGCGGATCATTGGCGCACAGCGCCAGCTGGTCCAGCGCCGCATTCACGGCATCATTGCCCTGGGATCCATGGAACGAAAACTTTTCGTCTGCGGTGATGTCTCCCGGCTCGAGGATCAGATTGCACTCGGACGAGCCGGAGCCGCCAGGTACCGTCAGGAAGAATTTCATTTTCCCGATGGCCGGCTCTTCGATTATTCCGGAATAGCGTGCGACATTTCCCGTCACTTCGGCCCGGCCAAGTGTCGCATATTCACCATCGGGCAACATATACTGCACCAGGATGGAGTCGATGACCGTACCTCCATCATACAGGGCCAGTATGGGCGACAGGTCGCAGGTGATGGTGAAAGACTTGGACGAGCAGCCGACGGCGGCCGCCAGAAGGGCGGTGACGAAAATGCTGTGGAAGAGGGGGGTGCAACGTTTCATTTTGTCAATTTGTTTATCGTATCAAAGGTAACGAAAAAGATTCTTATTTTTGCATCCATGAAGAAGATCCTTTTTATTCTGGCTGCCATTTGCGCTATCAGTTGTTCGAACGACACGAACACCATCTATCAGTTCAGCGCCGAATCCAATTCGGGTGAGCAGGTCAACTTTGCCGACTACAAAGGCAAGGTCCTGCTCGTCGTCAACACCGCCTCGAAATGCGGCTTCACGCCGCAGTATGACGGGCTGGAAGCCCTGTACCAGAAGTACAAATCCGAAGGCTTCACTGTCATTGGATTCCCCTGCGACCAGTTCGGCCACCAGGAGCCCGGCAGCAACGAGGAGATCGAAGAATTCTGCCGTCTCAATCATGGCGTGACCTTCCCGCTGATGGCGAAGTCGGACGTCAACGGCGAGAACGCCAACGAGATCTTCAAGTGGCTGTACGCCGAGAAGCCCTTTGCCGGCTGGGGCGAGAGCGAGACCGGGAAATTCATGGACGGAATGCTCTCCAGGAACGATCCGGACTATGCTTCCAATCCCGATATCAAGTGGAACTTCACCAAGTTCCTGATTGACAGGAAAGGCAAGGTCGTGGCCCGTTTCGAGCCCGTCGTGACCCCGGAAGAGATAGACAGCCAGATTGCGGATATCCTATGAAAACATTCCTGAAAGTACTGACCCTTTTCATCGCCGTCGGCGCCGTCGGCGGCGCGGTGATGATGTGGATGGATCCCACCGGCGTCAGCTGGGGCGGGGAGGCGATGCTGGACATGCTGCGCGCCAAGTTGCCCTGGCCGGAGATATTCTTCAAGGATTTCATCCCCTCCGGCTTCGCCCTGCTGGCCGTGAACGGCCTCACACAGCTCCTCGCGGCGGTGATGCTCTTCAAGAAACATCCGCTTGCATATTGGGTGACCTTCGCCTGCGGCATCCTCCTGATGCTGTGGACCGCCCTGGAGTGGTATGTATGGGGTTTCGTGGCCCTTAGCAACATCTATTTCGTGCTGGGCCTGATCGAAGCTATCGTTGCCTGGCGCTGCCTTAAGAAGGCCTAAGCGCAAATCTCATCGGACAGGGCTGATGACGATGGTCCGCTCATAGGTCTGGGGATAGGCGCGATAGCCGGCAAGCGTGCCGCGCGCCGTGTCGCCCACGCCCGTGTCGGCGTAGTTCAGGTTGAGCGTGATGTCGCCGGATCGCTCAAGCTGATACTGATATACCGCCTTGGTCAGGTTGTCCGTCGTGAAAGGATAGGCGTTGAAGCCGAAGGGCACGTCCATCCGGAACATCAGGCCTTTCCCGGCTTCGTCGGTAAAGCAGACCCGGCGGCAATCCATGTGGAGGCCGTAATCCTGGGGAATCAGATACGGCTCGTACATGTCATCCACGGTCGAAGACCATTCTCCTATCCGGTATCCGCTCTTCCTGTCGGGATAGGAAGCCTGCGGGCCGCGTCCATACCATTGTACCTGGTCCAGGGAGCCATCCAGGGAAAGGGTGACGCCCACGCGCGGCAGCCAGGCCGGCATGTCGCCCTCCGGGAAAAGCTGGTGCTTCACGGTCACGGTGCCGTCGGCATCCACCCGCCAGGAGAAGAGGCTCTCCATGCCGATCGCCCGGCGTCCCATGATATACAGGTCCAACTGGGTAATCCCCTGGGAGCCGCCGAAGAGGACCAGTTCGCGGACATCGATATAGACTGCGCCGTCCTCCGTGCGCGATTGGACCGAGACGGGAAACCAGTTCAACTTATCCAACCCGGCGGCATAATAAATGGCCGCGATGGTGGAGCTGGCGCCGATGGTGCCGTAGCCCTGCTGGGAATTGTTCAGCAGCGAACGGACGGTGCCGGCGTTCCAGCCATCGATCTCATTGGCTACGGGCGCTCGCCAGAGGTTCACCTTGAGCGGAGCCGCCAGCATTTCTTTCCCGTCCACCAGCATGGAAGACAGGGCGCCGCTTTGGGCGTCGAAGGCATACGAGAACCCGGAGCCGGAGGCGATCAGCTTCCCGTCGGACCGGGTCAGATCGACGCGGCCGGCGGGCTTCGGGGCGGGGGCGGCCGGCTGGTTCCATTCGTCCAGCTCGAACTGCTCCCAGGCCACCTCGTGCCCTGCCGGGGCCCAGATTTCGTCCTGGCGCAGGCAGGAACTCAGCGTGAGGCGGTACTCCTTGCCGGGCACAATCTTCGGCCGGGTATAGGGAACATGAACGGTAATGCTGCCCTGCGGCTTGATGTCCAGGTTCAGCGTGCCGGAAGCGACGGTCTCGCCGTCCGCGGTCACTTCCCATCGCGTCGCATAGACGGAAGCGTTGGAGAAATAGCTGCGGTTGCGGATTTCCACCAGGCCGGTGCGGCTGTCCAGCATGCGGTAAATGAGCGGCTGCTGGCTCTTCTTCATCTGCCACATCTCGGGCTGGGGGACACGGTCCGGCCAGATGCTGCCGTAGGTGCGCGCGCCGATGCCATAGGAGTAGTAGCTGCCTTCCGCAATCTCTTCTTCGAAGTCCAGCCATAGTGCGGCGTCCGCCGGATGGAATCCGTCGGAAGGAAGGACGGCGGATGCAAAAACGCCCACGTTGTCAACCAGCGCGTCGATGATGAACTCGTTGGTATCCTGGCCGTTGCGCTCTTCGTTGCGGCCCACGCACAGCGACAGCGGGAGATTGCGGATGTTGCCTGAGGCTTCGCCCGAAGCCACTTCCGCGCCGTCGATATAGACTTTCATGGCGGAGCCGTCATAGACGGCGGTCACATTGTGCCAGCGGCCCTCCCAGTCGGCGGGGAGGTCCCCGATGACGGTTCTCACCTGGCCGTTGTCGATGTAGAATTCGATCTTGTCATAGTTCTGCCGGAGGCCAAACTGGCGGCTGCCCTTGGTGATCATATACCCGCCGCCGCGGTTGAAGTGCCGTGGCAGGATGTCCAGGGTCAGGGTAAGCTTGTCTCCGCAGATCTCGACATTGTCCGCGCGGTACACCTGAACCCACTGCTCCATCGGGCCCAGGTCGATGGCCTTGCCGGTAGGACCTGCCACGAGTTTGGCGCGGCCCATGATGTCCGCCCGGGTCCCGTAGGGCGATTTGTCCACCAGCCGGCGGACCGGCGCGGTGAGTCCGGGGCTCACGAAGTCCCAGATGGCTCCGCCCATCAGGGACGGATGCTCGTCGATCTCCCGCCAGAAATCATCCAGGAAGCCGCCGCCGTTGCCGGCCACGGAGACATATTCATCCATGAAGGACGGACGTTTGTCGCTTTCGTCCAATCCGTAGGAGACCTCGTGCTCCAGGGGGATCGGATAGCGCGGGCCGACGATATCTTCCGCAGCGTGCTTGGCCGCATTGCCGCCATACATCCAGAAGCGGGTGGGATCGTATTTCTTGCCTTCTTTGACCACCTCGGCGATGTTGGGACCCTCGCCGCTCTCGTTGCCGGCGCTCCAGAACAGCACGCAGGCGTGGTTGCGGTCGCGGAGCACCATCTGGCGCACCCGTTCCTGATACATCGGAATGAAATCCGGAATATAGGAGACATACTCCGTCGCGTGAGACTCGTCGCCGGTCTCGTCAATGATATACAGGCCATACTCGTCCGCGAGATCCAGATACTCGTTGACGGGAGGGTAGTGGGAGGTGCGCACGGCGTTGAAATTGAACTGTTTGAGGATCTCCATATCCTTGCGGATGGTGGCCTCGTCCATCGCGTGACCCAACTCGGGATGCTGCATGTGGGAGCACTGCGCGATCACCTTGAGCGGCTGTCCGTTGAGGTAGAAGACGCCGTCGATGATTTCGGTTTTCTTGAAACCGATGCGCTTGACGACCTCGTCCACGACGCGGCCGGAGGCATCTTTGAGCGTCATCTTGAGGTCGTACAGATCAGGCGTCTCGGCCGTCCACTTCTTGGGAGAATCGACGCGGGTACGCAGGGTAACGGATTCGCTGCTGCGCGCCGCAATGGAGACGGCGTCTTGCTGCATCCGGGCAACTTGTTTACCGTCACGGGAAAGCTCGGCGGTCAGGCTGTACCCGGAAGCAGGTGCATCATACGCTTTCAGGTCAACGGTCAGGCGCAGGTCAGAATCCGTAAACGTTTTGTCGAAATCGGTGATGACCTGCCAATCGCGGATGCGGGCCTGGGGTGTGGCAAAGACGGTGACGTCGTCAAAGATGCCGGCGAGGCGCCAGTAATCCTGACCCTCCAGATAATAGCCGTCGCTGTACTTCAGGACCAGCACGGCCACCGTGTTGCGGCCCGGCTTGACATACGGGGTGATGTCGTATTCAGAAGGCTCCTGCGCTCCCTCGTTGTATCCCACTTCCTGGCCGTTGATCCAGACGAAAGAGGCGGACGCCACCTTCTCGAAGCGGATGAAGATCCGGTCGCCCTTCCAGGAGGAGGGGAGATTGAACGTGGTCCGGTAGGCGCCGGTCGGGTTGTAATCCATCGGGATGTTCGGCACGGTCACGCTGAACGGCGCGGGCGCCGGTGGCGTCCCCATCTGCGGACGGCGCATCGGCATATACTGCGTAGCCGCAGGCATCATGTTCGTCTTGAAAGGCGCGCTGACATTGCGGAAAAGTGGCTCTCCGTAGCCCATCATCTCCCAGTTGGACGGCACCTCGATGAGGTCCCACTTCCGGTCGTTGAAGCCTGCGTTGAAAAAACCGTCCGGAATCCCGGCCGGATTCTCGCTATAGTAGAATCTCCATTTTCCGTCCAGCGAAATGTGCTTGTCCGGGATGTGAAAGGCTCTTCCTTCTTCCTGGTTGAGTCCATACACGGAAAGGTTCTCAACATAGTAGGAAAGGTCTTGCATGAAGGGCATGTTCTGCGCCTGCAGCAGCGCAGGGGCCAGTACGGCCAGGAAGAGGAGAAAACGTTTCATTGGGATTTCGGTTAATGCAATCAAAGATAGGTATTTTCTCCGTATCATAGTTAACCAAAAAGATTTTTATTTTTGCAGACGTGATTGTAATCTATTATCTCATCGGAATCAACATCCTGACCTTCCTGGCCTATGGCCTCGACAAGTGGAAGGCCCGGAAGGGCAAATGGCGCATCCCGGAGGCGACGCTGATCCTGCTTGCCGTGTTCGGCGGCAGCGTCGGCGCCCTGCTGGGCATGAGCGTTTTCCACCACAAGACCAAGCACAAGAAGTTCGCCATCGGCCTCCCGCTGATACTCCTGGCCCAGGTGGCCCTGGCCTATTTCATCTACAGCAGATTTTAATTCCTGCAGAGAATCATAGAAAACGCCCGGGCGGGGAGCCCGGGCGCATCTTTTTATTGTTCGGAGAAATCGTCTTTCCCTACGCCGCACAGGGGGCAAACCCAGTCTGCGGGAAGGTCTTCAAAGGCGGTTCCGGGGGCGATTCCGTTGTCGGGGTCGCCGGCCTGCGGGTCGTACTCGTACCCGCAAACATTGCATACATACTTTTTCATACGGATGTGGAATTAGTTCGTGTTATTGTACAAAGATAGCAAAACTACTGAAATACCCGTTTGCCCAGTGCCTGGTTGATGTGCGTCTCCAGGATGTGGAAGCTGGGGCCGACCATGGTGTTGTGGCCGTGGCCGTCCAGTTCGTAGAGGTAGGTCTGCTCGTGCCCGACCAGTTTCATCATCCGGGCGAGGTACTGGTTCTCGTCGTAACGGCCGTAGAGCTCCAGCTCGCGGTCGCCACAGATGAGGACCAGCGGCGGGCAATCCGGGCGTACCCAGTAGATGGGCGCGAACTCGTCGATGGTGACCTGCAGCGGCTGCAGGCCCTGCATCTTGCGGACATTGTAGTGCGTGACGGCCTGCCCGCTGAACGGGATATACATCCACACGTTGTCCGCGTCGGCGCCGTAGCCCGCCAGCCAGGCCTTGTTGAGGCAAAGCATCATGCCGATGTAGCCGCCGGCGGAATGGCCGGTGACGACGATCTTGGCGGGGTCACCGCCATACTCGGCGGCGTGGCGGAACACCCAGGCCACGGCCTCGGCGGCGTCGTCCAGCGTCTCGCGGACCGTCACCTTCGGCAGCAGCCGGTAGTTCACGCCGACGACGACCCAGCCTTTCTTCTGCAACTGCGCGGGAATCTCCTTGTTGCCGCCTTCCAGGCCACCGCCGTGGAACCAGACGATGACGGGACAGTCTTTCTGCCCCTCCGGGTAATAGACGTCGAGCTTCAGCCGCTCCTGCGCGTACGCGTCGGACTTGCCGGTATAGCTGATGTCGTTGACTTGCTTGTAGTTCTGTGCGTTGAGGCCCAGCACGGCCAGGCACAGCGCGAGGGTAATCAGTATCTGTCTCATGGCTTATCGGATAAAGTTCGTGAATGCCGGCTGCTCGTCGCGCTGCGGGGCGGAATCGCCGCCGGCGTGGATCTTCTTCAGCAGCCAGGCCATGTTGTTGCCAAGCGTGCGCATGGTCTGCATGCCCTCGGCATCGAGCTTTGCCTCGCCCTTCCCGGCGCCGTAGGCGATGTTCCAGTACTGGGAGGTGACCACGGGCATGTTCATCATCTCGAACATCATGTTCATGGTCTGGAGCGTCGCCGTGGCGCCGCCGCGGCGGCAAATGGCAACAGCCGCCGCCGGTTTGTTTTGGACCAGGTGTCCGGCGGAGTAGAACAGGCGCTGCATCACGGCCAGGATGCCGCCGTTCGGCTGCCCGTAGTAAACGGGGGAGCCGACGATCAGTGCATCCGACTCGGCGAGCTTGCGGGCGATCTCGTTGCAGGGGTCGTCGTCGAAGACGCAGCCCTTGCCGGCGTTGCGCCGGCAGCCGCCACAGTTGATGCACATCCGGACCGGCCGTGCGCCGATCTGAAAGATCTCGGTGTCGATGCCCTGCTTCTTCAGTTGTTTCTCAATCTCCTGCAGGGCGCAGAAGGTGTTGCCGTCCGGGCGGGGACTGCCGTTAATCAATAGCACTTTCATGCGGGCGTCTGAATTTGTCAGTGTAGCGGAAAGCGGCGAAGCATAGGCCGCCGTGCCGACAGCGGCCAGGGCCGCTGTCTTGATGAATGTCCTTCTGATCATATTACCACTGCTCCCAGTGAATGAATTCCGGTTTCCATTTGTCTTTCGGGGCCGGGTCCTTATCCGTCACGACGACGAAACGCCAGGGCTGGCCGTTCATGGCGCTAGGCGCGGCCATGCCGGCCTTCAGGATGGTCTCCAGTTGATCCCGGGATACCGGATCGCCGGTATAACTGCGGATACTGATCCGGGACATGATGACATCCATGGCGGAGGGTTCGTTCTGCCGGGTCTGACAGCCGCTCAGGGCAATCGCCGCAGCGATGGCGGAAAAGAGAATGATTTTCTTCATGTGGTTGATTATTTGGTTTCTCGAGTCAAAGATAACCAAAAAATATTTAATTGGTATCCATGGATTTTACGAAATCCGTATAATTATTTTATGATTTTCGTAAAAATGGCATTATCTTTGTCTCCGGATTGATCAAACAAATCAATTAAAGACATGAAGAATTCAACACAAAAGAACATCAAGGGGCTGTCCATCGCCATCCTGATCATCACGACACTTTACCTCGTCTTCATCTACGGCACCACGGTCAATCAGCTGTGGGTCCGGAAGTCCGTGGTCTGGAATCCGGACCATCTTGCCTGGCAGTATTTCGTCATTGCCGGCTGGCTCATCGGTGCGACCCTTCTCTATGTGTTCTGCTGGATCTTCCTGGTCCGCACGAACCGGGCCCTGCAGACCGGCGAGATTTTCCCGAAATCCAACATTGCCCTCCTTCGTTGGACGGCGGTGGTCGCGGCGCTTGTGACCTTTGCCCACGCCAACTACGAGGACGTGCTTCAGGGGGCCACGTGCTCCGTGCTAGACGGGAATACCTTTTTCGTTCCGCTGGCCATCCTGTTGTTCGCCGGACTTTACAGGATGGCCTACCTCACCGCCAAAGACAGCAAACTCACGATATGATTACCGTCAACCTCGACAAGATGCTCTGGGAGCGGCACATGAAGCTCTCCGAGCTGTCCGAAAAGATCGGCATTTCGATGACCAACCTTTCCCTGCTCAAAACAGGGAAAGGCCGGGCCATCCGCTTCACCACGCTCAACAAGATCTGCAAGGTGCTGGAATGCCTCCCGGGCGACATCCTGAACTATCAGCCCGACCCGGAAGGGGTCGAGCCGGAAGAGGATATCTTTGAAGAAAAGCTTTAGTCGATGGCTTCCAGGAGCTGATCGCAGATGCTCTGCATGCCGGCAATGGACGGGTGTCCGTTCTGCTTCTCAATGTCATGCAGCTCAATCAGTTGCACGCCATAATGCTGGCAAACGGCGCGCATGGACTCATTGATCTCTTCCCGCAGCTCGGAGTTCAGGATGGAGTAGATCTTCGCCTTCGGATAGCGTTTCTGCAGCGCGTCCAGCAGGTAGGCTAGGGCAGGGCGGAAAGCCTTGCAGTCGTCCTGGGTCCAGTCGGACCACTGGTACTCGCCGATCGGGGCGCGCGACCAGGCGTCGTTGGTGCCGCCGAAGAGGAAGATGATGTCCGGGTTGCCGAGCATGTCCACGCGGCCCATGAAGGACGATTCGTAATTTACCCGCCCGAAATAACCGGTGCTGCAGATGGTGGTGCCGCCCCAGGAGTTGTTCTGCTCCAGTTCGTAGCCCTTGGCCTTGATATAGAGGCTCCACCAGGTCTGGTCAACAGATTTGACGTCGTTGTTGGCATCCGGGTAGAAGGGTGCGTACCCTTCCGGGTTGTAGCCCTGATAGGTTGAATACGAGTCTCCGAGGATGGAGACTTTCTTGGTCTGTGCGCACGCCGTGAACAGGGTGGTCAGCAGCAATGCCCCAAAGAGTAATTTCTTCATAATAATTTATTTGATCGGCTGTCCCATTTCGGATGCTTCGGCGTCGGCCGCATCCAGCTTGAAGAGCATGAAGTTGTCATTCTCTTTCGTGCAGGGCGTCCAGATACCGCCGTCCGGGCCGTTCGGGTCGCTGTATTTGGCGAAGTTGGTCCAGGCGGTGAGCATTTTCTCGGAAAGGTCCCAGTCGCCCTGGGTCCAGGGACGCCAGCAGTGCTGGAGCGACTTGAATACGAACCAGAGGTCGGAAGAATGGAACGCACCCTTGAGCTTGTCCTCCGGGTGGGAACCGTCGTCCGGCAGCGGACGGGCGAACTCGTAGGCCCATGCCTTGGCGCCCCGCTCCTGGCGGTTGGCGCAGAAAGCGGCGATGCCCGCCGACATGTCGCCCATGTCGTTGAGCGTGTAGCCGATCATATACGGCACATCGGCCAGGGAACCGTCCGCAGCCGCATCGTCAAAGATTTCCACGGACACGTGGCCGTCGATGATGGGTGTGATGGTGATGCCGCCCTTGCCGGTGGCGGAGGTATAGAGGGCGCTGGCAGCGTGGACGGCATCCGTCGCGGCAGCGCGCATCTTCTTCAGGTCGGTCAGGCCGGCCCAGTCCATGACGGCTTTACCCTCGGCTTCCGCTTCCTGCAGGGTCTGGCCGCCGAACATCATCTTGATCATGGCCGGCGGAACAGCCGGGCCGCCACCGGCGAGGGTGAAGCTCTGGTTCTTGACCACGTTGAGGCCGTTGGCGCTCATGATGACGGCCTTGTGGAAGTACGGTTTGGCCAGCGGCGAGGCGCAAAGCGTCCGGACGCTGCCGCCGCCGGCGCTCTGGCCGAAGATCATGACGTTATCGGGATCGCCGCCAAACTGGGCGATATTCTTCTTGACCCATTTCAGGGACTCAATCTGGTCCAGGATGCCGTAATTGCCGGACACGCCGTTGGGGCTTTCGGCCGACAGCTCGGGATGGGCCATGAAGCCGAAGATGCCGAGGCGGTAGTTGATGGACACCAGGACGACGTCCTTGGCAGCCCACTCCTGCGCGTCGAATTCGGGCTCGGAGCCCCAGCCTTCGCGGTAGCCGCCACCGTGGATCCAGACCGCAACGGGGGCCTTGCGGTCCACCTGGCCGGGATACTTGGTCCACACGTTGAGGTAGAGGCAGTCTTCGCTGCACTGCTTCTCTTCACCATAGCCCCACTCCGTGAAATAGTTGCCGGGGTAGTGAACGGCCTGGTAACTCGGATGGCCGAATTCATCGGCCTTCAGCACGCCCTCCCAGGGCACGACCGGCTGCGGCTCTTTCCAGCGGTTTTCACCGATAGGCGGAGCGGCGTACGGGATGCCCCGATACACGAAAATGCCGTCGAGTTCGGCGGCGACACCTTGAACCTGTCCGCCTTCGATGGTCAGGACGGGACTGGTTGCGGTCTTTTCTGAACAGTTGCAGGCGGCCAGGCTCAACGCCGCGGCCAGGAGGAAGAATACCTTTTTCATTGTATGATTAGATTTACTGATTCTTTGCAGCAATGCACTCAATCTCCACCAGGGCGCCCTTGGGCAGCGTTTTGACCGCCACGGCGCTCCGGGCCGGGAAGGGAGCGGCGAAGAATTGGGCGTACACTTCGTTCATGGCGGCGAAGTCCGCCATGTCAGCGAGGAACACAGTCGTTTTGACGACGTGCTGCAGGCCGAGGCCGGCCGCTTCCAGGATGGCCCTGGCGTTGCTGAGGCTCTGCCGGGTCTGCTCCTGGATCCCGCCTTCGGGAAATGCGCCGGTAGCCGGATTGATGGGGAGTTGTCCGGACACGAACACGATGCCCGCGCCGCTGTCGATGGCCTGGCTGTAGGGGCCGATGGCCGCCGGAGCCTTATCTGTGTGGATTGCTTTCATACCAATTGTGAGTTGAATACCCAAATATAGTCATTTTTCGTATCTTTGCCCCAATTCTAAACCAGGTATCCATGAATATCAAACTTGTAGGAACCCTCATCGTGATCTCCGTTGTCGCGTGCCCGTTGCTTTATATTTTCGTGGGACCGGCCCTCGACGCATCCCAGCTGGACACACTCAGGATCCTCGGTCTCATTATGGGTGGTAGCGCCCTCTTTTGCTTTGTCGTCGGCGAACTGACCGGCAACAACAGCCAGATGGACAAGCTTTGGAGCCTGCTTCCCATCGCCTATACCTGGGTGATTGCCGTTCGGGGTGGCATGATGTCGCGCCTGGTCGTGATGGCCGTGCTGGCTACGGTCTGGGGCTGCCGACTCACCTTTAACTTCGGCCGGAAAGGAGCCTACAGACTCAAATTCTGGGAGGGGGAAGAGGATTATCGCTGGTCGGTGCTGCGCGCGAAGAAGGAATTCCAGCCGCATTGGAAGTGGATGATCTTCAATCTTTTCTTCATCAGTATCTATCAGAATGCCCTGGTGCTGATGATCACTTTCCCGGCGCTGGTGTTGATGAACGTGACGGTGCCGTTCGGCTGGGTTGACGCCCTCGCGGCCGTGCTGATGCTGGGCTTTGTCGTGTATGAGACCGTCGCCGACGAGCAGCAGTGGGCCTTCCAGACGGCCAAGTGGAAGATGCTCAAGGCGGGGAAGTGCCTGAATGAGCTGCCGTCGCCTTACGACAAGGGATTCAATACCGTCGGGCTCTGGAGCCGCAGCCGTCATCCCAATTATTTTGCCGAACAGGGTACCTGGTGTGCATTCTACCTCTTCTCCGTGGCCGGCGGCATCGGCATCTTCAACTGGAGCATCATCGGTGCCCTGCTGTTGATCGTCCTTTTCCTGGGCAGCAGTGCCTTCGCAGAGGAAATCAGCTCCGCGAAATATCCCGAATACGACCGCTACTGCCGGGAGGTGTCCAAATTCTTCCCGGGAAAGAAGTACCGGGCATAAGCCGCGCCCGTCAGGACTTCCGGAAGCCCTGGAACAAATACAGGATCGGGAAGATTTCCAGACGTCCGATGAGCATCTCCAGCATCCCGGAGACCTTGAGCAGGGCGGGGAAATCGCCGTAGTTCGCCATGGAGCCGACCGCCCCGAAACCGGGGCCGACATTGCCGATGCAGGCGATGGAGGCCGTGAGCGAAGTCGTGAAATCCAGGCCGCCGGCCATATTGACAATCCCGCCGGCTGCCAGGATGACCAGGTAGCAGAAAATGAAGCCGTACACCTCGTTCACCTGCTGGTCGCTGCTGGCGCTTCCGTCCAGGCGGACGGTATAGACGGCGCTGGGATTCATGAAGTTGCGCATCTTCCTGCTGATTCCTTTGACGGCCAGAATGAGCCGGTCCATCTTGATGCCGCCCGAAGTGGAGCCGCTGCAGCCGCAGAAGAGGGAACAGATGACCAGGATTCCCATCGAGAGGGTCGGCCACAGGGTGGTGTCCTGCGTCGCGAATCCCGTCGTGGTGGAGATGGACGCCACCTGGAATGCCGCATCCCGCAGCGCCACGCCGACCGAGCTGTATCCGCCGCCGGTCAACAGGTCCACGGTGATCAGCACGGTGCACAAGGCGACTAGCCCGAAGAATATCCGGAAAACCTCCGACTTGAGGATGTTTTTGTGGCTGCCGTCTACGAAGGTCAGGAAAATGAGACTGAAATTGGCTCCCGAGGCCAGCATGGCGATGATCAGGACCACTTCGGCGGCAGGATTGCCGAATGTGGCGATGCTGGCGTTGCCGTTGCAGAACCCGCAGGTGCTGCAGGCCGACATGGCCGTCGTTACGGCATCAAACCATCCTAACCCCGTGACCTTCAGAGCGAAAAGAGTTAGCAGCGTGAGGACGATGTAGGTCACGAGGATACGGTTGGCGAAGAATTCGCTCCGGGCGCCCGACATGCTCTGGCGGGCCAGGGTGGAAATGGTGGAACCGGACAGTTTGGACTGGTCCGCCCGTCCGAACATCAGGCGCGAAAACAGGGTGACGATTCCGATACCGCCCACCCAGGCCGTGGCGATCCGCCAGAACTGGAGTCCGCGCGGCAGCGCCTCAATGTCGGTGAGGATGGAAGCGCCGGTGGTCGTGAAGCCGGAGACGCTCTCGAAGAGCGCATTCACGAGATTGAAGTCGCCGCCATAAAAATAATAAGGAAGCATTCCGAAAAGGCAGCCGAACAGCCAGGAGGCGACGACAATGCCGTTGGCTTCCCGGAAATTGAGCTTATGGGCGTCGCTGCGGATGAAGATGAGCGGAAAGAATCCGACGATGCAGGTGATGAAGGCCGAGAAGAACAGGGGAACCCGGCTGGGGTCCCCGGGCGTATAGCAGGCAATGATGCCGGACACGGTCATCAGTGCACTGATCAGGAGCAGTGCCACGCCGACGTACCAGATAATGACCTTTGCGTTCATTTCCGAAAAAAACCGTGCAAAAATAGGGTGCCCCGTGTCATTTATCAATACAAAAATTTTTATCTTTGCATTGATATTTTCAATCAAACAAGGCATGACACTTCAGCAACTCCGATACATCGTGGCCATCGACCAGTACCGGCATTTCGGGAAGGCCGCCGAGGCCTGCGAGCTCACCCAGTCCACGCTGAGCCTGATGGTCAAGAAGTTGGAAGATGAACTGGACGTAATCCTCTTCGACCGGGACGCCCATCCGGTGGTGCCCACCGGGATGGGCCGAAAGATCATTGACAAGGCGAAAGTCGTTCTCTACAATGCGGCGCAGATCACCGAAATGACCCGTTCCGAGAAGGAACTTCTGTCCGGTCCCCTGAAGATCGCCCTCATTTCGACCGTCGCTCCCATCCTGGTCCCGGGTCTCTTTAAGTACATCGGCGCCCATTACCCTGCCATCTCTCTGATGACGCAGGAAATGATGAGCGATACCATACGTGAACGCCTGCACAAGGCGGAAATCGACATGGGCATCCTGTCCTCGCCGGCAGGCGACCCGGAACTGCTGGAAATCCCGCTCTGGACGGAACGTTATTTTGCCTATGTGTCTGAAAAGGATCCCGACTACGCCTGCGAAACCCTTCAGGCCCGCAGGTTGACCGGTCGTCCTGTCTGGATCATGAAAGGCGGCGTACGCTTGCTGGACACCACCTCCCTTCCCGAGTCGGAAGCCGTCAACTACGAACATTACTTCGAAGGCGGGCGTGTGGGAACCCTGATCCAGATCGTGAACGAAAACGGCGGACTCACGATGATCCCGGAAACGCACGTCGATCTGATCCTGTTCAGCATGCAGAAGAATCTGCGGCCCATCGTGAATCCCGAACCCAAACGTACGATCTGCCTGGCCATCCGCAAGGACTACATCCACGAATCTTTGCTGAACGTCGTGGTCCAGGCCGTCAAGTCCATCATACCGGGGACTTTGCTGGAAGCTGCCGTCCGGAAAGAACACATCCGTCTTTGACAGGCCCTCTATGCCTGGACCTACCGCGCGTCGAGATAGGCGCACAGGCGCCTTTGAACGTATTCCACGCTCGCGAGGTACGCTTTGTCGTCGTCCAGGTGCTCGATGATCATGGGCAGGCGCGGCCGCTCCGCGCTGGCCAGCCGTGCATAGCGTTCCAGGTCCAGCGAACCCGCGCCGCAGGCCGTTTCCTCCAGCTGGAAGGTGTATTCCTCCCGCAGGCGGATATCCTTGAGATGGCAGCTGCAGATAGTCCCCTTCAGCTTGGCGAAACATTCGTCCAGGAATGCGTCGTTGCGGAAATAGCGCTGCGGCGAAGTGATCATGTTGACTACGTCCAGGTGCGTGCCGAAGGCCGGCCGGTCGTGTATTCGCCGTAGGTGACCACCTCCGGCTTCAGCCCGAATACGTTGGTGTAGAAAAAGAGCAGCCAGATGCTGACCGTCTGGTAAATGAGGTTCTCCGCGAGTTCGCCGGAGCCCAAGCCAATGCGCTCGCGCCACGATATCTTGTTGATACCGTTATCCATTCGTCTCGACTTCCATTTCGATCAGCCAGGTCGGCCGGCAGACGCGTGCTTCAAGCAGGACGCGCGGGATGCCTGGGAAGCGGCGCTCCATGTAAGCGTCGATGAGAGCGTAGTCGGAGATGTCCCGAAGATAGATGACGAAGTAGGGGATCTGCGCCAGGGAGGAGCCTCCCTCGGCAAGCAGGGTGGAGATATTCTCGAGCAGGCGGTCTGCCTGGGCGAGCACATCCCCCTCGTAAAGGACCTTTCCGCGGTGGTCGATGCTGGCGGTGCCGCTGATGAAGATCTGCCCGTCGGAGAGGCGGACACCCCGCTCGAACGCTACGCCGTAATCGTGCGTTGGGCTGAGATGCGACAGGGCCTTGAGGTAGGTCTTGTCCGTCTCCTGAATGTCGGGACAGGTCAGGAAGTCGATGGCAACGACGGCGCTGCGCCCTTCCGTGGCTCCGCCGATGCCGGTGGAAGCGATGTAATGGGTGTCATGGCTGAGCCCTTCGGCGTCGAACACGTCGTTGCGGGCCTTCACGAGCCCGGCGTAGTTGGCGTCAATGTCGCGGACGTAGATCCAGGTGCGGACGCAGTGCGTCTTGAGCTCCAGCCCGAGCGGGCGGATGCGGTCGAGATACTTGTCAAAAAGCAGGCGCGCCTGCGCGTAGGAGTCTTTTCCGGCGGCTTCTTCTTCGCTGAGGCGCAGGCTGTGGAACAGCCAGTTGGGGCAGGCGGAGTCCGTCAGTGCGAGCGCGACGACGCGGCTGCCGTCGAGGGGCGGCTGCTCCACCATCGAGGTGGCGATGCCGGCCCACGGACAATCGTCCAGGGCGGTCCGCAGGGCGTCGACCTGGTTCTGGGCGTCGCTCAGGAAGAAGCGTACGAATACCGGATGCCGGCCTTCGCCGGTCTCCGCAAGGAAGTATGCAGTTAGTTTTTCAAGCAGGGAAGCGATGGCGTCACCGAATGACGTGGCGGCTTCCGGTCGCAGGATATTATATTTTTTCACGTTCCAAAGTTAATCAAAAAAACGCTGCCGTACCATACCGCTGACCAGCAACCATTCGGCGAAGAGGTAGGAGCCCATCACGGCGGAGTGGCGCAGGGGGAAATCCACCCCGTTGAAGGCGTGTAGCGCAAGCATGGTGTCCGAGACGATGAAAAACAGGCCGCCGGCGAGGATGCGCCAGCCCAGCTTGCGCCCGCGCAGGATCCACAGGCCGCCGCTGGCGGTCACGTAGAACAGCGTGGCGGCGTAGACGGCAAGGACGATGCGGAGAGCGCCCTGGACCTCGAAGACGGAGATGATGGGAAAGGCGAGCATGGGGATGATCCAGGTGAAAATCTCCTTCCAGCCCCGCAGGCGGCCCATCTTGTGCAGCAGCACCGCTATATAGCAGAAATGCCCGAGCAGGAAAGCGGCCAGCCCGGCCGCGAACCAGATGAAACCCCGGGAGTCGAAGATCAGCAGGATGTCGCCTGCCGCGTGGAGGGCCATACCGAGGGCGAGCAGGACGGTCTGCCGTCCCTTATGCTCCGGAAGCAGCGAGAACAGGGCGGCCGCAGCAAGGGACGGGATCAGGAAAGGCTTGACCAGGGGATGGATGCTCCCGATGCCGAAACAGAGGGGGACGACATCGGTCAGGGACAGGGCTAAGAACAGGAAACCGGCGATACGGGCGGATTTCTTCATGGGCTGTTTTTTTCTGCAAGTTAGGGATTTTTTTGTAAATTGCATCCTCATAAAAAATGATGAAATGGAATTGACAAGCTATATCATCCTGGGTGCTTCGGTGCTGGTCATCGCTGTGCTGGTGATTGTGATTGTCCGCAAGGACGCGGAAGTCCGGACGGCCCAGGCCCTGCGCCGGAGCGATGCGGAGGCCAACGAGAAGGCACTGCAGCTGATCCGCGAAACGAACGAGAAGGCGCTCCAGCAGCAGATCGAAGGCATACGCAGCCAGATGACCGCCGAGACGGAGAAGCTGCTCAAGCAGCGCGAGGAGGCCATCTCCAAGAAGGCGGAGGAGACCTTCCAGAACATCTCCGGCAACCTCGGGAAGGACCTGAAGGCGATGCAGGAGGCGTTCGCGGCCCAGCGGAAATCCCAGACCGAGGGCACGGCACAGATGAAGGAGGCGATGGAGCAGGCCGTCAAGAACCTCCAGCACCAGACTTCCAGCATCGGCGCCAAGGCGGACAACCTGGCTTCTGCCCTGAAGGGCCAGAACAAGACCGCCGGCGGCTGGGGCGAGGTCATCCTTTACAACATGCTGGTGAATGAAGGCATGGTCGAAGGCCGCGACTTCGACCGGGAGGAGACGCTGCGCGACGCGCTCGGTCAGACGGTGCACAACGATGACAGCAGCAAGCGTATGCGCCCCGACTACATCCTGCATTACCCGGACAAGACGGAAGTGATCATCGACGCCAAGGTGTCGCTGGATGCCTATTCCGACTGGTTCGCCGCCGAGGACCCGGCCGCGAAGGACGAAGCCGCGCAGCGCAACCTGCAGGCCATTCGCGCGCAGATCAAGGACCTTTCCGGCAAGCGCTACCCGCATTACATCCGCGAAGGCTGCAAAACCCTGGATTACGTGGTGATGTTCGTGCCGAACTACGGCTCGCTGCAGCTCGCCAAATCGCTCGCCCCCAACATCTTCAACGAGGCGTACGCCCAGGGCGTGCTGCTGGCGACGGAGGAGACGCTGATGCCCTTCCTGCGGATGATACGCATCGCATGGACCAACTATGACCAGGTGCGCAACCAGGAGAAGATCATCAAGGCGGCGCAGAACATGATCGACCGGGTGTACGACTTCTCCAAAGCCCATGCGACGATGGGGGAGAAGCTGCGCGAAGCGATGAAGCAGTACGACGCCGTGTCGGCCAAAATTGATGAGTCCGGCCAGTCCATCCTGACCTCCGCCCGCCAGCTGATCAAACTTGGCGTCCCGAAGAATCCAAAGAAACCTCTTCCTGAAGGGGAAGCAGATAACTGATTTTATATGAAGAAATACTTTATATTGACGGCACTCTGTCTGGCGGCCGTCTTCCAGCCTTCACGGGCCGACGAGGGCATGTGGCTGCCGGTGCTGATTTCGCAGCGCATCGAGGATATGCAGGCCCATGGTTTCCGCCTGACGGCGGAGGATGTCTACAGCGTGAACCAGGCCTCCCTGAAGGATGCCGTGGTGCTGTTCGGCTCGGGCTGTACGGGCGAAATCGTTTCGAACAACGGCCTGCTCTTCACCAACCACCATTGCGGCTACAGCCAGATCCAGCAGCACAGCAGCGTGGAGCATGACTACCTCAGAGACGGCTTCTGGGCCATGTCCCGCCGCGAAGAGCTTCCGAATCCGGGGCTGACCGTAAGTTTCCTGGAGCGCATGGACGAGGTCACGGACCAGGTGCTGAAGGGTTATGTGCCTTCGATGAGCGAGGCGCAGCGCGACTCGCTGGTCAAGGTCAACGGCGATGCGATCGTGCGGCAGGTGGCGAATCCGGACAAGGGAATCCGCGCCCGCGTGGAGGCGCTCTATTACGCCAACCAGTACTTCCTCTTCGTCTATAAGGTCTATCGCGACGTGCGCTTGGTAGGCGCCCCGCCTTCGTCGATCGGCAAGTTCGGCGGCGACACGGACAACTGGATGTGGCCCCGCCATACGGGGGACTTTTCCGTCTTCCGCATTTATGCAGATAAGAATAACGAACCGGCTGATTATTCGGAAGATAACATTCCGTATACGCCGAAGCGTTTCTTTACGGTTTCGCGTGCCGGCGTGAAGGAGGGCGACTTCACCTTCGTCTACGGCTGCCCAGGCAGCACGCAGGAGTACGTGGCCTCCGACGCCGTCCGCTATGTGGGCGAGGTTTCCGATCCGGAGAAGATCGCCCTGCGCACGCTGCGCCTGGACATCCTGCGGAAGTATATGGAGCAGGACCAGGCGGTCCGCATCCAGTACTCGTCCAAGTACGCCAACATCTCCAATGCCTGGAAGAAGTGGCAGGGGGAGGCGAAGGGCATTGCGCGCCTGAAGACCGTTGCGGCCAAGGATGACTACGAGCGCCGTTTTTCCGCCTGGGCGGCGGGAACGGCTTATGAGGGCCTGCCGGAGCGCCTGCATGGCCTTTATGCGCAGCGCAATCCGGTTTACCGTGCCTATGAGTATTATACCGAGACCGTCCGGACGGTGGAGCTGCTGCAGTTCGCGAACCAGGTCAAGACGGCGCTGGATGCCGGCAGGCCGGTCGGAGAGCTGGCGGAGTCGTTCTTCAAGGATTATTACCAGCCCATCGACAAGGAGATTTTCGTGGCGATGCTGGAGGCCTTCGACCGGAAGATGGCGCCCGGCTACAAGCCGGCCTTCTTTACGGAACAACTGGCCTCCTACGGCAGCGTGGCCGCCTGGCGGGATGCCCTTTTCTCCCGCTCGCTCTTTACGGATCAGAAGCGCGTGAGCGCCCTCACGAAGGAGGATCTGGCGGCCGTCACGGCCGACCCGGCCTTCGCCCTCTACGATGCGTTCTACCAGTGGTACCGGAGCGAATTGCAGCCCGTGATCACGGACCTGGACCGGGAGATCCGTCTCGCGTATCGCGACTACATGCGCGGGCAGATGGCCTTCGAGACGGACAAGGCCTTCTATCCGGACGCCAACCTGACGTTGCGCGTCGCCTATGGCCACGTGGCGGGCTACAGCCCTTCCGATGCGGTCTATTATTCGCCCGTTTCCACCCTGACGGGTATCATGGAGAAGGATAATCCGGAAATCTTTGACTACGACATTCCGCAGGTCCTGCGGGACATTTACGCCCAGGGCGGGCATGAGGCCCAGCCGGTCTGCTTCCTGGCGACGAACCATACCTCCGGCGGCAATTCCGGGAGTCCGGTGATCAATGCGGACGGGCAGTTGATCGGCATCAACTTCGACCGTGTGTGGGAGGGGACGATGAGCGACATCGTTTTCGATCCGGATTATTGCCGCAACATCTCCTTGGATATCCGCTACCTGCTCTTCGTGATGCGGGAGATCGGCCACGCCGACTGGCTCTTCGACGAAATGGTCTTCGCGGACTGATGTTTTTGGTGGGCTGGTGCAGCTCCTCGGCAGCTTTTTTGTTCCCGAAGCGGAGAGACCGAGCTGGCTGCCTGCTGGCTCGGAGCCGGGAACAAATAGAAAGAGGGTGACTAGTCCAGTCACCCTCTTTCCGTGGAGATAAGGGGATTCGAACCCCTGACCTATAGATTGCGAACCTATCGCTCTACCAACTGAGCTATACCCCCAATTGCGGACGCAAAGGTAGCAAGTTTTTTCAAAAAGACAAACGCTTCTACTTAGTATATTTGATGAACTTCAGGATCAGCTTGACGGCTTCGTCTTCGGAGAGATCGTCCATGCTGAGGGTGATGTCGTAGTTGCGGACGTCATAGCGGCTTTTGCCGGTGTAGCGCTTGATGTAGTTGTCACGCATCTCGTCCACGCGCTTGATGGTGGCCACCGCTTCCTCACGGCTCAGCTGCTGCTTGCGCATCACGCGCTCGATCCGGTGCTCCATGGAGGCCGTGATGAAGACATCCAGCTTGTTGGGGTGGTCCTTGAGGATGAAGAAGCCGGAGCGGCCCGCGATGACGCAGGATCCTTCCGCGGCGATGGCCGTGAGGATCTCGGATTCCGCCTTGTAGAGGTCGTTGGGGGTAAGGTCCGGACGGAATTCCTGGACGTACTTGCTGTCCGTGTCCACCAGCATCTTGACCTTGGGTACGGGAGCTACGAACTGGATGAAGTCCGCTATCCAGTTTTTCTTCTTTCCTTTCAGCTGCTCGATGCCGCTGCTCGTGAGTTTGAACTGGTCTTCGAGCTGGTTAATCAGTTCTTTGTCGCTGTAGCGCACGCCCAGTTCGGCGGCGAGCTTGCGTCCGACCGTACGTCCGCCGGAGCCGAGCTCACGGCTGATGGTAATGACAAAAGGATCAGTGATATTCATGGGGTTATATGGATAGGGTGTTCAATACGTTGATGAGTTCCTTGTCGATGGGTTTGTCCATCTTGATGGCGCGGGAAATGGGCACGTAGACGATCTGGTCGTTCTTGATGCCCACCATGATGTTGCGCTGGCCTTCCTTGAGCGCCTCGATGGAGGCGACGCCCAGGCGGCTGGCAAGGATGCGGTCGTAGGCGGTGGGGGAGCCGCCGCGCTGCAGGTGCCCGAGGATGGAGACCTTCACGTTGTATTCCGGATACTCCTGGCGCACGCGCTCTGCGTAATGCATGGCGCCGCCGTCCTTCTCGGAGACGAGCACGATGGAACTGTTCTTGCTTTTGCGGATGCCGCGGCCGATGAAGGTGGCCAGCTGGTCGATGTCGGTCTGGTCCTCCGGGATGATGGCGGCCTCCGCGCCGGAGGCGATGGCACTGTTCTGCGTCAGGAAGCCGGCGTCGCGGCCCATCACTTCGACGAAGAAGATCCGGTCGTGGCTGTTGGCCGTGTCGCGGATCTTGTCCACGCATTCCATGATGGTGTTGAGGGCGGTGTCGTATCCGATGGTGGAGTCGGTGCCGTACAGGTCGTTGTCGATGGTGCCCGGCAGGCCGATCACACAGATGTCGTGTTCCCGGGCCAGGAGCTGGGCTCCGGTCAGGGAACCGTTGCCGCCGATGACGACCAGGGCGTCCAGCCCGAACTTCTTGATGTTTTCCGCGGCCTTGGCGCGGCCTTCCGGCGTACGGAACTCCTCGCTGCGGGCGGTCTTGAGGATGGTGCCGCCGCGCTGGATGGTGTTGCTGACGCTGGAACTGGTGAATTCCTTGATGTCGCCCATGATGAGGCCTTCCCATCCCCGGTAGATACCGAAGACGCGCCACCCTTCGTAGATGGCGGCCCGGGTAACGGCCCGGATCGCAGCATTCATTCCAGGTGCATCGCCACCTGAGGTGAGTACGCCTATAGTGTTAATAGTCATATTATTAGATTTTCCTGTGATAGCCAACTGCGTTCTGCCGGTTGAAGGCAAGGATCTCCCGGATGACATCATCGGGGTTGTCGGAGATGGAGAGCAGCAGGTCATGGTATTTGCCGCGGGCCATCATGTCCTCCAGGAAGGAGTACACGGGGAGCTCCCTGGTGAAGAAATCCACGCCGAGGAAAGCCATGGGGCTGGACACCTCGCAGGTCTTGTAGTGGTCCTGGGCGGCCTCCTGGAAGACTTCCTGAAGAGTGCCGGCCGAGCCGGGGGTAAAGATGATACCGCCGACGGAAATGGTCAGGATCGTATCTTCGCGGATACTGTTGTCGTAGTATTTGGCGATGTGGGTGGCAAAGGGCGTGGAGGGCTCATGGCCGTAGAACCAGGTCGGGATGCCCAGGCTCTGGTATTTCTCCTGCGGGAAGCGCTCGCGTACGGCGAAGGCGGAGCTGAGCCAGCCGGCGTCCCGGAAGGTGTCCGCGACGCGGATCATCTTCAATGCCTCTTCGAACTCCGCGTCGGTACGTCCGGCCATCCAGGCACCGAAGTGCGTCGCCTCCATGGCGCCGGGGCCGCCGCCTGAAACCATCAGTTTGCCGTGCTCGGTCAGGCGCTTGCTAATCAATGCGACGGTGCGGTAGGAGTCGTCACCGCGCTTCATCGCGTGGCCGCCCATCACGCCCACGATCTGGTAGGGGTCGTAGTGATCCAGGAAGCGGAACAGTGCGTCGCTGATGGAGTGGTCGTGCAGGGTGCGGGGGAGGGTGACGGCGAGGTCACGGCTGTGCTTGCCGCTCGCGATGTAGTCGTTATAAACATGTGCGTCGTAGCAGGTAGCGTAGCTGCGTTCGTCGGATGGATTGAAGCCGAGATAAAGGGAGTCGGCGTCGTAAAGTTCTTTTCTGATCTGGTAGTTGTCCATGTGTTTGCGTACTATTTTCTGCGAAGATACGAAAAAAATATGGTTTTGCCTGCGCGAAATTGCCCTTTTGTGTGTTATTAAACAAATGCTTAAAAATCAGTCAGAAAAACAAAAAAGTTAATCATTGTAACATTTTTGTTATATATCAAAATGCCCATAAATTTCTCAAAATGGGGTGCGTATGAATCAATATTTTGCTATATTTGTCAATACGACAATTCATCAACACTTCAAAACAATAGAACCATGGGTAAATTTGTTGTCACTGTTCGCAAAAATGGCGAATTCCAGTTCAATCTGAAGGCCACCAACGGCCAGGTCATCCTCACCAGCGAAGGCTATAACACCAAGGCTGCCTGCCTGAACGGCATCGAGTCCGTGAAGAAGAACGGCCCCGTCGCCGAGCGTTATGAGATCAAGGAAGCCAAGAACGGCAAGCCTTTCTTCAACCTGAAAGCTTCCAACGGCCAGGTGATTGGCTCCAGCCAGATGTATGCGTCCGAGCGTACGATGAAGCAGGGCATCGCTTCCGTGATGCGCAACGCTGCCGACTCCGCTGTCGTCGAGGAAATCTAAATAGATTACGCTGTCCTGAATAAAAACCGGATCCGAGAGAATCCGGTTTTTTAATATGAATATTACGCAGGCCGAAATCAAGCAGATCCGTTCGCTTCGCGAGAAGAAGTTCCGCGATGCGTACGGACTGTTTGTCGTGGAGGGGGAGAAGATGGTGCAGGAGGCCCTCCTGTCCGATTTCGAGGTGGTGCGCGTATGGCGCCGCGACGAGATCGGCGAAGCCGCCATGGAGCGCATCAGCCAGTTGTCTTCCCCTTCTCCCGTCCTGGCCGTGGTGGCCCGCCCGGAACCGTCCGGAATCGTGCTGCAGCGCAGTCTCTGCCTGGGGCTGGACGGGGTCCGCGACCCGGGCAACCTGGGGACCATCCTGCGTATCGCCGACTGGTTCGGCGTGGAGACGGTTTTCGTCTCTGAAGATTGCGTGGACCTGTACAATCCCAAGGTCATTCAGGCCTCGATGGGGTCCATTTTCCGGGTTCGCGTAGTTACCGCCGACCTGGCGGATCTGGCCCGTCGTTTCCGCGAAGCGGGCATGCGCGTGTACGGGACCTTCCTGGATGGGAAGAACCTGTACCGCGAAGAGCTGGTGCCCGAGGGCCTCGTGCTGATGGGCAACGAGGCGGCCGGTATCCGGCCGGAGGTCGCCGCCGAGGTGGATGCCCGGCTGCTGATTCCCTCGTTCGGGCGTTCCGCCCGGGAAACGGGCGCCGGCACGGGCGCCGAATCGCTGAACGTGGCCGTCGCGACGGCTGTGACCCTTTCTGAGTTCAGAAGAAGATGAAGCGTATCGTATTGTTGGTCATATCGTTATTTGCGGTCATCTCGTGCAGTACTACAAAACTGATCCCCGAGGGTGATTACCGGCTCGTGTCCAACAAGGTCGCTTTCGAAGGGGAGAAACTCCCCGCAGGTGAAGTAACCCCGTACATCCGCCAACAGGCCAAGAAGGGCTTGATCTTCGGCTGGAGCCCCGGCCTGTCCATCTACAACTGGTCGGACGGCAGCGGCCAGGGTATCAACAAATTCTGGGAGACGGTCGGCTCGGCGCCGACAGTGTTCGACTCGACCTCGGTGCAGAGTTCCTGCTCCAACATCGTCAACCACCTGGAGTCGCTGGGCTATTACGGCTCGCTGGTCACCGGCAGCGTGCGTTACAACGGCCGCAAGGCCTGGGTGAATTACCTCGTCACACCCGGCAAGCGCTACCCCATCGACGAAATCGTCTACCAGGTGCCCGGGGGAGAATTCGGCGAAGCCTTCCAGGCCGACAGCGTCAACATGTCGGTGCACGTGGGAGACTACCTGTCCGAGAAGTCGCTGGAGGCGGAAACCGTCCGCGGTGCGGGCGTCTTCCGCAACCTTGGCTATTACGATTTTAACAAGAAACATTATTCCTTCGAGGCCGACACGCTCACGGAGAAGACCATCCTGTACTACCGGATTAAGGACGATTCCTTCCAGAAGTACCATATCGGGAATGTCAACATCATCCATCCGGCGGGCATTCCGTTCCGCGAGTCGCTGCTTCGGAAATTCAATACGATCGAGCCCGGCGCGCTGTACAACGAGCAGATGATCAACGCGACCTACGCCCGACTGTCCGCGCTCAAGGTGTTCAACAGCGTCAGCGTGGAGATGACTCCGACCGACAGCGCCACGGTGGATTGCGACATCCGTCTGTCCGGCCTGGATCAGCTGGGCTTCAAGGTGAACATGGAGGCGTCCACGAACGCCTCCGGCCTGCTGGGCTTCTCGCCGCAGCTGAACCTCTTCCACAAGAATCTCTTCCATGGCGGCGAGTGGCTGGACCTGGGCTTCACGGGCAAATGGCAGTGGATCCCGAATAATCCGGACGTCTCTTCCGCGGAACTCGGCGTGACGGGGTCCCTCAGCTTCCCGCGCCTGCTCGGGCTTTCGCTGCGCAGGATGCGCGGCGAGAACATTCCGCGGACGGAGATCAAGGGCTCGTTCAATTACCACAACCGGCCGGAGTACCGCCGCATCCTGACCTCCATGAGTTTCGGCTACACCGGCCAGATCGGCCGCAACTACTTCTATCAGGTCTATCCTTTGCAGGTAAGCACTGTCAAATTGTTCTCGGTGAGCGTGAATTTCCTCGACATGCTTAATGCGTACCCGTACCTGTGGGATACCTTCGAGGACCAGATCGACGCGGGCGTCGGAGCGATGATCTACCATACCACCGATTCCAACGTGGTGCCGAAGACCTCTTATCATTATGAGCGCTTCTCCCTGGATGTGTCCGGCAACCTGATTTCCCTGCTCAATCCCATCCTGCCCACGGAAACATTCGAAACTATCACGCAACACCTGCTGTTCGGTCTGCCGTACAAGCAATATATCCGGGCTGAGCTGAACCTCGGGCGGGTGTTCCGTTTCGGTTGGAACGATTCGCAGGCGCTGGCCATGCATGTGGTAGGCGGCTTCGGCTTGGTGTACGGCAACTCGGTGGCGCTCCCGTTCGAGAAGCAGTTCTACTGCGGCGGCGCGAGCAGCATGCGCGGTTGGCAGGCGCGTACCCTGGGTCCCGGTTTTGCTCTGATGAGTGACTATTTCAAGATTCCGAGCCAGACCGGAAACGTTAAACTTGAAGCGGACATCGAGTACCGTTTCCCTCTTTTCTGGAAACTGGAAGGAGCCCTCTTCGCAGAAACCGGCAACATCTGGGAATATGCGCCGAAGGCTGAAGACGGTCAGCGGAACGGCGCCCAGTTCTCGATCCAGAGCCTGGCCGCCGACTGGGGCGTGGGCATCCGCGTCAACCTGGACTTCATCCTGATCCGCGTGGACGCCGGTTTCCGTATCCATGATCCGGCGCGTGAGGCGGGGGACCGCTGGGTGAGGCCCCGCGACTGGTTCCACGGCAGTTCCGCCATCCATTTCGGCGTCGGTTATCCTTTTTGATATGACCAAGAAGATCATTTACCAGACCCTGCCCAGACTGTGGGGCAAAGGGCGCTTCTCCGATTGGGACGAAGCTTCTTTCAACCATCTGCATTCGCTGGGCGTCGATTACGTATGGTATACCGGCGTGCCGCGCCATGCCACCGGCAAGGACTTCGTCAAGGGCAACCCCGGATCGCCCTATGCCATCTCCGACTGGCGGGATGTCAATCCCTATCTTGCGGACGACCCGGAGCGCCGGATGGAAGAATTCGACGCGCTCCTCGCGCGGACCCATGCGGCCGGTTTCAAGGTCCTGATTGATTATATCCCCAACCACGTAGCGCCGGATTACCAGGGACGCATCTGCCGCTATGACTGGTGCGACGGCGACTGGACGGATACGCGCAAAAACGACTGGTCTTCGCCCGACACGCGGGCGGAAATGCTGGAAATCCTCCGTTTTTGGGCTTCCCGCGGTGTTGACGGCTTCCGTTGCGATATGGTGGAGCTGGTGCCCCCGGAAGCTTTGAAGGCCCTGATTTCGGCTGTAAAGGCCGATTATCCGGACCTGCTCTTCGTGGCGGAGGTCTACCGGAAGGAGAATTACCGCCGCTACCTCGACGACGTGGGCTTCGACCTGCTCTACGACAAGTCCGGCATGTACGACACCCTGCGGGCTGTTTGCTGCCACGGCGCGACGGCGCGCGGCATCACCTGGAACTGGCAGTGGCTCGGGGACCTGCAGCCCCGCGTGCTGAATTTCCTGGAAAACCATGACGAGCAGCGGCTCGGTTCGCCCGAATTTCTGGGTGACGCCTGCAAGGGCTATGCGCCGCTGGCCTGCTCGCTGCTGCTGAACACAGCCCCGTTCATGCTCTATTTCGGGCAGGAAGTGGGGGAGGACGGCATCGAAGGCGCCAATGGCCGAACGTCCATCTTCAACTGGAGCGACCCGCCCGAGCTGCGCGAACTCTACCGCTCCCTGCACGGCGGCGCCGCGCTGGCACCCGCCGAAGCGGAATTGCTCGTCCGCTACCGCGAACTGTTCGCATTCGCGAAACGTCCCGCTTTCGCCGAAGGCGGCACCTGGGACCTGACCTACTGCAACGAAAACGCCCCGGGCTATAACCCGGAGCGTCATTTTGCCTTCGTCCGCTTCAGCGCCGACGAAGCCTGGCTGGTCGTCTGCAACTTCTCCGACACTCCCGCCACCGTCACCCTTTCCCTTCCGCAGGAGCTCCGCTCCCTCGTTCCCGCCATCCCGGAAAACATAACGACAACAGCGCCCGCTTGGGACGCTGCTGTCGTGAAAATGATCTAATTGGTAGGGCGTCAGTGCGCCATGATGGCGCCAACGAGTCCGAGGATCGCGTAGAACTCCGGAAGAGCGGCGTAGATCAGTGTGTTGGTGAACACGTTGTGACCCTGCGAAACACCGATGATACCATTCGCGCAGACCTGACCCTGACGAATCGCCGAGAGCAGGCAAGCGGCGCCGACGGACACGCCGATACCGAAGCAGAGCGCGCCGGAGATGGTGCCGGCAGTAAACTTGCCCAGCAGGATAAAGAAGGCCACGAAGCCGTAGATACCCTGGGTAGCCGGCAGGGCGGAGAGCACCATGTAGCTACCGGAAGACTCCGGTTTGCGCTTCAGTGCACCTTCCGCTGCATTGCCCGCCGTGGTGGTGCCGATCGAGGAGCCGATGCCGGCCAGTGCCAGCACGAGTCCGAGTCCGAGATAACCGAGAATTTGTTCCATAATCAAATGATTTTATTGTTTATTCATTATTAGTCAAAGGGTTGAACTTGCGGCCGCCGGCCTCGTAGCCGGAATTCTTGAAGAACTCCAGGAAGTTGAGTCGCAGCGGGTGGACGAAGGCGCCGAGGGCGCACATCGCAATATTGAGCGTATGCCCGATCAGGACCAGCAGGATGAAGAAAACCCAGAGGATGGGATTCGAACCGTCGCCGAGCACCATATTGCCCATGTCGTTGAACGCCATGCCAAGCATGCTGCCGGCGAGGCCGAGCGCGTACAGACGCAGGTAGCTGAGCACGTCGCCCAGCAGGCCGGTGACCATCTGATAGCTGTCCCAGAGGCCCAGACCCACGTTCGCAAGCTTGTTCCGCTTGGGATTGTTGAGCGGGAAGATGCCGATGGCGGAGATGACGCCCAGGGCGATGACAACCCACTTCGTGACCTCGGAACTCATCACGCCGGTCAGCGAAATGCCGCCCACGACCACGCCGCCCACGATGAGCAGCGTCCAGCCGAGCGTGCCGAGCGAAGCGTCGAAACCATGCACCCGCACCGCGTTGATGGCCTTGATGATCATGGCGAGGCAGAGATGCACCACGCCGATGATGAGGGACAGGACCATGCCGCCGGCATACCCGGCGATCTCGTCCGGCAGGAAGATGCCGCGGATGCCCGCGAAGCACTCCCATTGCGCAATATCGATGGAGAAGAAGGTGTGCAGGAAGAATCCCACGACCACCGTCGCCCCGCCGAGGGTGACGACGAGCGGCGCGAGGCTCTTGAAACTCTCCACCTTCCGGAGCAGCAGTCCGACGACGATCAGCACCAGGCCGTAGCCCATATCGCCCATGCAGAGGGCGAAGAAGAGCATGAAGAACACGGCGATGAAGGGCGTCGGGTCGAAACCGTCATATTCGGGGCGGCCGTACATGTCGGTCAGCACCTCGAACATCTTGACGAACTTGTTGTTCTTGAAGCGGATCGGCGGCCGGTCGTCGACGCTGGCCTCCTCCTGGAGATAGAAGACGCCGGCATCTTCCAGCGCCCGGGTCACCGTGGCATCGCAGTCGGCAGGCGCATAGCCCACCAGGGTGACGATGGTGTTTTCTGCAGCCGGTACGGCGGCCTGGCCTGCCAGATATCTGTCCAGCGAGGCATAGGCGCTCCGTTTCTTAGCTTCCAGTTCGGGAAGCCGCTCCTTGATGGCGGCGATGATGCCCTGCAGGGTGGCTTGTGCCTGAAGCGCTTTCTGCAAATCGGCATTCACCGCAGCGGCATCGCGTTGCGGGGCGGTAACTTCGCCGGGCAGTCCGTCTGCCCCCGCCACCACGAAGTATAGATGGTCCTTGTCGCGGGAAATGACGTCCAGGGCATATTCCTCCTGCCATTCCTGCTTGAACTGCTTGGCGGGCAGGGTATGGAAATGCACGGGAACGCCTGCTTCGGAGAGCTTCCTGAGCACGTCGGGATCGAAATGTCCCCAGTGCTCCATGGCGGATTCCTCCTTGCTGAGGGCGGCGACTTTTGCCTGGATGTCGGCGTAGTGCATGAGGGTGCCGCCGACGAGGCGCACGAGATCCTCTTCGGGGTAGGTGAGGGGTTTCGTGTCTTCCGGCAGGGAGATGCCCTTGATGCCCTGGATGAGACCCTGGATGAGGTCGACTTCTCCGGACAGCTTGGAGGATTCCTCATCCACGGCTTTCTCGCTGCGGGTGATGTCCACCAGCCCCAGCTGCTGGAGCTGGTCCAGCAGCGCACCTTCCTCTCCGTTCAGGAGAATGAAGGAATATTTCGTCATCCGGTCAATCATAGGGCGGAGGCCTCCTGTTCCTCTTCTTCCGCGTGACGGGTCTTGACAATCTTGGAGGAAGCCTTGGAGAGGTTCTCCTCGTCCTCCATGTAGCGCTTGATCTTGCGTATGGCCTCCTTGTAGCCTGGAATCTGGACTTTCTCGTAGAGGTTCACCTTCTGGGTGGTCTTCTTGCGGTTGTATTCCAGAATCTGCCGGCGCTGCTCGAAGATCTCGGACTCGATGCCCAGGCGGGAGAGTTCCTTGAGGATCTCGACGCCGTCGGCGAACCAGGCCGGTTTGACGAAGACGTTGATCGGCTGGACTTCAAACTGGATATTGTCCACGCGGGGCGTCTTGACGCCCGCGACCTTGGTGATGCCCAGGTCCACGTCCACGATGCGGATCAGTCCGGGATCGAATTCGTTCCAGAGCGCCGCGAGGTAGTCGTAGCGCTGAAGGGAGGCTTCAAGTTCGGCGGCCAGGCGCTCGGATTCCGCTTTGGCTTCCTGTACGCTCGAACGCAGCGCCGACTCCTTGTTCTTGAGGGTCGGGAGGGCGTTCTGGCGAACCTTGAGCTGTTTGCCAAGCGACGTCAGAGAGGTCTTGTTATATTGGAACTTTATTGCCATTGCTTTGGTTGGGATTCCCGGTCAGGCCGGGAATGACGTTACAGTCAGGTCGGGGTGACGTTAAGCCTTTTTCCAGTATTTGTCGACAAGCGCCTGCTTGATGCCGGTCTCGGCCGGCGAGAAGTACTTGGCGAAAATCTCCCACGCGGTGTCCAGCATCTGCTCCACGCTGATGTTGACGTCGATGGAAAGCAGGCGCGTGGCGTATTCCTTGGCGTAGTCCAGGCAGCGCAGGTCGTAGTCGGACAGGTCGAAGCCGTTCTCGAGCTTGGTCTTGGCGTTCTGGGCGTCGGCGTAGAGGCGCACGCCCGCGTTCATGATCTGGGAGTGGTCCTCGCGGGTCTTCTTGCCCTGTACGAGCTGCTTGAGTCGGGACAGGGAGCGGAACGGGTCCACAATGACCTTGCCCGTATCCGGGTCGGCCCGCAGGAAGAGCTGGCCTTCGGTGATGTAGCCCGTGTTGTCCGGAATGGCGTGCGTGATGTCGCCGTCGTTGAGGGTGGTGACTGCGATGATGGTGATGGAACCGCCGTCAGGCAGCTGCACGGCCTTCTCGTAGATCTTGGCGAGGTCGGAATAGAGGGAGCCCGGCATGGAGTCCTTGGACGGGATCTGGTCCATGCGGTTGGACACGATGGACAGGGCGTCGGCGTACAGGGTCATGTCCGTCAGCAGGACGAGCACCTTCTCGTTCTTGTCCACGGCGAAATACTCCGCGGCGCAGAGGGCCATGTCCGGGATGAGCAGGCGCTCCACCGGGGGCTCCTCGGTCGTGTTGACGAAGGAGACGATCTTGTTCAGGGCACCCGCCGCCTCGAATTCGTGGCGGAAGAAGAGGTAGTCGTCGTTGGTCAGGCCCATGCCGCCCAGGATGATCTTGTCAACATCGGCGCGCAGGGCCACGTCGGCCATGACTTTGTTGTACGGCTGGTCCGGGTCGGCGAAGAAGGGGATCTTCTGGCCGGAAACCAGGGTGTTGTTGAGGTCGATGCCGGCGATGCCGGTCGGAATCAGCTCGGAGGGCTGGCGGCGCTTGTAGGGGTTGACGGACGGGCCGCCCACCTCCCGTTCTTCTCCTTCGACTTCGGGACCGCCGTCGATCGGGTGGCCGTAGGCGTTGAAGAAGCGGCCGGAAAGCTGATCGCTCACGTGGAGGGTCGGAGGTGCTCCGTGGAAGGACACCTCGGCGTTGGTCGGCACGCCTTCCGTGCCGGAGAATACCTGCAGGGTGACGGTGTCGCCCTTGGTCTTGACGACCTGGGCGAGCTTGCCGCTCACGGTAGCCAGCTCGTCGTTCGACACGCCCTTGGCGTTCAGCGTGACCGTGGCCTTGGTGATGGCCTGGAGCTGCGTGTATGTGCGTTGGAATGCTTTCGTTGCCATAATGCTATGCGAGGTGTTTGCGGAGCTGCTGCTCGTATGCGTTGAATTCCGGACTCTGGAACTGGGTGTAGTTCATCTGCCGGAGGGTATTGATCAGGTCCTTGAAGTACGCGCGGCATTCTTCGAAGGTCTCGAACTCGTAATGCCGGTCGCACAGCGCCAGGATGAGGTCGAGCATGAACTTCTGCCGTTCCAGCGGGCAGAGGGCGTCGATGGCGTCGAACGCATCCTGCTGCAGGAAGGCGAAGTCCACGAGCTCGGACTTCCAGAAGGCCTCGTGGTAGGACATGGGCACGCCGTCGTCGCCGAGGATGTTGATCTGGTCGGCCATTTCGCGGCCGCGGCGGACGTAGTTCTTGGCCCGGAGGACCTTGTCCGTCCAGCCCGGCTGGATGGTGGTGTCGAGGAATTCGCGGATTTCGGGGTATTCCAGGTATTTGGAATAGGAATCGATCGGGTTGACGGCCGGGTAGCGCTTCTGGTCGGCGCGGCTCTGTTCGAGGGCATAGAAGCAGCGGGCGGCCTTCTTGGTGGACTCGGTCACCGGCTCCTTAAGGTTACCGCCGGCAGGGGAGACCGTACCGATGAAGGTGACGGCGCCGAGCTGGCCGTTGTTCAGCACGACCATGCCCGCGCGTGCGTAGAAATTGGAAATGATGGCCGAGAGGTCCACCGGGAAGGCGTCCTGGCCCGGCAGTTCCTCCATACGGTTGGACATTTCGCGGAGCGCCTGCGCCCAGCGGGAAGTGGAGTCCGCCAGCAGCAGGCACTTGAGGCCCATCGCACGGTAGTACTCGCAGATGGTCATCGCCGTGTAGACGGAGGCCTCGCGCGCGGCCACAGGCATGTTGGAAGTGTTGCAGATGATGGTGGTACGCTCCATGAGCTTGCGCCCGGTGTGCGGGTCGACGAGCTCCGGGAACTCCGTGAAGATTTCCACGACCTCGTTGGCACGTTCGCCGCAGGCGGCCATGACGATCACGTCGGCGTCGCCCTGCTTGGCGATGGCGTGCTGGAGCACCGTCTTGCCGCAGCCGAACGGGCCCGGGATGAAGCCGGTGCCGCCTTCGGCAATGGGGTTGAAGGTGTCGATGCAGCGGACACCCGTCTCCATGATGCGCTGCGGGCGCGGTTTCTCCTTATAGGCGCGTACGGCCACCTTGACCGGCCAGCGCTGCGTCATGGTCACGTTCACGTCTTCGCCGTCGGGGCCGGTGAGGACCGCGATGGTCTGGTCGACGGTATAATTCCCTTCCGGAGCGACGCTTTTAACGGTATATTCACCCGGGAAGGAGAAGGGGACCATGATCTTGTGGGGCAGCCAGCCCTCCTTGACCTCGCCGAGCCAGTCGGCGGCGGCCACGCGTTCGCCGGGCTGGGCGATGGGCGTGAATGCCCACAGGGCTTCCCGGTCGAGCGGGTCCGTGTATTCGCCGCGCTTGAGGAAGACGCCGGTCATCGTGCGGAGGTTGTTCTGCAGGCCGTCATAGATGCCGGACAGCAGGCCGGGACCGAGGGTGACCTCAAGCATCTTGCCGAGGAACTCGACCTCGTCGCCGTTCTTGAGCCCGCGGGTGCTCTCGAACACCTGGACGGAGGCTTTGTCTCCGTTGACCTTGATGACCTCGGCGAGCAGTTTCTCGCTGCCGACGGAGATGTAGCAGAGTTCATTCTCCGCCACCGGTCCGTCTACGGTCACGGTCACCAGGTTGGATACAATGCCTGTAACCTTTCCTTTAGTACTCATATCGTAAGATTCTGTTTTTTGTTGTCGTATGTGGAGCGGATGTCTTCGACCAGCTTGCGGAAGAGCGCGCGCCCGGACTCCGGATTGAGCTGCATCCAGCGGTCGATGATCTTGACTTTCAGCACGTAGCCGAGGAGGATCTCCAGATCGAGGCTGTCCAGCATGGTCATATCGTCGATCTTCTGCCAGCGCAGGTCGTCCAGCCCCTGTTCGCGCTTCAGGATGTCGCCGCCGTTCAGGACGGCCTTCGCGGCATCCAGCTCGAAGAACTCTTCGGTCTCGCGGCCTTCCAGCAGGACCATGTCCTGCTCTTCCGGACGGCCCAGCGAGTCGTTGAGGTAGTAGACCACGGTGTTGCGCAGGTCCAGGTCGAAGCGGAACCATTCCCGGATGAAGCGGTTGCCGTGCTTCAGGGCCTTCTGGTAGAATTCCGCGTCGAGCTTCCCGGGGTCGCAACCCTCGAGCAGCAGGTCCAGCACCGCCTCGTCCTGGGCGGACAACTGGCTCCGGATCTCGTCGATGAGATCCCGGGCGGAGAAGTTGTCCGTCCGCTTGTCCTCCTGCTGGAGAGCAGGCAGGCTGGCGATGATATACGCGTAATTGTTCATCTGCCTAACCAAAGAGGAACTTGCGCGTGACGGGACGGAGATATTCGGCAATCAGCTCGCGGAAGGTCTCGTCGGTAAAGCTGACGAACCAGCTGCCGTCCTTGGGGCCGATGGAGAAGCCGCCGGAGACCTTCTTGCTGAACTCGGCCTTGGGCTCATTGCCAAGGGCCTTGGCGAGGGCCCCGGCGACCCAGGGCTCCAGCTCCTGCTGCAGGGAAGCGGGCAGGATGAGCGAGAGGTCGGCGGATTCCGTGGCGCTGAAACGCTCGGCGACGGCGGTGATGATCTTTTTGAGAAAATCGGGATCGGAGAGAGACTGCTTCACGCTGTCGGCGCTGACGGCACCGACCAGCAGGTCCTCGATATCTTTCTTGGTCGCCTGCAGGCACTGGGCCGAGGCCATCTTGACATCGGAAGTAGTCTTGTCCCTGAGGTCGTCGGCCTGCCGCTGTGCGGCACCGACGATTTCGTCTGCCTGCTTGCGGGCGTTGGCGATGATCTGGTCGGCCTCTTCCCGGGCGCGTGCGAGCAGCTGTTCTCCTTCTTCCTTACCTTTGGAGAGCCCCTCGTTGTAGAGTTTCTCCGTGAGTTCCTGTAGTTTGTTGGACATATACTATACTTGTTATTAGTCAGGTTATACCCGTAGGTAGTTCTACAAATCTAAAAAAAACTCACCGAAAGAGCAAAGAAAATCCGGCTTTTTGAAAGAAAAAGCCGGATTATTGAAACCTTGGATATTTCTGTGCTAGCCGAGGAAACCCAGCAGGATACCCGCTGCAACAGCGGAACCGATAACACCTGCGACATTCGGCGCCATAGCGTGGGTGAGCAGGTGGTTGGAGGGATCCGCCTCGAGACCGACCTGTTCGGATACGCGGGCTGCATCCGGCACGGCGGACACGCCGGCGTTGCCGATGAGCGGGTTGATCTTCTTGCCTTCCTTGAGGAAGAGGTTCATGAATTTCGTGAAGAGCACGCCGAAAGTGGTGGCGATCACGAAGGACGCGAGACCGAGGCCGAAGATGAGGATGGAACGGCTGTTGAGGAAGACGTCCGCCTGGGTGGAGGCACCCACGGTCACGCCGATGAGCGTCGTCACGACATCGATCAGCGGACCGCTGGCCGTGGCGGCGAGGCGCTTGGTCACGCCGCTTTCCTTCAGCAGGTTGCCGAAGAAGAGCATGCCGAGCAGCGGCAGGCCGGAGGGGACGATGAAAGCGGTGCAGAGGAAGCCGACGATAGGGAAGATGATCTTCTCGCGCTGGCTCACGACGCGCGGCTTGTTCATGCGGATCACGCGCTCCTTCTTGGTGGTCAGGAGCAGCATGATGGGCTTCTGGATCACGGGCACGAGGGCCATGTAGGAATAGGCCGACACGGCGATGGCGCCCATCAGTTCCGGGGCAAGCTTGGAGCTCAGGAAGATGGCCGTCGGGCCGTCCGCGCCGCCGATGATGCCGATGGCACCCGCCTCGTTGGGGGCGAAACCGAGCAGCAGCGAGAGCAGGTAGGCGCCGAAGATACCCATTTGCGCGGCGGCGCCGATCAGGATCAGGCGCGGCTGCGAGATCAGCGCGCTGAAGTCCGTCATGGCTCCGATGCCCAGGAAGATGAGCGGCGGATACCAGCCGTTCTTCACGCCGTGGTAGAGGATGTTCAGCACGGAGTTCTCTTCGTAGATGCCGATCTTGAGGCCCATGCCGGTCTCGGGATCGAAGAAGAGCGGAATGTTGCCGATGATGATACCGAATCCGATCGGCACGAGCAGCAGCGGTTCCCAGTGCTTGACAATGCCCAGCGTGATGAAGACCAGACCGATGCCGATCATGATCAGGTGCGCCGGGGTACAGTTCGCGAAGCCCGTGAACTGCCAGAACTGCTGGAGGCTGTCTATAACGTTTTCCATTAACCGATCGTTACGATGTCAGCACCTTCGAGGACGGAATCGCCCTGCTTGACGTGGACGGCGGTGATGGTGCCGTCGCACTCGGCGAGGATCTCGTTCTCCATCTTCATGGCCTCGATGACGGCGACCTTCTGGCCGCGCTTGACGGCCTGGCCCTCCTTCACGTCGACGGAAATGATGACGCCCGGGAGCGGGCTGCCAATCTTCTTGCCACCAACTGCGTTGTTGGCGGTTGGCGCCTTCACCCCCTGCGCCCCCTCAAGGGGGATGGCCTGCGGACCGCTGACGCTCGCAGGCGCTTGCGCACTCGCTGCGGGGGAAACTTCATTTTCTAATTCGACCTGATAGTTGACGCCGTTGACGGTCACATCGGCGAGTTTGCCTTCAATACCGTTGACGGTCACATCGTACTGGTTGCCGCCAATCTTGAACTTGTATGCTTTCATTTGCGGGGTGTTTTTCTGAAATTGAACTGTCTGTCGTCCCAGGCGGACGGGGTGTGCCGGAGGGTGATGAAGCCCGGCTCGAGGTCGTGCACGCTCTCCGAGAGGTACAGGTGCAGGGCCGTGGCGATGGCCGCCTCGGTCTCGCCGCCCGCTTCTGCGTTCAGCGCCATGGCGATAGCGGCAGCCACTTCACCGGACGGAGCGCCCTTTGCGGCCTTGGGGGCCTTGGGTTTGCGCTTGTACTTGCCGGAGAAGATGTTGCCGGAGAAATTGTAGATGAAGTAGAGGACGATGAGCGCGCAGAAGACGACGCTCACGCTGATGATCGTGAGGGTCCATCCATGCGGATCGATCTCGGCCATCCGGTCTCCGCCGGCGGTGAGGGGGAGGAGACTATAAAGGAAGGTTGTCATGCTTCTTCGCGGGGATTTCCTGTCGTTTGCCTTCGAGGGTGGCGAGGGCGCGGATCACGCGGAAGCGCGTGTTGCGCGGCTCGATGACGTCCTCGATGTAGCCCTTCTGCGCGGCCTGGTAGGGGTTGCAGAAGAGGTTGTTGTATTCCTGCTTGCGGGCTTCGGCGATCTCCGCCTGCTTGACGGGATCGGTCTCGGCCTTCAGCTCCTTGCCATAGAGGATGCCCACGGCGCCCTCTGCGCCCATCACGGCGATGTTGGCCGTCGGCCAGGCGTAGTTGACGTCGCCGCGGAGTTGCTTGCAGCTCATCACGATGTGCGCGCCGCCGTAGCTCTTGCGGAGGGTGACGGTGACCTTGGGGACGGTGGCCTCGCCATAGGCGAAGAGGAGCTTGGCGCCGTTGGTGATGATGGCGCCGTATTCCTGCTGCGTGCCGGGCAGGAAGCCCGGGACGTCCACGAGGGTCACGAGGGGAATGTTGAACGCGTCGCAGAAGCGCACGAAACGGGCGCCCTTGCGGGAGGCGTTGATATCCAGCACGCCGGCGAGCACGCCGGGCTGGTTGGCCACGATGCCCACGCTCCGGCCCCCCATGTGGGCGAAGCCGACGATGATGTTCTTGGCGAAGTCCTTGTGGACCTCGAAGAACTCGCCGTCATCGACGATGCTGCGGATCACGCCGTACATGTCGTAGGCCTTGTTGGGGTTGTCGGGCACGATGTCGTTCAGGGCGTCGTCCACGCGGCCCACAGGGTCCTGGGTCGGACGCTCCGGGGCGATGGAGAGGTTGTTCTGCGGGAGGAAGGACAGCAACTTCTTGATGGTGGCGATGCCTTCTTCCTCGGAGGGGGCGCTGAAGTGCGCCACGCCGGACTTGGAGGCGTGCACCCCGGCGCCGCCGAGGCTCTCCTGGTCCACGTCCTCGCCCGTGACGGACTTGACGACCGCCGGGCCGGTGAGGAACATGTAGGAGGTGTTCTGCACCATCAGGGTGAAGTCGGTCAGGGCGGGGGAGTACACGGCGCCGCCGGCGCAGGGGCCGAAGATGCCGCTGATCTGGGGAACCACGCCGCTGGCGAGGATGTTGCGCTCGAAGATCTCTCCGTAGCCGGCCAGGGCGTCAATGCCCTCCTGGATGCGGGCGCCGCCCGAATCGTTGAGCCCGATCACCGGGGCGCCGGCGCGCACGGCCATGTCCATGACCTTGCAGATCTTCTCGGACATCGTCTTGCTCAGGGAGCCGCCGTTGACGGTGAAATCCTGGGCGAATACGAAGACGAGGCGGCCGTCGATGGTGCCCTGTCCGGTCACGACGCCGTCGCCGTCCGGATGGCTTGCATCCATGCCGAAGTTGGTGCAGCGGTGCTGCACGAACATGTCGAATTCTTCGAAGCTGCCCGGATCCAGGAGCTTCTCGAGCCGCTCGCGGGCGGTGAGCTTGCCCTTCTGGTGCTGGGCGTCGATACGTTTCTGGCCGCCGCCGAGTTTCGCCGTGGCGCGGCGCTCGACCAGTTCTTGGATTTTATCTTGCTGGATACTCATAATTCGGAAATGCAAAATCGGACAAATATATAGAATATTCTTCGGAATTCCTATTCGTCCCGTTTCACTTTTTATGCCGGACGACGGCCACGTAGGTCAACAGCACGATATTCATCATCAGGGAATAGAGAATGGCGGGAATGGCCATCTCGTCGCTCGCGAAAATCAGCGGGCTGGACGCGATGGCGATGGCCTGGGCGGCGTTCTGCATGCCCACTTCGATGATGACGGTCCTGCGCTGCTGCGGGCTGTTCCTGACCAGGCGCGACAGCAGGGAAGAGATGCCGATGGCCACGAGGATGAGCGCCGTGACGCAGAGGCCCAGGATGCCGATATTCTCCAGGATCGTGCGGTGATGCTGGATGTAGAAGACGGTGATGAGCACGAGCAGGAGCGGGAAGGCGAGTTTGGTCAGCACCTTGTCCGTCTTCTCCGCGGCCTTCGGCCAGGCGTAGTGCAGGCCGATGCCGAGCAGCACCGGCAGGAGCATCAGCACGAGGTTCTGCTTGATGAGGTTGCCGACGGGCAGGGAGATGCCCACGCTTTCTCCCACCAGCTGCGTGGCCCAGCTCATGATCAGGGGAATGGTGAAGAGCGTGACGACGCTGCTGACCGCCGTCAGCGTCACGGACAGGGCGACGTCGCCTCCGGCCAGCTTGGAAAACACGTTGGAGGAGCTTCCGCCCGGGCAGCAGGCGATCAGAACCAGGCCGATGAAGGACACGGGCGGCAGCTTGAACAGGTAGGCCAGGCCCAGCGCGATCAGCGGCAGGAGAACCAGCTGGCCGACGAGCGCCACGGCGATCGGCCCGGGCCGGCGGAACACCTTTCCGAAATCTTCCAGCCGCAGGGCCAGCCCCAGGTCGAACATCAGGAGCGTGAGGATGGGCAGGACAATCCAGATCGTATTCATTATTTGATAATGCGGTAGTAATTCTCTTTGCGGGGCTTGACGGTCTGCGGGAACGAGGCGGGGTAGCCGAGCGCCAGCGCGCCGATGCCGACCAGACCTTCCGGAAGTCCCAGTTCCTTCATGAGGGCCTTGCCCTCTTCCGAGGAGAACATTTCCCGCTCGCGGTTGATCCAGCAGGAGCCCAGGCCGATGGCGTGCGCGGCATTCATCATGTTGCCCAGCACCAGCGCGCCGTCATAGACGGAATTCGCCCATTTCTTCGGGTCGGAGCCGAAGACGAGCACGTAGGTGGGGGCGCCGTAGAAGGGATCGATGTCGCGTCCCCAGATTTCCCGGTTCATCCGGGAGATGCGCTCCATCAGCGCGGGATCCTGGATGGCGATGATCCAGGGATCCTGGTATCCCATGCCCGTAGGGGCCCAGGTGCCGGCTTCCAGCACGGTCTTAAGTTCCTCGTCGGTGATCTGCTCCGGCTTGTATTTCCGGATGCTTCTGCGCGTCTGCAGCGCGGTGATGATAGGGTTCTCCATATTATATCGTTTTATCAAGCATCGCTTCGCACCCCTCCAGCAGGTCCTGGAAGGTGGTTTCGAAATCTCCCGTGTACCACGGATCCGCCACGTCGCGGCCTTTTCCGGCATAAGACATCATCAGGTGGACCTTGCCGTCCGGATCGTCGGGGATGATGCGGCGCAGCAGCCGAAGGTTGGAGGCGTCCATGCAGATGAGGCGGTCGAAGCGCGCGTAGTCGGAGCGCGTGACCTGCCGCGCCCGCTTGCCGGGATCGAACCAGACTCCGTGCTGGCTGAGGCAGCGTTTGGCGGGGGGATAGATGCCGTTGCCGATCTCCTCCATGGATACGGCTGCGGATTCGATGTAGTATTGGTCTTCCAGCCCGCGGGCCTTGACCAGCGCCTTGAGCAGGAACTCCGCCATCGGACTGCGGCAGATGTTGCCGTGGCATATAAACAGGATCTTCGTCATGGACGGCAAAGATACGAAGAAAAGCGCAAACATTTGTTCCCGGCTCCGGGCCGGCAGGAGCTGCTGCCTGCCCGATCTCTCCGCTTCGGGAACAAAAAAGAGGATCTCCGTCCAACCTCGAAACAGGTATCCAGCTAAACGCCATTATACGCGTTCTGCGTGGACACCTCTCGGCGTTTTGGGCCAAAATTGGGTGTTTCGAGGGGGAGGTATCCAATCCTACGGCACAGAATGCTGATTCTGTGGACACCTGTCGACGGGAGACACCCGCACATGCCCGCTTGGAGAGTAGCGACGCAGGGGGAGTAGTATTCTTGCAGAACACATACACGTCGTTTTAGTGTTCTCTATTCTACATCAAATCACAACTGCGTAAAGATAATACTTTATCGGTGAAATAATACACATTTCCACCAAGAACAACAAAACTCCTGTGCAAGAATACTTTATGTTTTGGTGCTCAATTGGGCAGACGGCAGCTCCTGGATGTTAAACTTAATATTACCGTCCGGAGCTTTTACCGGACACACATGAAAAAAACTCGTAAAAAGGTACACTCTTTCAAGGATTTATATATATTTGTAATCGGTGAAAGTTGGCATTGTGCCAGCTTTAAAGATAGTGTATTATGAAAAAGTGTTTATTCCTCTCCGTTATTGTTGGTCTCTGCGCTTTCGCAGCTTGCTCTGGGCCGAAACTGGACCCCGCTGAAGATCAGGCATTTAAGCCGGTTGCAAAACCCAACTTTGTGATTTCTTCCGGTACCACCACCTTCGTCAACACCTTCGGCACCAAGGCTGATCCCAATCTGGAACCTGTCGTGACGAATGCCAGCGTGGAAGCGAATCTGTCGGTCTGCGCTGTTGAAGGCGAACAATACGTCGCCTCCAAAACGACCGTGCATATCCGCATGGGCAACGAAGTGACGGTCTTCCTTCCTGTCGCCGCCAACGCATTTTCCGCCGACGACAAGTCGGCCGCGATGGTGTATAAAGAGACCCAGGACCGGTCCGGTGGCTGGGGAGAGAACTATGCATACTTTGAGATTAATGCGTACGACAATGTAAAGAAGGTTGAGGCAAAGGTTGAGTACATCACCGAAGGCACTGAGCCGGGTATCAAGATTACCGTGACCGGTGTCGATGATGAACTTGCCGCGTATCTGTGGGAGGGATATAAGGACGGCCTTACCGTAGAGGTGTGGAACTACTACAAAGATGTTACCCTCGACGGCCTCAAGGCTGGTTTCGATGACGGCGCCACCATCGCCTTCTCCGCGGAGCCGAACAGCTATGTGAACGCTTTTGCCAAGATTCCCGACTATGTCGACGATTTGGATGTGATCCTCACTTCCGAGGAAAGGACGATCGCTGATAAAAAGTTCTTGTTCCCTGTCTTGAGTACCGGTGAAGATCTGGCTACCGATTACTGGGTCCGCCCGGCCGACAATTACGGCGACGAGGCGACGCCTGACATCGCGCCTTCATACTACTATCTTCTCAGGGGCCACGTGAATCCTTATGACTGTGAGTTGAAACCTGCTGACGCCGGCATCTTCTCCGATAAGAAAGTTCATGATGCCTCTATTCCCGACGATGTCGAGACCGTGCTCTACGTCATCCCGAACGACTACGACGTCATCTACATCAAGTAACTGACTCAAACAGACTTACCATAAAGGCCGATGTCGCTTTCCCGACATCGGCCTTTTTTCGCCGAAATTCGGAGAGTAGCGACGCAGGGGAGCTCGAGGGGGTCCGCACCCTCGTTCATCAAGCGGAGCGGAGTCACCCGGACGCAAAAAGCCACCGGATTGTCCGGTGGCTTTTGAAGTCTGGGTGACTCGACTTGAACGAGCGACCTCCTGGTCCCTAACCAGGTGCGCTACCAACTGCGCCACACCCAGATGCCCTCGAAAGGGATTGCAAAGATAGTCGTTTTTTTCGAAATAAATCGGATTTCTGGAAAATAATTGAGATTCGCCGGTCGGGGCCGGCGAATGACGGCCAAACCGGTCGGCAAATGATGTAAGGAAGGCTATGAAATAATCTTGGCAATTTTCTATTCTTCTTCGGAATCCACGCCGAGCAATTGCACGTAGCCCGGGATGGCGCGGCCGCCCGATTTGTGCAGGTCCCTGCGTTCGGAACTCAGGGCGATGACTTCCAGGGCGGGGGTCATGCTCGTGTAGGTGCCCAGATAGTTGGTGGTCTCGTCGCCGATGACGGTCTGGCCGGAGAAGGTGTAGTCGTAGTAGGCAATCTCATCCAGGCGTCCTTCCATGGCGGTCCGGAGGCTGTCCAGGCCTTTCAGGGCCTTTTCGGTGGTCTTGATGGCTTCCCAGTGGCGCTGCGCATTCTTGGGCATGCGTTCCATGGTGTAGGTCCCGTAGAGGACGGTCTCTTCCTCCATCTTGCGCTGGAGGACGTGCTGGCGGCGCTCGAACTCCGTGCGGAAGGTGGTGGAATCAATCTTCTCGATGCGGAACAACTGGAAACTCCCTTCCTGCTCCTGGAGGAGGAAGGCGCCCAGGGCTTCCTGGAAGGGATCCGGCTCCTGCTCCCTGCATCCCGGGGCCAGGATGCAGAGCAGGGAAAGGATCAGGACGTTGCGGATGAATTTCATGATATGCTATTGGTGTGCGTCGCGAAGCAGGTCGAGCACGACTTTGACCGGGTTGAAGGTTTCGATGGGGACTTCGACGAATAGGGTGTTCCAGTCGGACATCGATCCGTTCCACAGACCGGGCAGCTCGAGCGCCTTGAGTTCGCGGCCCTGGTAGCTCTTGGAGCTGATCAGGCCCGTCTCCTCATCGACATAGTCCAGCAGATTGAATTTGGTGCCGTCGTGGCGGCGCAGGCAGCAGACCAGGTCCACGGGATTGAAGTGCGTGGCGCTCTTGAGGGCGGCGACGGCCGCCGGGTCGTCCGGATTGATCTGGGCGCCCTCGAGGATCTGCAGGGAGGTAGCGCCGTCCTTGTCGCGGATGATGAACGGGCCGCCGCCCGGCTCCCCGAGGTTCTTGACCATGCCGCAGACGCGGATGGGACGGTCCAGCTTGGCGCGCAGCATCTCGGCGCGGTCGCGGCTGTCCTTGGGCTCCGGCAGCTCGATGCAGAGCTCGTCATGCAGGAAATCCTCGATCTCGTTGCAGAGCGACTGGCATTCCGGCGTGGCGAAAGGATCGTCCTGGACGACATTGTAAACCGGGATATAGGAAGCGTCTGCTATTTCCTTGCGTATTTGCGTCAGCTGGTCCAGGGCGTAGATGTAGCCGTGGATGCGGTCGCGCAGCTCCAGTGCACGGCCCATCAGGACCTTCTTCCAGCGGTAGGTCGTGGGCTGCATGCGTTCCACGCAGACGTTGTCGATATTCTTGATGGACACGAGTTCCGCGTCCAGCGCGTTCAGGTTGTGGATGAGGGCGCCGTGGCCGGCGGGGCGGGTGAGGATGCTGCCGTCCTCCTTGAGGAAGGGCTTGTTGTCCGCATCGACCGCCAGGGTGTCGGTCTCCTTGGCCTGGAAGGTGAAGGTCACGTTGTAGCGTACGCCGTAGCGCTGCTCGTAGGCGGCCTTGATCTCCGTCACGGCTGCCTCGAAGAGGGGCTGGTGCTCCGGGGAGATGGTCACGACGAGGTCCACGCTGCCGTCGGCGTTGCGCATGTAGGCCTGTCCTTCGACGAAATGCTCCGCCAGGGCCGTGCGCGTCTCATCGGCGTAGCGGTGGAACTTCAGCACGCCCTTGGGCTTGCTGCCGTAGGCGAGTCCGGCTTCCGTGAGCAGCTTGTGCGCGGCATCGACGGGGTCGAACGGGGCCTTCCCGAAGACCTCGGGGGAATAGAAGGCGAATTTATCCAGGTTGGCGGCCAGCTTCTTCGTGGCGTCGTTGGGCGCGTCCATGCCGGCGAAGATGTCCTTGAACATACGGGATGCGGCGCCGGAGGCGGGCACGAACTTGCAGCGGCCGTGCACGGTGGCCTGCTCGGCATAGCGGACGGCTTCGTCCTGCCGGGCCTCGTCCAGCACCTCGATGCCGTTGTCCGGAATGGCGGGTGCAACAATCTTGAGCCAGGGAAATCCTTTGCGGAAGCGCTCGATCTGAGCATTCATAGTGGTCTTGTCCATAGTGTTATTTTTTGTTATTGTAGTTTGTCAGAAATAGAATTCTCGCCGGTAACTGTAGTTGACCCGGAGTTCATTGAAGCGGCTGGGGTCCATGCGGAACATGAAGTCGTCCGTGAATATGGGGTAATTATACTGGATCATGGAAGCGATCTGCCCCTGGTTCTTGTCGTGGGCGTCGATGCGGACGGCCTGATATTCAAGAATTTCCGTAGTAGGGAAGAACTCGTACAGGGCGCTCAGCGAGAAGAAACGCGCCACGGCGCGGATGGCCAGCGAAGTGCCGATCTGTTTGCCCTGCAGGGTGTAGCCGGCAATGTGCGGCGTGGCGATGTCCACGAGGTCCAGCAGGGTGCGGTTGACGTCGGGCTCATGGCACCAGGCGTCGAGGGCGACGGGGCCCAGGCGGGGGATGGCGTCGATCAGGTCCTGCTCCACGACCAGTTCGCCCTGGGCGGTGTTGATGAAGAAGGCGCCCGTTTTCATTTTCCCGAAGAAGTCGGCATCCGCCATCCCGCGGGTGGTGGCGTTCACGGGAATGTGCATGGTGATGACGTCCGATCCGGCCAGGACGGCGTCCAGGTCATGGAACTCCACCTCGCTCTCCTTTTCGGCCCGCCAGGGGTCATAGCGCAGGGTCTTGAAGCCCAGTGCGAGGGCCATTTCCTCGACGCGCGAGCCGGCAGCCCCGAGGCCGATGATGCCGAAGGTGGCGCCGTCGAGGGGAATGCTCTTGCGCGAAGCGGTCCCGAACAGTGCCGAGAAGACGTAGTTCGTCACTCCGCCGGCGTTGCAGCCGGAGGCGTTCTGGACGTATATCCCATGCTCCCGGCACCATTCCTGGTCGATGTTGTCCATGCTGGCGGTGGCGGTGGCGATGAGCTTGATCCCGGTCCCTTTCAGCAGGGACGCATCGCAGCGGGTGCGCGTGCGGATCACGATGGCGTCCGCATCCAGCAGGTCCTCGCGGACGATCTCCGGTCCGTCTTTGTAGAGAACCTCGGCGCCGTAGGGTTCGAAGACGCCTTCGATGAAGGGGATGGCCCGGTCGATGACGAATTTCATTTCAGGATCAATTCTTTGACGCAGCCCGAGCGGGGGTCGTCACAGGTAAAAAGTTCGTCCTGCGCGAGCAGGGCGTTGATTTTCTCGAGCAGCGCGTCGCGCTGGAAGGACAGCTGGCTGCGTACCACGGAGGAGTCCACCGTGATGTAGAGCTTGCCGTCCCGGAAGAAGCGGCGGACCGTGTAGCGGCCGGCGCCGGACGCGGCGTCCCAGGCCGCGAAGATGCGCTGCGTGTTGAGGCCGGCAGTGAGTTTGCTGGCCTGGATGTATTCCCGGATCAGGTCGGACAGGGGAATGGCGGTCTTGCGGGCGACTCTACTCATTGACTGGAGTAAAGACGCCTCCTGCCGTCTGGAAATAGCTGCGGTCCGCGGTGAGCGTGTCCACGATGGACTCCGTGCGGACCTTGTTGGAGTCGGACAGGAAGATCTGGCCGAATTCCTTGTCGGCGACAAGGCGCAGCAGGTTGCCGACCCGGTTCATGTCGAGCTTGTCGAAGAGGTCGTCCAGCAGCATGATGGGCGGATAGCCGTAGGCGGCTTTCATGACCTCGTACTGGGCGAATTTGAGGGCCACGAGGAAGGATTTCTGCTGCCCCTGCGAGCCGCAGCGGCGGATCGGATGCCCGTTCATTGTGAAGAGGAAATCGTCGCGCTGCACGCCTGCCGTGGTGAATTTGAATACCTGGTCGCGGTCGCGGTGCGCGCGCAGGATCTCGCCCAGCCCGCCTTTCTGCAGGTCGGAACGGTATTCGATGCCCACCTGTTCGCGGCCGCCGGAGATCTCTGCGTAGTATTGCTGCACCACGGGCACGAGCCGCTCGCAGAAGGCCTTGCGACGCTCGTAGATGGGGATGGCGAGGGCGGAGAGCCGCTCGTCGAAGGTAGTCAGCAGGTCCTCGTCCCACACGCCCGCCTTCAGCAGCTTGTTGCGCTGGAGGAGCAGGCGGTTGTATTGCTGCACGTCCGCCAGGTAGGGCTGCTCCATCTGGGAGAGGACGGCGTTGACGAATTTCCGGCGCTCTTCGCCGGCCTCGCTGACCATGGCGATGTCGGCGGGGGAGACCATCACAATCGGCAGGACGCCGATGTGGGCGGAAATGCGCTCGTAGGGCTTGTCGTCGCGCTTGACGGTCTTCTGCCCACCGTCCTGCACGCGGATGCTGAAGCGGGCGGTGCTGCCGCCCGGCATGGTGTATGTGCCGGACAGGGCGAAGGCGGAGGTGCCGTAGCGGAAATTGAAGCGGTCCGAGGTGGAAAAAGCGCTCTTGGTCATCGACAGATACCAGATGGCGTCCAGGAGATTGGTCTTGCCTTCGCCGTTGCCGCCGCTGATGCAGTTGATGTTGGGCGAGAAGGCAAGTTCCTGCAACTGGATGTTGCGGAAGTCCTGTATGACGATTTTCTGAAGCGTGGCCATGTCTTGCAAAGTTAAAGTATTTTTTCTAATTTTGCAGGCTTAAAAACAACGAGTAATCAAAATAATTCACAATATGGCTCAGAAAAATCTGAAAGAAAAAGAGGCCCAGCGGCAGGAGAACATCGAGCAGACCGTCTCCGCCACCGAGCAGTTCTACAACGAAAACAAGAAAGTCATCTGGGGCGTTGTCGCCGCCGTTCTCGTGATCGGCCTCGGCATCCTCGCCTACAACAAATTCATCTACCAGCCCAAGTGCGTGGAGGCCATGCAGCAGTGCTATCCTGCCGAGATGAGCTTCCAGAACGGCGAATACGACCTCGCGCTCAACGGTGACGGCAACAACCTCGGTTTCGCCGACATCATCGCCGACTACGGCACCAAGGCCGGCAAAGCCGTCTACCTGTATGCCGGTATCTGCGAACTGCAGCTCGGCAACAACGAGGAGGCGCTTTCCTACCTGAAGAAGTACAAGGGCAAGGAGCCCATCCTTGCCGCCCGCGCCAAGGCCTGCGAAGGTGACGCCTACGTCGCCCTCGGCGACTACAACGCCGCCGTGCGCGCCTACAAGGCCGCCGTGGACTGCGCCGACAACATGTTCGCCGCCGGTTACCTCCTGAAGGAAGGTTCCGCTCTCGAGGCGCTCGGCCAGAAGGCCGAAGCCCTTGCCTGCTACAAGACCGTCGAGAACGACTATCCGCAGTCGATCGAGGCCTACGACATCGCCAAGTACATTGCCAGAGTTTCCGAATAATATGGGAAGAGCATTTGAATTCCGCAAGGAGCGCAAACTGAAGCGCTGGGGCCACATGGCCCGCACGTTCACCAAGCTGGGCAAAGAAATCACCATCGCCGTCAAGCAGGGCGGTCCCGACGTGACCGGCAACCCGCGCCTCCGCGCCCTCATGGCCGAGGCCCGTGCCGAGCAGATGCCCAAGGAGAACATCGAGCGCGCCATCAAGAAGGCCACCGAGAGCAAGCAGGGCGATTTCAAGGAGATCATCTACGAAGGCTTCGGCCCGCATGGCATCGCCTACCTCGTGGAGGCCGCCACGGACAACAATACCCGCACCGTCGCCAACGTCCGCAGCTATTTCAACAAGTGCGGCGGCTCGCTCGGCACGACCGGTTCCGTGAGCTTCATGTTCGACCGCAAATGCACCTTCCGCGTCAAGGAGAAAGAGGGCGTCGATCTCGAGGAGCTCGAGCTCGAACTCATCGACTACGGCGTGGAGGAGCTCTTCCGCCAGGAAGAAGAGGACAAGGACGGCAACGTGACCCCCGTCATCGTGATGTACGGCGACTACAGCGCCTACGGCCAGATCCAGAAGTACATCGAGGAGAACGGCTACGAGCTCATCTCCGGCGGCTTCGAGCAGATCCCCAACGTGGATCTCAAGGATGTCACCGACGAGCAGCGCGCCACCCTCGACAAGCTCATCGGCATGCTGGAAGATGACGAGGACGTGACCAACGTCTACACGACGATGAAACCCGCCGAAGAGTAAATAGGGCCGTTCGTCGAAGAAATCAGGCAATTCGTCGAAAAACCGGACCGGACACGGCCCGGTTTTTCTATGTTTGCACCAGAAAACGACGACAAACCCTTTTTACCATTATGAATAAAAAACTAATTACTCTGGTACTCCTGCTCGCAAGTGCGGCAGGCGTGGCTTCGGCCCAGAACCGCTACGGCATCAAGTCGGGCATTCTGACCCAGAAATCCGAAATGGGTGAAACCACCATCTATTTCGACAACTATGGCGCCCTCGAGGCCCAGAAGATGAAAATGGACTTCATGGGCAATTCGATGGAGATGACCATTCTCCGCAAAGACGGCAAGACCTACATGATCAATGCTTCCGAGAAGCAGGTCCAGGAAATGCCTGACGGCGGTATGATGGGCGGCAGCGACATCAACTTCCTGAATCTGACCGACGCGGTCAAGTCCGCCAACAAGATCAAGGAAGCCGGCAAGGAGACGATCCTTGGCAAGGAGTGCACGAAGTACACGCTTTCCGCTTCCCAGATGGGTATGGACATGAACCAGACCGTGTGGGTGTGGCAGGGCATCACCCTGAAGTCCCTCACCGACGGCGGCCAGTTCCAGTTTGGCAACGAAGTCGTAAAGTTCGAAGAGAACGCCACGATCCCCGCCTCCACGTTTGATATTCCTATGTTTTAATTAATAATTTGGTTATAAAGTAATATTTTAAGTTTAACTCTACGCTCCGAAAAGCTTGCGGGCATCCTGTCACAGGGTGCCCGCAAGCCGTTTAAGTATAGTATTGTTTAATCAGGTTTTATTCCTTGGGACGCTTGATGCTGCCCATGCCGCGGATCTTGGAGTTGATGTCGGAGCAGTTCAGATTGCGGGCGTCAATGTCGCCGGCTCCGCTGATGCTCAAGTCCGCGCGGCCGGCCTTGCCGGAGAGGGACGCATCGCCCGCGCCGTTGATGGAGATCATGAGGGCGTCGCAGTCGAGGCCTTCGATCTTGGCGTCGCCGGCACCGTTGACGGTGATCTCGGCTTCGTTCGCCTGCAGGCCGTTGATGTCGATGTCGCCTGCGCCGTTGACGGTGGCGTCAAAGTTGAGGGCGGTGATGCCTTCCGGGGCGTTGAAGTCCACGGCGCCGTTGAAGTTCACGCTCTCCAGTACCGGGCTCGAGATATTGACGGTGATCTTCTTGAGGTTGCGGATGCGGTTGAGATTGGACTTGATTACCACGGTGCCGTTCTCATTGCTGACGCTGATGCGTTCCATCACGTTGTCCGGGGCGTAAATCGAGACGGCGCAGTCGCCGGGGGTGTAGATCACGTCGCCGGGGAGGTTGCAGTTCAGGGAGTGGAAATCCCCGGTCATCGCTTCGCGGGTAATGTAGTTGTCGCTGGCGGTAATCCGCTCGCCGGAGCCGCTGTTGCTCATGTCGAAGCCTGAGTTAAGCAACGTTTCATTGAACTCGTCGCTGACGCTGATGAAACGGCAGGAGGGGAGGGTGGTCAGCGTGGCCACGGCCAGGAGGAAGGGAAGTATCTTTTTCATGCTTTTGTGTTCTAGTTGATAAATTCTTTGAGGTCGATTCCGAGCAGGCTGGCCCGGCTGCGGAAGAGCGGAAGCTCCTCGTCGATGAACTTGCGGCGTTCCGTGTCGCGGATCACGTCCAGGGCGTCGCCTGCGACGAAGAATCCGATGCCGCGCTGGTTAAAGATGACCTTGCGGTCCGTGAGGATCTCGTAGGACCTGGCCACGGTGTTGGGGTTGACTCCGATCTGTGCACCCCATTCCCGGACCGAGGGGATGCGCCCGCCGGGTTTGAATTCCCCGGAGAGGATCCGCTCGCAGAGATTGTCCGCGATCTGGATGTAGATGGGTTTGTTGCTGTCGAATTCCATATGTCTAATGTTTAAGTGTCCGGAGACGGTAGTAGATGCCGCCGAGCATACCGCCGACCACGATGGTGAAGGCGATGCTGAGGAGCCAGTTGAGCGCCTTGACGGCTTTGACCGGCGTGTCGAACTGGTCGAACCAGTTGATGTACATGGTGCCGTTCCGGCCGATGAAGATCATGCCGAGCGTGGAAAGGATCATGCTGATGCAGAAGATGCACAGGATGGTCTTGGCAATCTTGCTCTTCTTGAAGCAGATGGCACCGAGGGTGAAAGTCAGGATGTACTCACTCCAGTCCAGCAGGAGAAGACCGGCCCAGTTGACGCGGATGCCGTTTTCAAGCAGGTTTTCCTTGAGTTCCTGCATGGCGATGAGTTCCAGAAGCCGGTCGCCGTAGCTGTTCGGGAAAATGAAGCTGGCCAGGGCGTCGCTGCCCAGCTGCAGGGCCAGGAGGATGACAGGAAGGATGATGCAGGTGATCAGCCCCATCGAAAGCCACTTCTCGAAAGTGGAGGCCGGGAGCATCAGGAAGTTGGATCCGGCCCGTTTCTCCGTCAGGTTGCCGTAGATTTTCGTGCCGGCCCCGAGGATGACGACGGTGATGGCGGCGAAGAACACCATGTATTTCATGGCCACGGGCATCTCCGAGAAATGCTGCGAGAAGATCAGGGAGAAGAGCTCGTAGATGACGAAGGTGGAGACGGACAGCGTGCCGAGGATCAGCAGGCTGAGTCCGTAATTATTTTTCGCGTTGCGCAGATCGTACAGGAAGTAATTCCCGAAGCGCTTGATGTCGAAGATGTTATTCATGGTTGAAGAGGTTTTTGACGAGGTCTTTGTGCTTGTGGACGGTGTTGAAGAGGGCTTCGATGTTCACCTTGCTGTCGGCTTTCTCCGTGTTGGGGAGCACCTGGATGAAGCCGCCGGGCAGCTGCTCGGAGTAGAGCGCGTCGGGGTGCAGGGTGGTGCCGTAGTCGAAATAGAGCTTGTCGGCGATCTCTTCGATGCTGGCGTTCAGGAGGACATCCCGGCGGTCGAGGATGATGATCGGGTCGATGATGTTCTCCAGGTCGCGCACCTGGTGGGTGGAGATGACGATGGTGCTTTCCTCTGCCGTGTACTTCATCAGGGCGGAGCGGAACTGGGCCTTGGACGGGATGTCCAGGCCGTTGGTCGGCTCGTCGAGGTAGAGGAAGCGGGTGCCGCAGGCGAGGGCGAACGCGATGTAGGTCTTCTTGAGCTGGCCGGCGGACATGGTGTTCATTTTCTGCTCCGGATCCACCTCGAATTCCCGGATGATCTTGTCAAAGGTATCGAGCTGGAAGTTCGGCCAGAACTTGCCGGTAGACCTGGCCCAGCAGCGGGCCTTGTCATTGACCGGAGCCACCTCGTCGGGGAGGTAGTACTGATCCTGCAGAAGGGCGGGCTCGCGTTTCCAGGGATCGCGGCCGTCCGTGTCAATCGTACCGGTCTGGGTCTTTTTGAGGCCGCAGAGGAGGGTCAGCAGCGTGGTCTTTCCGACGCCGTTCTCGCCCAGGAGACCATAGATCTTGCCGGGCTGCAGGTCCATCGAGATGTTTGTCAGGACCTCGTTTTTTCCATAGCTGAAGGCTAAATCTTTAATTTTTATCATAACGTTTTGCAGTGTATTAGTTCATTAGTACACCGCAAAGGTACAACAAAAATTTAAACTTCCAAATTTTTCTGCAAAATTTTTTTTCACCCTTTTATTCACACCTCTATTTCCGCACGTGCGCGAGGGGAGTGCACTTGTCCTTCGCCGGTCGCGCGAGGGCGTTGTGGAGGGCGGAGCGGAAATTGGTTTTTCGGCAAACTTGTCCGAAAAATAATTTCCGGCCGCCCGCAAGGGAAGACCGGCGAATCTCGGTTTAATCAGTTCCGACCGGGACGGTGCGCGGCGGCGCGGGAGGCGCGTTCGGCGGCGAGGATGCGTTCGCGTTCGGAGGGGAGGGTGCAGGCGTCCAGAAAGCGTTCCCAGATGATCTGGATGGCCGCCGGGGCTGGGTGGACGAGGTCGTCGGCGTAGAAACGGTAATCGCGGAGTTCGTCCATGACGATCTCGTACGCGGGGAAGTAGGCGACGGGAAGTTGCTGGATTGCAAGGTGCAGCGTCGATTTGGAGACGGTGTTGGCGTGGGCGCCGTCGCCGAGGTGGCGGATGGGGGAGACGGTCAGGATGAACTGCTTGTCGGGATGGGCCTCGATGATGCCGCGCAGCAACTCCGTGCAGGCCTCGACGGACAGCAGCTCATGCGCGAACTCCCGCGCGGGACGCTTCAGGCAATTGGCCACGACCGGCTGCCCTGGCCGCTCCAGGGCGCGCCATACCCAGGCAGTGCCGAGCGTCAGGATAACCCGCTTGCACGCGCACCAGCGTGCGGAAGCCTCTGCGAGGCGCTCATTCGCATGCGCGAGGAATTCCTCCGCCGTCGGACGGGCGAAGGAAGTATGGTGCGAGAAGCTGCAGATCCGTCCGGCGCCGGCGCCCATTTCCACGCAATCCTCCGGCGTGAAGGGCTCCGCGTTGTCCAGTCGCGCCACCGCAGCGGCGATGGATGCCGGGTTGTAGAGGGTGCCGAAAGGGTTGCGGAGCACGTCGAAGCCGGCCGCCTCCATCCGGGCGCCTATTTCGTCGGCGAAGCAGCTGCCCAGGACGCAGATACGGTCGGAAAGTGCCAGTTCCGCAACTTTCTCGCAAGGAATCTCGGTAAACAGTTTCATTATCTTCGCAAAAATAATTATTTTTGTGCATTATGAGACCACGACTGATAACCATATTACTCGCCGTCCTTTTCCTGGCGGCGGCATGTACCTCCGGAGAACGGACGCTCCACATCGTGACGACGGGCGACGTCCACGGCAGCTGGTTTGACGAGCCGTATGTCGAAGGACAGGCCAACAAGACCAGCCTGATGTCCGTGAACGCCTGGGTGGACAGCCTGCGCCGGGCCGTCGGAAAGAAGAATGTCCTGCTCCTGGACGCCGGCGACTGCCTTCAGGGAGACAATGCCCCCTATTACTATAATTACGTGGACACGGAGGGCGAGCATATGTTCGTCCAGCTGGTGGCTTATATGGGCTACGACGCAATTGCCGTCGGCAACCATGACATCGAGGCGGGCCACGCGGTCTATGACAAGGTGGCGGCCCAGCTGCGCGCCCACGGCATTCCGTTCATGGCCGCCAATGCCCTCGACGATGACGATAACCCCTATTTTGCAAGCTATGAGGTTTTCCATCGCGGTGGAATGAAAGTGGTCGTCATCGGCTTCACGAACCCCAACATGGAAGCCTGGCTCGACGAGCCGATCTGGGAGGGGATCGAGTTTGAATCCCTGATCCCCTGCGTTCAGGAATGGGTGGACAAGGTCCGCGAAAAGGAACATCCGGATGTGGTTGTGGTGCTGACGCATTCCGGGACGGGCGAGGGGAATGGCTCTATCCTCGAGTCGCAAGGCCTGGACCTGCTGGAGAGCCTGCAGGGCGTGGACATCCTGGTCTGCTCGCATGACCATCGTCCGTTCATCGCGCAGAAGGACGAAACCTGGCTGATCAACGGCGGAGCCCGGGCCGGCAACGTCGGCCACGCCGTCGTCTCGATGTCCAAGGAGAGCGGCAAAAAGGTGCGAGGCGAGTATGTCCGGATGGACAAGAACAAGGTGGACGAGAAGATGAAAGAGCACTTCCGCCCGGCCTTTGAGGCCGTCAAGGCTTTTACCCTGCAGCCCGTGGGGACGCTTGCGGTAGATCTTCATACACGCGATGCATATACAGGCATGAACGACTATGCAGCGCTAATCCACATGGTCCAGCTGGAGGCGTCCGGCGCCCAGATTTCCTTCATGGCACCCCTGACATTTGACGGCACGGTCTCAGCCGGCCAGGTGATCTTCAACGACATGTTCACGATTTATCCTTTTGAGAATCAGCTCTATGTCGTCAAGATGAAGGGTTCGGAAATCAAGGACTATCTGGAGTATTCCTACGATAACTGGATCCAGACTCCCGGGGAACATGTCCTGAAAATCTCTGATGCGCCGGATCCCAGGACGGGGGCACAGCGCTGGTCCTTCGTCGGCCGGACCTATAATTTCGATTCAGCGGCGGGATTGGTCTATACCGTGGACGTGACAAAGCCTTACGGGAAGCGCGTGAAGATTACCTCGCTCGCGAACGGCGCCCCGTTCAAGCAGGATGAAATGTACACCGTGGCCATGACATCGTATCGTGCCAGCGGCGGCGGGGAAATTCTCCAGAAGGGAGCGGGCCTGTCAAAGGACGAGGTCGACGACCGGATTCAGGAGCGTCTTCCCGAGATTCGCGAGATGGTCTATCAGTACTTCAAGAAGCACGGTACCGTGGGTACTCAGGACTTTGGCAACCGCGCCGTACTCGGTGAGTGGCATTTCGTGCCGGAGAAACTCGTGAACCCGTTGTTCGAACAGGATCTCGCGCTTATCTTCTGAATGCCTTGAGGCGCTGCTGGAGCGATCCGTCCACAGCCATCTTCATCATCTTGCGGGTCTGTTCAAACTGTTTGAGCAGTTTGTTGACATCTGCGACCGTCGTGCCGGAGCCCTTCGCAATACGCTGGCGCCGGGAGCCGTTGAGGCATTCGGGATGCTCCTTCTCGTAAGGCGTCATGGACTGGATGATGGCTTCGGTTGACTTGAACGCGTCATCGGGGATGTCGACATCGCGAAGCGCCTTGTCCATGCCCGGAAGCATGCCGGCCAGATCCTTCATATTTCCCATTTTCTGCACCTGCTTCAGCTGATCGTAGAAATCAGCGAGCGTAAACTGGTTGTGCGCGATTTTCTTCTTGAGAGCTCGTGCTTCTTTCTCATCATACTGCTCCTGGGCTTTCTCGACCAGGGAAACGACGTCGCCCATGCCCAGGATACGGTCCGCCACGCGGGCCGGATAGAAGATATCGAGGGCCTCCATCTTCTCGCCGGAACTGACAAACTTGATGGGCTTGCCGGTGACGGCTTTGATCGAAAGCGCAGCACCGCCGCGGGTGTCGCCGTCCATCTTGGTCAGCACCACGCCGTCATAGTCGATGGCCTCGTTGAAAGCCTTGGCTGATTCGACGGCATCCTGGCCGGTCATGGCGTCCACGACGAAGAGCGTCTCCGTCGGAGAGACGGCCTTATGCAGGGTGGAGATTTCCTCCATCAGCTCCTGGTCCACCGTCAGGCGGCCGGCCGTATCCACGATCACGACGCTGATGCCCTGCTGGCGGGCGTACTGGATGGCATCCTTTGCCACCTTCACGGGATCTTTCTCCCCGTCTTCTGCGTAGACTTCGACGCCCACCTGGGTGCCCAGGGTCTTCAGCTGCTCGATGGCGGCGGGGCGGAAGGTGTCGCAGGCGGCCAGGAGAACCTTCATGCCGCGCTTGCTCTTGACGTGCAGCGCCAGTTTGCCGCTGAAGGTCGTCTTACCGGAACCGTTCAGACCGGCCACGAGCACCACGGCAGGGGAGCCCTTGAGGTTGATCTCCGCCTGTTGGGAACCCATGAAATCGGCCAGTTCGTCGTGGACGATCTTGACCATCATCTGCTGTGGCTTGACGGCCGTGAGTACATTGGCGCCCATCGCTTTGGCCTTCACACGGTCGCAGAAGTCCTTGGCCACCTTGTAGGAAACGTCCGCGTCGAGCAGCGCCCGGCGGATTTCCTTGAGCGTTTCGGCCACGTTGACTTCGGTGATCTTACCTTCGCCCTTCAGGATTTTGAAGGACCTTTCGAGTCTATCTGAGAGGTTTTCAAACATGCTATTTAATTTAAACTTACAAATATAATTATGAAAATTCTATTTCGGAAATGGAAATGGCGTCCCGGCTTCTCCGAGGAGCAGTTGCGGCTGCATCAGCGGGTCCAGGATGCCGTAAATGTATGGGTTGAGCAGAAAGGATATACCAAGCCGCTCCCTTCTCTCGAAAGTCTTGCGGCGGATATCGGCGTTCCGCCGGATCAGTTGAGCATATATATCCGGACGCATGCAAGGAAGTCCGTCCTGGGCTGGCGCAAGACGCTGCGTATCCAGGAAGCACGGCAATTGCTGCTGGATTATCCGGATGTGCCGATTGCCGTCATTGGCGAGATGGTCGGCATCGACGATAAGACCAATTTCAGGCGTCAGTTTGAGCAACTCGTAGGGATGACTCCCCGCGCGTGGCGGGAAAAACGCTTGCGTCGGGCTTAGTGGTTGAAGGCGACTAATAAGATTATTGGTCGCCTTCCTCATTCTTCGGGTGCTGCTCCGCGGCAGCGGCAGCTCGCCTCCGGAAGGTTTCGTTCGCTACGCTCACTTCTTCCCGCCAGGAGCTGGCTGCCTGCCCGGCTCGGAGTCGGGAACAAATATCTATTTCCGGAACAGGGTGCGGAGCGCGTCGAGCAGAAGCCGGAGCGTGTTGAAGAGGATCACGGCGGCCACGACGAGGCTGATGACGGGATCGATGACGTGCAGCCCGGTCCGGCTGATCACGATACCCGCGATGACGATGCCGAGCGACAACAGGGAGTCCGTGGCCATGTGCAGGAAGGCGGCGCGGGTGTTGATGTCGCCGCGGTGGCGCATCAGCAGCCAGGCGCTGAGCCCGCTGACCACGATGCCGACGGCGGCCGTCCAGGAGATGGCGGCGCCGTCCACCGGTTCGGGCTGGCTGATTTTCCCGATACTCTCGAAAATGATCATGCCGACGGCACCGAGCAGGACGAGCGTGTTGACAAGGGCGATGACGGCCGAGATGCGCTTTGCATCCATCGAGGGACGGCTGGCAAGATGGAAGCCCACCAGCGCGATGACCAGCGCGAAGACGTCCAGCAGCTTGTGTCCGGCGTCGGAAACGAGACCGAGGGAATGGCTGATCCTGCCGACGACGAGTTCGAGTACGACGAAGGCAAGGTTCAGCGCGATGGCGATCCAATACGCCTTCCGCAGGGCGTGACTGTCCGGTCCGGCAAGCGGAATTTCGTGGAAATGGTGATGTTCTGAGTGCATTCTAGAAGTGCCAGCCAAAGCCCAGGGAGAGTTTGTACGGACGTGCGTAGGACTTTTCGCTCTCGTAATTGATGATATCGATGACGCTGTATTTTCCGCTCAGGTTGATCTGCAGGCCAGAGGCAAACTCATAGCCGATCTGGAGACCGAGACCGGCATGGCCGTAGCTGAGGGCGTACTTGGTCTTGCCCGTCACTTCGTCGACGGACATGGGGGTCTTGTAAGGCGTGACGAAACCCCTGTCGCCGGGACACCAGGCGCCGAAGGTGATATGGGTGAAGATGCCTGCGCCCAGATTGAAATGACCGGCTCCGGACGGAAGGTTATACATGAAATAGATCGGAATATCGAGGCCGACGAGACGCATGTCTTCCACGCCGGAGGTCGGCCTTTTTTGCCAGAAAATGAAACCGAGGTCTTTGTCCGTCGCCGTATAGATACCGTTCTGCAGGCCGACGATGGCCTGGAGTTCGACGGCAATCCGCCGGGTGAAGTGATAATCGATGAATCCGCCGATTTCGGCACCGAAACCTGGATAAGCCGTCAGGCCGAGTTCGGCGATATACATGTCTTCTCCAGCGAAATTGGCCTGCAGCAGCACGCCGAGCGTGACCGGTTTGATTTTCAGGCTGTCGGCATCCTGCGCGTGGGCGCCGGTCAGGAAGAGGCTGAGTGAGAGCAGTGTCAGTATATATTTTTTCATGGGGCAGTTCGATTAAATGGTGATACGGACGGAGATCTTGAAGCCGTTCTTCTGGGCTTCCGTCAGGCCTTCGGTATAGCTGATCCGTCGCACGTAGTCGATGCGCAGGAACTTGAAGATGTTTTCAATACCGACGGTGTATTCCATGTAAGGCGTGGTATTCAGCAGACCGGTGCCTTCAGGCAGGGCATAAAGCCCAGGCGCGCCGAAAACCGGATTGTTCTTCTCGGAGAGGGAACCGATGATGGCACGGAACGACACCACCTCGCGGAGCTTGAGCTTGTTCAGGAGCGGAATCCGGTTGAGGATCCATCCCTTGAGGTAATAAGTGACGAACAGGTCGGCATACTGGTCCATCACGAACTCCATCGGTCTCATGAGGTTGAAAGCATCGGCAACCAGGAGGAACGAAGGGTTTGCGTTGGGGGCGAACAGCTTGGGAAGCGGGACGCGGTTCCAGATGATTCCTGTCGAGACGGCGGCGTCGATGTGGCCGAACGAGGACAGCCAGATGCGTTTCTGGGCGGAAAACTCCGTCTTGTTATACAGGAATTTGTTGTCGAAATAGCCCACCGTGTGGGTCAGGCTCACGATCGGGGCGTCCTTGGCAAGCGTGATCGGGGCTTCCTTTCCGAGGCGGCTGGAGAAGAGCGGCTCGCCCGGAGCGTAACGGATGCGTGCGGTGAAGGTGTAATCGTTGAAGACCGGCACGGGCTCGAGTCCGCCATTCGCGTCATAGCGGGAATACGACAGCGTCCCGGTCGGCGTGACGCGGTCGAAACGGAGCGTGGAGGTGAAAGAGAGGCGGGAGAGCCATTCCCGGTCGTACTTGATCTGGAAACGGCGCACGTACTGCAGGGGCTGCTCCTTGAAGGTGGTCATCAAGATGTTGTCGCGGTCCAGGAGCGTGTAGCTCTGGCCCGGTCCTTCCAGATCGTAGCTGGCTGTGAACGAGATATAATGCCGCAGGGGCTCAAACGGATGGAAATCCTTTTTCTTAAAGGTATGGATGTAGCTGAGCTCACCCTTGAACTGCTGGTCGCGGAAGCCGTAGGCTACGTAGCCGTTGAAGAAGTTCTTGTTGTGCAGCGTGGCGGTCGTCATGAAGCCGAGACGCAGGCGGAAGCCCTCCTGCATGTTGTAGTTCATCGTATTGAAGACGGGACCGAGGTCCACCAGACTCTTCTTGCGGTCGGTCGGGCTCTTCTGTTTGCTCAGCGGGTAGGTAGGGAAGTATTCGGCACCCATGGACTCCGCGAAGCTGGCGATGCGGCGCAGTTTCTTGACGCCGTAGATGTCTGTCATGATGCTGTCCAGCACAGATTCCGTCCGGGTGAGGGGAACGGGACGGCGCGGGCGCCACCAATCGTCGTTACGCCACCAGTCCGGGTTGTAAATGGTCTCGTCCGCCTGGCGCAGCAGGCTGTCCGGGACGTGAGTCTGCGTGAAGTCGTAATTGGAGTGGACGATCTTCTTGTGGGCATAGAGTTCGCGCATCCATTTGAAGATGTAGAACTGGGCGAAGGTGTTCTTCTCCTTGGATGCCCATTTCCCGTTCTCCATTTTCTCGAAAGACTCCTCGATGGCGAGGTTGCTGACGAAGTTGAGGTTGATGTGGGCCGGGATGCCCAGGGAGTATTTCTTGAGGGCGTAGGTACTGTCCTTGACAACGTAGAGGTGTCCGGTGAAGCTGAAACTCTCACTGTTGAACGGCACGAAGGTCAGGTCGATGCACTCGACGCCGTCCACCATCAGCGTGTCGGAAATGTAGTACTTGTAGTAGGAGGTGGCCAGCGAACTGGAAAGCGGGCTCACGAAGCGGTTGAGCAGCACCTCCATGTTGTCCTCGAAGATGTCCGAATCGGCGAAGATGGCCCGGATGTTGGTGCCGAATCCGCCGGCGTCCAACGGTTCGTCCAGACCGAGGCGGCGGCGCCGCAACACATAGGAGCGGGTCCGCTTGGGGCTCTTCTGGAACCAGGTCGTGGAGAGGTCCTCGCGCAGGGAAACCGTCAGCACGGGGTTGTTCTTGAACTGGGCCGTATCGACGTATTTTTCCATGAAGGGGAACTTGCTCCAGAACTTGTGGGTTTCGAAATCGACGTCGAATTTGTCCAGCGAGATGACCAGCTTGTCGTAGTTGTCCACCTTGTATCCCGGTGTGGATTTGATGTGGTTTTCCTCCTTGTGCTGGATGACGTTCTTGATGAGATCGACGGCCGGATTTCCGCGGCGGCGGTAGACGTTGTCCCGGCGTCGGCGCGGCCGGACGACCACGGCCTGGATGCCGTAGGTGTCGGGGTTCATCTTGATCTTGGCGTCACGCGTGGTGGCACCTGCCCGGATGTTGAAGATGTAGGTCTCATAGCCGAGCATCTGGAAACTCACGTTGGAGTAGTTGCCGGCGGCTTCGATGGAGAACTTGCCTTCCGGGTCGGTCATGGTGCCAATCCGGGTGCCGGGAAAAACGACGGAGACATAAGGCAGCGGTTCACCGGTCTGGGCATCCGTCACGACGCCGTAGACACGTGTCTGCGCCAGCGCGGTGAAGCCGAGGGAACCGAACAGCAATATGATAAGAATCAGATATTTTTTCATAAAATGAGACGGTCGGATATTCCGGCCAGTAAAAAACAGCCCGCAAAGATACGAAAAAAGCGGGAATATCCCGCCTTTTCAGAGCAAAAGTATCACAGCATCAACGCAATGCCCGCATGGCGTTGAGTACGGCAAGTACCGTCACGCCCACGTCGGCGAACACGGCCATCCACAAGGTGGCGACACCGCAGGCGGCCAGGGCGAGGACCAGCAGCTTGATGCCGATGGCGAACCAGAGGTTCTCGCGGGCGATGCGCAGCGTCCTGCGGGCGATGCGTACGGCCCGGGCGACCTTGGAGGGCTTGTCGTCCATCAGGACCACATCGGCGGCTTCGATGGCGGCGTCCGATCCCAGGGCGCCCATGGCGATGCCGAGGTCGGCGCGGGCGAGCACGGGGGCGTCGTTGATGCCGTCTCCGACGAAGGCGAGCGTTCCCTGCGTCAGCAGGTTCTCGACGCGCTCCACCTTGTCGGCCGGCAGCAGACTGGCGTGGAATTCGTCCAGATGCAGCTGCTCCGCAACCTCGGCTGCCACGGACGCCTGGTCTCCGGTCAGCATCACGACCTGCCGGATGCCGGCGGCGTGCAGGTCCGTAACGGCCTGGGCGGCGTCCTTCTTGATGCGGTCGGAAATGACGATGTGCCCGGCGTATGTTCCGTCCACGGCCACATGGACGATGGTGCCATTGTGGTGGCAGGGATGCCAGGCCGCGCCGAGCTCTTCCATGAGTCTGTCGTTGCCGACGGCGACCGTGCGCCCTTCCACGCAGGCGGTCAGGCCCTTGCCGGCGTATTCCCGGATGTCGCTCACGCTGCAGCCGTCCTGCTCGTGGGGATAGGCCCGCAGCAGCGCCTGGGCGATGGGATGGGTGGAATGGCGCTCCACGTGGGCGGCGAGGTGCAGGAGTTCCTGCTCGTCAAGCGCCTCCGGATGCACGGCCGTGACGGCGAAGACCCCTTCGGTCAGCGTTCCGGTCTTGTCGAAAACGACGGTCTGCACGCGGGAAAGCGTGTCGAGCCAGGCGGAACCCTTGACCAGGATGCCCTGCCGGGAGGCACCGCCGATGCCGCCGAAGAAGGTGAGGGGCACGCTGATGACCAGCGCGCAGGGGCAGGAGACCACCAGGAACATCAGCGCCCGGTAGATCCAGGTGGCCCATTCACCCGTGAAGAGCGGAGGCAGGACGGCCAGCAGGACGGCCAGGCCGACCACGATGGGGGTATAGATCCGCGCGAAGCGCGTGATGAAGTGTTCGCTTTTCGATTTGTTCTCCGCAGCGTGCTCTACCAGTTCGAGAATGCGCGAGGCGGTGGATTCGCCGAAGGCTTTGGTGGTGCGCACGCGCAGCACGCCGCTCAGGTTGACGCAGCCGGAGAGGACTTCGTCGCCTGCCCGGACGCTGCGCGGCACGCTTTCGCCCGTGAGCGCTACGGTATCCAGCGATGATTCGCCTTCCAGGACGACGCCGTCCATGGGAACCTTCTCGCCCGGACGGACGAGGATGGTCTCGCCGACGGCCACGCTGTCAGGTGCAACGGTCTGCAGGACGCCGTCCCGTTCGACCTGTGCCGTGTCGGGGCGGATGTCCATCAAATGGGCCACGGAGCGGCGCGAGCGGCCTTCCGCCACACCCTCGAAGAGCTCGCCGACCTGAAAGAACAGCATGACGAAGACGGCTTCTGGGAACTGCGTTTCGGCGCCCGGCAGGAAGCCGATAGCGAGCGCGCCCAGGGTGGCGACGCTCATCAGGAAATTCTCGTCCAGCGCTTCGCCGTGTGCCATCGCTTCCGCGGCTTCCTTGAGAGTGTCGAGTCCGACGATGAGGTAGGGGATCAGATAGAGCAGCAGGTACTGCCAGGCCGTCCAATGCGTATTTCTCTCGACGATCACCGCTGCGGCCAGCAGGACGGTTGCGATCGAAATCTTGACAAGGCGCCCTTTCGGGCTGTCCTCATCGTGATGATGTTCATGGTGATGTTCGTGTGCCATATTGCGTTTTCTTTGTTTTCCGATGGCAAAGGTACGGGCTCCCGGGTGCAACCCCGTTGCAAATATCACAAAGCATCCGGCCTGGACCCGAAAACGGCTATAATCAATGCGACCCCCGGAAAAAAGTCCGGGGGTCGCATCGAATTTGCCCGAAATCGATACCAGCTTACTTCGCCGGCTCAATCACGCGGTAGTGGCCGCTTAAATGCATAAATGCAAACAAACGGAGGATGCCGTCGTAGTAGGCATCGAAGTAACCGTCCTCATAGGGCTTGTTCTCGCTGTCCCAGAGGCGCTGCGCGAACTCGCGGGCGATCTCGTGGTCGGCAGCCAGCGTGGCGGCGGCCAGCGTGGAGACCAGACCGACGGAGTGACGGGTGCCCGTGCCGCGGAACTCACCCATACCGGCCGGCATCGCGAAGTCGACCTCCGTGCCGTCCACGTTGTACTGATCGGCGAACTCGTCGATGCCCTTGGAATAGAAGAAGTCCTGGATCGTATTGGCGTAGTTCGTCTGCCACTCGCGGTCGGCGCAGGCCCAGGAGTAATCCAGGGCGATGTTCATCGGCACGCGCCAGGAGTCGAAGCGGAACGCGGGCTTGGAGCGGCGCCCGAAGAAAGCGGGCATCTCAATCACCGAACCGTCGAAGTTGTTGGTGTCGGGATTCAGACCGGTCTCCGGATTGATGCTCTTGTGCAGATACTCGCGGCTGGCCTTGGCGCATTCGCGGTAGAAATCGGCACGGCCGTCGTTCGCCCAGCGGGCCCAGACCTCATAGAAGGCGGGAAGGTGGTAGGAAGGATCCGTATAGGTGGTTCCTCTGCCGTCCGGGGTGAAGACGATGAGGTGGTTCTCCTTGTTGATGAACGGCAGGATGCCCTCGGAACCGTCCTTCTCCCAGGAGCAGTTGAGGATGTTCTGCGCCTCGGCGAGGTAGTTGATCTCCCCGTCGTTGCCCCAGCGGTTGGAGGCGAAGATGAGCGCCGTGACGAAATACAGCTCGCCGTCGGAAGCCGGACCGGCCCCGCGGATGGTTCCGTCCGGGCTGAGGCTCCAGGCGAAATAGCCCTTCATCGGGCCTTCCTGGTACTGCATGTATTTCTTGGCCCAGCGGAACAGGCGGTCGAATTCGGCCTTCTTGTCCAGCTGGACGGTGATCATCATGCCGTAGGACATACCTTCGGTGCGGGCGTCGAAATTCTTGATGTCGGACATATAGCCCATGTCGTCACCCACTTCGAAATACACTTTGTCCGGGCCGTAGAATACCTCCTGGAAGATGCTCTCCAGTTTCGCGTCGATCTCCTTCTGGGAATAGCCCATCTCGGCGAAGACGCTGCGGTACTTGCCCGTCTCGAGACCGCCCTTGGTCCAGGGCTTCAATTCTTTCTGGCCGCACGCGCTCAGGGTAAGGCCGGCCGCCAGCATACAAATGATAAACTTCTTCATCCTATTTCTATCTGTCTCTGAAATTCCACTTGCAGTTGTCGCTTGCGAAGTCGTAGTCGCCCAGGGCCACGGTGCTGTCGCCCGTGCTCACCAGGCACTTCTGGTGTTTGCCGCATGCACAGGTAATCTTGGTCATGATGCGGTAGGTGCCGTCGGTAAGCTGCTCGATGCGCCAGAGTTGCTCGTCCGCGCCGGTGTACTGCGGCACCGCGACCAGTTCGCCGTCTTCCGTGGCGGCCAGGGCACGCTCAGTGCCGGCGATGGTGATTTTGTAGTAAGGAGCACCCAGGTAGCCGCCCTTGTCGGGCACGGCCGTGACGGTCCAGCGCTGGTGGGGACGGAACATGTAGTCTCCCGCGCGGATGCCGGTCTCACCGGCCGGCCAGCGGTCCTGCACCTCTTCCAGTTTCTGTTCTTCGAGTTCCACGACAGGGTCGTTCGGGTTAATGCGGAAAGCCCGCATGCCACCGGCCTGGCGCACGAAATCGACGGCCAGCTCCAGGGAGTAGCCACGGCGCTCGGATTCGATCTCGAAGGTGCCCTCCTTGAACGGATCGGCGGCCACCGGCCAGCCGTTCTTCCAAAGCAGGGAACGCACGGCCAGCACGCTGCGGCCGCTGCGGTTGTAGTCCGCCTCATAGTGGAAGGACATCTTCTCCACACCCTCGGCCTCCACGAAGTGGCCGAAATGGCCGGGGCCCGTGGCGCGGTTGCCCGCGGAGAGGACCATCTTGCCGCCGCCCTGGAGCATGTCGCGGCCCATATTGTCGAGATACGGGCCGGTGACGCTGCGGGAACGGCCGCAGACGATATTGTACGTGGAATTGACACCGTCGCAGCAGGTGCCGTGGGTGCCGAGGAGGTAGTACCATCCGTCCTTGTACATCAGGGCCGTGGCCTCGCAGTCGATGGCGATGTCCACCGCCTTGTTGCCGGGCATGCGCTTGCCTGTGGCAGGATCCAGTTCGACGATGCGGATGGCGCCGAAATAGGTGCCGTAAGAGCACCACAGGCGGCCGTCAGGGCCCATCAGGAAGGCCGGGTCGATGGCCCAGCAGTCCTCGTCGTCACCCGCCCAGGCCACGAGTTCCGGCTCGGAATAGCCGAAATCCGGGGACTCCGGATCGAGGGTCTTGGTCCACATCGTGGTCACCACGCCGCGGGTCTTGCCCTCGGTGCCGGGATAACCTGCGCTATAGGATACCAGGTAGCGGTCGCCGATCTTGATCACGTCGGGAGCCACGCCGCCGCCCGTGCGGACGGCACCGTCGCGCCAGGTCCAGCCGTCGTCGGACATCAGGCCGCCGGAGCCCGTGCCGAAGGTGTAGTACTTGCCGTCGCACTTGACGATCGTGGACGGGTCATGGATATAGACGTTGCCGATCTGGGCCGCCGCAGGAAGCGCGAACAGGACCGTCAACAACAGGGCAATCAGGGATAATTCTATCTTTTTCATAAGGCGTTCGGATTACTGGTTGGTGACGGTAAAGTTGGTGACCGGCTTGCCGGACATATCCAGGAAGCGGATGCAGAAGTCGCTCATGCCGGGACCGTTGATCACGGCGCCGCGGATGACGTTGCGGCCAGCCTTCAGGGTGATCTTCTTGGAGACACAGTCGTCCACGACCATGCGACGGTCGCCGGACAGCAGGATGGCCTCCTCACCGTTCACCCACCACTTGGAACCGGAATTGGAACCTACGGACATACGGACCGTCATGTCCTCCGGGACATTGACCACGGTCACCGCCAGGAAGAGCGCCTCGGTCGGGTGCAGGCCCAGACCGGTGGCGAAGCGGTACAGCTTCACGTTGTAGCGCTGGCTGTCATAGCAGTGCCAGGTGAGCTTGGTCTTCTTGTCGAGCTTGACCTTCTGCCCGTCTTTCGGGACGATGGTCATCTGTTCCGGGAAATAGATCTTCGCGAACTCCGTGTTGAGATAGGTGTCGTCGAAGATGGCATTGGTGCGGATTTCCGGCTTGGCGATGGGCTCCAGCAGCGACCAGCGGCGGATGAAGCCGTCTGCATCGGGCGTCGCGGGGGAGGCGGAAGCCGGGGCGAAATAGTCCTCGAGGACCGGATGATGGTACGAGAGGTCGAGTTCCTGTGCGCGGGCGGGAAGTGCCGCGAAGAAACCGAGCGCAAGGGCGGAAATCAGGATCCGCCGGAAGATTGATACTGACATATACAATAGATTAAATTGGTTTTCAGTCAGGCGAGGGGCAGAAATAACGGTTAATTGCTGACAACAAATATAGCAAACATCCCCCAACTTTGCAACCCGGCCGGCTACTCTTCCAGCGTCAGGATGAGCCGGATGACTTCGTTGTAGTTGGCCGTGCCGGAGCTGATGCGGTTGCTCTTCAGGAACAGGTCGTAAAACCAGCCGTGAAGGCGCCCGATCCAGGGAGAATACCGGTCCAGCCAGTATGCGCGCTCGGTATTGTACACTTCCAGTACCTCCGGGCGGAGCGTCTGGAGCCAGTTTTCATACGCTTCTTTTGACAGCGCCGCGCGGGCGTTGCTGAGCACGTAGGGGAGCAGCGACTGCAGGCCGGCGTAGCGGATTTCCGGCCGGGCGGAGGCCATGCAGGCCCGGTAGCCCCAGTAGTTCGCTTCCGCTTCGTTGCTCACACCCAGCAGGTGCGACAGCTCGTGGGCGTAGAGCAGGGGATACTGCCGGAGCGGAGCGTCGTGGTTGATCTGGATCTCGCTGAAAAATGGCCCGACATAGCCGGAGACGCCGACGGCGTTGTATATCCAGTTCACCAGCAGGCGTTTCGGCCGCTGCCAGGGCTTCGGCTGCGCGAGCCCCCACTTGTCCGGGAGCGTGGCGTAATACGTCTTGATTTCCTGCTCCAGGGTCGGCTTGTCCAGGGTTTCGAAGGGCTGCCAGCCCTCGTTCAGCTGTTGCGTATAGTCCTCCAGGAATTGTTGGAAGCGCTGGGGCTCAAATACTTCCGGACGTTTCCCGGCGCGCTCGAAAATGCTGGACCGGAAATAGTTCAGCCCCCAGCCGACATAGGCCCACACGATAATCCAGAGAATCAGGCTGATCAGCGCCACCCAGCGCTTGCGCAGCCGCAGCAGGCAGAAAATGGCAGCAGCCACCGCAGCGATCACGACCACTTCTTCCAGCGAGAAAGGCACGATGGCGCTGATCCGGGACACGGCCCCCGACCAGGCCGGATAAAAATGCAGGGCATACCAGTCCGCCCACGCTTGATTGGCGCGGCACAGCAGCACCACGCCCAGCAGCAAAGTCGGAGGAATGAGAGACGAGCATTTCATGACGAGTAAAAATACCATTTTTTTCTAATAAAATGGCCACCCCGGTCGAGGGTGGCCATTCTTTTGTTGGTATAGCAGGGAACTATTTGTCTTCGTGGCGGAAGCGGCGGGCGGCGCGGGGAGCTGCTTTCGGCTGGGGGAACCGAGTGTTGTAGCTGACGTTGGTGAGGATTTCGCCCGTGTCCTTGACGACATAACGGCAGACGGACAGGTCTTTCAGCAGGCCGGCCTTGTTCATGCGGTAAACCTCCGGGTACTGCTCCTTGAGGATGTCGTCGGCTTCTTCCCGGTCGCATAAGCTCCGGACGAACTTGTACGTGATGTCGTACTCCTTGCTTCCATCGATGAGGGTTTCCTCCTGGATGGACTCGACGCTCATGACGCCGGCGTTGTAGTAATCCTCGAGCTCGGGATAATAGTTGCTGATGATCTCGGAAACTTTCTCTTTGTCGGAGATGACGTTCTGTCCGGCAAAAGCGGAAGTGGCGAAGGAAGACGCGATGACGATGACTGCTGCAAGTAAAGTGATCTTTTTCATTTTTTTAAATTTTTAGTTGTTAATATTTGTTTCGTTTTGTTTTCGTTTCGACTGGATATATCGCAGGAATCGTGCCGAAAATAGCTGATAATCAGGCATTTCGACGAAACGCAGGAACGTTTCGACAGAAGGCCTGATTTTTTCGACGAAAAGGAAAAAGTCTAATTGGGCGGGGACGCCTAGCAGTGCTCGTCGAGGACCTCGGCGAGGTCGCGGACGGGCCGGTCGGCCATGCGGACGAAGGTCGCGAGGCAGAGGGGACAGCCGGTGACGATCTGGTCGGGATCGGCGACCGTGAGGTTGTCCAGGGCGTTCTGCGTCATGGGTTGGCGCTGCTCGTAACTGAGCGTCAGGGATCCCAGGCTGCCGCCGCAGCAGATGCTTTCGGCGTGGTGCATACCAGCCTCGACGATCTCGCCGGCGGTGGCGAGCGCCTGGCGGGGCTGCTCGTAGATGCCGCAGCCGCGCCCCAGTTCGCAGGGGTCGTGCCAGACGAGGCGAAGCCCGTCTTCGTGCGTGACGGACAACTTGCCGGCGGCGATCAACTCCTGGAAGAAAACGCTGTGGTGCACCACCCGTACGCCCTCCAGGGGATATTCTTCCTTGAATACCTTATAACAGATAGGGCAAGAGAGGAGCAGGGTGTCGCAGCCGCTGGCCCGGATGATTTCCAGATTCTTGGCGATGAGCTCGCGCGCCTGTTCGCTGCGCCCGGCCATCATCAGCGGCCGCCCGCAGCAGAGCCCGCCGTCGGGATCCATCAGATGCCAGCGCACCCCGGCCTTGTCCAGCAGGGAAGCGGTGGCGCGGCGGATGGAAGGCGTGAGCTGCGTCATGCAGCCGGCGAAATAGAGCACGCCGCCCTTGCCCGCGACGGCAGCGGTCAGAGGCTGCACGTCCATGCCTGTATAGGACGGTGTCAGGGCGAATTTGCGCCGCTCGCGCTGTGCCACGCGCAGTTCCGGTCCCTGCACGCCCACCTGGCAGACTGCGGAGCATTTGCCGCAGAGCAGGCATTTGTCGGAGATTTCCGCGATGCGCCGTTCGTTGCCGCGCCGCAGCTGGCGGTTCAGGTAAACCGTCGCGTCCTTGCAGTTGGTCTTGCGCACGCTCATCGGGCAGGCGTCGATGCACACGCCGCAGCCCGGGCAGGAATAGACCTCCAGCAGGGCGAATCCCTTGCGCGGATGGCGTATTTTGATCCCGGCGTTGCGCATCGGAATCAGTAGCATTTCCGCCGGAATGTGCATGTAGCGGGTGAACGGCAGCACGCACATGAAGATGCACAGGGCGATGGAATAGGCCCACCAGGTCGGCAGGGCGTTCAGGTCGTTGCCCAAGAACTGGCGGAACAGCCAGTTGGCGGGGATGGTCATGAAACTGCCGCCGCTGATGTGTGCGGTGAACGACTCCGCCAGCAGGCGGAGCGGGAAGATGGCCCACAGGGAATAGAGACCCACCCGGTCCAGCGCGCTCAGGCGCGTGGTGCGCCGCATGCCCACGATGCGGGAGGCGAAACGTTTGATGATGGCGATCAGGATGCCGCTGAGCACCATCAGCAGGAAGAAGTCCATCAGAAACATCAGCAGGGCGCCCTGGAGCGTCTGTTCCGTCTCCGCCACGAAGTAATTGAAGAAAATCGGGTAATAGAAAAGGTGGATGCGTTCCGGCACAAAGAGCATTACCTCCAGATGCCCGAGCACGATCAGCATGAACCAGCCGAAAGCGATGCTGGAATGCATGTAGCCCAGCACCTTGTTGCGCTTCCACAACTTCACGTGGATCAGACAGTTGAGGAAGATGTCCCGGAGGTTCATCCAGATGTATTTAGGGGTGATGAGCGACAGCAGGAAGCGCTTGCGGTCCGCTTTGGGAAGCTGGCAGATCACGCGTATCATCGCGATCAGGCAATAGCCCAGCACGAAGGCCATGCCGATCACGAAAGGAATCACGAAGGGATCGAAGCCGCTGGCGAAACGCTCTCTCATCGTACCATCTCCCCTTTTTTATCCAGGCGGCAGAGCGTCAGGATGAGCTGCCGCGTGTTGATGCCGCGCGGGCAGACCATCGTACATTTGCCGCAGAGCATGCAGCCGGACAGCATCTTGTCCACTTCGGCGTCCTGTCCGCGCTGCAGGCCGAGCAGGACCTTCCGGACGCTCATCCCCGTCCAGGCCGACGCCGTGCAGGTGGCGCTGCAGCTGCCGCAGCCGATGCAGGTGAGCGCATCGGGCACCAGCTGTGCCAGCCGGTCGAAGCGGCGGTGGTCCACCGTGTCGAGGTTGACCGCCGAACTGGGGGAGAGCTTGAATCCGAAATCCATGTCCTATCCGCGCGAATTGAAGTAGTTGTGGATCGCCAGGGCGGCGCTGCGCGCCTCCGCCAGCGTCTCGGGGACGGTCTTCGCTCCGGTGCACGCACCGGCGAAGAAAACGCCCGGGCGGGAGGAATCCGTGATGGCGGCGAGGTTGTTGCGGCTCTTCAGGAAACCGTCCTCATCGACCGCTACGCCGATTTCGCGCGCGTACTGCTGCGCGTCGGGGTTGCAGACGATGCCGGCCATCAGCACCAGCAGGTCGAGCGTGACCTTGACCGGCTTGCCGGAAAGGGTGTCCTCCGCCTTGACGACCACGCGGTTGTCGATGGCTTCGCCGACTTCCGAGATGCGGCCGCGGATAAAGTGGATCCCGTAATCGCGCTGGGCGCGGATATAGAAATCTTCGTATTTCTTGCCGAAGAGGCGAAGGTCCATGTAGAAGCAGTAGATTTCCGCATCCGGGAATTCTTCCTTCATCTCGATGGCCTGCTTGATGGCGGTGATGCAGCAGACCTTGGAGCATTGCGGGTTGCCGGCCTTGAGGTCGCGGGAGCCCACGCAGTGCACGAAACCGACGGCGCGCGGTTTGTCGATGCGCGCGTCCTGGCGGCTGTTGAACCACTGCTCGAGGTCGCGGTTGGTGATCACGCGGTCATAGATGCCGTAGCCGTATTCCTCCTTCTTCGAGGCGTCGAAGAGGTGGAAGCCGGTGGCGAAGAGAACGGCCTGGCAGAGCAGCGAAGAGCCGTCGCTGAGGATGAGGTTATATTCGTCCTTGAGGCGGTTGATGGCGGAAATCTCGGTGTTGAGCAGGGTGCGGACCTTGGCCGTCCCGGCGAGGAGGGGCTGCAGGACGTCCTCCGCCGGCGTCATGTCCGGGAAGAGGCGGTTCCATTCGGCCACGTGCCCGCCGACGACGGGCGCCTTTTCGATCAGGACGGGTTTGTAGCCCAGTGCCGCGAGCTGGCTCGCGGCTTCCAGACCGGCGATGCCGGCGCCGATGACGGCGATGATGGGTTGGCGGTTGACCATGGCTTAACAGCATTTGAGGACCGTGGGCAGGCCCGGTTTCATGATTTCTTTTTCGTTGAGTCCCAGGTATTTCCGGTTCGGGTCATAGGGAATGCCGATCTTGTCGAGCAGGGGTTCCGGTCCTACCTGATGTATCTGCAGGCCCAGGTCCCAGGGATCGTAACCGAGCACCAGTCCGGCCAGTTCTTCGTACGTGAGGGCGGGAATGCCGCAGCCGTTCTGCCCGTAGGTCTTGCCTGTCTGCTCGGCGATGACATACTGCCAGCGGTCGAGGAAATACGGGCAGCCGGGGCAGTTGGTGATGATCATGTCCGGATGGTAGGGTTCCATGGACTCGAACTTCTTGTGCGTGTTGGAGACGCTGTAGCCGCGGTTGGCCTTGACCAGATACTGGCGGAAGCCGAAGCCGCAGCAGTGCCTGCGTTCGGGATAATCAATCACCTGGCCGCCCCAGGACTCGACCATGCCGCTGAGCACGCAGGGGTATTCGGCGCCGCCGACGCCCTTGTGCGGGAACATCTTGGAATAATGGCAGCCGATGTGCTCCACGACGCGCAGGGGTTCGCCCGTCGCACGGGAAACCAGGTGGTATTTGGCGCGCTCGGCGATCTCGCCGCGCAGCTTGAAGATGACGTCGCTGGCATGGGCGACATATTCCGGCTTTTCGAATTCGCGGCGGCAGGCTTTCCAGAGATGCTCGCGGATGCGGGCCTCCAGTTCGGGGAATTCCCGCCAGGTCTCCAGGATCTCGCAGTAGTTGCCGAAGGAGGTGATGCAGCTGGTGACCAGGTTTTTGTAGCCTGCTTCGGTCATCAGGGCGAACTGGCGGGCGACGATGGTCATGGCCGTCTCCTGCGGAATGGTGTCGCTGTGATAGGCGATGCCGCCGCAGGTGGTGTGGTGCGGCGTCTCGTAGAGGTCCTTGCCGAGCAGGTCCCGGACGATTTTGACGAAATGCGTCTCGGAGGCGGGGAAGAAACTCTGGCGTATGCAGCTGCGGACGTAGAACCAGTGGTCGTCCGGAATCTCTTTCTGGTAATCTGACCAGATCTTCTGTTTGCCCTGGTAGATCATCTATTCGTTGTTGAAATGCCCCGGAGAGCAGTGGTTGAAAATATATTTGACGTATTCGTCGGGCGTCATGCCCATCTCCTCCGCCCTGGCCAGGGAATATTGCTCGACGAGTTCGATGCGCTCCGTGCCGCCGGTCTCGTCGTAGATGGCCTTAAGCTCGTCCAGGTCCTCCTGCGGGATTTTCCGCAGTGCGCCGGGCCCCTCCTTCCCGAAGTTTGCGCCGAGGCGGGCGTAGACGTCTTCCTTGTGATTCAGGACCCATTCGAAGACGGGACCCGATTCGGGGTGGTCTTCGTAGGCGAAGGTCGTCGGGTGCACGCAGTAGCCGAGATGGAGAATGTTGTAATTCAGCGCTTTGGTGAGCGCATAGAGCTGGCGGCCCTTTTCCGAACAGGTGAAGTAGCCCAGCCTGGCGGAGAGGTTGCGCAGGGCCATGATGATCAGGCCCGCCGTGTTGCCGCGGGGACAGCGCGTCGAGCAGGACATGCATTCACCGCAGTACCAGATCGTTTCACTCTTCAGGAGCGCCTCGATCTCGGCCTCGTCCTTGCGCTGGACCGTGTCCACGATCTTGCGGGGGTCATATTTGTAGAACTCTGCAGCCGGGCAGATGGCCGTGCAGGTCCCGCAGTTGATGCAGGTCTTGAGGCCCTCCCGGAAGCGGTAATCCGCCATGAGTTCGTCGTATAATTTACCCATAGAATACAAAGGTACGAAAAAAAAGATAAAAACGGGGAGTAGGAATAAAGCAAAAAAAGAGTAAATTTGTAAGGATTTACCACAAGCTGATAGACCAATGGACAGACATCTCGACGCACATTGCGAAGCCATTCTCCAGGAGTACCGGGACGCCCTCCCGCAGTGCAAGGCTGTCGCCAAGGAAGTGTACAACACCCTGAAAAGCACCTTCGAACAGGCGGGGCTGCTGGTGGCTGCGATCGAGTACCGTGTCAAGACGGAGAATTCCCTGGCCGGCAAACTTGAGCTTAAAGGCGGCAAATACAAGAGCCTGGCGGACATCACCGATATCATCGGTCTTCGCGTGATCACGTTTTATACGGACGACGTCGACAAGGTCGCTTCGGCCGTGGAGCGCCTGTTTGTGGTGGACTGGGACAATTCCGTGGACAAGCGGAAGATCCATGAGATCGACAGTTTTGGTTACCTTTCCCTGCACTACATCTGCTCGAAAGAAGGATTCCCGTACCGTTTCGAGATCCAGATGCGCACGGTCCTGCAGCATGCCTGGGCGAATATGAACCACGACACCGGCTACAAGAGCGGCGTGGAGGTCCCGAAGGTGTATTTGCGCAACCTCAGCCGCCTGGCTGGTATGCTGGAGCTCGTGGACGAGCAGTTCAGCCTCATCCGCAGCGAGCTGACCGACTACCGGCGCCGGGTGCGTGCCCTGGTCGCTTCCGGCAACCTGGATGACGCCCCGCTGGACGGCGACACCTTCCGGAGTTTCCTCGAGCTGAAGCCTTTCGATGTCCTGAACCGCCGCATCGCCTCCGTGAACCAGGCCGAGATCCAGGATGTGCCGCTGATGCCGTACCTGGCAGTTTTCAAGATGCTGGAGTGCCATACGCTCGGAGACGTGTCCAAGATGATCAAGGACTACGGCGAGGGCGCCTACCAGATCGCCTGCTACCAGATTGGCCTGACGGACCTGGACATCATCTCCTCATCCCTGGCCCCGCAGGACGTCTGCATTGCCGCCATCCTCAAGCGCGGCGGCGGCCGGGCTGGCATCCGCAGCATGTTCGACCTGCTCAACGGGCCTTCGGAGAGCAATGAAATGATGGCTGAATTCCTGACCCGGCAGGCGCAGGATTTACCTTTTATGAACCAGAAGTAAACAATGGCAAACAAAGCACTGAATACAGAACTGCTGGACCGCGCGATCAACTTTGCGGTCCGCGCCCACGCCGGGACGGAGCGTCGCGGCAAGGGTTTTCCCTATATCGTCCATCCGATGGAGGCGATGGAGATCGTGGCCACGATGACGCCGGACCAGGAACTGCTGGCCGCCGCGGCGCTGCACGACACGGTGGAGGACACCGACGTGACCGTGGAGCAGCTCCGCGCTGAATTCGGCGACCGCATCGCCAGCCTGGTGGCCGCCGAGAGCGACGCCTTCGTGGAGGGCGTCAGCGAGGAGGACAGCTGGCATGCCCGCAAGCAGGCGGCAATCGACCGCCTGGCCCGTGCACCGCACGACGCCAAAATGGTGGCGCTGGGCGACAAACTGTCCAACATGCGCGCCATCGCACGCGACTATGCCGTGCAGGGAGATGCCCTCTGGAACATCTTCCACGCCAAGGATCCGAAAGACCACGAGTGGCATTACCGGTGCCTGGCGGATTCCCTGCGGGAGTTGCAGGACACGTTCGCGTTCCAGGAATTTGAAAGTTTGATCAATGAAGTTTTCGGAAAATAATATGGATGCTATCAAGATTTCCCTGGATGATTATGTGCTGTCCGGGGGTGGTGCCAACGGCGAGAGTTACGACCACAGGACCGACCCTACGGTGATGCTGAAGCTGTACCATCCCGGCAAGATCCGGCAGCCGCTGGACGAGATGATACTGGCCCGCAAGGTGTTCGAAGCGGGGATTCCGACCCCGGAGCCCGGGGAGTACGTGGTCACGGAAGACGGCCGTTACGGCATCCGTTTCCACCGCATTGTCGGCAAGAAATCCTATGCGCGCGCCGTGAGCCAGGAGCCCGGCCGGGTGCAGGAATACGCCGCCGAATTCGCGGATATGTGTCTGAAACTGCACGCCACGCATGTGGATACGAAGATCTTCGAGAACGTGAAGGACCGTTACCTCCGTCTTCTGGAGGAGAATCCCTTCTTTACCGTCCAGGAGAAAGACAAGCTTGTCCGCTTCATTTCAGATGCGCCCGACACGGATATGGCCGTCCATGGCGACCTGCAGTTCGGCAATGCCATCTTCGTGGGTGACAAGCGCTATTTCATCGACCTGGGCGACTTCAGTTATGGCTACAACCGCTTCGACGTGTGCATGGTGTACCTGTGCTGCGTCCTCAGCGAGGAGGCGTTCATCCTCGACGCGTTCCATATGCCCAAGGCGCTTTCGACCCGTTTCTGGGAGTGTTTCGCGGCGTCCTATTTCGGCGCGGACCGGCCCCTGAAGGACATCGAAGAAGAGGTGGGCCCCTATGCCGGCATCAAGACCCTCATCGTCGAACGGGATACCAAGCGCCCCATGCCGGAATTCCGTGAGAAACTGATACCGATCCTCAAATAGAATCTGCGCATGCTCTCCGTCGTGCCCGCCATCGCCATCCATCTCGGAACAGGAAACATCCTTCTGCTCCTGTCCGTGCTGGTTCTTTTCGCCATCATCATTTCGCGGCTTGGCGCAAAGTACGGTGTGCCCGGTATGCTCCTGTTCCTTATCATCGGAATGCTGGCCGGCCCGGACGGACTCGGCGTCGAGATTGCGGACCACGAGCTGGCGGAATTCCTCGGCCACCTCGGCATCACGATCATCCTCCTGTCCGGAGGCCTCGAGACCTCCCTGAAGGAAACCCGCCCCGTGATGGGCAGGGGACTCATGCTTTCGACAGTCGGCCTGGCCGTGACGGTACTCACCACCGGCCTCTTCGCCCGTTTCGTTCTGGGGGACCATATCGGCGAAGCCGGGAAGTCGCTGCTGGGCTGTTTCCTGGTCGCCGCCGTGTTGTCTTCCACCGATTCGCCTTCCGTCTTCTCGGTCCTGCGCAGCAAGCGCCTGTCTCTGCGGGAGAACCTCGATCCGATGCTGGAACTGGAATCCGGAAGCAACGACCCGACGGCATATTCCCTGACGCTCATCCTGGTGAAGATCATGACGGACGCCGGGAAGATTGGCCTGGAGGGCAGTTCCCCGTTCGTCGGGGGCCTGCTGGTGTTCCTCACGCTGGTATGGCAGGTCGCTGCCGGCATCGGTGTCGGTTTCGGCGTCGGTTTCGGCGCCCGCTGGCTGATCAAGAAAATCAGCCTGGAGAGCGGCCCGCTCTATTCCATCCTGATTCTGACGCTCGCCCTGCTGGCCAACGGCCTGGCTTCGATGGTCGGGGGCAACGGGCTGATGGCGCTGTACGTGGCGGCCATCATCATCGGCAACATGAAGGATTTCCCCTTCAAGAAGGATGTCGAGAAATTCTTCGAGAGCATAACCTGGCTGGCCCAGTTGCTGATGTTCCTGCTCCTGGGTCTGCTGGCCCGGCCTACGCACATGCCGGCGGTGATGCTGCCGGCCCTGTTGCTTGGCATGTTCATCATCTTCGTGGGCCGTCCGCTGGGTGTTTTCCTCAGCCTGCTCCCGTTCCGGCGCCCGTCGTTCCGGGCCCGCACGTATATCTCCTGGGCGGGCATGAAGGGAGCCGGTCCCATCCTCTTCGCCATGTGTACGGTGCTGAGCGGCGTCGAGGGCGGAACGGAGATATTCAACATCGTATTCTGCATCGCGCTGCTCTCGCTGCTGGTCCAGGGGACCTCGCTGGTACCGGTGGCACGCAAATTGGACCTCTGTATCGAGGATGATCCGGAAGTGGAATCCTTCGGCATGGAGATTCCCGAAGAGATGGGCATGTTGCGCGACCACATCGTGTCCGAAGAGGACCTGGTCCGGGGACCGACGCTGCGCGACCTGCACCTGCCGCATGGCATCCGGGTCATCATGGTCCGGCGCCAGGGCAAATTCATCGTCCCGCATGGCAGTCTGGAACTGAAAGTGGGCGATAACCTGGTGATCCTGATGGGAGACACCGAAGACTGATCGAGATATGGCTTTGAACGATAATATCAAAACTGTAGTCAAGAAATCCCGCGGAACGGGCCTTTTGCTGGTGCTCGTGGCTGCAGCGACGCTGGAGGCGACGACGCTCATCCAGTACGTTTCCTCGCAGCGTATGCTCAAACGGGAGGCCTCCCAGCGGGCGGAAAGTGAGTTGCGGGCCACGCGCAACCAGATCATGGACGTCGTGGACCAGGCCGAGGCGGCCGTGCACAACAGCATCTGGATTGCCCGCTGGTGCCTGGACTATCCTGACAGCCTGGTCGTCGTGTCGCGGCGCATCGTGGAGGAGAACCCTTCTGTGATGGGATCCACCTTCGCGCTGGTGCCCGGCTACGACAAGAATCATCCGCTCTTCTCTCCTTATGTGTGCCGCTCCCCGGAGGGGGACATCGAGATAAAGAGCCTGGCAACGGAAGAATATGACTATCCTTCCCAGGAATGGTTTACCGAGCCGCTCAACTACGGCATCGGATACTGGTCCGAGCCGTATGTGGATACCGGTGGCGGCAACGTCCTGATGACGACCTATTCCGTGCCCGTCACGGACGAAAGCGGACGCATTGCCGCCGTGCTCACGGCCGATGTGTCGCTGGACTGGCTTACCGATCTGGTCGGCAGCGTTCGGGTCTATCCCAACGCTTTCAGCGTCATGATCAGCCGGGAGGGCACGATCATGGTCAGTCCCGTGGAGGAATTCAACATGCAGCGTTCCATCCAGGACTATGCGAAAGGGGCGAGAGATACGGCCAACTTCAATATCCTGGCCGCCGCCATGCTCAATGGCAAATCCGGCAACCTGGTGCTGGGCCAGCGCAGGCGGGAGCGTACCTCTGTCTTCTACGGTCCGGTGGAAAAGACGGGCTGGTCGATGGCCATCGTCATTCCCGACAGTGAGATTTACGGTGAGATCCGCCGGATGGGCGTGCTGGTCGGAATCCTGATGCTGGTGGGCCTGAGCATGCTGATCCTTATCCTCACCGCGACCGCAAGGAGCCAGCTCAAGTATGCGGAAGTCAATGAGAAAAAGGAACGGATGGAGCACGAGCTCAGCATCGGCCACAACATCCAGATGTCGATGATTCCCAAGACTTTCCCGCCGTTCCCGGAGCGGAAGGACATCGATATGGCCGCGACCATCGTCCCGGCCAAGGCGGTCGGCGGAGACCTCTATGACTTTTTCATCCGCGAAGAGAAGCTTTATTTCTGCATCGGAGACGTCAGCGGAAAGGGCGTGCCTGCCTCCCTGCTCATGTCCGTCACCCGTACGCTCTTCCGCTCCGTGGCGTCCCACGAGAAGAGCCCCCAGCGCATCGTGACCCTGATCAACGACGCCATGTCGGACATGAACGAGAATGACATGTTCGTCACCTTCTTCTGCGGTATCCTGGATATGGCCACCGGCCACCTCCGCTACTGCAACGCGGGTCACAACCCGCCACTGATCTTCACCGACGAGGTCCGGATGCTTCCCGTCCTGCCGAACCTGCCCCTGGGTGTCATGGGAGGGGTTCACTTCCCGGAACAGGAGCTGGATCTTGCCTGCGACAACGCCCTGTTCCTGTATACGGACGGTGTGACGGAGGCCGAGAATATCTCCCATGAGCAATTCGGCGAGGACCGGATGATCTCCGTCCTGCGTGAGCGCCGCGATTCCCAGGGCCATCTGAAAGCCATGGAGAAGGCGGTTGCCGATTTCGTGGGCGATGCCGAACAAAGCGATGATTTAACCATGCTGTTTATCCATTATTTGAACGATATGAAACCGGACGCAACCGAACGCCACCTGATTCTGCACAACAACATTCAGCAGATCCCGCAGCTGGCCGATTTCATCGAGACCATCGCCAATGAGATGCGCCTCGACCAGGGCCTTGCCATGAGTCTGAATCTTGCGTTGGAAGAGGCGGTGACCAATGTCATCCTGTACGCCTATCCGGCAGGTTCCGACGGTTTGGTGGACATTGAGGCCATCATGGGCAAGGATATCCTGGAATTCATTATCAGCGACAGCGGCGTGGCCTTTGACCCGACTGCCGCGCCGGAGGCGGACATCTCGCTGGGTGTGGAAGACCGGCCGATCGGCGGTCTTGGCATTTTCCTTGTTCGCAACATCATGGACACGGTCAGCTACCAGCGGACCGATGGCAAGAATATCCTTTCAATGACCAAAAAATTATAAATTTGAGAATATGGAAGTAATTATCAACAAAGAGAACGCCGTGACCAACGTCCGGCTCGTCGGCCGGCTCGACACTCCGGCATCCCAGGAAGTTTCCGAACAGCTTGAACCTATCATGGCGAACGCCTCCGGGACCATCGTGCTGGACTGCACGGAGATGAGCTACATCTCCAGCTCCGGCCTGCGTATCTTCCTGTCCCTGCGCAAGGCGGCAGCCAGCCAGGGCGGCAAGATCATCGTCAAGAACATCTCCGACGATATCCGCCAGGTCTTCATGATGACCGGTTTCCTGAACCTATTCGAGATCGAGTAAGTGATGATGGATGCGCCGGACGCTTTCGTCCAGGCGCGTCTCGGACAGGACGCCCGAGCGGACGGCATCCAGGACGGCATCGAAGGCGGCGCAGAGGTCCAGCGGACATAGCAACAGGTCCGCACCTGCCTGCAGGGCCCGCACAGCGGCCTCGCCGCTGCCGTAGAGCCGTGTGATGGCGCCCATTTCCAGGGCGTCCGTGATGATGACGCCGTCGAATCCCATCTCGCCGCGCAGTTTCCCCGTCAGGATGACGGGAGACAGCGTGGCGGGTTGTTTGTTTCCGGTCACCGCCGGGGTGGCGATGTGGGCGGCCATGACGAGCCGCGCCCCTGCCCGGATTCCTTCGACAAAGGGAATCATCTCGCAGGAGGCCATCTCCTGCCATGTTTTTTGCGTGAACGCGAAACCCAGGTGCGTATCCGCGAGCGTATCCCCGTGGCCCGGGAAATGCTTCAGGCAGGCGGTCACGCCGGCGTCCTGCAGGCCGCGCACGTAGGCGCTCACCAGCGGAGCGGCGTGCAGGGGATCGTCGCTGAATGCGCGTGTGCCGATGATGATGTTCTTTGGATTGGTGTTGACGTCCGCCACGGGGGCGAAGTCTATGTCAAAGCCGTATTCTTTCAGGTAGTGACCGATGGTGCGGGCGGCCGCGAAAGTGGCTTCCGGGCCCGCTGCGGCCAGGGCCGCGGCGCTCTCGAAGCGCGGCAAACCGAAGGCATCGTTGTTCGCGACGCGACTCACACGGCCTCCTTCCTCGTCGACGCAGAGAAGGGGCTTGCCGGGCAGTGTTTTCAGCTCCCGGATGAAGCGCTTCAGCTGCGCCGGCCCGGCGATATTGTGCCCGTACAGCAGAACGCCGCCGACGGGATAGTCTTGTGCGCGGTGGCGCATGCCATCGCTGACCTCCTGCAGCCGGTATGGCGGCAACTCTGCGTCCGAAGCATAGCGGATAGCAGGTTCGAGCGACTCCGGCCGCACGATGAACAGGCGGCCGACTTTTTCCCGAAGGGACATGTTCGTGCGTGTCTTCTCTGAAAGCATGTCCCAAAATTACAAATTTTTCGTTATTCCGGACTTGCCCCGGGATTGATCATCCGCAGCCACTTGCGGTAGCCGAGTACCGCCACGACGCAGTAGAGGCCATAGATCGCGGCCTTGAAGGGGATGCCTTTGCGGACATAGAGGATGCAGCAGACCACGTCCACGACCAGCCACAGGAGCCACTGCTCGGCATATTTCTGCGCCAGGGCCCACAGGGCCACGATACTCAGGGCCGTGGTGAAGGCGTCGGCCACCGGCACGGTGGAGTTCGTCCAGTGCGTCAGGATCCACCAGATGCCGAACCAGAGCAGCAGCATCGCTGCCAGCGAGGGCAGGATGTGCTGCTTCCTGTATCGGGTGATCGGGCGCTCGGTGCGCTGCTGCGTTTCCGCGTGCTTGAACCATTTCCAGGATGCGTAACCGTACACGCCGGCCAGGCAGTAGTAGATGGCCATGCCGAAGTCGGCGTAGAGGCCGGCCTTGTAGTAGAGCACCATGTCGATGGCCGGCATGATGATGCTCGCCAGCCAGAGCCAGATGCTGGCCTTGTACTCGAGGATCAGGTAAACCAGTCCGACGACGAATCCGAGAATATCCAGGAAGCGCAGCGTATCCATGATCTTAGAATCTTAAAGTGATGTGTCCCAGCACGGTGAGCGGCGCGACGGGGATGAAGCCGATCTGGTAGTAGCGGTTCTCCTCGGGGTGGCCGTAGCTGTCGCAGACGGCGCTGTACACCCAGCCGCTCTGCGCCACGCGGGCGGAGAAAAGGTTCCTGGCATCCACGCCGAAGACCACTTCCCGCAGGACCTTGCGCGGCTTCAGCGTGTAGCTGAGACTCAGGTCCGAGAGACTGTATGCGGGCAGGGACCGATCAGCATTGCCGCTGTTGTCCAGATACATCCGGCTGACGTAATTGCTGTGCCAGACGGCCCGGAAAGCACCGAAATGGATGGTGGCGAAACCGTTCACGATGGCGTCAGGGGAGTAAGCCAGCGGAGCGTCGTCGTAGTGGATTTTGCGGGTGCCGTTGTCCCAGTCTTCCACATACTCGTCGAAGTCCAGCAGACGGTTGCGGCTCAGGGCGGCATTGCCTTCGAGGGTCAGCCAGCGCGTGACATCCCAGCCGGCCGTCAGCTCGATACCCAGGCGGTAGGAATCCGGAATGTTGGTGGTCAGCGCCTCGCCGATATCGCTCACTTCGCCGGTCTGCACCAGCTGGTCGCGGTAGCGCATGTAATAGAGGTTCACGCCGGCGCGGAAACGACGGCCTTCATACTGATAACCCGCCTCCCAGTCCAGCAGGCGCTCCGCGCGCGGGAAGGGGTATTTACCGTTGTCGGTGAAGTTGTTGCGCTCCGGCTCGCGGTGCGCCATCGCGAAGGAGGCGTAGGCCCGGTGGCCGCCGCGCTGGAAGTTCAGGCCGGCCTTGGGGTTCAGGAAGTCGTACTTCACGTCCACATTCAGCATGTGCTTCTGTGGCACGCCGTTGTCGTCGACGTAATACTTGTCGTTGTAGCCGTTTGTCCAGTAACTGACGTGGCGGTACTGCAGGTCTCCGAAGATGCTCCAGGCGTCGTTGATGGTGTAGGATGCCTTCAGGAAGCCGCTGGCGTCCGTCTTGCCGGCGTCGGAATCGTAGTACTTGTAGCCGTTCTCCGTTTCTCCCTGCGTGGAGGACAGGTATTTGATATAAAACTCGACATCGGGATCTCCGATGTAGGGCAGGACGCCGAAGTGATTGCCTTTGAACTGCTGTGCCGATAGGCCGCCGACCAGCTCCCAGGCTCCCTTGCGGAAGGAGACGTTCGCCACGGCGCCGTAGCTGTCCTGCGAGAGGCCTTTCCGGCGGACGAAATCGCTGCGCTTGACCGTGCTGCCGTCCGGACGCTGGAAAGGCGCGATGCCGTATTTGGTCAGCTTGTTCTGGTAGCGGAACTCCTCATAGTAGCCGTAGCCGTGGGTGTAGTGCGGCGAAACGGAGAATTTCCAGTACCCGTTGATGTCCCAGGTGAAGTTCAGGATGTGGCGGGTCTGCCAGAAATTGTCCGTGGTGCGCGGCCAGAAGCTGCCGTCACTCATCCGGTAGCGCCCGAAGGAATACGTGCCGTTGTCGCCGATGATCATTCGCTCGTAAAGCGAATTATACAGCCCCAGCCCGGCATTCCACATATCCCGGTAGGTCTTGATGCCGGTCTTCTCGCCGTAGGTTCCGTCCATGATGGAGAGGTCGTCCGTGCCGGCCGTCACGCCGTTCCAGGCCTGGCCGGTGACCTCGAAGTTTCCCAGGATCCTGTAGGAAAGCTTCCAGCTGCGGCCCAGCCAGCTCAGACTGCCGAACCAGCTGCCGGACCGGCCGTCGGTGCCGTGCAGGTAACCGTCCGTGGTGGTCTGGTGGTAGCCGCCTTCCAGGATGAGATGGTTGAAGAGCAGTCCCGTGGAGACGTTTACGCCCAGGTTCATCGTGTTCCAGGAGCCGTAGGAGGCATTCAGCTCGGCTGTCGGCACGAGCGAAGGTGCCTTGGTGCCGAGGGCGATGGTGCCGCCGAAGGCCCCGTCGCCGTTGGTCGAAGCGCCCACGCCGCGCTGGATCTGCACACTGCCCATCAGGGAGCCGTAAGAGTTCATGTTGACCCAGAAGACCGTCTGGTCTTCCGGGGAATTGAGGGGCACGCCGTCCAGCGTCACATTGATGCGGGAGCCGCCCGCGCCGCGGATGCGCATATAGCTGGTGCCCGTTCCCACGCCGTTTTCGCTCCAGGCGAGGATGCCCGGCGTGCGGGCGAAGAGCATCGGAAGCTCGATACCGGTGGTGGAGAAGTCCTGCAGTTCGGTGCGCTGGATGTTGGCCACGGCGAAGGGGGCGTCCTTGGGAGCGCGCACGGCGCCGATCACGACCTCCTGCAACTGCTCGACCTGCAGGGAATCCGCCGGGGCCTGGGCCGCGGCGGAGAAGGCGCCGACGGCCGACAACAGGGTCGGCAGGACGGCGTGAAGCAAATGTTTTTGCATAGTAATTCCTTAATTGTAAATTAAATATACAATAAGGGGATGGGAAGATAACGGTTTCCTACGCGGGCATTACCCCGATCAGGTATGAGGGTATCATCTCAGCCTCGGCCCGGGCGGGTCTCAGCACCCCTTGGCCTGCGATCTGCAAAACCACGGCAAAGATAGTACTTTTTTTGTATTTGCACGTACTGAAAAATGCTTACATTTGCTGGTACTATGACTTCCAGGAAAGGAAAGATTCTGATTGTGGACGACAATGCCGGCATCCGCCAGGCGTTGAAAATCCTGCTGCCCATGCACTTTGCGGAGGTGGAGGCGTTGCCGTCGCCGGTGACGCTGGTTTCCGCGCTGGAGCGCTTCCGCCCGGATGTGGTGCTGCTGGACATGAACTTCAACACGAGCATCAACACGGGCAACGAAGGGCTCTATTGGGCCGGGGAGATCAAAAAGATGATGCCGGAGGTGGAAGTGGTGCTCTTTACGGCTTATGCCGATATCGCCCTGGCAGTGGAAGGGATGAAGCGGGGGGCCTTCGACTTCATCGTGAAGCCGTGGGACAATGAGAAATTGATTGAAGTGCTGACGGCCGCCCGGGACAAGGCCCGGAAGGCGATGGGCAGGGAGGAGTGCCATCCTGAGCGTAGCGAAGGATCGATGTTCTGGGGTACTTCTCCGGCCATGGCGACCATCCGGAAGACGCTGGACAAGATTGCGCCCACGGACGCCACGGTTCTGATTACCGGCGAGAACGGCACCGGCAAGGATGTGCTGGCGCGGGAGATTCACGCGAAGAGTCTGCGGAGCGGGAAGCCGATGGTAGCCGTGGATGCGGGTGCCATTACGGAGACGCTCTTCGAGAGTGAGCTCTTCGGCCATGTCAAAGGCGCGTTCACGGACGCGCACACGGACCACGTCGGCAAATTCGAACAGGCCGACGGCGGGACGCTGTTCCTCGATGAAATCGGCAATATTCCGCTGCACCTGCAGGCCAAGCTGCTGCGGGCTATCCAGAGCAGGAGCATCGTCCGCGTGGGCGGCACGCTCGCCACGCCCGTCAATATCCGGCTGATCTGCGCCACCAACATGGACCTGGAGGCGCTGGTCCGGGAGGGCCGCTTCCGGGAGGATCTGTACTACCGCATCAACACCGTTCATATCGCCCTGCCGCCCCTGCGGGAGCGCAGGGAGGATATCGTACCGCTCTCGCAGCTGTTCCTGGAGCGCTTCGCCCGGAAGTACCACCGGCCGCTGACGGGGCTGGATGATTCGGCGAAGGCGGTGCTGGAAAGCGGCCGCTGGAGCGGCAATATCCGGGAGCTGCAGAACTGCATCGAAAAAGCTGTCATTCTGAGCGAAGCGAAGAATCTCTCAGCCAGGGATTTCCGGGTAGATCCTTCGGGCTCCGCCAGCAGGATGACGGGCGATGCCGGGACCGCTAAGGCAGTGAGTGAGGCCGAAGAAGAGCGGATGGTCCGTGACGCCATGGAACGCAGCAACGGAAACATCTCCGCTGCCGCCAAGATGCTGGGCGTGAGCCGGCCGACGCTCTACGCGAAACTGAAAAAGTACGGATTGTAGTCCATGTCCACCTGGCAAATCATCCTTCTCTGCGCCATCGTCGCAATCATTGCGGCGGTGTCGGCTGCGATCCATACCAGACGCAGGGATATCAGGAAGGTGGCCTATATGATGGATGCGCTGGAGGACGGCGAACTGAATTTCCGCTTCCAGGAAAAGAATAAGTTCAACCGCACGCTCAACCGCATCCGGACCATCTTTGAAAAGCAGCGGCAGGCGCACGAGCAGGATTCCTGGACCAAGCTCATCCGCGTGCTCACGCACGAAATCATGAATACGGTGTCGCCGATTGCATCCCTTTCCGATGCGATGGCCAAGTCGGTCGATGAAAATGGCCACAGCGAGCTGGACATCAAAGCGGGGCTGGAAACCATCAGCGATTCTTCCAAGAACCTTATCGGATTCGTGCAGACCTACCGCCAGCTCTCCGGTGTCGCGAAGCCGGTTCGCAAGGCCCTGGCCCTGCAGGAGCTGATGGATGGCGTCATCTCGCTGAACAGCGAGTTCGCGGCCAGCTGCGGCGCTGTCTGCAACTATCGGCCGGAGGAAGATGACCTGATGATCTATGCCGACGAAGGCCAGATTTCGCAGATTCTCATCAACCTGATCAAGAACGCCCTGCAGGCGGGTGCCAGGCATATCGACATCAGCGCGAAAATGGGCAAGGATGATGACGTGATTATTCAGGTGGCCAATGATGGCGAGCCCATACCGCCATCGGCCCAGGAACAGATATTCATCCCGTTCTACACCACCAAGAAGGAAGGTTCCGGCATCGGGCTCAGCATTTCCCGGCAGATCATGCGGAACCACAACGGCACCATCGAACTGCTCCGCAGCGAGGACCGGCAGACCGTATTTGAACTCCGGTTCAGATAGCATCCGCAGGAGAAAACTGTAAAGTTGTAAAGCCGAAAGTGTAAAGAGTTGTAAAGCCCTTTACACTTTTTCCGCTGTGCTTTCTATTCTTTAATTGTTGATAATCAGCGTGTTGCATATTCTGGCACGGTGGGTGTTGCGGGAGAAGACGATTAAACAATATCCTATGCTGACCAAATCTAATAGCAATTGGTTCTTTTTGGCCCTGGCGCTCGCCGTGACGGTAAGCGCCCAGGGTCAGGAACCACTGAATCTGCATGACTGCATGGAGTATGCAATCTCCAACTCTACCAAGATGCGCATCCAGCAGGCCGCTGTGGGTGACGCGCAGATCGCGCGGCGCGACGCGGCCCTCGCGCTGTTCACCCCGCAGATCAACGCGCAGACCTATGCGTACTACAACTTCGGCCGCAGCATCGACCCGCAGACGAATACCTATTTCAATACGACCTCGTTCCACAACAACTACGGGGTCAGCGCCGGGATCGATCTCTTCAACGGCTTCAAGGCGGTGAACAATTACAAGATATCCAAGACCGGGATGCTCATCGCCGGCTCGCAGGAGAAGCAGGTGGAAGCCGACATCTGCCTGGCGGTGATGGAGGCGTACTACAATGTGGTCTACTACAAGCGCCTGTGCGATGTGTACGAGGAGCAGGTGGCCGTGGCCGAGCAGGCTTTGGCCAAGGCCAGGCGGCAGGAAGAGCTTGGCCAGAAGGGTCACGCGGACGTGATCCAGATGGAGGCCGATCTGGCCGACCGCCAGTACGAGCTGACGAATACCCGCAACATGTACGACAATCAGAAAATGACCCTGGAGGACCTGATGTTCTGGCCGCTGGACGAGGAACTGGCGATCGTCACGGACTACAGATCCTTCGCCGGCGCTCAGGATGAAAGGGGTGCCCTCGATGGTAATTCTGTCATTCCGAGCGATAGCGAAGAATCTATCGTTGCTTTCGCCCTGGAGCACAATCCCGGTGTCCGGATCGCTTCCTGGCAGGTGCAGAACGCCAAACGGGAGCTCAACACTGCCAAGTGGCAGCTGCTGCCCTCCCTGGGCCTCTCCGCCGGCTGGAATACCAGCTACTATTCCTACCAGGGTGCTGCTACCGCTTCGTTCGGGGAGCAGTTCCGCAACAACGGCGGTGAGTATATTGAGCTCTCCATTTCCATTCCCATCTGGAACCGCATGAGCCGCCAGGGAGCCATTTCGCGCAAGCGCAATGCCCTCAGCAAGGTGACGGCCGAGCTGGACCAGAAGCGCCGTGACGTGGAGTCCGAGGTGCGACGCGCCATCCAGGACCGCGAAGGTTCGGCGCTCGCCTACGAGCAGGCGCAGCACAAGGCCGAGGTGCAGGCAGAGGCGTACACGCTGAACCTGAAGAAACTGGAGCAGGGGCTCATCTCGCCGCTGGAGTTCCAGACCGCGAACAATAATTACCTCAAGGCCCAGGCCGATGAGATGAACAGTTTGTTCAAGTACCTCATCAAGCAGGCGGTAGTACGGTACTATAATGGTGTTGAATACGTAAATCAGTAAACTATGGATAAGATCATCGAGAAGAAAACCGGATGGCGTGTGGCGTTCACCAAAAAGGCCCTGCCGTATTGGCTGGGAGCGCTATTGCTGGCGTTTATCGTGTATCTGATCGCCCGGCCGAACAACAAGACCCTGCGGGTGGATAAGGATACGCTGACCGTCGCCGTCGCCGTGAGAGGGGAGTTCAACGACTATATCCGCATCAGCGGCCGCGTGCAGCCGATGACGACCATCCAGCTGAGCCCGCAGGAGGGCGGCATCGTGGAGAAGATCCTCATCGAAGAGGGTTCCCCGGTCAAGGCCGGCGACGCCATCCTCGTGCTGACCAACGACAACCTGGACATGCAGATCCTCAATGCCGAGGCCGACCTGGCCGAGAAGGAGAACATCCAGCGCAACACGCAGATCTCGATGGAGCAGCAGAAACTGGACGTCCGCCAGAATGTGCTGGAATACAGCATCCAGGTGGAGCGCCTGCGCCGTGCCTACGAGCAGCAGAAGGCCCTCTACGAAGACAAGCTCATCGCCCGCGAAGAATACCTGAAAGCCGAGGAGGATTACCGCCTGGCGAAGCAGAAATACGACCTGGTCCGTGAGCGGGCCGTCCAGGACAGTTTGTATCGCGGCGCCCAGATCAACCGGATGGAAGAGAGTCTGGAGAGCATGCTGCTCAACATGCAGATGATACGCAAACGCAAATCCAACCTCATTGTGAAGGCGCCCATCGACGGCGAACTGGGCCTGCTGGATGTGGTCCTGGGCCAGAGCATCGCTGCCGGCACCAAGATTGGCCAGATCAACTCCGTAGGCACCTACAAGGTTGAGGCACAGATCGATGAGCATTATATCGATCGCGTCGTGGATGGCCTGGAGGCCACCTTCGAGCGCCAGGGCGAGACCTATTCCACCGTCATCCGGAAAGTCTATCCGGAGGTCCGCGAAGGCAAGTTCAAGGCCGATTTCAAGTTCGACGGCGAGCAGCCGGACAACATACGCTCCGGCCAGACCTACTACCTCAACCTCCAGCTGGGCCAGCCGGAAGAGGCCGTGATCGTTCCCCGCGGTACCTTCTACCAGAAGACCGGCGGCAAATGGATTTACGTTGTCAACAAAGAGGGCACCAAGGCCGTCAAAAGAGAGATCCGCATCGGCCGCCAGAACCCCCAATACTACGAAGTGCTTGAGGGCCTGGAGCCCGGCGAGAAGGTCATCACCTCCGGGTATGACAATTACGGCGACAGTGACGTGCTGGTTTTCTGAACAGGATAATAAATTAAAATTCAACTCATTATGATTAAAGTTTCCAACCTTTGCAAAGTCTTCCGCACGGAAGAAATCGAGACTACGGCGCTCAATGGTGTTTCCTTCGAAATCAAGGACGGCGAATTCGTTGCCATCATGGGCCCTTCGGGCTGCGGCAAGTCCACGCTGCTCAACATTCTGGGCCTGCTGGACAACCCGACCAGCGGCTCCTACGAGCTCCTCGGCACCGAGGTCGGTGGCCTGAAGGAGAAGGAGCGCACCAAGTTCCGCAAGGGCAACATCGGCTTTGTCTTCCAGAGCTTCAACCTCATCGATGAACTCAATGTGTATGAGAACATTGAGCTGCCGCTCCGCTACCTGAATATCAGCGCCAGCGAGCGTAAGGCCAAGGTCACGGAAATCATGAAGCGTATGGCCATCAGCCACCGTGCCAATCACTTCCCGCAGCAGCTGTCCGGCGGTCAGCAGCAGCGCGTGGCCATCGCCCGTGCCGTCGTGGCCGGTCCGAAGCTGATCCTCGCGGATGAACCTACCGGTAACCTCGATTCCAAGAACGGCAAGGAGGTTATGGACCTGCTGAAGGAGCTCAACGCTGAGGGCACCACCATCGTGATGGTGACCCACTCCCAGAAAGACGCCGCCTGCGCCCAGCGTACCATCGACCTCTTCGACGGTCAGATTGTCTCTGACGTGAAGAACGAGCTGTAATGAAAGCCAAGAACGATATCCTGATCAAAGTCCTGTCCCTGGGCGTGGGGCTGGCGGTGGGCATCGTGCTCATTGCCAAGGTGTTCTTCGAGCTGAGCTACGACAGTTTCTACAAGGACATCGACCGGGTGTATACGATCAACACCTGGTATTCCCAGCATGGGGATGAGGGGGATTATGGGCAGGTGAGCGGCGCCGTGGCTGTGGGCTTCATGGAGGAGGTACCGGGGGTGGAGGTCGGCACCCGCACGACCTATGTGTTCAATGGGGACACCTATCTGGACGAAGATGCGAACAAGCTGAAAGCTACGCTCGTTTGTGCCGATACCTGTTTCTTCAAGGTTTTTGACAGGCCGATCCTGGCCGGCGATCCGGTCAAGGCACTCGCGAAGTTCGGGTCGGTGATGGTGTCACGCTCGTTCGCCGGGAAGATGGGCGGAGTGCAGGAGTGCATCGGCAAGCAAATCTGCAACAAGGATGTGCCCGATCTGAAGTTTACGATCGAAGGCGTCTTCGAGGATTTCCCGAAGAACGGGACGCTGGA
>CADBYT010000001.1 GCA_902798975.1 uncultured Bacteroidia bacterium | reverse complement strand
TACAGCGGCAACTTCCTCGACGGCACCGTGACCGGCAAGGGCGGCGTGGTCTACCAGCAGCGCACCGGCATCTGCCTGGAGACGCAGCACTATCCCGACAGCCCCAACAAGCCTGAGTGGCCGTCCGTGGTGCTCCGTCCGGGCGAGACCTACCACAGCCACTGCGTCTTCGCCTTCAGCGTGAAATAACCAACAAAACGTGATACACTATGCTTAAATTCCTGCCTTTACAGGCTGCGGATCTGAACCGCATCTCCCTCGCGTCCTGGGACTGGATCGTCATCGGTCTGTTCTTCCTCGCGATGATCTGGATTTGCTGGGACGTCTCCCGTAAGAAGAAAGAGACCTCCGGCGACTACTTCCTGAGCGGCCGCAGCGCTACGTGGATCGCCATCGGCGCGTCCATCTTCGCTTCCAACATCGGTTCCGAGCACCTCATCGGTCTGGCCGGCACCGGCGCTTCCGCCGGTATGGCGCAGGCCCACTGGGAGATCCAGGGCTGGATGATCCTCATCCTCGGCTGGGTCTTCGTGCCGTTCTACGAGCGCAGTATGGTCTATACGATGCCGGAATTCCTCGAGAAGCGGTACAACAAGGAGAGCCGCGGCATCCTCACCTGGCTATCCCTCGCCAGCTACGTGCTGACCAAGGTGTCCGTGACCGTCCTCGCCGGCGGCCTCGCCCTGAACACCCTGCTGGGCATCAACTTCTGGGTGGCCGCCCTGGCCCTCGTGATCATCACCGCCATCTATACCGTCATCGGCGGTATGGAATCCGTGCTCAAGACCTCGGTCCTGCAGACGCCTATCCTGCTGGTCGGCTCCCTGGTCATCCTGTGGCTTGGCCTCCGCGAACTCGGCGGCTGGAACGCCATGATGTCCATCTGCGACGCCCAGCCCGTCAATGACTACGGCGACACGATGACCGACCTGATGCGCAGCGGACAGGATAAGGAATTCCCGTGGTACGGCGCCCTCTTCGGCTCCGCCATCATCGGTTTCTGGTACTGGTGCACCGACCAGTTCATCGTCCAGCGTGTCCTCTCCGGCAAGAACCAGAAGGAGTCCCGCCGCGGTACCATCTTCGGCGCCTACCTCAAGCTCCTCCCGGTGTTCCTGTTCCTCATCCCGGGTATGATCGCTTTCGCTCTCACCAAGCACCCTGAGTCCACCATTGGCCAGCAGCTGGCTGTCGCCCTCGGCGTGCAGGCGGACGGCACCGTGGCCAATCCGGACATCGCCTTCCCGATGCTGGTCAACACCCTCCTGCCTGTGGGTCTGAAGGGCGTCGTGATCTGCGGTATCCTGGCTGCCCTGATGAGCTCCCTGGCTTCCCTGTACAACTCCTCCGCCATGCTCTACACCATCGATATCTATAAGCGCAAGCATCCGGATACCGACGAGAAGAAGCTCGTGCTCATCGGCCGTGTCGCCACCGTGGTGGTGGTCGTGCTCGGCGTGCTGTGGATCTTCGTCATCCAGCGCATGGGCAAGAGCCTGTACAACTACATCCAGAGTGTGCAGAGTCTCCTGGCCCCGGCCATCGCCGCGGTGTTCCTGCTGGGTATCTGCTGGAAGAAGACATCCCCGAAGGCCGGTATGTGGACCCTCATCGTGGGTCTGGTGCTGGGCTTCACGCGCCTGATCACCATGATCATCAACCCGGAAGCGCACAACGTGTTCACCTTCATCTTCAACGAGCTGAACGTGTACGCCTTCTGCGTCTGGATGTTCCTCTTCTGCGTCTGCCTGGCCATCGTGGTCACGCTGCTGACCCCGAAGCCGGCGGAGGAGCAGGTGCGCGGCCTGTGCTTCGGCACGGCTACGCCTGAACAGAAAGCGGAAACCCGTGCCTCCTGGGGCACCTGGGACATCATCCACACCTGCATCATCCTGGCCTTCACGGTCGCGTTCTACATTTACTTCTGGTAGCATTTCGTCATTCCCGGCCTGACCGGGAATCTATAAAAGAATATGTTAGAAGAACTGAAAGAAAAGGTGTGCCGGGCCAATCTCGATTTGGTCCGGCACGGCCTTGTCATCTTCACCTGGGGCAACGTCTCCGCCATCGACCGTGCGAGCGGGCTGGTGGTCATCAAGCCCAGCGGCGTGTCCTACGACAACATGAAGCCGTCCGACATGGTCGTCGTCGACCTGAACGGCAAGGTGGTGGAAGGGGACTTGAACCCCTCTTCCGACACGCCCACGCACGTGGAGCTCTACAAGGCATTCCCGAATATCGGGGGCGTGGTGCACACGCACTCGACCTACGCCACTGCCTGGGCCCAGGCCGGCCTCGACATTCCCAACATCGGTACCACGCACGCCGACTACTTCCACGACAACATCCCCTGCACGCGCAGCATGAAGAAAGCGGAGGTGTTCGGCGAATATGAGAAGGAGACCGGCAAGGTCATCGTGGAGCGTTTCAAGGGATTGAATCCCGACGACACGCCCGCGGTGCTGGTCAAGAACCACGGACCCTTTGCCTGGGGCACGGACGCCGACAACGCGGTGCACAACGCCGTAGTGCTGGAGGCCGTGGCCAAGATGGCTTACATCTCCGTGGGCCTCAGCACCTGGAACAAGCTCGAGACGCGCTATGTTCCGGGCTTCGGCCCCAAGATGAACAAGCTCCTCGTTGAGAAGCATTATTCCCGCAAGCATGGCCCCAACGCCTACTACGGACAAAAGAAAAAATAATAATACACTGAAACGGTATGAAAGCATTTGAAAACTGCGAATTATGGTGGGTGACCGGTGCGCAGCTCCTCTACGGTGGGGATGCGGTGGTCGCCGTCGACGGACACTCCAAAGAAATGGTCGAGGGCCTGAACGCCTCCGGCAATATTCCCGTCAAGATTGTTTATAAGGGCACGGCCAACAGCAGCAAGGAGGTCGAGGCCGTGATGAAGGCCGCCAACAACGAGCCCAAGTGCGTGGGTGTCATCACCTGGATGCACACCTTCTCTCCGGCCAAAATGTGGATCAAGGGCCTCCAGTCCCTGGAGAAGCCGCTCCTGCACTTCCACACCCAGTACAACGCCGAGATTCCCTGGGACAAGATCGACATGGACTTCATGAACCTGAACCAGAGCGCCCACGGCGACATCGAGTACGGCCACATCTGCGCCCGCATGCGCGTCCAGCGCAAGGTCGTGGTCGGCTACTGGAAGGATGAGGCCGCCCAGAAGCAGATTGCCGTGTGGGCCCGCGTGGCCGCCGGCGTGGCGGATGCCAAGAACGTCCGCTGCCTGATGTTCGGTATGAACATGAACAACGTGGCCGTGACCGACGGAGACCGCGTGGAGTTCGAGCAGCGCCTCGGCTACCATGTGGACTACTATCCGGTCTCCTCCCTGATGGAATATTATAAGAAGGTCACCGACGCCGAGACGGATGCGCTCGTCGCCGAATACAAGAAGCTCTATACCGTCAAGATCGACGAGACGGGCGAGCAGGTGTACTGGGAGAAGGTGCGCAATTCCGCGAAGGCGGAGATCGCCCTGCGCCGCGTCCTCAAGGACGAGGGTGCCACGGCCTTCACCACCAACTTCGACGACCTCGGCGACGCCGACGTGAACGCCCCGGATTTCTGCGGTTTCGACCAGATCCCGGGCCTCGCTTCGCAGCGCCTGATGGAGGAAGGCTACGGCTTCGGCGCCGAAGGCGACTGGAAGACCGCCTGCCTGTACCGCACCCTCTGGGTGATGTCCCAGGGCCTGCCGACGGGCTGCTCCTTCCTCGAGGACTACACCCTCAATTTCGCCGGCGACAAGAGTTCCGCCCTGCAGAGCCACATGCTGGAAATCTGCCCGATGATTGCGAGCGACAAGCCGAAGCTCGAGGTGCACTTCCTCGGCATCGGCATCCGCAAGCAGCCGACCGCCCGCCTGGTGTTCACCTCCAAGACCGGCCCCGGCATCAAGGCCACCGTTGTGGACCTCGGCAACCGTTTCCGCCTGATTGCGCAGGACGTGGAGTGCATCGAGCCCAAGCCCATGCCCAAGCTCCCCGTCGCCTCCGCCCTCTGGGTCCCGCAGCCGACCTTCGAGATCGGCGCCGGCGCCTGGATCCTGGCTGGCGGCACGCACCATTCCGCCTTCAGCTACGACATCACGGCCGACTACTGGGATGACTTCGCCGAAATGACGGGCATCGAGTTCGTCCACATCAATAAGAACACCACCATCCCCGAGTTCAAGAAGGAACTCCGGATGAACGAGGTGTATTACATGCTCAACAAGGCGCTCAAGTAGTATGGACGCGAAACAATGTATCGAAAGCGGCAAGGCCGTACTGGGCATTGAATTCGGCTCCACCCGCGTCAAGGCGGTGCTGGTGAACGAGCTCAACGTCCCGATCGCCCAGGGCAGCTACGAGTGGGAGAACCAGCTCGTGGACGGCCTGTGGACCTACAGCAAGGAAGTCATCTGGTTCGGCCTGCAGCAGTGCTATTCCGACATGCGCGTCGATGTACGCAAGCGCTACGGGGTGGAGATCGAGAATCTCGCCGCCATCGGCATCAGCGCCATGATGCACGGCTACATGCCTTTCAACAAGGAAGGCCACCTGCTGACTCCGTTCCGTACCTGGCGCAACACCAACACCGGTGCCGCTGCTGCGGAACTCTCCAAGCTCTTCGTCTACAACATTCCGCTCCGCTGGAGCATCTCCCACCTGTACCAGGCCATCCTGAACAATGAGCCGCACGTGCGGGACATCGGCTACCTGACCACCCTGGCCGGCTATATCCACTGGAAGCTGACCGGCGAGAAGGTGCTGGGTGTCGGAGACGCTTCCGGCATGCTGCCGGTGGATCCCGTGACCGGGAACTACCGCGCGGACATGGTGGAGAAGTTCGAGCAGCTGGTTGCTCCGAAGAATTATCCCTGGAAGCTGCACGACATCCTGCCGAAGATTCTCAGCGCAGGCGAACTGGCCGGCCGTCTGACCGAGACGGGCGCAAAGCGCCTGGACGTTTCGGGCCACCTGAAGGCCGGTATTCCGCTCTGCCCGCCGGAAGGCGACGCAGGTACCGGCATGGTCGCGACGAACGCCGTCCGTCCCCGTACGGGCAACGTTTCCGCCGGCACTTCCTCCTTCTCGATGATCGTCCTGGAGAAGGAACTGTCCAAGCCGAACGAGATGATCGACATGGTTACGACGCCGGACGGCAACCTGGTTGCGATGGTGCACTGCAACAACTGCACGTCCGAGCTGAACGCCTGGGTGAAGATGCTCCGCGAGTACCAGTTGCTGCTGGGCCCGCTGGATGACAAGCACGACATCTATGTCAAGCTGTTCACCCACGCCCTGGAGGGAGATCCCGACTGCGGCGGCCTGGTTGCCTTCAACTATGTCTCCGGCGAGCCGGTCACCGGCTTCGCGGACGGACGCCCGCTCTTCGTTCGCAGCGCCAACGACAAGTTCTCGCTGGCCAACTTCTTCCGCGCGCAACTCTACGGCGCCATCGCGGTGCTGAAGATCGGCAACGACGTGCTGTTCCGGGAGGAGAACGTGAAAGTGGACCGCATCACGGGCCACGGCGGCCTGTTCAAGACGCCGGTCGTGGGACAGAAGTTCCTCGCAGCCGCCCTGAATTCGCCGATTTCCGTGATGGAGACGGCCGGGGAAGGCGGTGCCTGGGGCATCGCCCTGCTGGCCTCTTATGTGGTGAGCAATGCCAAGCTGAGCCTGCCCGACTACCTGGACAAGTTCGTCTTCGCCGGGAATACGGGCACCGAGATCGCGCCGGATCCGCAGGATGTGGCCGGTTTCGAGGCCTACATGGCGAACTACAAGGCCGCTCTCCCCATCGAGGAAGCCGCTGTCCGCTGCAAGAAATAATTTGCAATGGAGCTGATCTGGGACCCGCTCCGCAAACGAGAAGTCACTGCCACACCCGAGGAACGGGTGCGGCAGTGGTTTATCGTGCAGCTCCGTGACACCATCGGCGTGCCGGAGCACATGATGATGAGCGAGGTGGGGTTCAAGTTCGGCGCCAAGCCCTGGCGGGCGGACATCCTGGTCTATGACCGTGCGGGTGCGCCGCTGGCGGTGGTGGAGTGCAAACGTCCCGAGGTGGCGCTCGACGCCCGTGTCGTGGAGCAGGCCATGCGCTACAATTCCGTGCTCGGGGTGCGTTTTCTTTTCCTGACTAACGGAAAAATGACGTATCTTTACCGTCTGGAAGGGGAGCGCTTCGTCCCGATGGACGCCGTTCCCACCTACGAAGAAATGCTATGTCCACGATAACCGCCCAGTTCCTGGATCGTCCGATTTTCCGCATCGTCAGCGAGGTGGCTGCCGAGCGGGGGGTCCGTGCTTTCGTGATCGGCGGTTTCGTGCGCGACTGCTTCCTGGGACGCCCCCGCAACGACATCGACATCGTGGTGGAGGGGAGCGGTATCGATTTCGCCCGCGCCGTGGGAGAGAAGACGAAGCAGCACGTGTCTTATTTCAAGAATTTCGGGACGGCGATGCTGCATTTCCGCGGCGACGAGGTCGAATTCGTCGGCGCGCGCAAGGAGTCCTACCGCCGCGAGTCGCGCAAGCCCATCGTGGAGAACGGCACCCTCGAGGACGACCAGCAGCGCCGGGATTTCACCATCAACGCGATGGCGTTCTCGCTGCAGCAGGAGGATTACGGTGCGCTCGTGGATCCTTTCGGCGGCATCCGCGACCTGGACGCCGGCATCATCCGCACGCCGCTCGATCCGGACACGACCTATTCCGACGATCCGCTGCGCATGCTGCGCGCGGTGCGTTTCGCGACCAAACTCTCCACGCCGGTGCATCCGTTTACCATCGTCCCCGAGTCGATGGAGTCGATGCGCCGCATGGCGGACCGCCTGAGCATCCTTTCCTGCGAGCGCATTGCCGAGGAATTGAACAAGATGCTTGCGGCCGACCGGCCTGCGATGGCCTTCCGTCTCATGGACGAGGCTGGGCTGCTGGGCCATGTCTTGCCGGAGCTCCTCGCCCTGAAGGGCGTCGAAACGGTCGACGGCCGCGGCCACAAGGATAACTTCGCCCACTCCCTGGCCGTCCTCACGAATGTGGCGGAAGTGTCTGATAAACTGTATCTTCGCTGGGCCGCGCTGCTGCACGATATCGGCAAGCCGGCCAGCAAGCGTTACGATGCGGCCGTCGGCTGGACCTTCCATGGGCACGAGGTGATCGGGGCCCGGATGGTCCCCAAGATCTTTGACCGCCTGCGTCTGCCGCTCGATGAGATGAAGTATGTCCAGAAGCTGGTGCGGCTGCATCTGCGGCCCATCGCGCTGGTGGACGACGAAGTCACGGACAGTGCCGTGCGGCGCCTGCTGTTCGATGCCGGCGACGACATCGACGACCTGATGCTGCTCTGCAATGCCGACATCACCTCCAAGAACGAGGCGAAGGTGGCGCGCATCCGGGGCAATTTCGAGTTGGTGAAGCGCAAGCTCGTGGAGGTGGAGGAGAAGGACGCAATCCGCAATTTCAAGAATCCCATCGACGGGGAGTACGTCATGCAGGTGTATGGCGTGCCGCCCTGCCGGGAGATCGGCCAGATCAAGGAAATGGTCAAGGAGGCCATCCTGGACGGCATTATCGGCAATAATTTCGAGGAGGCGGATGCCTTCATGCGGCAGCATGCTTCCGAGCTTGGCCTGCATGAGGTATGATCGAGCGCTACCTGACATATCTCTCCACCGTCCGCCGCTACTCGCCCCGGACCATCGACATCTACCGCAGTATCCTGACGGACTATTTCGCCTTTGCCTCTGCTGACGCTGCGCCCGGCAAGGGCTCTGCCCGACAGAACTTCGCGCTGCGCGCTCATCCCTCCCAGCCTGACGGCTGGGCCCCTCCCGTTCACGAGGCCACGGGCGGCCACGGTTCTGCTGGGCAGACCCTTGCCGAGGCTACGCTGGACGTGCAGACGGTGCGGAGCTACGAGGTGTATCTGATGGATGAGAAGAAGGAGAGCGCGAAGACGGTGAATCTCCATCTGAGTGTGCTGAGCGGCTTCTGCAAGTTCCTGATGAAGCAGGGGGTGCTGGCGAGCAATCCGGTGCGGCTGGTGAGCCGCCCGAAGCAGGAGAAGCGCCTGCCGGTATTCTACCGGGAGGAGTCGATGCAGGACTATTTCGAACGGACGAAAGGGGTGCTGGAATATGGGAAATATGAGGATCAGCTGGAGCGGATGATCATGGGCCTGCTGTACGGCACGGGCATACGCCGCAGCGAGCTGATCTCGCTGAACCGGGACTCGGTGGACTTCGCGCGCCGCGTGCTGCGCGTACGCGGAAAAGGAGACAAAATGCGCGAAATTCCGCTGACCCCTTCACTTTGTGATGAAATTTTGCTATATTTACAATCGGTTGACTCTTTGAAATGCGCGGATCAGGCCCCGGAGGCCCCGCTCCTGCAGACGCCGCGAGGCGGCCGGCTCTATCCGGTCTACGTGGACCGGGCGGTCAAGGCAGCCCTCGGGCAGGTCGGCAGCATCAGCGGCAGGAAGTCCCCGCACGTGCTTCGGCACACGCTGGCGACGGAGCTGCTGGACGGGGGCACGGACCTCAATTCCATCAAGGAATTGCTGGGCCACAGCTCCCTGGCGGCGACCCAGGTCTATACGCACAATTCCATCGAGCGACTGCAGAATGTTTATAAATCCGCCCATCCCCGGGCAAAAAATGATGGTAACCATGGAGATTAAGATCAAAGCCCTCAAGTTCGAAGCCAGTGAGCAGCTCACCGCCTTCGTGGAGAAGAAAGTCTCGCGCCTGTCCCGCTTCTGCGAGGATCTGGCCAATGAGATCGAGGTAGCGCTCGAAGACCATCTCAAACAAGGCAAACTCGCCAAGATCCAGATCCACATCCCTGGCGAGGAGCTCATCATCGAGCGGGAAGCCGACACCTTCGAAAATGCGATCACGGAAGCCGTTGACGCCATGAAGGAGAAACTCACCCGCGTCAAGGAAAAGAAATTCGAGAATTAATTCTTCTCTCCTCTTCATCCCCGGCCCCGGCCGGGGATTTTTTTGTTATTTTTCTTTTATTTGTCTTGTAATTCGAAATCATAATAGCAATATATTGCGAATCTCAAAATTTCACGTATCTTTGCGGTGACAAAGATGGGAAAATGAGAGTCGTGTCGCACAGGAAGCTGAAGGACTTCTACAGTCAGCCAGGACGGGAGGATGCCAAAATGCCCCTTGAGCGATGGTATGCCATCGCCGAGGAAGCACAATGGAAGGGACTGACAGATATCCGGAAGGATTTCGCGACGGCGGACTGTGTCGGGAATCAGCACTACGTTTTCAATATTGGCGGGAATAAATACCGGCTGGTCATTGTGGCGAAGTTCATCATGGGTTACATTTTCATCCGCTTTGTCGGGACGCACAAAGAATACGATAAGATAGACGCATCAACCATCTGAATATGGGCAGAATAACGGAAATGCAATACCAGTATGCGCTGGAGCGCATCGAGGATCTGCTGCCGCTCGTCAGCGGGGAGGACCCCAATGAGGAGAAGGCGGTGGAACTCTCCATCTATTCGGACATTGTCATCGAATATGAGAAGGAACACTTTCCCATTGATAAGCCGACTCCTGCGGAGTTGATCCAGGCGTCGCTGACCGAGAAACAAATTACACAGCGGGAACTTGCCACCCAGATAGGTGTGAGCCCGTCTCGTATAAGTGACTATGTTTCCGGTCGGGCGGAGCCGACCCTGCGCATTGCCAGCCGTCTCTGCCTTGCCCTCGGCATCGCTCCTGCCGCGATGCTCGGGCTGTAGCCCTTTACTTTGTCCATTGGATTTCTCAGCGCAAATCGCTATTTTTGGATAATGAACTTATTCTGGAAAAAAGCGCTTTTCTTTCTGTCTGCAGCCCTGCTGCTAGCGGCCTGCGGCCCTGCGCCGCGGCAGCGGACGGTGGCGGTGATGGATGATGTCGAGACCTACATCAACGAGCGTCCGGACAGCGCCCTGGCGGTGCTGACGGCCGTGGACACCACGTCCCTGACCACCCGTGCCCTGCGGGCAAGGTACTCGCTGCTGCGGGTGATGGCCCTGGACAAATGCTACGAGGACATCACGGCCCCCGGCCTGCTGGATCCGGCCGTAGCGTGGTACGCGCACCACGGCACGGCGGACGAGAAGATGAAGACCCTGTACTATCAGGGGAGGATAGCGCAGGATAAGAAGGACCAAAAAAGTGCGGCGGTTTTCTATGCAAGAGCGGAGGATTATGCTGAAGCGGCTCGTGATATGCATGCCGTTGGCTTGTTGTATGGGGCAATCGCCAGCGTGTATGATGCTGTTTACAATATTGATAAAGAACAGGAGTATGTAGAGAAGTCGCTGGCAGTTTATAAAAACGCGCAGGATCCAATCTACGGCTCGGCGTTGGGGGATTTGGCGATAGTTTACCAGACTAGGCAAGACTGGTCAAAAGCAGATTCGCTTTATCAGGAAGCAATAGCCCAGTCTGACGCATACCCCCATGCGAAAGCGATTTATTTGTCAAACTATGCTCGCATGAAAGTGCTTCAACCGGAAAAGGATCCTGCAGGCGCAATTTCTTTCCTGACGCATAAACAACAGTTGTCAGGAAGTTTGACCCTTCAGGAGGCTGGAGCGTATGCGTATGCATTGATACTTTCCGGAAAATATAAGGATGCAGAAACGGTTCTCGGCCAATTGCAACATAAAGCGGGGCCAGTATCTCCAGCGGTTGAGGCGTGGCTTTGCAGATGCGCACTCGCCACAGGGGATTACAAACAAGCGTTTGAGTCTTTGAGCCGGGCTCGCACAAAGGAAGACGCTGAAATCCGGAACGTCTTGTCAAATTCCGTAACCGAGGCTGTCTTCGGTTACCGCGAAATGGCTGCCAAACAGAAGCAATTGCAGTATAGAATCAATATCTCTGTCTTAGCCATTATCCTTCTGCTGCTGGCACTGGCGTTGGCATTGGCCATGTTGCGGAAAAACAAGTTGGAAACCGAGAAGTCAAGAATACTGGAATTGTACTCCAATTTGGAAAAGGAAGCGGCTACACAGGAGATACACACCGCTCATCTACAGAATCAGCTGAATCGGTTCCGTGAAACAGCCAGGCAGGAACGTTTGCTTCGCTTCCGGCAGGCCGGCAAACTGCAATCCTCTATATGGCGCCTGGATCATCTTGGATTGCCGGCATGGTTCAAGGAGAATCAGGACATGGAGGCAATCAAAGAAGAATTGTCCTATGTTTATGATATTGACGATTCCGGGGAGAAACTGGTTCGTCGCTTGGACCGCGAATTGGATGGGGCCATTACCTCGTTGGCGGAGAAACTGAACCTGCAGGACAAGCCCAAGGAGCAGTTCTTCCTATGTTGCTGTCTGTTAGACCTGCCGTCGGATGTGGTGGCTGCAAAATTCGAACTGTCTGCCGTTAATGTGCGCGTAAAGAAACACCGCCTTAGGGAGCAGATAGCTAAACTTAACGATGCCGATTACGATGCGCTATTCGATATTCGCAGATAGTCGTTACGGAACCTATGTTTTTGGGAGAAGTCGGTGGGGTGGGGGTAATATATTGTCAATGAGCTAATTGCGAATCTGTTTTGTTCGCACTGCACCTTCGTGTAACATTGGTTTTTGTTGCGCTCTTGTAATGTGCTGATTATCAGTTGCTTACAAACTGTCCTTGTAACGAGAAATTTCGTCTGAGATTTGGATTTCTCGGGATGCCTTTTTTACCTTTGTTCGAGACCAAAATCCAAACAAAGATGAAAAGGAATATTCTTTTGTTTTTTATCGCGACGTTCCTTGTAGGAGCGTTGGCTTGTGTAACTGGCGTACGTTGTTATGCGGATGACGACGAGGGTGTCCCTATTATTATCGGAGAAGGTTCTTTGGGAGGAACCCCATCTCATCACGCTCCTGCCGTAATCCCAATCCAGGCGGCGTACTATCCTTCCATCACCACCATTCTGGTGGATTTCCTTTACGATCTGGGTCAGGTTTCCGTCGAAATCGAGAATGAGACCACCGGTGCCTATTCCCAGACAACCGTCAATGCCATGCAAGGGGTGTGTCCATTCATTGTTTCAGGTGCCTCTGGCGTTTATGAAATCACTTTTACCTTGGCAAACGGGAAAGTATATATTGGTTCATTCGAAATCGAGTAGCATATGAAAAAGAAAAAAATATTGTGTTTCTCCGCATGCTTGTGTATTGTGATTGCTATGATTCTTGGTTCGAAGAATGCAAAAGCGGATAACTTCTGGGCTACAAATTACGAATTGAAAGAGTTCGCAGATCTTGGTAATCCGTACATTATGCTTGACCAAAACGGGCATTTTATCATTATCCCGGGTACAATCTATTGTTGTCTTTCTTCCCCCGGTTCAACCTGCAATTTGGCCGATGCGAGCAGTAATTGTCCTTAGCCTGCTTTTTCCCGTCCTTTTGGGCGGGATTGGCAAATCCGGAACGGGGAATCACCGTATCGATGAGATTCCGTTGACGATGAAGTCGGAAACGGGACAAAATATCCCGTTCAATATGTCAGACATGATAGAATCCGTACGGTATATCCGCGTGGAGGATACTCGGATTCTTGGGAAAATCGGCGATGTCAAGTATATCGGCGGGTTGTTCTATATTCTGGATAAAGGGAACCAGTCTATCGTCGTTGTGGACGAAACCGGGACCATAAGATCGACGATTGCCCATCATGGTCGAGCCTCGTATGAGTATCTTTCCATCTGGGCATTCGATGTCGATTCCGGGAGGGGAGAGGTCCATGTATTTGATCAGAAGGGATTAAAGATCATCGTTTATTCCCGGGAGGGGAAATACCTCCGAAGTGTTCCATTGGACCCCCTGTATGCTGCTTTTGAGGACATGGCCCTGAGTGGAAGGGGTACATATCTTTTATGCAAGGAAACGGATGGGAAAGAGAAGGGACTGGTAGAATTGGACGCTTCCGGAAAACTCGTCAGGAGATTGATTTCCATTTCAGTAAAGTATCGGTATGGTGTCGTTCATAATCCGGTATGCCTGAACCGTTTGAGTGACGGGTCGGTGACATGGATGGGCGGTACGGACAAGAACCTGTTTTATCGTGTTTTCCCAGACGGGAAATGCGTTCCGTCATATCATCTCTCGCTGGATGTCAAACTCCCGGCGAGTCTGCAGAAGAAGACATACGCAGATCCTGATGACATGGCGGGGCAAAACTATTATACCATCTTTACCTACAATGAGACCGATCACTGGTTGCTACTGGTAGCTTTCAGTCAAAACAGGGCCAAAATCTGTTATTACGACAAACGAAGCAAAAAGGTCCACGTCGTGACGGGAGGCGCTGATGTTATCGATCCGAACGGAACCGGCCTGCTGAATTATTGGCGAGGATGCGGAAATAGCCTGATCGCTTTTCTGGAGAACCCGGATATGCCCGCCTATCAACGGGCTGTCCGGGAAGTCGGTGAAGGGAATAATCCGATCATTGTTGTTGCAACATTGAAGTAACTGGCCCGGGACATGCGCCGAATTCTGTCTCTTGTTTGTTTTTGTTTAACCGTGGTACTCCTGTCCGCTTGTCATCGGAGTCCTGTCACTGTCGCGCAGTCCCGTATCACGATGCCTGGTCCGCAGTGCGTGAGCTTAATGAACGGCAAGGTGCTGAAGGCTCAGGGGGTTTTATCCTTATCCGGCGAGAAACCGTATTGTTGGATTCATTACGATAGCAAGGCGTTGTGCAGTACATGCCTGTTGAAGCAGTATTATCTGTGGGATGAGTTGATAGACCGTCTGGGAGAGGATTTGGTGGAGTATGTTTTTGTGCTGGAGCCGCGTCCTGACTTTACAACGGATAAACTGGCGGAGGCGTTGAACGAAAACTACTTCAGTCGTCCTGTGTATATAGACCGGGAGGGCTCGTTTGCCGTAGAGAACGGAGTTCAGACGAAAAGCGGGTGTGCGGATATCTTGATCGATAAGGAAGGGAATGTCTGTTTGGTCGGGGATATACGTAATGATGTGCGGATGTTTGACCGTGCAAAAAAGGTGATATCATTTAAACATTAAACATTAAAAAAGTATGCAATTATGGTAGTTAAATCAAGAAAAAAAGCGGGGATGGTCTATAGCCTGGTAACAGCTCTTGTTTTATTTTTCCTTCCGATGACTGCAAAAGGCAGCGGTGGCTTGAACTGGCTGACAAATTATGATCTGAGGACTATGGCCTATATCGATCCTTATCATATGGTGGATGAAAACGGACAGCTCATTTGGGAAGAAATCCCTTGTTGTGTCGCAGTACCTAGATGTGCATGTAATATGATGGATGAAGATGACCGGTGTTAAAAAGTGCCTGCTGGCTGCAGGCTTAATCATGGTGTGCAGCGTCTGCTGGGCACAAAAAGCGGAGAAAGAAATCAGCCTTTCCTTGAAAGCGGGCGGAAGGAGCGACCGCCTTTCCTGGTCTGACATGATTGAATCCGTCCGGTATGTCCGGGTGGACGATTCTGTCTTGCTGGGCAACATTCAGGATATCAAGTATGCCGACGGATACTTTTATCTGCTGGACCGAAGCACCGTGGGCGTTGTCGTCGTGGACGGAAACGGACATCTGGTAGCGGATATTTCAGGACGCGGAAGGGCCAATAATGAATTCGTCTCGATCATGGCTTTTGATGTCGATCCCGCGAACGGGGATGTCCATATTTTGGATGCGGCAAGCTCGAAAATAGTTGTATATAGCCGCGAAGGGAAATATCTTCGTACGGTCCCTTTGAACAACATGTACAGCAGTTTCCGGGATATTGCGGTAACGACGAAAGGCACGTATCTTTTGTACCTCCCGACCTGGACGAAAGAGAAGAGCCGGGCTGCTCTGGATGAGCTCGACGGAAAAGGGAAAAAGATACGGACGCTGGTCAAGAATACGGACAGTTACAAATGGTCAACGATAATGGGCCAGTCGCGGTATTTCAGCCGTCTGAGTGACGGATCCATCACGCTGGCGGGCCGGGAGGACCGGGATCTTTTCTTCCGGCTGGATCCGTCCGGCGTTTTTACGGTGCCATACCATGTTTCCGTGGATGTCAAAGTGCCGAATTCCGTGAAGCGGTCTTGGAAACCTACACCGGAAATAATGAAGAATCATGACTATTATTACAAGTTAATCTATCACGAGACAGATCATTGGCTCATTTTCTTCATGGTGTATCAACAGGTCGTCAAGTGCTGTTATTATGACAAGCGGGTGGATAAACTGTATGTGGTGAAATCCCCGGCCGATATCGCAGATCCGGATGGTTATGGCCTGAATGGTTTTTTAAGGGGTTGTGGCTCATCTCTCCTGACCATGTTATCCGATCCGGACACTCCGGCGTACAAGCGTGCTGCAAAGGAGGTTGGCAAGACCGATAATCCGATTATTGCCGTAGTAACAACCAAGTAACGTACGGTTGATGAGATCCCGTTTTCATGCCTTAGCGGCAACGTTGATTGCTTTCGTGTGCGCGCGCGCAAGCGCGCAGCCGATGCGCCTCTGTGAAGCCATTGATGCGGCGCGGGCGCAGTCTGTGCCGGCGCTGCAGGCGAAGGCCGCGTTCGTGTCGGACTACTGGGCCTGGCGCTCCTACCAGGCGAGCCGCCTGCCGTCGCTGTCGCTCTACGGCACGCTGGGCAGTTTCGACCGGTCGCTGCGCCTGCTGCAGAACTATGAGACGGGCGAGATGGTCTATACGTCCAACTACAACATGGAGAACAGCCTGGGGCTGCGGGTGCGGCAGAACCTACCCTTCACGGGCGGCACGCTGTCGCTCTACACCGACCTTACGCGCATCGACCAGTTCGCGTCGGGTGGGAAGACCTGGTACGCCCAGCCGGTGACGCTGTCCTATAGTCAGCCGCTCTTCGCCTACAACCAGTTCAAATGGGACAAACTCATCTCCCCGAAGGAGTACGAGCGGGCGAAACGGACCTATCTGGAGTCGATGGAGGACGTCACCCTGAAGGCGGTGGACCGCTTCTTCGGGGTGATGGAGGCGCAAAAACTCTACGACGTGTCCCGGACCAACTACGACAACACCACGCAGATGCTCCGCATCGCCCGGGAGCGGCTGTCGCTGGGCAGCGTGACGCGCGACGAGTACCTCCAGCTGGAACTGCGGATGCTCTCGGACAGCATCGCGGTGAACGAGAACGAGGTGGCCCTGCGCGAAGCGCGGATGCAGCTGAACTCCCTGCTGGGCCTGGACGAGATGCGCGAGGTGGAACCGGTGTTGGAGGAGGAACTGCCGGCCGTGCTGATGGATTACGGGCTCGTGCTGGACAAGGCCTCGGAGAACGCCTCCTTCCCACTGGACAATGCCATCAACCTGCTGAACGCCGAGTCGGCCATCGCCCAGGCGAAGGCCTCACGCGGCATCACGATGCAGCTCAACGCCCGTTTCGGCCTGTCGAAGACGGCGCCTCAGCTGCAGGGGGTGTACCGCGACCTGCTGGACCAGGAGGTGGTGGGCCTGACCTTCACCGTGCCGATCCTGGACTGGGGCGAGGGCAAGGGGCGCGTGAAAAAAGCTGAGGCAGCCGCAGAGGTGGTCCGGGCACAGGTGGAGCAAGCCGAGAATGACAAACGCATCAGTCTCTATACGGCGGTGGGGCAGTTCAACAACCAGCGGCGGCTGTGCGACGTGTCGCGTCGTGCCGCCGCCATCGCGCAGGAACGATATGAATTGGTGATGGAGCGTTTTCGCAACGGTAAAGCCAGCGTGACTGAGCTGAATACCGCCCGCAACGAGAGCGAAGATGCCACGAAAAAATACGTTCGGGACATTTCCAGATTCTGGAACTACTACTACACCCTTCGCAAGCTCACGCTCTATGATTTCCTATTGAGCGAGGACCTGTCAGTGGATTTCGAAGAAATGACTAAATAGAAACCATATGTAATTGTTTTATCTTATGAAAAAGAGTATTATTCTATCGAGTACAACATTCATGATTGTAGCTTTTTTGTGTTTGTTCTCTTCTAACATATCTTCTTCGGCAACCGAACCCCGATACGGTGCTGGGTGGACTCCGGTGTATTTTGAGTTTCCTGATCCGAACGTGCTTTATGTTGAATGTATTGAAACAAATAACCCCGACGATTATTGTGTCCCAACAGGATATGATGGCCCCATTCAACAATAGAACCGCAAAGTTCGCGCACCTCGTAGTAATATGCGTGTTAGATTCTTTGTTATTTGCCTCAGGGTGTGTTGATAATAATAAAACATCGGTCCACATAACAGCGTGCATTGATCTTTCGCAAAAGAAAGAGGTTTCCTTGGCGGATTTCGTAGAGAGAGTGGATTTAATTCCGTTGGATTCACGAACGGATGCACTCGTGTCCAGCCTGACAGCCTCCTTTGTCGTGTATGACGAAGGCTATATGTTTGTGGATCGAAGGGACGGAATTATCAAGGTGTTCAACCGGGATGGGGTATATGTCGAAACGATTGACAAAACGGGTAGGGGGCCTGGAGAGTTTATAGGTGGTAATTCTCTATTTATTGATGCTGCAGACTCAACATTACAAGTGTTAACGCCTTCGAGAGGAATATATACTTATTCTCTCCACGAGAAGCATTCTTATTTAGGAAATATCGAAGTAATGGACAAGGTTCCTGCGGTTCACCATTTTTTTCCTCTCGGGGATGGCCGTTACCTGCTTTTTTCTGCCAGTGCAGGGTCTCGCGTGTATTTGTATCAGGATCCGGGCGAATTGATCCACGAGTATTTCCAAGAGATTCCTCGCTGGTTTTCCCTTTCTCCCTATTACGATTTTGCCCAGCAACCTCCTTTTTACAAATTAGGAGGAGAGGTTTTCTTTTATACCGGGTTTGACGGATCTATATATCGTTTTGATACTGAGTCTGAAACGTTCGATCCCTACTTTACTTGGGATTTCGGCAGTCACACGCTTCCTGTGGACAGAATGGATGAATCGGAGGTGTCTATTAAAAACCAAGCATGGAAACAGCGTTATGATGAGTTGTCAAAACAATACGTTTTACGGGTGACTCGTGTATGTGAGACTTCACGGTTTATTGTCGCAGGTGCATATTATGAGGGACAATCTATTACATTGTTGTATGATAAAGAGAAGCGGGAGGCATCATATTTCGATACGACGAAAGAGGGTCTCAGGTTTTATGCTTCTTTTGCATGGGATGATGCCTGTTATGTCCTGCTCTCGCCAGAGAATATGTCAATGTATGTTTCCAGAGATATCATAGGTGATAGTTCGTCCAGCCTTCTGGATTCGATAAAACAGGATTCCAATAGTATTCTGCTAAGATATGTATTGAAAAAATGAAAGTTGCAGACATATCGGTTCCGTTGATCGGAATGCTTGTCATCGGCATATTGTCCGCGTTTCTAATTAAAAAGAATACAGAAAGAATCGTGGCTGAGAGAATGTCATATCAATCTTACATATACGCCTCGCGTGTGGTCGCTTTAGGCCTTGACGGGACCTTGCTGGAAGAATCTTTTGGGATTCACTTTTTTGAAAACGCTGAGGAAGAACAGCCCCGTCTTGTTGTCAGTATTGCGTCTAAAGGCTGCCAACCATGTTCTGAAATGCTTTTCGATGAACTTGACAGTATTTTCCCCGAGTATAAATCAGATTCTCGTATTATAATTTGGAATCCAATTGAATCCGGGGAAGTGCCCGCGCTTAGCAAAACAACGAAGGAGAATCTTAAGAACACTACGGTCCTGTTTATTTACAAAGGAGGAAGAGTGGAGCATTCTTTCGTTCCTTCCAGTAATTATCCCCAAGATACGGAGCACTATTTGCGATTAGTACGAAGTAGTATTATCAATTGACTTCCATGCGAGTTCCTCGGTTTCCGTTGCACAAGAAACAGTCCCTTTTTATTCACGATGAAATAACAATTAGAATGAAAAGAAGCCACAAATGCTTGATATCCATATTCATGACTCTTTGTTGCCTGTGTGGTTGCAATAGGCCAAATAAAGATACAAAAGATAATAGTAAATTGGCATATGCTCAGGAGGTAAACGCGGTGGAGGTCGTCACGCTGAAGCGCCAGACCTTTCCAATGCAGTTGGTTGCAAACGGGAAGTTGGTCGCTACGCAGCGCAGTACGCTATATTTCCGTGAAAGTGGGCAGATTGCCGATATTCCGGTTCAGAATGGGACATTTGTTGCAAAAGGGGCAGTGCTGGCGCGACTGGACGATAGTGAACAGCGCTCGGCCCTGGAATCGGCTCGCATTGAACGAGCGCGAACATATCTGGATTATATGGATGTTTTGTCGGGGTTGGGTTGGGCCGTTGCTGACAGCGCGGCCGTGCCTGCCGATGTCCGGGAGTTGGCCGGGATCCGCTCTGGCTACAGCGCCGCCTGCAATGCCTACGACAAGGCGCAGCGGGCTCTGGCGGGCACGGTGCTGCGCGCGCCGTTCGCCGGGCGGGTGGCGGACCTGCAGCTGAAGCAGTGGGACCGCACGGGCTCGGATCCCTTCTGCACCCTGATCGCCGACGGGACGCTCGACGTGACCTTCTCCGCGCTGGAGTCGGAATACGGCTTCCTGGAGCGGGGACAGCGTGTAAGCGTGACGCCATTCGGACAGGAACGGAGTTTCGCCGGACGCATCAAGAGCATCAACCCCACCGTGGACCGTAACGGCCAGATCGCCGTCACGGCCACGATTCCCGGCGGAGCGGGACTGCTGGACGGGATGAACGTCCGCGTGGTGGTGGACAAGGACCTGCCGGCGCAGCTGGTGGTGCCGAAGAGCGCCGTGGTGATCCGCGACGGGCTGGAGGTGCTGTTCCGCTATGGCGAGGGTGACCGGGCCGAGTGGGTGTACGTCCACACGCTGAACGCCAACAGCGACTCCTACGCCGTCACGGCCAACACGGACCGCGGCGCGACCCTGTCGGAGGGTGACCGCGTGATCGTGTCGGGCAACCTGAACCTCGCGGATGGCTCGCACGTCGTCCTGAAGGAAGAATAAGGCCATGCTGAACAAGCTCCTGGACCGTCCCGTCTCCGTCACGATGATTCTGCTGGTCTTCGTGGTGCTGGGCTTCGTGGGCATCGGGCGGCTGCCCGTGTCGCTGATCCCGGACGTGGACATCCCCTACGTGACCGTGCAGGTGGCGGCGCCGGACCTGTCGGCACGCGAGCTGGACGCCGCCGTGGTGAACCCCCTGCGGCAGAGCCTGGTGCAGATTGCGCACCTCAAGGACATCCGCAGCGAGGCGCGCGACGGCAGCGCCACGATGACGCTTTCCTTCGAGGAAGGGCGCGACATCGACTATTTCTATATCGAGGTCAACGAGAAGATTGACCGTGCGATGGGTTCGCTTCCGCGCATCGACCGGCCGAAAGTGTTCAAGGCGGCCGCCACGGACATCCCGGCTTTTTATATTAACATCACGCTGCGCGACAGGGGCGGGGATTTCCTTCGGATGAGCGAATTCGCCCGCGACGTGATCGCGAAGCGCATCGAGCAGCTGCCGGAGGTGGCGATGGTGGACCTGAGCGGGACTGCGGAGCGGGAGATCCTGGTGGTCCCGGATCCCGAGGCGCTCGCGCGGCTGGGCCTGACGATGGCGGCGTTTGAGCGGGCGGTTTCGTCGGCCAACGTGACGCTGTCGAACCTGACGATCCGGGACGGGGAGTACCACTACAACGTCCGTTTCCGCTCCTTCGCCGCGTCGCGCGAGGATATCGCCGACGTGTGGCTGAAGGTGGGTGACCGGACGCTCCAGGTGAAGGATGTGGCATCCGTGACGGAGCGGGCGGCGCCCCGCACGGGTCTCTCGCGCAGCGATGGGCAGGATGCCGTGACGCTGGCCGTGATCAAGCAGAGCGAGGCCCGGATGGCCGCGCTCCGCAAAGGGATTTCCGAGCAGCTGGAAGCCTTCGGGCAGGATTATCCGCAGATGCGCTTCACGCTGACGCGCGACCAGACGGCGCTGCTGGACTATTCCATCCGCAACCTGCTGCTAAACATCCTCCTGGCCATCCTGCTGGACATCGTGGTCATCTTCTTCTTCATGAAAGACCTGCGCTCGCCGCTGCTGGTGGCGCTGACGATCCCGGTGTCGCTGGTGGTGTCGTTCTTCGTATTCTATGCCATGGGGCTGTCGATCAATATCATCTCCCTGTCCGGCCTGCTGCTGGGCGTGGGCATGATGGTGGACAATACCATCGTGCTGACGGACAACATTACTGCCTGCTGGCAGCGGGGCGAGGCGTTGCGTAGCGCTGTCGTGGAGGGTACGAAGGAAGTGCGTGGGGCGATGCTCTCGTCGGTGTTGACGACCTGTGCGGTGTTTATCCCGCTGATTTTCCTGAATGGCCTCGCGGGCCAGTTGTTTTATGACCAGGCCATGGCCGTGACCACGGTCCTGCTGGTGTCGTACGCCGTGACGGTGGTCGTGCTGCCGGTGTATTACTGGGCCATCTACAAGAAACTCCCGGCCTTCCGGCCGAACGCTTTCCTTTCGGGGATCCGCTTTGACGGGGCGATGCGGCTCTACGACCGTACAGTGGGCTGGCACCTGGGCCACAGGTGGATCGCCTGGGCGCTGCCGCTGGGCTGCGCCGTGCTGACTGCCGTGTGCGTGTGGGGGATGCGCAAGGAGAAGTTGCCGCCAATCACCTATACCGACGCCATCCTGCATGTGGACTGGAACGAGCATATTACGCTGGAGGAGAACCGCGCAAGGGTGATGGTGCTGGAGGCGGCGGCCTCATCACACCCGGAGATTTCCGGTCAGGCCGGGAATGACGAGGTGAGCACCACCGCCCTGGTGGGAGTGCCGCAGTTCGTGCTGGGGCACAGCGAGGACCAGTCGATGAGCGAGGCGTCGCTGTATGTCAGTTGCGGCTCGGCGCGGGAGCTGGCGGCCCTGCAGGAGCGCTTGTCCGTCCTGGTGCGGGAGCGCTGGCCCGCGGCCATCCAGGCGTGGGGAACGTCCGGCAACATCTTCGAAATGGTCTTTGCGGAGCGGGAGCCGCAGTTGCTTGTGCGCCTGCGCCTGTCCGACGGCGGGGGAAGTCTTTCCGTGGCGGGCGTCCGGGCGGCGCTCTCGGAGGTGCGGGCCGCCCTGCCGGGGGTCCAGATGGACGATATTCCCTTGCAGCAGGACGTCCTGTACGTTTCTGATCCCGAGCGGATGGCGCTCTATGGGGTGAGTTTCAGCGACCTGACCAGCGTGCTGCGCAATGCGCTGAACGGCAATGAGTTGTTCGAAATCGTGCAGGGGGCCCGGTCGGTGCCGGTGGTGCTGGGCACGGACACGGAGGAGCTCGCGCAGATCCTCGCCCGCGCCAGCGTGAGCGTGCCGGATGCGGCCGACCCGTCGCGGACGGTGGATATTCCGGCGTCGGCGCTGATGCGGCAGACCTTCGAGCAGGACTTCAAGACGCTGGTCTCGGGCGATGACGGGAGCTATTATCCGCTGGCGCTGGACATCCCGGCGCGGGATGTTCCCGCCGCGATGACGGCTGTCCGGGGGGCCTTGCGCCGTACGGGCGGCTTCGATGCCGCGTTCACCGGTGCCTGGTTCACGAACCGCGAGATGATCCGCGGGATGCTGCTGGTGCTGCTGGTGGCTCTGGCGCTGCTGTTCCTGATTCTCGCATCGCAGTTCGAGTCGCTGCTGCAGCCTTTCATCATCCTGTCGGAGGTGGTGATCGATATCGCCGTCTCGCTGGGGGCGCTGTGGCTGCTGGGGGTGAGCATCAACATCATGTCGCTGATTGGCCTCGTAGTGATCACCGGCATCGTAATCAACGACTCCATCCTCAAGATCGACACCATCAACCGCCTGGTGCGCGGCGGGATGGAGGTGGAAGCGGCCGTCCACGAGGCGGGCCACCGCCGGCTCAAGGCCATCCTGATGACCTCGCTGACCACGATTCTCGCCGTTGCGCCGTTCCTGTCGCGCGGCAATATGGGTGCCGACCTGCAGTATCCGATGGCACTCGTAGTTATCGTGGGAATGGCGGCAGGTACGCTCGTGAGTCTGTTCTACGTGCCCACGGTGTATGCTGCCATCTATCGCAAGCGCGTTCGCTGATGGCGGAGTGCAGGCGCATATCGTCCTTCTCGGTGCTGCTGCTGATGGCGGTGGCGGCTGTGGTGGGCGTTGCCTGCTTCCCGCACCTTAAGGTGCAGTACACACCATCCGCGTCAAACCGCGAAATAGAGGTTAGTTATATTTACCCGGATGCTTCGGCGCGCATCGTGGAGGCGGAAGTAACGAGTCTGTTGGAGGGAGTTTTTTCCACCATTCGTGCCTGCACGGGCATCAGCAGCGTCTCGCGTGACGGGAGTGGATTCATTACCCTGACGGTGGGACGTCGGGCTGACCTGGCGGCCGTGCGCTTTGAGGTGGCTTCGCAGATTCGTAACCTTTATTCAAAACTGCCTGAAGGATGCACCTATCCGTCCATCTCGCTCAACGCGCAGGGCGGAAAGACGCAGACGGCCATCTCCTACAGCATCCGCAGCGCCTTGCCTTCTCAGGAAATTGCAGCGTTCGTGGAGCGGGAACTACTCTATCCGCTATCTACTGTAGAGGGGGTCAGCAGCGTGGATTTCTATGGTCAGACACCTTTCGAGTGGGTGATCACCTTCGATGCGCCGCGTTGCGAAATCCTGGGCATTTCGGCTGATGACATCCGGAGAGCGGTGACGGACTACTATGCAGAAGAGGTGGTCGGAGTGACGCGGGCGGGAGGGCAGGCCTGGGGAGTGAGGCTGCGGAACGAGATTCGGAATGATTTTGCGTCCATTCCCGTGAAACGGGTGGGGGGCAGGGTGATCCGTCTTGACGAAATCGCATCATGGAGTTATCAGGAATCGCTGCCGAATTCGTACTATCGCGTGAATGGGCTGAACGTGCTGACTCTGTCTGTGGAGGTGAATTCCGACGCCAACCTCATCGGGGTGGTGAGAGCGGTGAAGGACCGGATGGCGGAACTGCAGGTCAGTTTCCCGGAGGAAATCGGTGTCTCTGTGGGCTACGACTACTCCGAGTACGTCTCCGACGAGTTGGACAAGATTTATTTTCGGACAGTACTCTGCCTGCTGATACTGCTTGTCTTCGTAGGTGTATCCGCACGCTCGTGGCGCTATATGCTGGTCATTGCCATTACACTGGCTGTGAACCTGCTGATTTCGATGGCGCTGTATTTCTTCCTGGGGTTGCATATCCACATCTATACCCTTGCGGGGGTGACGGTGTCGCTGGGCATTATCATCGACAACAGCATCGTGATGATCGACCACTATACCCGTTGCAGGGACCGGAAGGTGTTCCCCTCGCTGCTCTGTGCGGTGCTGACCACGGTGGCGGCGTTGCTGGTAATCTTGCTGATGCCGGAGCAGGAGAAGGCCAACCTGACAGACTTTATCCGGGTAATCGTAATCAACCTTTGCGTGTCGCTGTCGGTTTCGTACCTGTTTGTGCCGGCGCTGCTGGATTACTTTCCCGTGGCGGTGCGGATGCCACGTCCGAAGCGTAAAAGGCTCCTGGCGCAGCGCCGTGCCGCATACGGGCGCTATATAAGCTGGGGTGTGCGGCACCGCTGGGTGTACTGGGTGGCTTTGGTTGTGTTGTTTGGCATTCCAACCTGCCTGCTGCCGGTGAAATTCGGCGAGGATGGGCGGGAGCCGAAGCGTTACGAGGTCGTGCTGAACAAGATTGTGGGTTGGCGGCCCTATGCGGACAACAAGGGCGCGGTGGATGAGGTTATTGGTTCGACATTTGCTCTTTTCCAACGGGCAATCTCACATTCCGACTTCTATCGTGAGCCTGTCCGTCCGCAACTCCATGTGCGGGCGGGGATGCCGGAGGGGTGTACAGTGCAGCAATTGAATGAGGTGATGCGCAGCATGGAGAATTTCCTCGCGCGTTTCGAAGAAATCGACATGTTCGAGACGAGGATTACAAGTTATGACAATGGTATAATTACGGTACGGTTTAAACCGGAGTATGAGGATACTTGGCTACCATCAATCATTAAAGAAGATATTATATCAATGGCTGCCAACTGTGGAGGAGCAAACTGGAGTGTATCCGGGGTTGATGACAGTTTTTTCGATAACAACATAGTATCGGATTCGCGTAGATATCGAATTACTCTTACGGGCTATAATTTTGACGAGTTGATTGCCTATGGCGAACGACTGATTATGCATTTGCGTGAGAACCGGCGGGTCACGGATCCGGAAATTTGGGGGACAGGCTGGGATGATCGACCTCGTACTGAGTTCAATTTGCGATATGATTTTGAAGCGCTGAATGGGCGTGGAATCAGCCCATATGCCTATTATGCGGCCTTACGTTCTCCTCTCTATAATGCCTCGCTGATGCAGCTCCCATACGAAGGGAATCTGGTTCGGGTGCGACTTGTCTCTTCGGCGCGTGATGAACGGGATCTGTGGTATATGGACAATGCTGCAGTATCTGTGGACGGGGTGCGCAAAACTAAATTGTCTGAAGTGGGCAGTATTACCAAGGGCTTGACCGGTCTACCGATCCGCAAGGAAAATCAATCATATGCGATTACAGTTCGTTTCAATTTCATCGGGACTCAGCAATTTGCCGAGAAAGCGGTTGAGGAGTCCGTGGACTGGATGAACGGGAATGTGTTGCCGATAGGTTTCCGAGCCAAAGCGGGATGGCGTGGATGGTTCTATGACCACAAGGAGAAGTATGCCTGGCTGATTCTGCTGGTGATTGCAATTATCTTCGTGATCTGCGCCGTCCACTTTAATTCCGTGCGGCTTCCGCTTGCAATCATCCTGATGATTCCGCTGTCGTTCGTGGGCCTGTTCCTCGCCTTCGGCTTGACGGATTATACTTTTGATAAAGGAGGTTTTGCCGCATTTGTCATGCTATCTGGTATTACCGTGAATGCCGGGATTTACATGGTGTCGGAGTGGTTGACAGAATTACATCATTCAAGGTTACATCAAGGGGCTCTTCGGGCTTATCTTCATGCTTTTGGACATAAGTTGCGCCCGATTTCCCTCACTATTATATCTACTGTTTTGGGACTTGTTCCCTTTTTGTTTGACGGTCCCGCAGAAGTGTTTTGGTTTGCATTTGCCGTAGGTTCTATCAGCGGCCTCGTGTTTTCCGTGCTGGCATTGCTGCTATGGCTGCCGGTGTGGGGTATTAATAAATAAAAAGTATATTTGCATTTGTTTATTACGTGCATTATGAAACAGATCAGAGTTTTAGTTTGCTGCCTGACATTGGCTTTCGTATGTTTGTCTGCTGCGGCACAGCGGCGGGATCATTTCTCGGTTGAATTGGCGGGTAGTCTGGAGGGGCATGGCTTCATGGCTGGGGTGAATGCTACGTATTCGCCTTTGTCCCTTGAGAAACTGAATCTGGGGGTGGGTGTTGGTTTTCACTATGCCAACGCCTCAGTGGTTATGACTGAAGGGAAAGAATCAAGCGTATTAATAGCGAATCGTGAGGGGATCATTCCTGTGTTTGCGCGAGTACAATACAGATTTCGCCCCTTTTTCCTTTCTTTGGATGCCGGTTATCATTTCAATGTCGTTGCGTCTTCTAATATTGTTGGATCAAAACCAACCCCCGTTGTGTCCGGTTTCTTTTTCTCTCCTGCGGTAGGCATCGACTTTGCGCGCCGGTTTTATCTGACAGCCGGGGTGCAATGGTTCCAGAAAACCAGTGCAACCTGGTTTACCGACACGATAGATGGCATGGATGCATACGGGATAAAAATAGGAAAGAGTTTCGTTCCTGCCGCCAAGCTTACGCTCGGTGTACGTTTTTAATGATAAATAGCCAACAAATAATGCGTAAAATTGTTTATCCTGTTCTGTGCTTGGTTGCACTTGCTTTCCTGACGGGTTGCGAGGAGACGATTCCGCAGCCGGAGGATCATAGCCAAACGGTTGAGCAGACGGTGGACATTGAGAAACTGTTCAATCTGTGGCGCTCTGCCGGACAAGATGAGGTCGTCAAGGACGCTGACGGCAGCTTGCGCAGCCCGGACTTTTTCCCCTCAGACGGGGAGATTTATTTCCCCATGTCGTTCTATTACTCTTTTCGCCCGGATGATTTATGCCGTTATGCAGTCTCTTATGTGAAAGGCCAGTATTACTATTTCAAAACCGATACGGACCGTGTGACCGGAAAGAAACTGTATGTCACGGTTTTGGATGACCAGCGGTCGATCAGCACGAACATGCTGGGAGATGGCGAGAACTTTGAACTGTATTCATGTACGGATAACGATGTCGTCCTGCTTCAGGCGACGGGCCGTAAGGATGCATATGGAAAGAATGTACTCAACCGTTGCAAACTTGAGCCCCTCTACCAGGCGAGTCGGCAGTTCGAGAAGCTGGCCGTTTCCCGGGAGGATCCCGGGTTCCGGACGGTTGTCGACAATTACCTGGACGCCTTGGTAAGGAATGATGAAGAACGGTCCGGAGGGACATGGCCTGATGAAATAATTGAAGGTATGCGGCAACTCTACGCGGAAGCGTTTGATGAGCTGTTCTGATCTCACAACTTAATCCCCGGCCCCGGCCGGGGATTTTTTTGATATTATGTCTTTTCTTGGATTCTTTTTTTAATTTTGTACCGATAAAGATTAAAGCCAAAGAGCTGTAATGAAAAGACTTCTTTTATCCCTTGCTGCAGTGGTTGTGGCGATGTCCCTGACGGGCTGTGATTTTGTCGAAGGTTTCATTTCCGGATGGAAGGAAGCCGGGGCAACGGCTGTAACGGACAATACTTCCGCCGGTCTGGTGGCGGGCCTGCCAGCCCAGAAGGCCAGTGTCAACGGCAACACGATCACGTATGGCGACCATACGTACACAATCGTCTCCGATATCGACGTGAACACGAAAGAGTACAAGAAGCCGACGGCTTCCGTGACCTTCTCCAACATCCCTTCGGGTTATGCGGAATTTGAAGCGGTCTACAACGGCCTGCTCGGCAAGAGTATCGCCGGCACGGCCGCGATGATTCCGATGGCCATCGAACTGTATGCGCGTGACGCCGAAGTGGGCGAGCGCTGCCTGGACCTGCTTTGCAATGGCGACGCCACGGTCAGCAACATCACCCGCATCCTCAAGACCAAGCTGGTGCCGTCCCAGTACGCCCCGGAGAACGATTCCTACATCCAGCGCTACATGGCGGCCGCACTGCTCAAGGGTGCCGTCAACACCAACGCCTACACGCCGGAACGCCCGTACACCGTGGAGATGACCATGTCGCCGAACGGTGTCAGAGAGGCGCCGCTCATGGGCGGAGACGTGACCTACATCTACATCCTGGCGAATGGCTGGGATACGAATCAGCGCGGTGTGGATGTGTTCCTGCCGTACGACACGGAGTATTACAAGGTCGCGAACTGCCCGTCCTGCTATGTCCAGTGCAAGAACATCCGCGGCACCTGGGCTGGCCTGAAATAGAGATTCGCCGGTCAAGCCGGCGAATGACGTCAAGCCGGCGAATGACGAGCTCCTGGACCCTAAAGGTTCAGGAGCTTTGCCGTTAGTTCTACGAGGAGTTCGCCGTCGGAGACGAGCGTGGTGCCGTCGCCGCCCTTGGCGAGGTAGTCGTAGTCGCAGAGCAGCGAGACGGCCGCCATGGCCTTGCGGACGGGGTAGTAGCGCACGGCGGTGTCGTATTCCTTGTAGAAATAGGGGTTGAGGCCCGCGAGCACGCGTGCCTTGTCTTCGGGCGAGGGCTGCCTGTCGCGCTCGAGCAGGGCGCCGTATTTGAGAATGCGGTTGAAATGCGTGTAGAGGGCGCTGATGGCGGACGGCATGGCGAATTTGGCCCCGTTGCCCAGATGGGCGGCAATCGTGAGCGCCTTGGTGGCATGGCGGTAGGAGAGCTCCCGCGTGAGCTCGAAGATACTGAACTGCCGGGAGATGCCCACGTTGCGCTCGATGTCTTCCACGCCCACGCGCTTGGCGCCTTCGGGCAGGGCCTTGGTGAGCTTGTCCGTCTCCACCACGATGGTGGACAAGTCCGTGCCCACCGATTCCGCCATCAGGGCGGCCGCCTGCGGGTCGATCTGCAGGCCGCGCGCGCTGTAGTAGGACTGGATCCAGTTGGGGATTTCATAGTCCCGCAGGGCGGGGGAATCGACCACCACGCCAATCTTCTGCGCGGCCTTGTAGAAGCCCTTGCGCTTGTCCACGGAGGCGCCGTGCAGCAGGATCACGAGAACGGTGCTGTCCAGCGGCTCGGCGCAGTAGAAGGCCAGTTCCTCGATGCCCTTCATCTGCTGGGCTTCCTTGACCACGACGAGCTGGCGCTCGGCCATCATGGGGAAACGGCGGGCGGCCGTGACCACCTGCGCGGCCGTGACCTCGCCGCCGTAGCAGACGGTCTCGTTGAAGTCCTTTTCCTCTTCGGGGATGCAGTGCTGCAGGATGGCGTCGCAGACGAGTTCGGGATAATAGGGCTCGTCTCCCATCAGCAGATAGAGGGGGCTGAAGTGCCCTCCGCGCACGTCAGAGAGGATTTTTGCGACCTGTGCGTCGATATTGACGGAATTCTTGGCCATACCTCCACAAATTTACGCAAAATTCTTCGTACATTTGTACTAATGCAACCACAAAAACAAATGATATGAAGAAAATGATCACCCTGCTTGCAGGCGTCTGCCTGCTGGCTTCCGCATCCCTCCTCGCACAGGATGCGACCGTCCGTGTGCACGACGCCGGCACCGGCCAGACCATTCCCGCCGAACTCTACGGCCAGTTCTCCGAGCACCTCGGTCGCTGCATCTACGGCGGCCTCTGGGTGGGCAAGGACTCCTCCGTTCCCAACGTGGAAGGTTACCGCAAGGACGTCTTCGACGCGCTCAAGGCGCTGAAGGTCCCCGTGATGCGCTGGCCGGGCGGCTGCTTCGCCGACGACTACCACTGGATGGACGGCATCGGCCCGCAGGAGAAGCGCGGCTACCTCACGAACAACAACTGGGGCGGCACCCTCGAGGACAACAGCTTCGGCACCCACGAGTTCCTGAACCTCTGCGAGATGCTCGGCATCGAGCCGTACATCAGCGGCAACGTGGGCAGCGGCAGCGTCGAGGAGATGGCGAAATGGGTGGAATACATGACCTCCGACGCCAAAACTCCGATGGCCGACCTGCGTCGTGCGAACGGCCGTGAGAAGCCCTGGAAGGTCAAATACTTCGGTATCGGCAACGAGGCCTGGGGCTGCGGCGGCAACATGACGCCGGAATACTACAGCGACCTCTTCCGCCGCTACGGCACCTACCTCCGCGACCAACCGGGCAACCGCCTGTTCAAGATCGCCAGCGGCGCCTCCGACTACGACTACAACTGGACCCGCGTGCTGATGAAGAACCTGGAGGGCAAGGGCATGGCCGGCATCTCCCTGCACTACTACACCTGCGTGGGCTGGACCGGAAGCAAGGGTTCCGCGACCAAGTTCTCCGACAAGGACTACTGGTGGACCCTCTCCAAGACCATCGAGATCGAACCCGTGCTGAAGAAGCACATCGAGATCATGGACGAGCTGGATCCGTCCGGCCGCGTGGAGCTGCTGCTCGACGAGTGGGGTACCTGGTTCGACGTGGAACCGGGCACCAACCCGGGCCACCTCTATCAGCAGAATACGATGCGTGACGCCATCGTGGCGGCGCTCAATTTCGATATCTTCCACAAGTACACCCGCCGCCTCAAGATGGCGAACATCGCCCAGGTGGTCAACGTGCTGCAGTCGATGATCCTGACCAACGAGACGGAGATGGTCCTCACCCCGACCTACCACGTCTTCGAGATGTACAACGTCCACCAGAACGCCGAATTCATCGACTCCGAAGTGCTGACCGACCACGTGAAGACCGAGCGCGAATGCGCCGTTCCCGTGGTGGACGCCACGGTGTCCCGCAAGGACGGGGAAATGCACATCTCCCTGGTCAACACGGATCTCAAGAAGGCGAAGAAGGTGCTCGTGACCTTCGACGAGGCCGGTGTGAAGAACATCCTCTCCGCCCGCGTGCTGACTTCCAAGGACGTGCACGACTACAACGACTTCGGCAAAGCCAATGTCGTGGCGCCGGCCGCCTTCAAGGAGTACAAGCTCACCAAGGCCGGCCTGGAGGTGACCCTGCCGCCGTGCTCGGTGGTGGCGATCGCCGCAAAATAACAGCAAAATAGTCATGGCCGGTTTCGACCGGCCATCTACAATAGTGTATTATGGCAATTATAGAATGTAAGAACGTTTGCAAGAATTTCGGGGAGAAGGTGGCCCTCGACCACGTCAGCCTTGAGATTCCCGAGGGGAAGATTTTCGGCCTGCTCGGCCCGAACGGCGCCGGCAAGACGACCCTGATCCGTATCATCAACCGCATCACGATTCCCGCCGATGGCGAGATCCTGTTCAACGGCCGCCCCATCACGCAGGCGGACGTGGCCAGGATCGGCTATATGCCCGAAGAGCGCGGCCTGTACCGCAAGATGAAAGTCGGCGACCAGGCGATGTACCTGGCTCAGCTGAAGGGCATGTCCGCCGCCGAGGCCCGGCAGGCCCTGAAGGAGTGGTTCGTCCGCTTCGGCATCCAGAGCTGGTGGGACAAGAAGGTGGAGGAGCTCTCCAAGGGTATGGCCCAGAAGCTCCAGTTCATCACCACGGTGGTCCACAAACCCTCGTTGATGATCCTGGACGAGCCTTTCTCCGGCTTTGACCCGGTCAATGCCGAACTCATCCGCCAGGAGATTCTCCGGCTCCGGGACGAAGGCGCCACGATCATCCTCTCCACGCACAACATGGAGTCCGTGGAGGAACTCTGCGACAACATCGCCCTCATCAACAAGGCCCGCCTGGTGATCACCGGCGGCGTGGAGGAAATCCGCCGCAAGTACGGCAACAACAACGTCGAGCTGGTCTGGACTGACGCCGACGGCCGCCACACGGAGGTGCTTCCACGCGAAACGGACGGCACCTCGACGCTGCGTTCCTTCCTGGAGAAGGACGGCGTGCAGATCAACTCCTACAAAGAGCTGATGCCGCGCATGAACGACATTTTCATCAAACTTGTAACGGAAGGGGAGGAATAGGCTATGAATTGGAAAACGATAGGCATTGTCATCAGCCGCGAGTACCTCAATAAGGTCAAGAAAAAGAGTTTCATCTGGACGACGCTCCTCGTCCCCATCCTGGTGGCCGGCCTGACCATCGGCGTGATGGTGGCGCTGATGAATACCAAGGAGAAGACCAAGAACATCGCCGTGGTCGATGCTTCCGGCATCGTGCTGCCGTACATGACGGACACGGAGACCGTCCACTACACGGAACTCTCCGACATGCCGCTGGACAGCGTGAAGGCCAACCTGGCCGCGCTCGGCTACGACGGTGTGCTCTCCGTGAGCGCGCTGAACGTCGAAGAGAAGACGGTCGCCGCCGACCTCTATTCCCCGAAGCCCTTCGGCATGGAACTGACGGAGAGCATCAACTCCCGCATCAACCGCGCCGTGGAGGACTACCGCATCGAATCCTACGGCATCGAGGGCCTGGACCAGATCCTCAAGGATGTCAAGGCCAACGTGCACCTGTATTCCTATACGCTCGGTGACGACGGCGAGGAGAAAATCTCCGAAGCCGGGGTCTACAGCATCGTGTCGATGGTCCTCGGCATCTTCCTGTTCATCTTCGTGACGATGTTCGGCAGCATGGTGATGAGCTCCGTGATCGAAGAGAAAGCCAGCCGCGTGGTGGAGGTGCTCGTCAGCTCCGTCAAGTCCACCGAGCTGATGTTCGGCAAGATCATCGGCATCGCGCTGGTGGCCCTGACGCAGTTCCTGCTCTGGATCGTGCTGTCTCTGGCCATCATCAGCATCGGCAGCGCCGTCTTCGGCCTCGATAAGCTGACCGGTTCCAACCCCACCGAGCTCGTGAGCACGATGGGTGGCGTGGACGCCGCCCAGGTAGAAGAGATGACGGCCCAGCTGAGCGACCAGGGCGAGATGGGCACGGTGATCAGCTCCCTCGCGAATCTGCCGTACGGCCAGATTCTCGGCCTGTTCTTCGTGTACTTCATCTTCGGCTACCTGCTGTATGCGTCGCTCTTCGCGGCCATTGGCTCCGCCGTGGAGAACGAAGGCGACACCCAGCAGCTTCAGCTGCCGCTGACGATTCCGCTGATGCTGGCGTACATGATTGCGCTCTATGCGTTCCGTGCGCCCGACAGCTCGATCGCCTTCTGGGGGTCCATCATCCCGTTCACTTCGCCGATCGTGATGATCTCGCGCCTGCCGTTCGGCGTGCCGGCGTGGGAAATCATCCTGTCCGTCGCGCTCCTGGTCGCCACCTTCGCGCTGTGCGCCTGGGCGTCGGCCAAGATCTACCGCGTGGGCATCCTGATGTTCGGCAAGAAATCTACTTGGAAAGACCTCTGGAAATGGTTAAAGCAAAAGTAATTGTACTGGCTGCGGCCGTCCTTGCACTATGCTCCTGCGAGTATCGCTATTCGTGGCAGAAATACCGCATGGACGGCCACCGCACCGGTGTCGTTGCGCCTTCGGCGAACAACGTGGACACTGCACTCGGCACAATCGCCGGTGATGTCTACACGGCTCCCAACGGGACGCAGTACGGGAAGGGGAGCGCCACCTACGGCGTGGCCGCCGACCTGATCGAAGTGCAGCCGCAGATGAAGGACCTCAAGGAAGTGGTCGGCTATGCCCCCCGCCCGATGGCCGCCTCCGCTCCGGAGAGCGAGCTCTCCAACTGGTGGGTGGACCTGACCATGGAAGACGTAGCCCGGTTGACCCGGAAAAAGGTGGACGTGGGCATCCTCAATTTCGGCGGCATCCGCGTGAGCCTGCCGCAGGGAGACCTCCTGCTGGACGACTTCGTGTCGATGTTCCCGTTCAAGAACAACCTGACCTACGTGGCGCTCAAGGGTTCCGACCTGCAGGCGGTCTTCGAAACCATCGCCGCTTCCCGGCCTTTCGTGCTGGGCGGCGTGAAGATGGCCGTGCACCGGCACCACATCGACACCCTGCTCGTGGGCGGCCAGCCCCTCGATCCTGACAGGATCTATGGCGTGGCCACGGTGGACTTCCTGCTGGACGGCGGGGACGGCCTGACGGTCGGCAAGAACGCGAAGGACCTGATCATGACGGATTGCCGCGTCATCGACGCCGTGATGGAAAAAGTCCGCGCCCTGAAGGCTGCCGGGCAGCCGTTCGAGTATCACACCGACGGACGTCTCACGTATGACGAATGGGAGGAGGACTAACGATGAAGAAGTTCCATATCATACTGGCAGCGGCCCTGGCGGCCTTCTGCGCCTGCCAGCCGCAACCGAAGCTGGTCATCCTGCATACCAACGACACCCACAGCCATTTCGAGCCGCTTCGCGGCGGCGCGGACGACGGCGTGGGCGGTGTCATCGAGCGTGCCGCGTTCGTGGACTCCGTCCGCAATGCCCACGGCGCCGACCGGGTGCTGCTCCTGCACGCCGGCGACTTCAGCCAGGGCTCCCCGTATTTCACCGAACTTGGCGGCGTTCTGGAGATCAAGGCCATCAACGATTTTGCCTATGACTGCGTGACGCTGGGCAACCACGAGTTCGACAACGACATCGAAGCCCTGACCGAACGCGTCAAGATGCTCAATCCCGTCACGAAGGTCATCTGCGCCAACCTCGATCTGTCTCCCTTCGAGCTGGGCGAGTACGTCAAGCCGTACGCCGTCTTCGAGCGCGCGGGCTTGAAGATCGGCCTCATCGGCCTGGAGTCCGATATTTCCACGGCCGTGACGAAGACCGTCGCCTCCCGTATGCAGCAGCTCGACAACGTCGAGGTGACCCGGCGCTGGGAGGACTATCTGCATGAGACGGAGCGATGCGACATGATCATTCTCCTGTCCCATGCCGGCTATGACGTGGACCAGCTCATCGTCCCGCAGACCCGCTGGGTGGACCTGGTGGTCGGTGGCCACACGCACACCTTCGTGGACGATTTCCTCTATGTGGAGAACGCCCGCGGCAAGCGGGTCCCCATCATCACTGACGGCCGGTGGGGCCTGGAAATGGGCCAGGTCAACGTGGGTCGGAGACTTTCCTTCGGACGTTAAAGATCCGCGACTCGGTGCGGCAGTACCAGATGTCGAAGCAGGCATATTCATCGTGCCTGAAGTGGCCGCGCCGGTGTTCCGTCACATAACCGGGATCGAAGCCGAGATCCAGCAGTTCATGCATCTCCGCTCCCGTTTTTCCCTCATGAAGCAGCGCTTCCAGGACCGTATGGTTCCCTGTGAGCGCTGCCATCGTTTTGGCCCGCATCAGCCGCTTGTTCATCAGGACCCGGTTGTGGTAGCGGTTTTTGCAGCTCAGGCTGCAGAATTGTTTATCCTTGCGGCCCCGGATGACGGAGCCGCACTCCAGGCAGGTGCCTTCTTCTTCGTGGTGCAGTTTGTAACTCATGGCTTTGCTTTTTTCCAAAGATGGCCCCCCGGCGGGAATTCTCCAAGGACCTGAAAGAAAGATGACAAGTTTTTCACGTTTTTTTCAGGTTCGCGTTTTTCTTTCATCCGCAAAATAAAACTTTCATCGTAAGAAAGCGCTGACATTTTTCCGTTCCGCTCCGTAAAGAACAAAACAAACGGAAATGATTCGTATTTATTTGCCCCTTCCGCCCCCGGGAGGGGCTCGTCCTGTTCGGAAAGCCTCTTCCTTTGCGGTCGGGATCCGGACCGCGCGGCCGGACTCCCGGAAACCTTTTTAATGTATTAATGTCATGGAACAACTGAACAAAGTAGAACTCCGAGGGATCGTCGGCAATGTCCGGATCCAGACTTTCGACGAGAACCGCATGGCCCGAATCGGCCTGGCCACCAATTATGCCTACAAGGATCGGGACGGGACCGCCGTCATCGACACCAGCTGGCACAATGTCATCGCCTGGGAAGGCCGCAACATCCAGGACCTGGGAAAGATCGGGAAGGGGACGAAACTGCGTGTTCTCGGCCGGATCCGCTACCAGAACTACACCGGACTGGACGGCGTTGACCGGACCGGAACGGACATCGTGGCCAACTCAATCCAGATCATCGACGACCCTACCCAGATGTCTTATGAGATGTAAGAATCTTTTGGCGGGAGTCCGGGACCGTGCACGATCATGCCATATTCCATCTGTACGGTACTTCGTTCCTCTTCTGTTCGTGCTGGCAGCCTGCTGCCTGGCCGTTCCGACCCTGCGGGCGCAGGATTCGGAACTGGAGCACCGGGCGCGCCTGGCCGTGTCGCAGAACGTGGCCGACTACATCTTCCTGGGCACGCTCAACGCCGAGGCCCAGTATTCCGTCCACCGGAACTGGACGATCGGCCTGGGCGCACGCTACAACAACTGGACGTGGAGGCACAGGCAGGATACCCAGTTCGAGGCGCGCCAGCAGACCTATTACCTGGACGGCCGCTGGTGGCCCTGGTACACGTACTCGGGCTGGTGGATCGGCGGGAAAATCCAGTATCAGGAATACAACCGGGGCGGCCTGCTCGGGCCTGAGACGGAGGAAGGGGATGCCGTGGGCGTTTCGCTGGGAGCTGGTTATGCCGTGCACGTAAACCATTGGTTGAACGTCGATTTCGGTCTCTTTGGCTGGGGTGGGATGACCCGCTACGTCTCCTATGCCTGCCCGTATTGCGGAGCACGGACGGGAGAGGGTACCAAGGCGTTCGTATTGCCGGACGAAGTCCGGATCGCACTTCAATTCATCTTCTGATGGGACGCAAAGCGATTCAATACCTGCTGCCGCTGCTGCTGGTGGCCGCGCTGCTTTCCGCCTGCGGCACCCGCCGCAAGGCAAACGACGTGTACCGCCGCCAGCTGGCGGCCTCGCTGCAGCTTCCCAAGCAGGCGGATTACCTGCCGGAATTCGTCGATGTGAAGGCGCCCAGACGCGATACGCTGCGGGTGACGGACCTGGACGGCCGGGAGATGATCATCATGAAGGCGGTCCGCGACGAGGCGAGCGGCGAGATGGTGGCGGCGGAGATGCTGGACGCGGCCATGGTGACGGCCCGTTTCCGCAACATCGCAGAGCGGCACGGCAAGATCGACCTGGAATTCCAGGTCCTGGTCCCGCCTGAGATGCAGGATTCCCACTGGCAACTGCGCCTGCATCCGGACATGTTCGTGCTGGAAGACAGCCTGCGTCTGGACGACGTCGTGATTACGGGCGTGGATTACCGCAGGGCGCAACTGCGTGGATATCAGCAGTATGAGAAATTCCTCTCGCGCATCGTCACCGATACGCTCGCGTTCGTGGACATGCGCAACCTGGAGATCTTCATCGAGCGAAACATCCCGCAGGTCTATGCCCTCAAGACGGACACGACCTTCGTCTCGGACGAGGTGTTCGAGAGCTATTTCGGCGTGACGGAAGAAGAGGCCATCGAACACTATACCAACAAGTTCCTGCGCCGGCGCAACGAATGGCGCAAGGCCAACCGCCAGAAGATGTACAACAAGTACGTCAAGGCGCCCATTGTCACGGACGGCATCCGCCTGGATACCGTGGTCCGTTTCGACAACGGAACCTTCCTGTACAACTATGTCCAGACCATCCATACGCGTCCCCGGCTGCGCAAGGTAGACGTCGTGCTCTCCGGGGAGATCTACGAACAGGAGCGGCAGGTATATACGGTGCCGCGCTGCGATCCGCTGACGTTCTATATCTCGTCTGTATCGGCCTTTGTGGACGGCACGGAACGCTACAAGACCGTCGTCATTTCCCGTAACGTGGAAGCCAACACGTCCTGCAACATCGATTTCCGCACCGGACGTGCGGACATTGACGAGCGGCTGGGCGACAATGCGCGCGAGATGGCCTTCATCCGGGAGAACCTCCGCAACCTGCTGCTGAACGAGACCTTCGAACTGGACAGCGTGACCATTGCGGCCTTCGCTTCGCCGGAAGGCTCGCTGGCGGCCAACAATGCCCTGACCCTGCGGCGCTCCAAGGCGGCATCGGATTATTTCGAGAAATACATCCGTTACGTCCGGGACTCCGTGCTGCGCGAGGACGGCCTGTTCGTCACGGTCGGGGACGACCTTTCGGAAGGCACGCTCCGCGGCAGCGGTCGTGCCCGCAGGGAGATCCCCTTCCTGGCGCGTCCGGGCGGGGAGGACTGGGCCGGGCTGGATGCACTGGTGGCGGCGGACACGGTCCTGACTGAACGGGAAAAGGCACGCTACGCGGAATTCTCCGCCATCGCTGATCCCGACGAACGGGAGAAGCGCATGAAAGGGGAGCCGTGGTACCGGCATGTCCTTGATACCCATTATCCGCGTCTGCGGACGGTGCGCTTCACTTTTGCGCTTCACCGCAAAGGCATGGTCAAGGACACGGTCCATACGACGGAACTCGACACGGTTTACATGAAGGGCGTGCAGGCCATCCGCGATCACGATTACCAGGCGGCGCTGGCCTTCCTGTCCCCGTACCACGACTACAACACCGCCGTGGCCTACGTGGCCCTGGACCGCAACCTTTCCGCCTTGGAAATCCTGGAACCGATGTCCCGCACACCGCAGGTGAACTACATGCTGGCCATCCTGTACGCCCGTCAGGGCGATGACCAGGCGGCCGTCCAGCATTACCTCAATGCCTGCGGACAGGACCGGAGTTTCATCAGCCGGGGCAACCTGGATCCGGAGATCGCCACGCTGATTAAACGCTATGATCTTCACAAGGAACCCGAGGAAGACTGGGGCGACTTGATCCTTTAAAAGTTAAATAATTAATTGAAAATGAGAAAATTATCTATTCTGTTCTGTCTGGCGCTGGCCACTGCCTGCGCCCGCGATCCGATGCCTGGCGACGGGGGAAAACTGACCGTCGACCTGGGCGGAATCGTACCGACCAAGGCCATCACCGGAGCAACCTCCGGGGAGAAGAAGGTCAATTCCCTGATGCTCTATGTGTTTGATTCCAACGGGATGCTGGACATCGCGCATAGCTGCACGTCCGCTGAAATCCAGGCGAAACAAGCCGTCATGGCGGTCAAGACGGGCAAAAAGACCATTTATGCCCTCGCCAATTACCGGGGAGATGCCCTGAACGCGGCCAATGCGAAAGCGACCGTCGCAGAACTGGAGCAGGTCCCGGTCATTCTGGGCGACAACCGGACGGACGGGCTGCTGATGACGGCTTCCGCCACCGCTACGGTTGCCTCCGGAACCGGCGGTAGTGCGACGCTGGGACTGACCCGCCAGGTCGCGCGCGTCGCGCTGGGCTCCGTGACCAACAAACTCCCCGGGCCGTACGGGACCATCCGCGTTCTGCGCGCCTTCCTGTGCAACGTGGTGGGCAACCAGAACGTGGCTGGAACGGCTACTGCCTCCGTCTGGTATAACCAGAACGCCACCAGCGACAACGTGGCGGGCCATGTCATCGGCACGGCCGGGAATGCGGCGCAGGAGGCGTCCCTGACTTATGCGGAGCTGAACGAAGACGTGAGCCTGAATACGGCGCACGCGTTCTCCAACAAGTTTTTCTACGCCTTCCCGAACGCCCGTACCAACCCGAACAACGGCTTCAGCGCCACCTTCACGCCCACGGCGACCGTCCTGATGGTGGTCGTGCAGGTCAAGGGCGTCCCGTATTACTATCCCGTCGCGCTGACCGGCAAGCTGGAGCGCAACAAGGACTACCAGGTGGACCTGACGATCATCGGCCTGGGCAATACGGAAGACCAGCCGTTCAACAAAATTGAAAAAGCCAATCTCGCGGCTTCCGTCCAGGTCAGCGACTGGACCAGCGGGACCACGTACACCGAAACCATTTAAATACAGAAACAAATGAAAAAGAATTTTTTTCCCCTTGCCTGCCTGGCCGTATGCGCGCTGCTGGCAGCATCATGCAGTAAAACGGACGCAACGGGCCCATCTACGGATGCAGCGGGCGAAGTCCTGCTTTCGGTTCGCCTTGACGCCCCGTTTACCAAGGTGGGCGCCCAGAGCGTCACCAACGAGAAAGCGATCCAGAACGTGCAGATATTCGTGTTCCGGGCTGGAAGCGGCGGAGATGCCGGGAACCTGGAAATTGCCGCATCGTCCGGCTTTGACGCGCCGCTGGGCGCCACGGAAGGCACTTATAGCGGTATGACGGTCAAGTGCTCCACCGGACAGCGGGAAGTCTGGGCGGTGGTGAACGACTCCGAGGACCGGACGGCCGGGCAAAATGCCGTGGCCACAAAGTCCGATTTTCTGGCCCTCACGCATGAATTGAAGAATTCCACGTCGACCAAACTCCTGATGGTCGGCCATTCCGGAACCGGTCAGGATCCGACCGTCACCCTGCACGAGGGCCGGGAAGAGATCAGCATCATCGTTCATCGTCTGGCGGCTTCCGTGATCCTGGAGAGCGTGAAGAACGATTTCAGCTCCCCGGCGTATCAGAAAGCGGATATGTTCCGCCTGGAGAACTGCTACCTGATCAACGTCCCGGGTCGTATCAATTTCGGGGAGAGCTCCGAACCGTCCGCCCTGCCGTCGGAACAGTGGTATGCCCGTCTCGCCGCGGAAACAGCTTCTCCGAAGGGAGACTTGCTCTATGACACCCTGGCCGGACAGGTCGTGAATTACGGCGCCAGCTACACCGTTCCGCACACGTTCTACACCTATCCCAACAACTGTGCGGTCAGCGAAGACGCCACCTGGTGCGCCCGGGCTACGCTGCTGGTGCTGGAAGCTTCCATCAAGTATCCTTCCGGGTGGACGAAATACTACTATCCCGTCCAGCTGGGCGCCGGCCCGCTGCTGTCCAACAAGCAGTACCGCGTGAACCTGACCATTCACCGTCCCGGCTCGCTGGATCCCAACCATCCCGTGACCTTCGACGACGTCACCCCCGTCATCACCGTGAGTGACTGGGAAAGCGGCGACCGTTACGATCGGGAAATCTGACGCGGGTGCCATGGCGGGTATCAGAAAGAAGATAGCGTGTGCCATCCTGGGGATGGCCACGCTTGCTCCGGCCTGCAGCGTCAAGGAGGACCGCCTCGAATGCCCGGTTTATGTGACGGTCCTGACGGACCAGTTCGTGATACGGGGGATGAACGAAGGGAAGGTCTCCTTCTCCTCCGCCCATTTGATTGACCGGGAAGACATCAGCTTCCTTACGTTCCTGCGGAATGGATACACGCAAGCCTGTCCGCGGGAGTACGCCCGCGCCGCGGTTTTCAGCGGAGCGGAGAACTACACCATCGTTGAAGACGCGATGCAGGTGCTCCCGGGGCAGCAGGCCGGGCTGCTATGGGCTTATGGCGAGACCTTCTCCGCCAATTCGGACGCGTATGTCATCGATGCGGAACCGCACAAGCAGTACTGCCTGGTCCAGTTCCTGTTCGACGAATCGCCGACGGCGCCGGCCGACTATGCCTGGCGTTTCCGGATCAAGGCGGCCTGTTCGGGCCTGAACATCTACACGCTGGAGCCGCTGGAAGGGGAGTATTCCTGTTCCGTGGGGCCAAATGCGGTCGGGCTCTGGTATGGCGTCATCCCGCGCCAGAAGGCCAACGAACTGCTGCTGGAAGTCTATCTTCCGGATTCGGACGACGAACTGACGGGACGGACGGACTATGTGATCGACCTGGGCCGGAAATTCGAGGAGATGGGCTATGACTGGACGGCCGAGGACCTGCGCGACATGACGGTCAGCGTGGGATTCACCTCCGCGGACATTTCCATCCGCGTGCAGGAATGGGAAGGGGATGACAGTTACAAGAACGTAGAAATATAGGAAACATGAAGAAGAAAATACTTTACAGAATCGTCATGGCCCTGGTCAGCCTGGCGCTGCAGCTCGCCTGTGAGCCGGATGTCCTCCGGACCACTTTCGGCGCGGGTTCCATCCCCGAAGGCGGGGAAACGGCCTGGGCAGACATGTCCCTGACCATTGCCGCCGCGATGGGGGAGTCCGTTCCCGGCACCAGGGCCTCCCTGCTCAAGGATGTGGAAGAGCGGGGCTCCGGTGCGCTGGTGCTGGTGTTCCGCAGCGCCACCGGCCAGTTGGAATCCTACCAGTTCTTCAGCCAGGATGAACTGGCCAATCAGGGCAGTGTGCCGCTTTCCCTGCGCGTACCGCTTGCGGTGTGCGATTTCTATATTCTCGGCAACCTGAACGCCGTCCGCAAGTCGGACGGGGTGGCGGTGAACCTGATGACGGCGCTGGGGGCATCATTCCCGGTGACGGAAAACAACCTGGAGGCGATGGTCTACCGCCTGGACGGGGGTGACCTGAACGGGGAATTCCGTCGGGAGAGCTTCGCGGACGTGGCTGCCTGCGGGATTCCGTATGCCTTGATCCGGAAGAATGTGAACACGGTCAGCCGCATCAGCGCCGGACTGGGCGTCCCGGATTCCGACCGCTGCCGCCGCCTTTTCAGCAAGGTGTCGGTCCGCATCGACCATTCTGCCTTCGACGGCAACGGCGCCAACCCGGAATTCTTCGTCAATTCCCGGCTCTACCTCCGCCAGGCGAACGCACGTCTGCAGCCCTTTTCCGATACGCCCCAGAAGGCGCTGGAGGCCGCCGACGTGCTGGCGCAGAGCGACTATGATCCGGACATGAGCTCCACGAACGCTTCCGTCACGAGTTTCAGTTTCTACGTGCCCGAGAATATGCAGGGAACCCTGCTGCCCGGCAATACGGACAGCCGGCAGAAGACCCGCGACCGCCTGCTGGCCGAAAACCTCTCTGCGGTGGTGCCGTATTTGACCTATGTCGAGTTTGCAGGACGCCTGAATCCGGCAGCCGGCGGCTATGGGGGAGACGTGACCTACCGCTTCTACGTGGGGAACGACAATTGCTCGAATTTCGACCTGGAACGGGGCCGGGAATACGCTGTCTCCCTGACTTTCCGTGTGGGAAGCATCTTCGACCCGGACTGGAAGGTGGAACGGGACAATTGGTCGGACGGGCGCATGTTTCGCCTGACCGCGGACGCGTCGTTCACGACGGACATCGGATCCGTGAACGGCAACCGGCTGGTGGCGGTGCGCAAAAACCGCCCCGGCGCCATCTACGTCTACATGAACCCGCAGGGGAACATGGGCTCGACCAACCTGCTGCTTGGCAAGGAGGTCAGCGCGACGCCGGACTATATTCCGGCGGACCTGTCGGACTGCGCCTGGTACGGCGATTTGATGCGAGCCGGGACGGCGGATGCCGACTGGCTGGCCGCGCACGGCATCTCGGCGTCCTGGGACAAGACCGCCGGTCGCCTGCAGCTGGCGGTGACGGACGAAGGGCTGTTCAATGCCCGCATGGGGGACGCGCCCCGGGAGTTCGCCCTGACCCTGCTGCCTGGCGGCAGCATCACGACACGCTTCAAAATCGGCCTGTACGACAATCTGGGCGCGACGGTGGCGGACGGGAAATCCCTGACGGACGGGTTCTACCTGGGGCAGAAGCGCACGGTAAGCGTGTCGGGATTTGCCGGAACGGCGGTCAAATACGCCGCCGTTCAGGAGAAATGCGGACCGGCTCCTTCGGCTCAGAAGAACGCGAACGTGCAGTGGAAGCCCGGCTTGAGTGGGAGTTTCCCTTCCTGCGCCGTAGATGCTTCCGGGCAGGTCGTCCTGGATGTGGGCAATCACGCGTATGACACGCAGACCTATACCGGGCCGCTGGATATCTACGCCTTCTACCCGAACCGATTCCAGTCCGGCTACAATGCCGGTCAGAACCGTAGCGGCTGGGCCTCGAAAGACGGGAAAATCATCTTCTTTTCGGAAGATTGGCTGAACGATTCCGTGGAGGTGCCGCTACGGATCAGCGAACCGAGGCTGACGGCGCCAAACTCCATGAACTTGTACCTGCCGATCGACGGCAGTGAGGTGGCCACCGACTACGGCTATTTCGATTATTCGGGCACGACCCGCCTGACGGAGACGGACTTTGATCCCACCCTGCTGGCATCCCTGCTGAAACTCTCCTTCAAACCGCTTTCCGGGGAACTTGCGACTGGTTTCGGGGATTGTTTTACGATGGATTTTGCCGGCCGGGCGTATGTCAGCAAGACGCAGTCCGGCGAAAGGAAGATGGAAGACCTGAACTATGCGGCCAGCACGGCACGGACGACCTCATCCGGATGTTTCAGTTTGGAAAACCCGTCGCTGACGGATCTCTATCCCGGTTCGGGGCAGTTCAACCTGTATGTCTCCAGGCTTTCCATCGTCAGCTTTGCGTATTACAAAACCGGAAACAACAGCGTCAGCCAGGACGGCGGCGTGAATTCCGTCACGGTGGATTACCTCTTCCAGCCGGACGACAGCAATGATATGTTCCGCCGCTTCGGGGTCAAGATGAATTACCTGTTCACGAACGGGGATATGGAATCCATCAACTGGGACCGGAGCGGAATGGCCAGCAACTATGCCTGTGCCCAGTCTTCCACGGTGGTGCAGCCGGTAATCGAGTATGAAGTGAGCAAGTATGACACGGGCTCGGGCGGCGAGATCCACTGGATGTACTACGAGGATCACCAGACAATGTCGGTTGGCTCCGAACCCGTTCCCGGTGGACTGGTGGTGCCGTACGGCGAGCAGGTGATTACCGGAAACTACCGGAACAAGTGGGATGGCCGGGAATTCTCGGCGTCGCTGTCCTTCGTGCTCAAGCATCTGGTAGGGTATTGCTCATTTATCGGCGCATCGGCGAAACGGTATGCCACGCTTTACTTTGTCCCGAACAAAGGGGCGAAATACCTGGAGCAGATGGGGCCCCGTGTGACCGCAAGTCAGCGTGCCTGGATGCGGAAGGTGCTGGGAATGAGCGAGATAACAGGCATGGCGAAGCCGGACTCGTACGGTTCCTGCATGTACCAGAAAAGGTCGGGCATCCAGCAGTATTACGTGAACGATACGAACGTTTCGATCCCGGCATCCAACCTGGATGTCCGCTACGTGCCGAATTACGGTGAAGCCACGGCGTGGAGCGATGCCGCCCTGCAGGCGTACCTCAGTTCCTCGCTGCAACTCTATGGTGGGACGGTGGATATCTCGTTCCCGGGCCTGGAGTATGCGAAGGAAACGAGCTTGAGTGCTATGATCCTGACCAAGCGGGGCGTATTCGTTCCCGGCAGCGGATCGTTCTGAGGTATTCGCCGATTGGGCAAAAAAACCTATCTTTGTCCATCGGTATGGATCAGAAACCTGCATACCTGGACCGTGTGTCGCTGCTGGTGGGCGAGGACGTGCTTGCCCGTCTGGGGCAGGTGCGCGTGCTGCTCTTCGGCGTAGGCGGCGTGGGTAGCTGGTGCGCCGAGGGGCTGGTCCGCTCGGGCGTGCGGCACCTGACGCTCGTGGACGCCGACGTGATCAGCGAGAGCAACGTCGGGCGCCAGCTGATGGCCCTGCCGCGCACGGTGGGGCAGGTGAAGGTAGCGGCGCTGCGCGACCGCATGCTGGAGATCGCGCCGGATGCCGACATCACGGCTTTGCAGAAGGTTTTCACGGCCGAGACGGCTGGGGAATTCGCGATGGAGGAATATGACTACATCATCGACGCCATCGATTCGCTCAAGGACAAGGCCGAGCTGATCCTGCGTGCCACACGCACGCCTGCCGTATTCTTCTGCGCCATGGGCGCCGCCCTGAAGGTCGATCCCACCCAGGTGCGCGTGGGCGAGTTCTGGAATGTCCGGGGCTGCCCGCTGGGCGCCGCCCTGCGCAAGAAGTTCAAGCAGAACCACACCTGGCCGGGCCACAAGTTCCGCTGCGTCTATGACGAGGAGGTGCTGCCCAACCGTGGCGGCGTGGGGCAGGCGGAGACGGATCTGTTCAACAAGGCGCAGATCAACGGTTCGCTGGCGCACATCACCGCCATCTTCGGCATGACGCTGGCCGGTCTGGTCATCGACGACGTCTATCATAAAATCGCCGGCTGATGGAGACACTGGATATCCGGAAAGGGGAGCAGGTCGCCCTCGTGGGCCCGAACGGTTCCGGGAAGAGCCGGCTGGCAGCCGCTTTCGCCGGCCGGAGCGGTGCGAAGTATATTACTTTCCGCGATTCCTACGGGAGCTACGGCGACCGCAGTTTCTTCATGCAGCAGCGCTGGAATCTCTTCACCCTGGAGGAAGACCCGCCCTCGGCGGGGGAGCAGCTGCGCAAGGAAGCCGCTGCCAGCACCGATCCGGCGGCTGCGCGGCGCCTGCAGGAACTGATTGCCCTCTTTGGGCTGGAACCGGTGCTGGACAAGCCGCTGGTGACGCTCTCTTCGGGCGAGCTGCGCAAGTTCCAGCTTACACGCGCCCTGCTGGGCGGTCCGGAGATCCTGGTGATAGACAACCCCTACATCGGCCTCGACCCGCGTACGCGCGCCCTCCTGACGCGCTTGCTGGCCGCCCTGGCGGCCACGACGACGCTGGTGCTGGTGCTTTCCCGCGCGGCAGAGATTCCGCCTTTTATCACCCACGTGATTCCCGTCGCGGACGGACAGGCGGGGAGGAAGGTGCCGCTGGGCGAATATCTGGACGCCGTCTTGCCTCCGGCCGTCATCCGCATGCGTGGCGTGACGATCCGTTATGGCGAGCGCGTCATCCTGGACCGGCTGGACTGGACGGTGCGGCAGGGGGAGCACTGGGCGCTGACCGGCGCGAACGGCAGTGGCAAGACGACGCTTTTGAGCCTGATCTGCGCGGACAACCCCATGGCCTATGCATGCGACATCGAGCTCTTCGGCCGGCCGCGGGGAAGCGGGGAGACCATCTGGGACATCAAGCGCAATATCGGCTTCGTGAGTCCGGAGCTCCACCGGGCCTTCCAGGTGGACGCGCCTGCGCTGGACATCGTGACCAGCGGGCTCTTCGACACCGAAGGGCTTTACCGGCATCCCTCGCCAGAGCAATATGCCTGCGCGCGGCGGTGGATGGCCGAATTCGGCATCGAGTCATGGGCCGGGAGGCCCTTCCTTCAGCTTTCCAGCGGCGAGCAGCGCCTGTGCCTGCTGGCACGCGCCTTCGTCAAGGATCCGCCGCTCTACGTGCTGGACGAGCCGCTGCACGGCCTCGACGAGGCGCAGCGTCTGCTGGTCAAGGCCCGGCTGGACCGCTTCTGCGGCGCCCCCGGCAAGACCCTGCTGATGGTCACGCACTATCCGGAGGAGTATCCCGCCTGCATCGATCACAGCCTGACGCTATAGATCGTCTCCTGTTCAAAAGAGTTTCCGGTACACTTCCGCTTTTTGCTGCAGCGGAAGCGGATAGGCGCGGGAGGTGGAGGGCATGCGGTAGAAGCGGATGATCCGACCGTTGACCGCCAGATTGATGTCCCCTCCGACAGGCGGAATGGCACAATGGAAGGATTGGACGATGACCTCGGTGGCCTTCTGTCCGGTTGTGACCAGTGTCTGGCAGACGGGAATCCGTTGCAGAAGTGAAGGGATGTCGGTGGGGGTGACAATCTCCAGGAATGCGTCGGAGGCGTTGTCTTTCAGCCTCCGCACCTCGCAGGCGGTATCATAGAAGGCCAGTCCGGCGGCGCTGCAGAAGGAGCGGATGGCGGTTTCGTCAAATCGTTTTTCTCCCGGAATGCAGAAATGATCCTTGTCGTTGAAATGAATCAATCCCATGATTCGCCAGAAATCGTTGATCCAGTTCGGATAATAGAACGGCATGCACCAGCGGTGCGGCTGGGGCGGAAAACTGCCCAGAAAGAGGATGTGCGCATTCTCCGGCAGGAACGGTTCAAAAGGATGCTTCTCCAGGAGCATAGCCATGATTCTTTCAAACAAAAATACAATGAATATGGAACAATATAAAAGAATTACAGCAAAAAGAATCTATCTGCTCACGACGGAACACCTTGAGGATGGGTTGTGGTTCCGGCAGGAAGAAGACTTCAAAGTTGCCATGAATTATGTGATTGGTTTTATCACACAATTCAAGCGAAGATATTCCATTTATTATCGCAGGAAATATGGTATTAAAGAACTGCTTCGTCGCAATGAAGTGGATATACAATTGATTCCGGGAGATGACGAAGCGATCGAAAGGGCGATTGCTTACGTACAGATGAACTGTGTCGCAGCCAATATCTGTATGCATCCAAGCCAATATCCGTGGGGGACGGGAAATACTTTTTTCAGTCCTTCCAGAAGCAATGGAAAGTGCCTGAAGGATTTCTCTTCCCGGGCTCTGGAACGCTTGATGCATAGCGAGTGTGATAAACTCCCAAAAGACTGGTTGTTTTCCGTTGACGGTTACATTTATCCCAACGAATATGTTGATGTCAGATCAGTAGAAAGGCTTTTCCGAACGCCAAAACGCTTTAATTTTTTCTTGAACAGATCGTCCAAGGCCAGAAAACGGATTGAAACTGCCGATGACCGATTTCCTGCCTTCCGGGACCAAAGCATCTTGCAGTCGATGCCTGATTTGTGCCGCAGCCTCTTTGAGAAGGAATCGTTCAGCCAGCTAATGCCCGATGAGCAAGTAGAATTCGTCCGGCAGATCCGCTTTCGCTTTAGTGCTGATGCCAATCAGATTGCACGTGTCTGCGGACTCACGTACACTGAAGCGGCGCGCCTGCTGGAATCCGTTTGAACATGTACTGCGGGAGGTGGTCCCAACAATGGACCTTCTCCCGCAAAAAAGGCCATATTTGCGGGTAATCTGTGGATTCTGGGGACATCTCCTGCGGGAAAGTAGAAAAGAATGTGGAATCCTAGACGGTTTTCGCGCCGATGACGCTCTGGGAAATGTTGATGATGAAGTCTCCCATCTTCTCGAGGCAGTTCACCAGGTCCATGTAGAAGGAACCGGTCTCGTAGGGGTAGGTGGATTTCTCGATGTTGGACAGGTGCTCGTCGCGGAGACGGTCGCGATATTCGTTGACTGCCTTCTCGGCGGTTTCCGCGTTGCTGATGTCATAGAGTTCGACCACCGGGGTGGACAGGTTGGTGTCCATGGCCACATAAGCCTCGTCCAGCAGGTCCAGCATCTTGTTCAGGCGGTGGAGCATGTCCTCAGTGAAATGACAGTCATGCCCCCACAGCCGGGCGATGATTTTGCCTATGGTCTCCCCGCTGTCGCCCAGCGATTCCATCTCGCCGATGATGCGGTAAAGCTCTCGGATGCGTGCCAAGCCATTGGTGCTGAGATCGTTGCCGCTGACATCGCGCAGGTAGGTCGCGATCTCCCGTTCGATGTTGTCAGTCACCTCTTCGTAGTGCACCAGCTTCTTGTCCGCCTCCTCGAATTCCGCCAGGGTGTCGGCATTGACGGCTTTGCGGATGTAGTTCAGGTCCCGGTGGCACAGGCGGCCGAATTCGACGACTTCCAGCTTGGCCGTGCTGAGGGCGAGGTCGCCGGTGGCGATCTTACCGGCGCCGATGTATTTGAGCCGGTAGGTCTCTTTCTCCTCGCTCTTGGACGGAACCATCCACGTCACCATTTTCACGAGCTGGGGGATGAACGAGACCAGGATGAGGGTCGTGATGACGTTGAAGACCGTGTGGAGTACCGCCACGCTATAGGGGAGCGAAGCGACCAGGTGCTCCCGGGTGGACTCGTCCGCACTCGCGAAGTCAATCTTGATGGGATTCGGGAAGCCCAGCGCCTCCACGGAGAGGCCGACCAGGTTGATGAACGGGTTGAAGAACACCAGCGCGAGGATGACGCCGAACAGGTTGAAGAGGAAGTGGGCGCGTGCGGTACGCTTGGCGCTTACGTTGGCCACGGAAGCGGCGATGTTGGAGGTGACCGTGGTACCGAGGTTGCTGCCGAGCACCATGGCCGTGGCCATCGTGAAGGGGATATAGCCCTGCGCCACGAGCAGCATCGTGATGGCGGTGGCGGTGGCGGAGCTCTGGAGCATCAGGGTGATGACGGCGCCGGCCAGCATGAACAGGAAGATACTCCAGATGCCGTGGCCCGACAGGGTGGCCAGGAAGACGCGCACGCCTTCGTTGTCCAGCAGGACCGTGGAGGTCTCCTTGAGGATGGAAAGACCCAGGAAGAGGAAGGCGAAACCCATCAGGAACTCGCCAAGGTTGGTGTATTTCTTGATGCTTCTGGCCACGAAGGCGAAGAACATCAGCGGAATGGCGATGGTGGCGATACTCCAGCTGCCTTCTCCGAAGCTCAGGGCAAAGATCCAGGCCGTGACGGTGGTGCCGATGTTGGCACCCATGATGACGGCGATGGCGCTGCCCAGGGCGAACAGGCCCGCATTGACGAAACTCACGATCATGAGGGTCGTTGCGGTCGAACTTTGCACCATGGCGGTGACCACGATGCCGGTCAGGATGCATTTGAAATTGTTGGATGTCATCTTGGCCATGAAAACGCGCATGCGGTTTCCGGCCATTTTCTGCAATCCGCCGCTCATCAGGGACATTCCGTAGAGGAACATCGCCAGCGACCCCAGGAGTTTCAGCACGAGAAGTATCATAAATGTAAAAATAGTGATTTTCGGAATAAAATCATTACTTTTGTCGGTATAACCCATAATTTGAAGCCAATGACACAAGCCATCAGCCCCGCCATCCGCTATATCGGCGTGGATGACAACGACCTCGATCTTTTTGAAAGCCAGTACCTCGTTCCCGAGGGAATGTCCTATAATTCCTACGTCATCCTGGATGAGAAAGTAGCCGTCCTGGACACTTCCGACGCCCGCACGGCCGACCCGTGGATGAAGAACCTGGAGGAAGCCCTGCAGGGCCGCACCCCGGACTACCTGATTGTCCACCACATGGAGCCGGACCACTCCGCCTGTGCTGCGGCGCTGTTGGAGAAGTATCCGGGCTTGACCCTGGTTGCGAGCGCCATCGCGCTCAAGATGCTCCCGCAGTTCTTCCCGGGCGCGCAGCTGGAAGGCCGCACCCGTGCCGTGAACGAGGGCGACACGCTCCCGCTGGGTGCACACACGTTGCGTTTCGTTGCGGCCGCGATGGTCCACTGGCCGGAGGTGATGATGAGCTTCGAGGAGACGGAGAAAGTGCTCTTCAGCGCCGACGCGTTCGGCAAATTCGGCGCCCTGGAGCAGACCGGCGGCTTCTGGTGCACCCCGGACTACGACTGGGCCTGCGAGGCGCGCCGCTACTATTTCAATATCTGCGGTAAATACGGCCCGCAGGTGCAGCGCGTGCTCGCCAAAGCGGGCCCGCTGGGCGTGCAGACCGTCTGCCCGCTGCACGGACCGATGCTGCGCGACACGCTCGCGGAGGCGCTGCGCCTCTACGGCATCTGGAGCAGCTACGGTGTGGAGACCCCGGGCGTGTTCGTGGCCTACGCCTCCATTCACGGGGGCACGGCCGAAGCGGCCGAGGAATTCGCGGAGTTGCTCCGCGCCAAGGGCTGCCCGAAGGTGGCGACCTCCGACCTGACCCGCGACGACCTCGCCGAGGCCATAGAGGACGCTTTCCGCTACGGAACGCTGGTCGTCGCGGCGTCCTCCTATGACGCCGGGCTCTTCCCGCCGATGCACGACTTCCTCTGGCATCTCCAGATCAAGGGCTGGCAGAAGCGCCGCGCCGCCGTCATCGAGAACGGCAGCTGGGCTCCGTCCGCCGGCCGCGTGATGACGGAGATGCTCTCCGCGATGAAGGAGGTCGAACTGGTCGGGGAGAAGGTCACGATCCGCAGCCGTCTGCAACCCGCCGACCTGCCGGCCCTGGAGTCCCTTGCGGACGCCGTCCTCGCAGAATAGAAATCAAACCACATACCAATGAGAACCAAGTATCTGATCTTGTCGCTCCTTGTTCTGCTACCGCTATACGGATGCAGCAACATGGAGTATGACCCTTTTGGAAAGTTGAACAAGGAAATCACCCTCTTCCATGACGGGATCGCGTTGCCCATCGGCAATGTCGGGCCGGTCACCGTACACGATCTCCTGAGCAATGGAAGCGTCCGGGATTTGATGGACCAGTTCATGAAAGAAGACCCGGATGGCCAGCTGTATGTCGAGGCGGAAGAAGAATTCTTCAGCCAAAGCGCCTTTGAGGTAGCGCTCAAGTCCCCTGACAACACCCAGCCCTACCACTGGGAGGTCGGGGATCAGTATGGCTCCGTGGGCTCCGTGGCCTCCGCGCTGTCCATGTTCGGTTTCGGCTTCCCGCACCAGATGCTGATGGTGCAGGCGGGAAACCCGTTGTATGCGAATATACTCCTGAACACCACGGCCCGGATAACCTGCGTCAATAAGAACTACGAGGAGACATATGCCGAGGAAAAGCGCCTGGCCGATTTCTCCATCTCCAGTTCCTATACCCCGAGAACCCTTACCCAGTTCGATCTGCCCGAGAATGTCCTGGACCATGTTTCCAAGGTGGAACTGAAGGGCGTGACGCTGGACCTGCCGGCAAATCTGCCGGATCTGGTCCGCAGCGGCTCCAACTCTTTCTTCAGATTCTCCTATAAGTACAAAGCACTCGTTGCCCTGACGGAGAGTTTCAAGATGCCGATGACTTTCCCGGTGGAGAACCTGAACGTGGAGCTCGGCCAGTTCAATCTGCATGAATGCCAGCTTTCCTTCGACCTGGTAAATTCGCTTCCGATCGACGTCAAAGTCGAGGATATCCGCGTCCTGGACGAATCCGGCTCCGTGGACCCCGGCGTCGAGGTCTCTTCCGGCTTCACAATCTACGGAGGTTCGCTCGAATCCCCGACCACGACGCCGGTGACGCTCTCGGTGAAATCCCTGGACGGCACCCTCCCCGACATTCATGGTATCGAGGCCACCGTGTCGTTCAGTACGCATGCCGACTCCGTCAACCTGCCTCTCTCGACCAAGATGTGCCTCTCTGTGAAATCCGCTTCCGTCATTGTCAGCGGCGGCATAACCATTCCCAGCCATGTCTTATAATAAACTGACCCTTGCGCTGGCGGCGCTCATCTGCGTTGCCGCGCCCCTGAAGGCCCAGACCCCCCAGGAGGGCTTCTTCCTGAATGATTATCGGCTCGGATACCATTTCAACCCGGCGCTGGCCGGTGGCAAGGATTTCATCAGCATCGGTGAATTCTCCAAGCAAAACCGCAACAACATCGGTGCGGGTGCCTTCCTGTATCCGATGGGAAATGAGGTGCTGACCTTCCTCAGCCCTTACGTGTCCACGGCGGAGTTCATGAGCAAACTCCAGGACATGAACTACGAGTTCAATACCTACAACTACAACCTCTTCGCCTACGGTTTCGCCCGCGGCGAGGCCTTCCATACCATCGAGCTCAACGCCCGGGTCCTGTACGGCGCCTCCGTTCCGAGAGACCTCTTCTACATCTTGAAAGAGGGCACGACGGACGAGGTGTACAACCTGAGCGGGGCCCGCGCCCAGGGGCAGTTGTTTGCTGAACTGGCTTATGGCTATTCCCGCAAGCTCAGCGACATCGTGACCATAGGCGGCCGGGCGAAGCTCCTCCTGGGCCTGAATTCCATCGACTACCGGATGTCGAACCTCAGGCTCCGGCTGACGGATCAGGAATACCGGATGGACGTGGACGCCGACCTGGAGATGTCGGGCAGGAACAAGACTTTCGTCCCGACCGAAGACGGCTATCTCTCCGTCCTGAATATGACGTCTTCCGGACGGTGGTATATCCCCACCGGTGCCGGCCTTGCCCTGGATCTGGGCGTCGTGGTGACGCCGAACGAGTACCTGACCCTGTCGGCATCCGTGCTGGACCTGGGCGGAATCTGCTGGTCGCTCGGCAACTCCGGACGCTCCACCGGCACGGCCACGTTCACGGGCCTGGATGTCGCCTACAATGAGTTGAACAAGGATGCCCTGATCAAGAAAGTCCTGGCTGTCGGCGAGGACTTCGTGGAGACCCTGAAGCTGAAGGCCACGGGCACCCAGGTCCGCTTCAACATGATCCCGCTGCGTGCCAACCTGGGCATCAAGTACAAGCTTCCGAAGTTCGAGCAGGTGCATGTCGGCCTCGTCGCCAGCTACATCGGCTACCAGAACATGCCTTATTGGGAAGCGCGTTACGTGATGTCCTGCAACCCGCTCGACTGGCTGGATTTCGCGGGTAGTTTCGGTTACGGCGCCCACGGTACCGTCTGGGGTGTCGGCGCGTCCGTGCGCGTGCTGAAATTCCGCGTCAACGTCGGTTATGAAATGGGATTCGGCGGCTACGTCGGACACTCTTTCACGCCCGTGCAGCCCAACAACAAGGTGGTGTCCATCGGCCTGACCTACGACTTGTAGGGCAGCGCGCTGGTCTCACCGGCAATCCATACGATATCGCCAACCCCGAACTGGAAATCCGGTTCGGGGTTTGTGATGAATTCCCCGTCGTGCAGGACGCTGATCACCATGCATCGGTACTGGCGCATGTTGGCCTTGCGCAGGGTATTGCCGGTCAGGAAGGAATCCGCGTCCAGCGTGACCGGGACCACCTCGAACTCCTGCTCGTGGGAGGAAACCGGGGAGGCGCTGGATTGTGAAAGCATGGCCCGGAGGGCATCGATCTGGGCGGAGGAGCCCACGGCGAGCAGCTTGTCGTTCGGGAAAATGCGTACGTCGCCGGCGGGAATGGTGATGCTCTGCGTGCCGCGCCGTATCTTGATGATGTTCGCGCCCGTCTCGGCGCGGAAAGGAATGTCCTTGAGCTGCATGCCGGCAAAGACGCTGTCGGGGGAGAGCTCCAGCGGCTCCAGGTGCACGTCGTAGCCGACCATCTTGTCGCGGAGGGAGGTCGAGACCGGATGGCTGCGCCGCTCCGCCTCTTCCTTCTCGTTGAGGTTGCTCAGGAAGCGCTGTTCCAGCGCGGAGTAGTGGTGCATGGTGCGCCGGGCGGCCAGGACGAAGACAATGCCGCCGAAAAGGATCAGGATGGTGGTCCAGCCGGCCAGCTTGAAATGGCTGGCGATGACGCTGAGGACCATCGACACGGCCAGGAAGGTGCGGGTGAGCACGAGGCCGGCGAGCGGCCATTTATTGGCGTTCTTTTCCGCCAGCAGTTTGGAGGCGGACTTGTTGATGGAACTCGAACTGATGGCCATCCCGAAAAGGAAGGGCGCCATGACGACCAGAGTGACGACCACGACGGCCAGGTTCAGCCAGAACGGCGGCCAGGACGGGAAAAGGTTCATGGCGGCCGGCTCCAGGAATTCCTTGGAGCCGATCATGATGGCGACGAGGATCACGCCGTAGAGCAGGATGCGCAGGAAATAGGCGCGCAGCAGGATGCGCCACTCGCTCTGCTCGACCGCCGTCGTGTGGGTCTTCTGCTCGGGCGCGTCCAGCCGGGCGACCCAGCGCTCCGGGAGCCGCTTGAGCAGCAGATGGTAGGACGGCCCCGCCAGCTTGATCATGTAGGGGGTCGTGAAGGTCGTGATCACCGACACGGCGATGATGACCGGATAGATGAATTCCCGCATCACCCCGAGGCTCACGCCCACGCCGGCGATGATGAAACCGAATTCGCCGAGCTGTGCGAGGCTGAATCCGGTGTGGACGGCATTCCGCAGACCGCCGCCGGTCATCAGGATGCCCGCGCCGGCGAAGAGGATGTGGCTGAGCATCACGATCAGGGTGATGATGAGGATGGTGAACCAGTGCTCCGCAATCACGGCAGGGGCGACCATCATACCGACGGATACGAAGAAGACGGCGCCGAACAGGTCCTTGATCGGCGCGACGAGGTGCTCGATGTGCTCGCTTTCGATGGTCTCGGCCAGGATGGAACCCATTACGAAGGCGCCGAGGGCGGAGGAGAAACCGACGGCCTCGGCCAGTGCGACCATGCCGAAGCATAGGCCGATGCTGACGATGAGCAGGATCTCGTCGTTGAGGAAACGCCGCGCCCGCTTGAGGACGGACGGGATCACGTAAATGCCCACCAGGAACCACAGGATGAGGAAGAAGGCCAGTTTTCCGAGGTTGAAGAGCATTTCGCCGCCAGCGAACTGGTTGGAGACTGCCATTGTGGACAGGAGGACCATGAGCAGGATGGCGATCAGGTCCTCAACCACGAGGGTTCCGAAGACCATGCCGGCCCAGGGCCTGCCCTTCAGGCCCATGTCGTCATAGGATTTGAGCACGACCATCGTGGAGGACATGGACAGCAGTCCGCCGAGGAAGATGCTTTCCATGGCCGTCCAGCCCAGGGCCTGCCCGGCCACGAAGCCGATCACGAAGACGCCGAGGAATTTGCTTCCAGCGGTCACGAGGGCGCTGCTGCCCACCTTGAGCAGCTTCTTGAAACTGAACTCCAGGCCCAGACCGAACATCAGGAAGATGATGCCGATCTCGGACCATTGGTTGACCGTCTCTTCGGAACTGATCCCGGGGAACCAGGAGATGTGCGGGCCGACGAGGAAACCGGCCAGGATGTAGCCCAGGATGAGCGGCTGTTTGAGCGCTTTGGATATGATGGTGAATGCGCCTGCGGAAACGAGGATGACCGCCAAATCGCGCACAAGGTCTAATTCTTCGGACATAGTCTTGGCAAAATTAGAAAAAAAAGCGTAATTTTAAAGACATTATAGCCGAATGAAGAAACTGAGAATCAAGATTGCCTTCTTGCTGTTCGTATCTGCGTTGTGCCTGACCGCGTGCGCGGGCAAATTTTTTTCCGTGAGAGGTGATCAGTTCCTGGTCCGGGTCGCGGATCCGGTTCCCGGCGGCGCCTCCCTCATCCGTCTGCAGCTGGCAGGTCCGGAACTGGTCCGCGTCTCGGCGAGTCCGGACGGCGTGCTGCATGACCGCGTCAGCCTGGTCATCGTACCGCAGGGACGTTTCCGCGATTTCCGCGTGTCGGAAGAGAACGGGGAAGTGCTGGTGCGTACGGCGGCCCTGACTGCAGCGGTCGATCTGGAACATGGCGCCGTTCGTTTCCTGTCTGCGGACGGGACGCAGCTGCTGGGCGGCTCCCGGATGGGCTTCGAGCCCGTCGAGGTGGAAGGCAGGCAGGCCTATTCCACCCGGGTGAGCTTCGACTCACCCGACGGGGAGGCGTTCTACGGCCTGGGGCAACACCAGAGCGGCGAGCTGAACCACAAGGGCCGCAGCGAAGAGCTTTTCCAGTACAACACCAAAGTGAGCTTGCCGATGGTGGTCTCCACCCGCGGCTACGGCCTGCTCTTCGATGCCTATTCCTATAGCCGCTGGGGCAATCCCGAACCCTACCGGCAGTTGGGCGAGCAGTTCAAACTGTACGGCAAAGACGGCAGGACGCCCGGCCTGACCGGCACCTACACGCCTGCCCGCGGCAAAGCGGTCGTCCGCCAGGAAGACAGTCTCTTCTTTGAGAACGAATGGGCCATCCGGAACCTGCCGGAGCTGCCGCTCCAGGGCGCGAAGGTGGTTTATGAGGGCTATCTTGAAGCTCCGCAGACGGCTGATTATCAATTTATTCAATATTATGCAGGTTTCCAGCGCACCCTCGTGGATGGGCAGGAAGTGATGGCACGCCGCTGGCGTCCGGCCTGGAATCCCAACAGCTACAAGTTCTCCGCGCACCTGGAGGCCGGGCAGAAAGTGCCGGTCCGTGTGGAGTGGGAGCCGGACGGAAGCGTGTCTTACCTGGGATTGCGCGTGGCTCCGCTCCAGCCCGAGGGTGAGGCCGGCCGGCTGGCGTTCGCCTCTGAGTTTGAGCCGCAGCTGGACTTCTGGTTTATCGGCGGCGGGAGCCACGATGCCGTGATCCGCGGCTACCGGCAGCTCAGCGGCAAGGCGCCCGTGATGCCCAAATGGGTGTTGGGTTTCTGGCAGAGCCGCGAGCGTTATTCCACGCAGGACGAGCTCGTCGGGACGCTCCGGCAGTTCCGGGAGCGCGGCATTCCGGTGGACAACATCGTCCAGGACTGGCAGTACTGGCTGGAAGACCAGTGGGGAAGCCATGAGTTCGACGCGGCCCGTTATCCGGATCCCGAGAAAATGCTGGATGATGTTCACGCCATGCACGGACGCTTCATGATCAGCGTGTGGCCGAAATTCTACACCAACACAGAGCATTACAAGGAGCTGAAGGCCGCGGGCTATGCCTATACGCATGCCGAGGAGGACGGTCTTGAGGACTGGCTTGGCCACAAGCAGAGTTTCTATGACGCCTATGCGGAAGGCGGGCGCAGGATGTTCTGGCGGCAGATGGACGAAACGCTCTACAGCCGGTACGGACGCAAGATCGACGCCTGGTGGATGGACGCCAGCGAACCGAACCTGCGCGACTGCCTGCCGATGGATTATTTCAAGTGGCTGATCAGCCCGACGGCGCTCGGCCCCTCGACCGAATACCTTAATGCCTATGCCCTCGTCAACGCGGACGCCATCTACAACGGGCAGCGCAGCGTGGATCCCGACAAACGGGTTTTCCTGCTGACGCGCAGCGGCTTCCCGGGCCTGCAGCGCTATTCCACGGGCACGTGGAGCGGGGACATCGGCACTTCCTGGACGGACATGCGCACGCAGATGTCCGCCGGCCTGAATTTCTGCATGAGCGGCATTCCCTTCTGGGGAATGGATATCGGCGGCTTCTCGGTGATGTCCAAGTTCCACGATCCGGCAAATGCCGCGGAATGGCAGGAGCTCCAGACGCGCTGGCACCAGTTCGGCGCCTTCGTGCCGCTCTTCCGCACGCATGGCCAGTGGCCGCAGCGGGAGCTTTGGAACATTGCTCGGGAGGGCTCGCCGGCCTATGAGAGCATCCTGTGGTACATGCGCCTGCGCTACCGGCTGATGCCGTATCTGTATTCCCTGGCGGCGGCAGTGCATTACGACGACTACACGATCATGCGGGCCCTGCCGATGGACTGGCCGGCCGATCCGCAGGTGCGCGACCTGGACGACCAGTGGATGTTCGGTCCGGCGCTGATGCCCTGTCCGGTCAGCGAATACGGCGCACGCAGCCGTGAGGTCTATTTCCCGGAAGGGGGCTGGTATGACTTCTATTCCGGTGCCTGGATGTCCGGCAGCCGTTCCCTGACGGTGGATGCACCCTACGAGCGCATGCCGCTCTATGTGCGGGCGGGGTCCATCATTCCCTTCGGCCCCGAGATGCAGTGGTCCGATGAGAAGCCGGCTGATGTCATCCGCCTCTACGTCTATGCCGGCGCGGACGCGGAATTCACGCTCTATGAGGACGATGGCCTGACCTTCGCCTACGAGGAAGGCGCCTTCGCCCGCATCCCGATCCGCTGGGACGACGCCACCCGTACGCTGACCGTCGGCGCGCGTGAGGGCTCCTTCCCGGGGATGCTGCAGCAGCGCCGCTTCGTCGTCGTGGTCGTGGATTCAGCCCATCCGCACGCATACGATCCCGATGCGGAAGGCCTCGTACTGGATTATCTTGGAGAAACAATCAATCAAACATTATAAGCGTATGAAACTTAAGCTTCTTGCGAAGGCGTCGACCTTCGCCCTGGGCCTTGCCGCCCTGGCCGCCTGCAGCGCCCCCGCGGGCCAAGTGCTCCCCGCCATTGAACCTGATCCGGCCGTAGAGGCCCAGGTGGAAAAGGTACTCAAAGGCATGACCCTGGAAGAAAAGGCCGGCCAGATGGTCCAGATTTCCATCCTGGAGGTGCAGGACGCGACGGGGGAGAACCTGGACCCCGCCAAACTGGAAAAGATCATTGGCGACTACAAAGTCGGCTCCATCCTGAACGTGCTGAACGACCGCGCGCAGAGCCGCGAGAAGACGGCGGAGCTCGTCCGCCAGATGCAGGAGGTCTCGATGCGCCGCATCGGCATCCCGTGCATCTACGGCCTGGATATGATCCATGGCGCGAGCTACCTCACCGACGGTACTTTCTTCCCGCAGGAGATCAACCTGGGCGCCACCTTCAACCGCGATTACGCCGCTGCGATGGGACGGGCCATGGCTTATGAGACGCGTGCCGCGCAGGTCCCCTGGGTGTTCTCGCCGGTGATGGACCTTGGCCGCGACGCCCGCTGGCCGCGCCAGTGGGAGAGCTGGGGCGAAGATCCCTATCTGCAGGCCGAAATGGCCCGCGTGGAGACCATCGCCATCCAGGGCTCGGATCCCAACCACGTCGGGCTGGAGAATGCGGCCGTGAGCATCAAGCACTTCATGGGCTACGGCGTGCCGTCCAGCGGCAAGGACCGTACGCCCGCGTATATTGCGGAAAACGACCTGCGCGAGAAGTTCTTCCGCCCCTTCAAGGAATGCTTCCAGGCGGGTGCGCTGACGGCGATGGTCAACTCCGCTTCCATCAACGGCATTCCGACGCACGCCAACCGCGAGCTGCTGACCGTCTGGGTCAAGGAGCAGCTCGGCTGGGACGGCATGCTGGTGACCGACTGGGCAGATATCGACAACCTCTATGTCCGCGACCATGTGGCCGCCGACAAGCGTGAGGCCGTGAAAATCGGCATCAATGCCGGCATCGACATGATCATGGATCCATACGATCCGGAGTGCTGCAACGTCATCGTGGACCTGGTGAAGAGCGGGGAGATTCCGATGTCCCGCATCGACGACGCCGTGCGCCGCATCCTGCGCCTGAAGGTACGTTTGGGCCTGTTCGACAACCCGACCTGGGACAGGGAGTATCCTGAATTCGCTTCGCCAGAATTCGCGGCGCAGTCCTATGCCGCCGCGCTGGAGTCCGAAGTGCTGCTCAAGAACGAGGGCATCCTGCCGCTCAAGGGCACGGAGCGCATCCTCGTCACGGGTCCGAACGCCAACAGCCTGCGTGCCATGAACGGCGGCTGGTCCTACACCTGGCAGGGCTCTGCGGACGATTTCGTTCCGCAGTACAACACCTTCCTGGAGGCGCTGAAACAGCGTTTCGGCAAAGTGGTGTACGAGCCGGGCGTGCAGTATATCAACATTCCGATGGCCTGGGAGGCCGAAGACGCGTCCGGCATCGCGAAGGCCGTCGCGGCTGCCCGCGGGGTGGATGTGATCGTGGCCTGCGTGGGGGAGAACAGCTATTGCGAGACCCCCGGCAACATGGATGACCTGAACCTGTCGGCGAACCAGAAGGAACTGGTCCGGAGGCTGGCCGCCACGGGCAAGCCCGTCATCCTGGTCCTGAACGAGGGCCGTCCGCGCATCATCGGCGATATCGAGCCGCTGGCACAGGCGGTCGTGGACGTGATGCTGCCGTCCAACTATGGCGGCGACGCGCTGGCTGCGCTGCTTGCCGGCGACGAGAACTTCTCCGGCAAACTGCCGTTCACCTACAGCAAGCACATCAACGCCCTGCATACCTACGATTACAAGGTGTCCGAGCACCGAGAGGTGATGGAGGGGTCCTATAATTACGACGCCGTGATGGATGTCCAGTGGCCCTTCGGCTTCGGCCTGAGCTATACGACCTTCTCCTACAGCAACATGAAGCTGGCGGTCAATCGTCATTCCGGGCTCGACCCGGAATCTCCTTCCTTTGGCCCGGCCGATGAACTGGTGGTGTCCATTGACGTGACCAACACCGGCCTGCGGGCCGGCAAAGAGGCCGTTCTGCTCTACAGCTCCGACCTGGTCGCTTCGCTCATTCCGGACGTCAAGCGCCTGCGCGGTTTCGAGAAGGTCGAGCTGCAGCCGGGCGAGACCAAAACCGTCACCTTCGAACTGCCCGCTTCTGAACTTGCCTTCGTCGGTGCCGACGGCAAATGGCGGCTGGAAGAAGGCGACTTCCGCCTCAGCTGCGGCGGCCAGGCCGTCCAGCTCCGTTGCACCCAGACCAAAATCTGGAACACCCCGAATATCGATTAACTGAAGTCCGGTATACCTGTCCCTCCGGGGCCCGTAGCCAGCAAGCTGGCTTGTTCCCTAACCCCTGAGGTCCCCTAAAGGAGACACTTTCTCTTCGAGTCGGCTTCGTAAGAGGGAGGGGCCCAACCGCAGGTTGGGAGGGGTCGCGAAGCGACGGCAACCGGAGGGATTGGTATACCGGACGGAGAAGAGGATAAATGAGATGAAGATTGTATTTTTGGATGCGGCGACGCTGGGGGAGACCCCGCTGGATGAGATCGCCGAATTGGGCGAATTGGTCTGCTATCCGTTTTCCAGCCGCGAAGAGTCGCTGGAACGGGTGGGGGACTGCGAGGTGCTGATTATCAACAAGGTGCGTGTGGATGAGGAACTGCTGTCGCGCGCCCCGCGCCTGCGGCTGATCTGCGAGGCCGCGACGGGCGTGAACAACATCGACCTGGACGCCGCTGCCGCGCGCGGAATCCCCGTGCGCAACGCGGCCGGCTACTCCACGGAGGCGGTGGTCCAGTCCACCTTCGCCCACCTGCTCTCGCTGGCGGGCTTCTCGCCCTATTTCGACGACTGCGTCAAGAGCGGCCACTATTCGGCCGGGACGCTGTTCTGCGACATCTCGCACCCGTATCCCGAACTGGCCGGCAAGACCCTGGGCATCATCGGCCTGGGCACGATCGGCACCCGCGTGGCCGCTGTGGCATGTGCATTCGGGATGCAGGTAATCTATTATTCCACCTCCGGCACCTCGCACAACACGGACTATCCGAGCGTCCCGCTGGACGAGCTGCTCGTCCGGGCGGACGTGGTCAGCGTGCATGCGCCGCTGAACGAGCGGACGAAGGGGCTGGTCGGGGCGCAGGAGCTGCGCAAAATGAAGCCGACGGCCTTCCTGCTCAATCTCGGCCGCGGCGGCATCGTGGATGAGGCGGCGCTGGCTGAGGCGGTGGATGCCGGCTTCATCGCCGGCGCGGCACTGGATGTATACGTAAAGGAACCGCTTTCGGCGGACAGCCCGCTGCTGCACGTGCAGCACCCTGAGCGCTTCCGCTTCACGCCGCACACGGCCTGGGCGAGCCGCGAGGCGCTGCTGCGCCTGGTGCACCAGGTGGCCGAAAACATCCGTGGCACGGTTTTGGGATAGTAAATAGATATCCTGAAGAAATGGATATTAAACAATAAACTGTACTACAACCTGAAGAAAAGCGGACCCTGTGACAGGATCCGCTTTTTCTTTGATATGCTTGAAGATTTAACTATATTTGAATTCGATTTATAACACTAAGCATTTTGGCCAACATGATCATGGATAAGAATAATTCTTTGGGTATCATTGGGAAAGACAGCCAGGAGTACCTGAACCTGGCGGTCGACGAAGCCAAACTCAAGATTACCCGCGGTCTTTCGACCGCCCTTTCGCAGGTCCTTGCCTACCTGGTCATCATCTTCACCCTGTCCCTGGTGGTCGGGTTGCTTTCCCTGGCTTTGCTCCAATGGATCAACGGCCTGTTGGGCGCTCCGTGGGGCACGCTCATTGTCGCCGCCGTCTTCGTGCTGGCCCTGGTCGTCCTGTGGGCCAACCGGCAGAAAATGTTCCGCGACCTGTTTGTCCAACTGTTTATTGATGTATTTTACGACAACGACGATGAGTAGCAAATACGGAAAGATCAAGACAGCCGATGAGCTGGAGAAGGCCATCCTGTATATCAAGGCAGAACAGAAGGCGACCGGAAGAAACATCAGCAACGAGGCCAGCCGACTGTTGGATTCCCTGAAACCCGTCAACCTGATCAGCACCCTGGTTCCGACCGATATCCTGACGGATGCCGGCCTCGGGCTGGTTCATGGTCTCAAGAGAATCCTCGGCGCGCCGGATTCCAGGAAGAAATCGAAGAAGAAGGCGGTGGAATCAGAACAGATCCCTATAGAAATTCAGCAGCCGCTCGAACCCGATGTGGAAGGGGATGAAGATCGGCAGGACGAAGTGTAGGCCGTAGCGGACGGTGTGCGACCAGGCCTTGTCCTTCATCCTGTGCATGATGAGCAGGTAGGGGAGCCAGATGGGAAGTGATCCCACGGCACAGACAGCGAAAAGCGGCAGAGACAGCAGCGCCGCCGGTATGTGGAACCACGACCGGCGGCGCCGTTCTATCGGTTCGCCGATCAGGGCGATGACGCGTTCGCGCAGTTCTTCACATAATTCCCGGTAGACCTCCGCCTCGGGCAAATCGGCGCGCCTGGCAAATTCCGCCCCGATCTCCATCGGCTCGCCGACGCGCATGCGCACGCGGGTCTGGCCGCGGAAGAAATCCTCGTAGCAGGTTCCGATCGGGAAGATGTATACCGGCTTCCCGAGATGGTCGGAAGCCATTTTTGCGACGCGGAAAAGGCCTTTCTTGACGGGAAGCATGCCGCGCTCGGCACGGTGCGTGCCTTCGGCGTACATGCAGAACGGGACGTCGTGGTCCAGGCAGTCGACGATCTCGTCGAAGACTTCGAAATTCTTGGCCACCTCGTTCAGGCCGTTGCGCTCCCGGGCGATGGGGACGATGCGCAGCCAGCGCAGGATTTTGGCCGTGCGCGGGTTGGCGAAGATGTCGGAACGGGCGCCGAAGGCTATGGGTGCCTTGTCCGGCCGCAGCAGGAGCTGCAGCATCGGATCCAGCAGGGTGGCGCAATGGTTGGGAGCCAGGATTACGGCCCCTTCCGCGGGAATCCGCTCCCGTCCTTCGATGCGGATGGAACGGAAACAACTTCGCGTGATGAGGTCCGTGTAATGGCGGCAGCGTGTGTAGCCGCGGTATGGCTCCCAGATTTTTGCCATGGATCAGGCTTTGTGACGGAATTCGTAGCGGTTGAAGAGCGTACTGACGGTCAGGCCGCTGATGATGTGCCAGATGCCCCACCAGGCCGTGATGACAAGGGTGCCGCCATGGGGCGGGAAACCGGCGAAGAGGTTGGTACCCAGCAGCAGGACGAGGCCCAGGCCGCTGTTCTGGATGCCGGTCTCGATGGTCAGGGTGCGGCGGTCCTTCTTGGGGACATTGAACACGGTACCCATGCCGAAACCGATGCTGAGAGCCAGCAGGTTATGGATCAACACGACCAGGAAGATGTATTTGACGCACTTGAGGAAGGCCTCGATGTTGCCCATGAAGGAAAGCACCACCATGGCGATGAAGAAGAGGATGCTGAACCACTGCATGGGTTTCTTCATCTTCTCGGCCGCCTTGGGCAGGAAACGGGCGGTCAGCACGCCGAGCGTCAGGGGAACACCCAGCAGGATGAAGATGGTCTTGAACACATCCCAGAGCGGAATCGCCAGCTGCGGGACGTCTCCGGAGATCTCGGCGAAATGCAGGTAGAGGTTGCCGTAGAGCCAGAAGTTGAACGGCGTCATCAGGATGGCCAGCGCCGTGCTGATGGCTGTCAGGCTGACGGACAGCTCGATATTGGCCTTGGAGAGGGAACTCATGAAATTGGAAATGTTCCCCCCGGGGCAGGAGGCCACCAGGATCATGCCGAGCGCCATGGTCCAGCTGATCCAATGCCCGAAAGCAATGGCCAGCAGGAAGGTCAGCAGCGGCAACAGGATGAGCTGGCAGCAGACGCCGATGATCAGGGATTTGGGCTTGCTGAAGACCTCGGCGAACATCTTGGGCTTGATGCCGAGCGCCACGCCGTACATGACGAAAGCCAGGACGATGTTGATGGTATTCATGCCGCCGGCATTCATCGTAACGTTGATGCCGTCTATGATGGAAGTAATTTCAGGGCTCATGGTACACGTATTTCGGGGCAAAGTTAGGCAAAAAGCGCCAATGCACAAGCGTTAAATAATTTTCTTATACGATAAATCGCTGAAAATCAGCCGAGAAAGAAATTTTTAAAAATTTTTCAAAAAAAATTTGCAGATTCAATTTTTTGTTGTACCTTTGCATTCGGGTTGAGCAAGTGACCGTTCTGGCCCATCAACCTATTGGTTATTAGTTTTAGTGTTATTAATTATGTGGTTAGTATGAGTTGTTGCCGCGATGGTACCAACTCATTTCTTTTATATCCCCCTGTATCTAGAGAAAACGCTGTAGCTCGTGCCACACACGGTGGACCGGGAAGCCCATGACGTTGTAGAAGGATCCTTCGATGGAAGAGATGCCTACGTAGCCGATCCATTCCTGGATGCCGTAGGCGCCCGCCTTGTCGAAAGGCTGGTATTTGTCGACGTAGTGGGCGATTTCCTCTTCTGAAAGCTCCTCGAAGTGCACGCGCGTGGACACGCTGAAGGTGAATTCTTTCGAGACGTCGCGCAGGGTCACGGCCGTGACCACCTCGTGCACGCGGCCGGACAGCTTGTGCAGCATGTTGACGGCATCCCTGCGGTTGCGCGGCTTGCCCAGCACCTCGTTTTCCACGATTACGACCGTGTCGGAGGTAATCAGGACCTCGTCCGACTCCAGCGGGCGGTGGAATCCGTGGGACTTGCCGGCGCTCAGCCGGCGGGGGACTTCATGCGCCTCCTGCCCCGGCTCCACCCGCTCCTTGAAGTTGTTGCCGGTATCGACTGTGAAATCTATTTCCAGGCCCGCGAGGAGTTCCTTGCGGCGCGGGGAGTTGCTGCCGAGAATAATGCGTTTCATGTGTCAATAAATCTGGTCGTAGCGGTCTTCGTCAAAGGTCCATTTCCCCTGGGCCTTGAGAATCATTTCAATTCCTTCCCGGATGCACCCGCGGCCGCCCGGCAGCTTCGTCACGTGGTCCGCTGCCGCTTTGGCTTCCTCTGCGGCGTCCGCCGGGGCGATGCCGAGGCCGCAGGCACGCAGCACCTGGGTGTCGGGGATGTCGTCGCCGAAATAGGCCACCTCGTCGGGCTGCAGCCCGTTCCGCTCGCAGAACTCCCGGAAAACCTTGAGTTTGCCGCGCACGCCGAGGTAGAGATTCTCCTCCCGGATGCCCATGTGGATGCAGCGGCTGCGGAGGGCCGGGGTGTCGCCGCCCGAGATGACGGCCATGATGAATCCCTTGCCGGCGGCGACGCGCGAGGCGAAGGAATCCTTGGCGTTCACGATGCGGACCAGGTCTTCGGGGGTGGGCCCGAAGGGGATGATGCTTCCGTCCGTCGCCACGCCGTCCAGGTCGTATGCGATGGCCTTGATGTTCTTAAGATTTGGTACCATTGGGCGCAAAGTCGGCGAGGTTGAACGTGCCTTTCTGCTCGGCGGCGCCGAGCGAAATGGGCCCGAACTGGGCCTCGTAGCGGGAAATGTTGTCCTTGAGGGCGTTCAGCAGGCGCATGCAATGCTCGGGCGTCATCAGGATGCGGCTGCGCACTTCCGGCTTGGGAAGGCCGGGAAGCATGGCTGCGAAATCCAGGATGAACTCGCTGCGGGAATGGCTGATGATCGCCAGGTTGGAGTAGGTGCCCTGGGCGACTTCGGGCTTGAGCTCGAAATTGAGCTGCTTCTTGTTATCGTTGTTTTCCATATCTCAATGCTGTAGATATGCAAATATACATAAAAATATAACACGAAGGGCAGCCCGAACGGGCTGCCCTCCCTTTGGACGCATTTACGCGTCGTCCCGGATTGATCCGGGATTAATAATTCGTTGCCTCTACCTGGAAGTAGCTCTGCGGATGGTCGCAGACCGGGCAGACCTCGGGGGCGTAGCGGCCCACGACGATGTGGCCGCAGTTGGCGCACTGCCAGATGACGTCGCCGTCCTTGGAGAAGACCTTGCGCTCGTTGACGTTCTTCAGGAGCTTGCGGTAGCGCTCTTCGTGGTGGCGTTCGATGGCGGCCACCATTTCGAACTTCTGGGCAATCTCGTTGAAGCCTTCCGCGCGCGCTTCACGCGCCATGCGGGCGTACATATCGGTCCATTCGAAGTTCTCGCCGGCCGCGGCGGCGGAGAGGTTCTCCGGCGTGGTCGGGATCTGGCCGCCGTTGAGGTATTTGAACCACATCTTGGCGTGCTCCTTCTCGTTGTTCGCGGTCTCTTCAAAGAGGTCGGCGATCTGGTTGTAGCCGTCCTTGCGGGCCTTGGAGGCGAAGTAGCTGTATTTGTTGCGGGCCATGGACTCGCCGGCGAAGGCGTCCTGGAGGTTCTTCTCCGTCCGGGTCCCCGCCAGGGTGCGGCCTACCGGCTGGGTGGCGCTGAATCCGGTATTGATGACGGTTCCCTGGGGCTGGGCGGTGCCGTAGGCCGGAGCGGTGCCGTAAGTCGGAGCGGCGGGCTCGACGGGACGGTAGTTGCCGCCACCAAGCATTTCTACGAATTTCTCACGGGGCTGCTTGCAGCGCGGGCACACGGCGGGGGCGTCATCGCCTTCGTGGACATAGCCACATACGGTACATTTGAATCTTGCCATAATAAGAAGATGGATTTACGGGTTAGGTGTTTGGTTTGGACTGCCAAGTTAAGAAGCTTTTTTGAAATTATCAAAGGGCGAAACACCGCTTTTAATATTTTTTTTGCGTATTTTTGTAGGATATGGAACTTAGTGCAAAATACAATCCCTCCGAAGTGGAGGATAAGTGGTACGCCTACTGGCTGAAATACAGGTGTTTCCACTCCGAACCGGACAATCGCGAACCTTATACCATCGTCATTCCGCCGCCCAACGTGACGGGCATTCTGCATATGGGCCACGTGCTCAACAATACGCTCAACGACGTGCTGATCCGCAAGGCCCGCATGGACGGCAAGAACGCGTGCTGGGTCCCCGGCACGGACCATGCCTCCATCGCCACCGAGAACAAGGTGGTGGCAAAGCTCAAGGGTATGGGAATCAGCAAGGAAGATCTCACGCGCGAAGAGTTCCTGAAGTACGCGTGGGAATGGAAGGAGGAGCACGGCGGCATCATCCTGCAGCAGCTCCGCAAGCTCGGCGCTTCCTGCGACTGGGACCGCACCCGTTTCACGATGGAGCCGGCCCTGTCCGACGCCGTGATCGCGACCTTCTGCCATTTCTACAAGAAGGGCTGGATCTACCGCGGCGTTCGCATGGTCAACTGGGACCCGGTAGCCCTGACCGCGATCAGCGACGACGAAGTGATCCACAAGGACACCCAGAGCCATTTCTATCATCTGAAATACTATGTCTCCGACGGGAACGGCAATCCTACCGACGAGTATCTCGTGATTGCCACCACGCGTCCCGAGACCATCATGGCGGATGCCGCCATCTGCGTGAACCCGGCTGACGAGCGCCATCACTGGCTGCGCGGCAAGAAGGTGCTCATCCCGCTGATCAACCGGGAGATCCCGGTGATCGAGGACGACTACGTGGAGATGGATTTCGGTACGGGCTGCCTCAAGGTCACACCTGCGCACGACGCGCACGACTACGAAATCGGCCTGCGCCACAATCTCCCGATCATGGACATCATCGACGACCACGGCCGTCTGAACGAGCAGGCGCAGATCCTGGTGGGCGAAGACCGTTTCGAAGCCCGCAGGAAGATCGCAAAGATGCTGGAAGAGTCCGGCAACCTCGTCAAGGTCGAGGACTACACCTCGCCGGTCGGATACAGCGAGCGTACCGATGCCGTGATCGAGCCGAAGCTCTCCGCCCAGTGGTTCCTCAAGATGGAGGACCTGGCGGCGCGCGCCCTCGACCACGTGGAGTCGGGCCGCATCAAGTTCATCCCGGACAAGTACCGCAACACCTACCGTTACTGGATGGAAAACGTGCGCGACTGGTGCATTTCCCGCCAGCTCTGGTGGGGCCAGCGCATCCCGGCCTGGTATCTGCCTGACGGCCAGATCGTGGTCGAAGAGACGGCCGAAAAGGCCCTTGCAGCGGCACAGAAGATCGATCCGTCCCTGACGGCCGCCGACCTGCGCCAGGACGAAGACGTGCTGGACACCTGGTTCTCCAGCTGGCTCTGGCCGATTTCCGTCTTCGATCCCGAACTGCCCGGCCATCCGGACCACAAGGCGAACCGCGACCTTTCCTATTACTATCCGACCAACGACCTGGTGACCGGCCCGGACATCATCTTCTTCTGGGTGGCCCGCATGATCATGGCCGGAGACGAGTTCATGCACGACGTGCCGTTCCGCAACGTGTATTTCACGGGTATCGTGCGTGACAAGATCGGCCGCAAGATGTCCAAGACCCTGGGCAACAGCCCGAATCCGCTGGACCTCATCTCGAAATACGGCGCCGACGCCGTCCGGCTCGGCATGCTGCTCTGCTCCTCCGCCGGCAACGACATCCTCTACGACGAGTCGCAGGTGGAGCAGGGGCGGAATTTCTGCGCCAAGATCTGGAACGCCTGGCGCCTGGTGAGCAGCTGGAACGTGGACAAGAACGCCGAGCAGCCGGAAGCCGCCCGCGTGGCCGTGAAATGGTTCGACAACCTGCTTTCCAAGACCATCGAGACGGTCGAGGACCACTATTCGAAATTCCGCATCAACGATGCCCTGATGGCTATCTACAAGCTCTTCTGGGACGACTACTGCAGCTGGTTCCTGGAGCTGGTGAAGCCGGAATACGGCAAGGGCGTGGACACCCGCACCTACGAGGCTGCCGTGCTCTTCTTCGAGAAGCTTATCAAGTTGATCCATCCGGTGATGCCTTTCATCACCGAAGAGCTCTGGCAGGCCATGGAACCGCGCCGGGAAGGGGAGACCATCATGTTCGAGCGTACGCCGGTGGCCGGTCCTTACGACAGTGCCTTCCTGGCCCGTTTCGAGCAGGCCCGGGAAGCCATCATTTCCATCCGTGCCGTCCGCGCGCAGAAGCAGATTCCTCCGAAGGAGCCGCTCGACCTGTTCATCAACGGAATCTTCTCCGATGAGCTGCTGCCCGTCGTCAAGAAGGCGGCCAACGTAGGAATGATCCAGTCGGGCGCTGCGGAAGCCGCCGCCGTGTCCTTCCTCGTGGGCACCATCAAGATGAGCATCCCGCTGGCGGGCTTCGTCAATACCGACGAAGAGAAAGCCAGGCTCCTGGCTGAACTCGACCACCAGCGCAAGTTCCTCGCCGGAGTCCGTTCGAAGCTGTCCAACGAGAAGTTCGTCGCGCACGCTCCCGAGGCCGTGATCGCCGGTGAGCGCAAGAAAGAGGCGGACGCCCTGGCGCGCATCGAGGCGCTGGAGGCTTCGCTCCAAACCATGAATTAACCGTTTGGCTTATGTTAGTATATCCTTTGTTTATCGGAACCTGGGAGCTCGTTCTCATCATCCTGGTCATTGTCCTGATCTTCGGCGGCAAGAAGATTCCCGAGTTGATGAAGGGCGTGGGCAAGGGCGTGAAGAGTTTCAAGGAAGGCATGAACGAGATTGACGACCAGGTCAACCAGGCCGACGCCTCCAAAGCCGCCCCCAAGTCTGACGAAACGCCCAAGGCCGAGTAGGTGGCTGGGACGGGCGCCGACAAGGAGATGTCCTTCTGGGATCATCTCGACGTGCTGCGGGGGACGCTGTTCCGCTCGCTGGCTGCCGTCTGCCTCTGTTCCATCCTGGGATTTGTCTTTAAGGACTTCCTCTTCGACGGTATCGTGCTCGCGCCGTCGCGCCCCGATTTCTGCATCTATCGACTGCTGGGCTGGAGTTTCTCGATGCAGCTGATCAACGTGGAAGTGAGCGCCCAGTTTTTCGTGCACCTCAAGGCGGCGTTCGCCGTGGGTGTGGTGCTGGCGTTCCCGTACATCATCTGGGAGCTGTGGCGCTTCCTTGAACCGGCGCTCTACGCGGGGGAGAAGCGGCCCGTGCGGCTGGCTTTCCTGCTGTCCACGGGACTGTTTTACCTGGGCGTGGTGGTCGGCTATTTCATCGTCCTGCCGGTCTGCCTGCAGTTTTTCATGAATTATACGGTCAGCGACGCGGTGGCCAACACCATCACGATCGGCTCCTATATGTCGATGTTTTTCTCGATGGTGCTGCTGATCGGCATCGCCTTCGAGTTCCCGTCCGTGGTGTTGGTCCTGAACCGCCTGGGCGTGCTCAGCCGCGAGCTCTTGCGCAAGGGCCGCCGCTACGCCGTCGTCGTGGTGCTGGTGCTGTCGGCGCTCATCACGCCGGCCGATCCGTTCTCGATGTTCGTGCTGGCCTTCCCGCTGTATTTCCTTTACGAATTGTCCATTCTGCTATGCTCCAAGTCAGCCGAGACCCCGGAAGAGAAAGAATAGCCTGCCTGAACTGGCCGGATGCCTTCCCGGGCCGTCCGGAGGTATCGTTCGACATTTCCCATACCGGAGATGCGCTGCATCTGCTTTACCGGGTCCGCGAGGATGCCGTGCGGGCGGTCTGCGCGGCGGACCGGGAGCGGGTGTGGGAGGATTCGTGCGTGGAGTTTTTCTTCGCGCCCCGCGAGGACGGGCTGTATTACAACCTGGAATGCACCTGTACGGGCAAGTTGTATCTCTGCCGCGGCGAGGGGCGTCACGGCCGCGAATCGCTGCCGGAAACAGCGTATTCGGCCGTTCTGCGCCGTCCGTCGCTCGGGACCGCGCCCTTTGGCCTGCGGGAGGAGCCGACGGCCTGGGAGCTGGCGCTGGACATTCCGGCATCCACCTTCGGACTTGACACGTTCTGCGGGCTGCAGGCCCGCGGCAATTTCTATAAATGCGGCGACCTCCTGCCGGTCCCGCACTATCTGAGCTGGGCCCCGATCGATACCCCGAAGCCTGACTTCCACCGACCTGAATACTTTGACAAACTAATCTTTATATGATTCACAATGCGTGTGGGCAGACAGCTGCCACAGCAAACCTTCGCTTCGCTCATCCTTCCCACGCCTTACGGCGCGGGCCCCTCCCTCTTACGAAGCCGAGGGTGGCTACGGGTTTGCTTGTGGCACTGTCTGCCCTGCACGCGGAAAGAATCAGCTGATGATTGTTTCAGAATATGATATCAATTGAGGATGTGACAGTTGCGTATGGGGGTTTTGTCCTGCTGGACAAGATCAACTTCCACGTGAGCGAGACCGACAAGATCGGTCTCGTGGGCAAGAACGGAGCGGGGAAGTCGACCATCCTGAAACTGATCTGCGGCCAGCAGAATCCGACCTCCGGCCGCATCGACAAGCCGCGCGACCTGACCGTCGGCTACCTGCCCCAGATCATGGAGCACCACCGGGGCCGCACTGTCCTGGAGGAGACGATGACCGCTTTCGCCGGAACGGCCGAAATCGAGCGGGAGATCGCCTCCGTGACGCGCGAACTGGAGACCCGGACGGACTATGAGTCAGACGCTTACGTGGAGCTGATCGAACGGCTGACCAGCCTGAACGACCGCCTCGAGATGAGCCATAGCGAGCCGCCGGAAGTGCAGGCGCGCCGGACCCTGCTGGGCCTCGGCTTCCTGGACGACGAGCTGGGCCGCCTGACGGAGACCTTCTCGCAGGGCTGGAACATGCGCATCGAGCTGGCGAAGATCCTGCTCCAGCAGCCGGACGTGCTGCTTCTCGACGAGCCGACCAACCACCTGGACATCGAATCCATCGAATGGCTCGAAGACTACCTCAAGGCCCGCCGCTGCGCCCTGCTGCTCGTCAGCCACGACCGGCGCTTCCTCGACACGGTCACGAACCGGACCGTGGAGGTGATGCTGGGCCATATCCATGACTATAAGGTCCCGTATACCAAATATTTGGAGCTTCGCGCGGAGCGCCTCCAGCAACAGGTGGCCGCCTACGAGAACCAGCAGCGGATGATCCAGAAAACGGAAGAATTCATCAATACCTTCCGCTACAAGCCCACGAAATCCAACCAGGTCCAGTCCCGCATCAAGGCGCTGGAGAAGCTGGACCGCATCGAGATAGACGAGACGGACAACGCCCGCCTGACGGTGAAATTCCCGCCGGCGCCGCGTTCCGGAGACGTCGTATTCAAGGGAACGGACCTGACGGTCGGATACCCCCAGAAAGTCGTTTTCCGCCACGCAGAAGTGGAAATCAAGCGGGGAGAGAAGGTTGCCCTGATCGGGCGCAACGGAGAAGGCAAGACAACGCTGATGCGCGTGATTGCCGGCGAGTTGCAGCCGATCAGCGGCGAAGCCCGGCTGGGACACAATGTGCAGCTTGGCTATTATGCTCAGAATCAGGAAGATATACTAGATAAGAACGAGACGGTCTTTTCCACGCTCGACCGCATAGCGGTGGGGGATATCCGGAGCAAACTGCGCGACCTGCTGGCCCAGTTCCTCTTCCGGGGCGAGGACATCGACAAGCGCGTGTCGGTGCTGTCCGGCGGCGAACGCGCCCGGTTGGGCATGGCGAAGCTGATGCTCCAGAGCTACAACCTGCTGGCCCTGGACGAACCGACCAACCACATGGATATCAAGTCGAAAGATATCCTGAAACAGGCGCTCAAGGCCTACGACGGCACCTTGATCGTGGTTTCCCACGACCGAGACTTCCTGGACGGGCTGGTGGACAAGATGTACGAGTTCCGCGACGGGCAGGTCCGGGAGCATCTCGGCACGGTGTCCGATTTCCTCGCGAAACGCAAGCTGGAGACCCTGCAGGAGCTGGAGCGCAAAACCGTGGCACAGGCCGCTCCGAAGCAGGAAGATGTCCAGAAAAAGGCCGCTTACGAAGAGCGGAAGCAGGAGTCCCGGATGGACCGCAAGAAGAAGAACCGCATCTCCTGGCTGGAATGCGAAATCGGCAAGCTGGAGACCCGGATGAAGGAAATCGAGACCATCCTGGCGGTGCCGTCGGAGAAAGACGACATCATGGAACTGACCCGCGAGTACCTGGAGTGCAAGCGGGACCTGGATGCCAAGACGGAGGAGTGGGGGACGCTGGCCTGCTGAGCCTACTGGTTATCCTTTTCGATATAAGCAGCGAGGAAATGGAGGGCGACGTTGGCGAAACGGCGTATATTGCCCTTCCTGCCCAGGTCACAGTGGTATTTCCGGGTGACGGTTCCGGCCGGGCCGGTGGCGCCGATCCAGACGGTTCCTTCCGGATTCCCGAATTCATCCCCGCCTTCCGCCAGGCCGGTCGTGGCGACGGCGTAGGTGCTGCCGGTCAGGCGCCGGACGCCCTCCGCCATGGCGGCGACGACCTCGCTGCTGACCAGCCCCTTCTCGACAACGGCCTTGTGCGGCACTCCGAGCACGTTTTCCTTGACGGAAACGGCGTAGGAAGTAACGGAGCCCAGATAATAGGAAGAGGAGCCGGAAACGGTCGTAATCAGGTGGGAAATCTGCCCGCCGGTGCAGGATTCGGCGGCGCTGAGCGTCTTGCCGCTAGGCTTCAGGAGCCGGGCTATCTTCTCTTGGATTGCTTCTTTCATTTTTGACCTGGTTAAGGAGGTATTTCTGGATCTTGCTGATGAAGCGGGGGCCTTGCCGGACCAGTCCGTCACGGACTTCGACCAGGGATGCTCCCGCCTCCAGCGCCTCAGCGGCCTGTTCCGGGGTTTCGATGACGATATCCGCGATGATGGGCAGGCGTCCGGAGGTATAGGAGACGATATGACGGATCTGTTCGAGGGTTTGGACCTCGATGCCGTCTATGCGGTTCATCTGGCAGTAATCCAGGATATCTTCGGTTTCTGACGGCGGCAGCTCCTTGGGGAGTTTGACCACGATGGGTTTGTAGACATCTTCCGCCAGACGGGCGTCCAGGAGGGGATCCAGGATGTCGGTGGAAGGGTTGGCGCTCAGGTCGATGACGAAGAAATCGCAGAAATCGTAGGCGAGCGTGAAGGCGGTCAGGAAGTCTTCGCGTATGCAGGCGGCCAGGATGTCGTTCTGCGGGTCCTGCTGGATGCGCCGGATGGCCCGGCGGATGCCGTCAGCATTCATGGGACCTATCTCTACAAAGCTGAATCCCAGGTTGTTAAGGTCGTTGTAGAGCTCTCCGTGCAGGTCGAGACCGGCGCTTAGGCCGATGGGATTGTAGAAATCCAGCCCGAATACCTCCCGCTGCAGGCCGGTAGGGCGGTTGTTGTGGATCCAACGGCTGATCAGCCGGCCTCCCGGAATCTTTTCGTTGAGTTCGAAGTACCGGAGGGCGAACTTGGAGGCTTTCTCGATGTCCGCATTATGGACGAAAGGCCGGACGAGTATGCTGTATAATCCCATACAACAAAGATAGCAATTATTCTATTTCTTGGAACGTACCGTCGGAGTAGAAAATAGTGATTCTAGTTATATGCCTTTCTTTATTAGTAACTTGAGTACTATTATCTAATCTATTGATAAAGGTATTTTGCGGGGTGGAAGGGGAGTGGGGGGCGTTTTCCTGACGGTATCCGGGCTCCGGGAAGAGATCCTGTTCCGCGTCGGACGAAAGGGGAGAAATCGCCTCTGGAGCGGCGTTAAATGGCATTTTTGCGTTGCTGTACATTCTTCCCTGACCCGTGAGAAGCCATTCCAGATTCAGGCTGGGGTAGTGGCGTATCATACTTTCGAGAAAATCGAAGCCCGGTTTGTTCCGTCCGGCCAGAATGTGGGAGACACTGGCTCTTGCGACGCCGATGGTCTCGGCGAACTGGGCCTGGCTGATATTTTCGGCGGCCAGAAACTGCTGCAGACGCGTGTTCATTTTTCTATACGATTTGTTTACAAAAGTAAAGCTTTTGAAAGACATTGTCAAGTGTTACAATTGGCAATTGTTGACGAGATGTTAATAGAATGTGGAAAACGCGCCTAAAGTAATATTTTATAAAATGCCATGCTATTATTTGATATACCGATAGTTAGTTTATTAATTCACAATGTGTCTGAACTTTATTTGCCCGGAAGTGGGGGAGAGTGGCGGAAATCAACATGGATGTTTACTTTATCATATAGGAGTTTATTTATTGGTTTCTAATTATTTAGCTAATCAAATTCCGTGTTATCATTTTTTCTTATAACAGTTGTAAACAGTGCTCGCGGCCTGTTGATAAAACATTTGTAAACTATCCGAAAGTAAACCGATAATTTACAAATGTTGACAAATTCCGGCTTGTCTTCGATGGTAAAATGTCGTAACTTTGCACCATGATTCCCGAGCTTCATATTGAGGATTATTCATATCCGCTCCCGGACGAGCGGATTGCCAAATATCCCCTTCCCGAGCGCGATGCGTCGAAATTGCTGATTTACCGCGACGGCTATGTCAGCGAGCGCATATTCCGCCATCTCGCGGAGGAACTGCCTGACGGCGCCCTGATGGTGTTCAACGACACGAAAGTGGTCCCTGCGCGTCTGTTTTTCCGCCGTCCGACCGGTGCCCACATTGAAATTTTCTGCCTGGAACCCGATACGCCGGCGGAATACAATACGATTTTCGCCGCGACGGAGTGCTGTCGCTGGAAATGCGTGATCGGCAACTCCAAACGCCTGAAAACCGATGAAATCCTGACCCTGGACGTGGATTCCGACGAATGGGACGACCTTTCGCCGACGGCCCGCCTGATCGGCCGGGACGGCCAGACGGGCGTGGTGGAGTTCCGCTGGCAGGGCGGTGCGCCGTTCTCCGTGGTGCTGGAGCGCTGCGGACGCGTGCCCATTCCTCCCTACCTGAACCGCGACACGGAGGCGATCGATCTCGAGCGCTACCAGACCCTCTATGCGCACATACGCGGCTCCGTAGCAGCTCCGACGGCGGGTCTCCATTTCACGCAACGCGTGCTGGACGAGATCGCCGCAAAGGGGATCGATATCGAAAATGTCTGCCTGCACGTGGGCGCAGGTACGTTTTTGCCCGTGAAGAGTTCGCTCGTATCGGAGCATCCGATGCACCGGGAGCCGTTCGTGGTCAGCCGCGAACTGCTCTGCCGCCTGCGCGACGCGAAGCGTCCGGTGGTGGCCGTCGGAACCACTTCCGTCCGCACGCTGGAGTCCCTTTACTACGTGGGAATCAGCTGCCTGGAGCAGGGGAGCCCGGTCGACGTGGACCAGTGGGCGCCCTACACGCGTACGTACGAATCCTCGCTGCAGGAGGCGCTGGACGCGATTGTCAAGTATTTGGATAACAATGGATTGAAGGAACTGAAAGTGGGGACGCGCATCATCATCGTGCCGGGATTCCGCTTCCGCGTGGTGGATGCGATGGTGACCAATTTCCACCAGCCGCAGAGCACGTTGCTGCTGCTGATTTCCGCCTTTGTGGGGGGAGACTGGCACACGATTTACGATTATGCGCTAGCCAACGGCTTCCGTTTCCTCAGTTACGGCGATTCTTCTTTGCTTTTCCGCCGTTGATTGTGTATCTTTGGACCCGTAATGAGTACTAATACCGAAGAATTTGGCGACATTCGCCCCTATACCGATGAAGAAGCGGTAGAGGCCTTGGGTCGCGTTTCACGGCATCCGATGATGCCTGTAATCTCCAAGTATCTCTTTTCCGACCTGCCTGCATCCACGCTCAGCCACATGCTGCGTGGCATCGGCAGCATTGACCAGTTCCAGGACGAGGTGATGCTCGCCGTGATCGATGCGATCCTGGCCAAGACCTCCGAAGGTCTGACCTGCAGCGGCGTGGAGAACCTGCGGGGCATCAACGGCCGTTTCCTGGCCGTTTCCAACCACCGCGACATCGTGATGGATCCTGCCTTCATCCAGCACGTGATGCGCCATAACGGCTTTCCTTTCACGGAAATATGCGTCGGCTCGAACCTGCTGACCAGCCAGCTGATTGTGGACCTGATGCGCTCGAACCGCATGATCAAGGTCATTCGCGGCATCGGCGCCCGGGAGCTGTACCTGAGCTCCCAGCTGCTGTCGCAGTATATACGCGAAACCATCACCTCCGGGCGCGCCTCCATCTGGATCGCACAGCGCGAAGGACGCACGAAGAATGGCCTGGACAGCACTGAACAGGGTCTTTTGAAGATGTTCGACATGAGCGGAAAGGGGACTTTCGAGGAGAATTTCGCCGAGCTGAACATCGTTCCGATGAGCATTTCCTATGAGTACGAGTCATGCGACTCGCGCAAGGCGCGCGAGGTGCTGCTGCGCCGCGAGGGACCGTACGTGAAGAAGCCCAAGGAGGACCTGCACAGCATCATGACGGGTATCCGCCAATGGAAAGGACATGTCCATCTGGAAATCGGCAAACCGCTGACGCCGGAGGAGATCCACGAAGCCTCGCTCTGCGAGAAGAACGACCGTTACCAGGCGATCCGCCACGCCGTGGACCGTCGCATTATCGAGGGATACCGGCTGTGGAAGACGAATTACATGGCGCACGACCTGCTAAACGGAAAAGCTGAATTCCTGGACGCCGGTAAGTACGACGCCCGCGAACTGGCGGATTTCATGAAGTATATGGCGCATAAACTCGGAAAACTGGAGCGGCGGCTCGATCAGGCGGAACTCCGCAAGATATTCCTGGGCATCTATGCCGGTCCTGTGGACGCAAAACGGTCATTGTGACCCGTTTGCGCTTTTGTTACACAATTTATATTATGTTAAGTAGTGTGAAGTATTACCTTGTTCCCCTTTTGTTGCTGGTTTGTTCGGCCGCGTTTGCGCAGCCGCCCGTGGTGCATCCGAAATTCGGCACCAGCTGGACCGGCGAAGGGATCAAGGTGACATTCATGACGCGCAAACAGCAGTTCTCGCTGGCGGAGACGGAAACGCTCGACCGGGACATCCACTCGCCCAAATCCGTCAATATCCATCCGTCTGGCAAAAAATACTACGTGAATTCGCTCGAGGGCGCGAAAACCGTCGTCTACGATTTCACGACGAACGAGAAGACCAAGGTCATCAAACATAGCTTCACGGAAGCCGATAAAGCCATCTGGGCGCCTTCCAGTGGCCTTTTTTCGTTCGGACATTCCTACAATCATCCCGATACCTTCACGGGAAAACCCGTCGAAAGCACCTTCTCGCACGGCGGGCGCTACCTCTGGGTGCCGTATTACCGCCGCAGTTACGATATCAACGCCCAGGAGCCCTCTGCGATGGCTGTGATTGACACGGAGACGGATGAAATCATCCGCATGTTCGAGACCGGTCCCCTGCCCAAGATGGTGGCCACTTCCCCCGACGGCACCCGTCTCGTGGTGACGCATTGGGGCAACAATACCGTCGGCCTGCTGGACATTTCCAGCGACGAACCCGCTGACTGGCATTATCTTGCCTGCCTGGTCGTGGATTATCAGCTGAAACTCAACTACAGCCTCACGGTGCCTGTGGACCGCGACGTCAACAGCGGTTACTGCCTTCGCGGAACGGTGTTTACGCCGGACAACCACTACCTTTTCGTGGGCTGCATGGGCGGCGGTGGCGGCATTGCGGTGATCGACCTGACCACCAACCGCTATCTCGGGCGCGCCATGGGCGTGATGCCCAACCTGCGCCACCTCATCATCAAGAACGGATACCTTTACGGTAGCATCAATAAGACGGGAAATATACAACGTATTGAATTGCAGGACTTTATTGACCAGGTCAGCGTGCTGGACGGCGATAAGAAGAAATCCGTGACCGTCAAGAACTGGGTGACGTGCAAGATTCCCGCCGGGGCACGTACCATCGAGGCCTCCCCCAACGGTCATTATATTTTCGCGGCCTGCAATTTCAGCAGCTGCCTGGCCATTGTGGACGCCCGGGAGATGAAGCTTCTCGGCACGATTCCTGCAGACTCCTTCCCCGTCGGACTGGATATTTCCCGCGACGGGAAATACATTTTCACGACTTCGCAGGCCCGTGACATCGCGGGCAATTGCGTGGATATTTTCAACGTAGAATATGCTGAAGCACAGATTCGCAATCATCTGGATTGGCTGCCTCCTATGCCTGGGATTTTCGGCTCGGGCGCAAAGCCCCTCCACGAGTGGGTCCTCGCCCGCTGACAGTGTCAGCGTAGAGGCCTCCGTGCTGGCGGACCGCATCATCGATGAGGCCCGCAAGTGGCTGGGTACCCCCTACCGGCATGGCGGCAACGGACCCAAGGTGTTCGACTGTACTGGGTTTACGAAATTCATTTTCAAGAAATTCGGCTATGAGCTGGGACGCACGGTCCCCGCGCAGGCGGGCAATGGCCGCGAACTGATCGGCAACCTGTCCGATCTCCAGAAAGGCGATATCCTGATCTTCGCGTCCCGTCCCAACAAGCGCCGGATGGGCCATACGGGCATTTTCATCGGTATGGACAGTACCGGCACCAATTTCAGTTTCATCCATGCCGCGGTCCATGGCGGAATCCAGGTTTCCAATCTCAAGGAAACCTATTATCGGGACCGATTCCTGGGTGCACGCCGCATCCTGCCCGATTTCGTGCCGGACGCGCAAGTGGATTCCGCCGCGGTGGCTTCGCTCGTGGACCTGCTGACGCATACCGTGACCGTTCCGGATACGCTTTCCCTCTCCCCTGCCGACCGTCGCGTGATCCTGTTCGCGGACGGCACCTGGGCGGTGGTCGATTCGCTCGGCGGCCTGTCCGTGTCGGCGGCGAACGAGCGTCTGGTGTTGGCGGAAGGCGGTTCCTGGCATACGGTAACGCCTTCTACGGTGCGGATCCCCATCCTTAAGGAGAGTACGGCCGAGCCGCCCAAGACGAAGTCTTCCACTTCTTCCGGCAGCACGGCAACGGCTCCTCCCCCGCCCGCGGACGGTTCCGCCGTGTATCATACCATCGTCTCCGGCGACACGCTTTATGACCTTGCCCGCAAATACGGGACGACGGTCAAGAACATCTGTTACCTGAACGGTATTACGGAGAAAACCACTCTCCGTCCCGGTAAAAAGCTCCGCGTCCGCTGAAAGTGAAGAGTTTTTCCCTCATATTGGCCTTTTTCCTGTCGATTCTTGCGGCTTCCCGCCTGCAGGCGGATAATCTCTATGCTTACCGGGATTCGGTCAAAAATGGCTATAATTTCCTGCTTTACGTCCCGGACTCTTATGAGACCTCCGAGGAACCCCTCCCCGTCCTGCTCTGCCTGCATGGCAAGAGTCTGGCGGGCAGTTCGCTGACCACCATCACGAAGTACGGCTGCGTGGACGCGCTGCGCCGCGGCCAGAAGATCGATGCGCTGGTGATCTGCCCGCAGTGCAATACGACGGGCGGCTGGAATGCCGAGCGCCTGATGCGGGTGGTCAAATGGGTGATGAGCCGCTACCGGCACGATCCTGACCGGCTGTATTGTTTCGGCATCAGCATGGGTGGCTGGGGTACGTTCAAGTTCGCTGCCGCCTATCCGGACCGCGTGGCGGCCGCCATCGCGATGTGCGGGGGTTATACGGGCGACGTGGAGCCGCTGGGCGGCCTTCCGCTATGGATTCTGCACGGCACCAGCGACACGGTGACTTCCCTCTCCTATTCTTCGACCATCGTGGAGAAGATGGCCAAGGCCGGGGTGTCCGGGCGGCTGCAGTTCACCTGGCTGACCGGGTGCGACCATTCGATTCTGGCGCGGGTATTTTTGCTGAAGCAGCCGTATGAGTGGCTGTTTTCGCACAGCCTGAAGGATACGGACCGGCTGGTCAACCGGGATGTCGTCATCACGCCGCAGGACATCCGGGCGGCCTACATGACCATTGAGCCCGGCCAGGCCCAGCGCCTCCCCATCACGAATCCTCCAAAATAATTTCGCCAGCCGGGCAGGGCGCCCGGACGCTTATCGCTTACCGGGCATCCCCGCCCGTCTTTGGCTTTCTTGCTTGGGCAGCAACCGCTCCCATCGCACCCGGCCCACGGCCCCCGACAGCGCGGGCAAACGCGCACAGGCCCGCGCACGGCCAACGCACCGGTTGCTGCATCATTCGTCATTCGCCGGCTTGACCGGCGAATCTTGGAAGTAAAATTGCCCATATTTGGCGCCGACTCAAACTTTATAAGTTGGGTCGGTACCGTTTTTTGCTTTTTTCGGTGCCACCCCCAGAGAAATCTTTGGGGGTCGCATCGATTTTGGCCGATTTCGGCTCCAACCGGGCAGCTGCGGGCGCGAGCGAGCCCCCTGAAGAGCTCGCGCAGCGTCCCGCGGCAAGCGCCGAGCCGCGTATCGCGAGGCGCGGGCGCCCTATCCCGTTTGCGACGGGAGCCGCAGGGGATGCGGGCTGCTATCTATAAGGGGGCTAAACCACCCCCTATAACCCCTTGCGCCGCTCAAGTCCCTTTCCGACTTTGCATGCAAAGTCACGGGACCGCGTCGGTCGGCTGGTGCCGACTTCGCTTCGCTCTAGCCAGGAGCCGTCTAACAGTCGTCAGACACACGCCGTCCTGGTCCTTCGTCGTCGTGCCTGAATGATGCTTGCGCATCCTTCGGCCCTCCTCCTCAGTTCCACCGCTGCCCTCGCCGGGCCCCGCTGATCCTTTCCCTCCTAATCGCCCGCACCCCTGCGCACCCGTCGCTTCCGGGCAACAGTCAGCCCAATCTCCTATCCGAGAAGCTTTTTGAGCTGGGCGTCGGTGGCGTCCGGGGCGGTCTGGCGGATGCGTGCGGCCAGGCGGGCGTAAGAGTCTTCCGGACTGTGGAAGGGGGCGTCCAGATCGTATTCGAAGAGGTCTTCCGGGCGGCAGAGCGAGGCCAGCTGCCAGCCGCTGTATTCCAGGAACTGCCCCTTGTAGACGCGCTCGAAGTCGCCGATGACCAGGCGTGTCTGCTGCTCCAGCCGGGTCACGATGGCGTCCATTGCGCCCTTTTTTAGCCCGCAGATGCGTCGTAGTTCCCGCGTGGTGAGACTGCCGGCGTTGCAGATGGCCTCGTAGGCCTTCCGGTCCCCTTCTTTGAGGGTATACCGGGGCTGCGCGCGGCGCCAGTTCAGCAGGTCGCGGTAGCACTCCTGCGTGGCGAAGGCGGCCTTTCCGCCACAGAGGAATTTGCCGTAGGCGACCTCCCCCGTCTGCACGGCATCGATCTTCCAGTCCCAGGGCCCGAGCGTCCCCTCTTCCCCGTTGAACCAGTATTCCCTGGGCGTCATTTCCTCAATGGAGTAGCCTGCAATGGGGTTTTCGAAGAACGGGATGATGCCGCAGGCCTTGATCGTAGCAATCAGGGCTTCGGGGCTGTCCACCCGGCGCGGCGCGTCCGGATCGGTCTGTTTCAGGAAGATGGACATGCGCGGAAAGCTATTTAGCCAGCAGGCGGCGGCACTCTTCCTGGGCGCGGGCCATCTGGGCAAGGAATTCGGGGCTGGTGTGCAGGGCGGCCACGCCGATGCTCGCAGCCACGCGGCTGGCATCCACGTCACTCTGCCAGTGGGCGCCGGCGATGACGCGGTTCTCGCAGTACAGCCAGCCGCGCACATAGATGGCGTTGGCGGCTGCAGGATTGATTTCCGCCAGGAGCATGGCTGCCGTCCAGCCGCGCATCGTGTGGCCGGAAGGGTAGCTCCCCTCGCCCCGCAGTTCGTCATCCTCGCCGGTGAGGGTGGGCTCGCCGAAGCGCTCGAAGGGGCGCTTGCGGTGGTAGAAGGCCTTGGGCTGCACGCGCATCTGGTCGGTGGTGGCCATGCCGTTGACCAGGGTGCGCCAGATCTCCGGGGTGGTTTCCGGGCTGATGGCCAGGCCGAAGGCCTCGGTGAATTCGGTGAGGAGGGGCTGGTAGCCCCACACGGCATCGCGCTTGGTCATGGCCGCACGTTCCGGGTCGCGCCGCTGCTGCTTGCCCCACATGTAGCGCATGATGTCATAGGTGAAATAGGTACTCACGGTGTCGGGCGGCGGGGGCAGGCACTGGATTAGGTCCGGCAGCTCTTCCGTGGTGAGATACGTCTTGGGCGGGTCGTACGAGACATGCCAGTTTCGGGTGCGCAGGGCCATGTTTTCCTGGATGCATTCCCGGTAGAGCCAGGGCTCGGCGCTGTGGAGGTCGCCCACGTTGATGAAATCCTTGTAGGGCTTGTATTCCGCTCCTTCATAGCCCGAGACCACGAGGACATGGTATGCCGGCGACAGGGTGACGGTGATGGTGTCGTGCAGGATGGCGGGCGTTGCGTCGGTGCGCCAGTTCACCGGATTAATGGCAAATTGCGTGTCCGCAATGACGGAATGGACGTATTTCACGTCCTTGACCGTGTTGTAGCAGATGGTGACGCCCGTGTCGCCCTCTCCCGTCGCCGCCCGGATGTGCGGGCTGGCTGCCATGTCCCCGGCCGTGACCTTGTAGCCCATGACGTAAGCGGCCGCGAGCTTCTTGTAGGTCTCGTCGTCCATGTGCTTGAGCAACTCCACGACGGCCATGCCGCCCTGGCTGAAGCCGGCGATGAAGAGGGGCCGGCTGCTGTCGCGCTGCTGCAGGAACGCATCGAACGCCGCGCAGACATCGTCCATCGCCAGGCGCGCCCGTTCATGGATGACATTCTCGTCCCGGGTCAGGAAGGCTTCCATGGTCGTATGGCGGTAGAACGGCGCCCAGAAGCGGTTGCCGGGCGCCATGTAGCTCGCCACGCTGCTCATTTCAAAGGCCATGTGCTCGCGGTGTTCGGGATTCCAAACGTCGGCATAATGGCTGACGCGTCCCCGCTTGTCCGTCCAGTCCTCCTCCCAGGTGGACACGACGTAGAAGACGTCCGCCCCCGTCCCGTCGGGGTCTCCGTCCTCGGTATACCACATCGTGGCGTCCGAATAATCCGGCGCCTTGGGAACAAGGGTCCGCTCCCGCTGGCTATAAGCCGCCGGCGCGAAAAGGATCAACAACGAGAAAACAGCAATGAATCGGCTACGTGTCATAGTGCTTCGCTTTTCTTACAAAGATAATGGAATCTGGTGAAAAAAGCATAGTGTATGATATAAACTCCCACAACCTGTGGGAGAAATACAATTATTTAATAACCAATTAATTGTAATACTTTACCAAATTGGTGAAGAAATAAAATCCTTAGATAATCATTTTTATAATACTTCAACAAGTTGTTGAAGTATTAATTGGTGAATATGAAAACTGCAACAGGTTGGTGCAGAAATGTCAGGAATGGGGAAGGTCTACTTTTATGGTTGACACCTTCCCCACGGAAAGTGCCATTTAACACTGTCTGGGGCCGATTTGCTGGGGAAGGTCCGCCACCTGAAATGAGACCTTCCCAAAAAGGGTAGCGGCAGTCGGCGGGGTGGTTGTGCGGGGGCTTGCGCACTTTGGCCTGTGCTGTCGGGGGCCGTGCGGGGGGTGCGTCGGAACGGCTGCCGCGGGCCTTTGGAGCCGGGAAAAGCGGTCGGGTGGTGACGGACAGTCATTTTGTTGCCTGGACGGCACCAGCCCGACCGCTTCCGGCGGAGAAGGCAGGAGAGATTCGCCGGTCGGGGCCGGCGAATGACGAAAAGGGGGCGGGAACGAGTAGATTTTTAGCGTCGCTCAGGATGACAGGGCTAGGAGTAACACGGGTGTGTCGGAAAATTGCTATATTTGTAAGATTGTAATTGAACGACCTGCGGTATGTCACGACACAGCAAGCTGGATATCATTTTGGAGAACCTCACGATCGAGTCCGTCGCGGCGGAGGGCAAGGCGATTGCGCACACGCCCGAGGGGCAGGTGGTTTTCGTGGGATTCGCCGTGCCCGGCGACGTGGTGAACGTGCGGCTGGTCCGCAAGAAGAAAGCCTGGCTGGAGGGCCAGATTATCAAGATCGTGAAGCCCTCCGCGCAGCGCCTGGAGCCGTTCTGCGAGCATTTCACGGTGTGCGGCGGGTGCCGCTGGCAGCCGCTCCCCTACGAGATCCAGCTGGCCGCGAAGCAGCGCCAGGTCTATGACCAGCTGACGCGGATCGGCCACCTCCAGGTGCCGGAATTCCGCCCCATCCTGGGCTCCGACAAGACCCGCTACTACCGCAACAAGCTCGAATTCTCCGCTTCCAACAAACGCTGGATGACGAGTGAGGAGATCGCTTCCGGCGTGCCGGCCGGACCCGGCCTGGGCTTCCACGTCGGGAAATATTTCGACAAGGTCCTGGACATCGAGCGCTGCCACCTGCAGCCCGAGCCGACCAACGAGATCCGCCTATTTATCAAGAAGTTCTGCCTCGAGAACGGCATTTCCTTCTATGATATCCGCGAGAACCACGGCCAGCTGCGCAACATGTTCGTCCGCACGACGGACGCCGGCGCGGTGATGGTCATCGTCTGCTTCGGCGAGGACTTCCCCCTGCGCGCTCCCCTGCTGGACGCCGTGGCGAAGCAGTTCCCGCAGATCAGCTCGCTCTACTACGTCATCAACGACAAGAAGAACGACACCATCGGCGACCAGACCTGCATCCTGCACAGCGGCGAGCCGGCCATCTACGAGGAGATGGAGGGCCTGCGTTTCAAGATCGGCCCCAAATCCTTCTACCAGACCAACACGGGCCAGGCCTACAAGCTCTACCAGGTCGCACGCGAGTTCGCGGCCCTGACGGGCAATGAGATGGTGTACGACCTCTATACGGGCACGGGTACCATCGCCCAGTTCGTGGCCCGCGGTGCCCAGCGCGTGATCGGCATCGAATACGTGCCCGAGGCCATCGAGGATGCGAAAATCAACGCGGCAGGCAACGGCATCGACAACTGCGAATTCTACGCCGGCGACATGAAGGACATCCTTACGCCGGACTTCGTCGCGCAGCACGGCCGGCCGGATGTGATCATCGTGGACCCTCCGCGCGCCGGTATGCATCCGGACGTGGTGAAAACCATCCTGCAGGCCGCTCCGGAGCGCATTGTCTATGTGAGCTGCAACCCGGCCACGCAGGCGCGTGACATGGAAATGATGAGCGAAGACTATAAGATTACGGCCGTCCAGCCGGTGGACATGTTCCCCCACACCTTCCACGTGGAGAATGTGTGCCGCCTGGAGCGGAAAGAAAAAGAGGATAGCGAAGCATGATACTGAATATTGTATTGCTGTTGGTGGGGCTCGCGCTGATCGTCTTCGGCGCGGACTGGCTGGTGGACGGCGCGTCCGCCATCGCCCGCAAGGCAGGCATCAGCGAATTTGTGATTGGCCTCACGATCGTGGGTTTCGGCACCAGCTGCCCGGAACTGGTCGTGAGCCTGACCGGCGCTCTGCAGGGCAATGCCGACATTTCCGTAGGCAACGTGGTGGGTTCCAACATCTTCAACACCCTGCTTATCCTGGGCCTGACCGCCGCCATCGCTCCGGTGGCCGTGACCCGGTCCAATAGCCGCCGCGACATCCCCATCGCGCTCCTGGTCACCTTCCTCTTCGCTTCATTCTCCCTGACGGGACATAGCATCACCCGTGTCGAAGGAATCGCTTACCTGCTCATCTTCGTGGCCTATATGGTCTACTGCTTCAAGTCCGACAAGGGCGCGGAAGAGACGGGCGCGGAAGAAAAGGTCAAGTCGCTCTGGCTGGCCATCCTGTTGGTGCTGGCCGGCCTGGCCGGCCTGATCTTCGGCGGCCGCTTCTTCGTGAATAGTGCGACCACCATTGCCCGCGCCGTGGGCGTGTCCGACAAATTCATCGCGATCACGCTGCTGGCAGGCGGCACCTCCTTCCCGGAACTCGCCACCTGCATCGTGGCCGCGGCCAAGAAGAAAGACCAGCTGGCCCTGGGAAATGTCCTGGGTTCCAATGTGTTCAATATTCTGCTGATCCTCGGTACCTCCGCCGTGGTGACACCCCTCTCGACCCTCGCCCTGAGCTGGGTCGACCTGGGCGTCATGGTGTTGAGCGCCGTGCTGATCTGGCTCTGGACCTATACCGGCCGGCGGGACCGCATCGACCGCTGGGAAGCCATCCTGATGCTTCTGCTGTTCTTCGGCTACTACGGCTGGCTCTTCGTGAAACAATGAATAACACTGAATATGAAATTCCAAGCTACCCAGTATCAATTGATGAACGTGGCCACGGGCCGTGTCTTCGACGATCGTGGTTGGGATCTCTCCGATCCGCAGGGCGACGCGCCTTCGCTGGTGCGTGCCGTCTATGAGAAGCGCGTGTTCATGCCCCGCACCGACCTCAAGGGCCTGTACCGCTACGCGGACTGGATGCCCATCAAGCGTACCCTCAAACACTCCTGCGCGCCGGTGACCTACAAGTCCAAAGGCTTGGCCAAACACCTGGGACTGAGTAATTTGTATATCACCTTCTCCGGTTGGAACCCCAAGATTGGTGCCAAGATGGAGACCTGCTCCTTCAAGGAGACGGAAGCCTTCAGCGTATGCGCGCGCATGGACAAGAAAGAGGAGCGCGTGTTGGTGGTCCAGTCGGCCGGCAACACCGCCCGCGCCTTCGCGCAGGTGTGCTCGGACAACGAAATTCCTGTGGTTATCTGCGTCCCTGCCGACAACCTGCATGACCTCTGGTTCCATAAGAAACTGAACCGCTGCGTCAAGCTGGTGGCTGTCCCCCACGGCTGCGATTACTATGATGCCATCGCGCTGGGCGAGAAACTGGCGAAGAACCCCCGCTATTTCCTCGAAGGCGGCGCCAAGAACGTGGCACGCCGCGACGGCATGGGCACGACCTTGCTGAGCTTCGTGGAGAAGGTCGGACGCATCCCGGACGCCTATTTCCAGGCGGTCGGTTCCGGCACCGGCGCCATTGCGGCCTGGGAGAATGCGGAGCGCCTGGCGGCCGACGGCCATTACGGAGAGAACAAGATGCGCGTGTATATGGCGCAGAACCGCCCCTTCACGCTGATTCACGACTCCTGGAAGGCGCAGTCGCGCGAGCTGGTCGCCCTTGATCCCGAGGAAGGCCGCCGCAGCGCGGAAGTTATCCTCGCGAAGGTGCTGGCCAACCGGAAACCGCCCTACAGCCTTGCCGGCGGCGTGTTTGACGTGCTTCGCGCGAGCGGCGGAGACACCTTCGCCTGCTCCAACGACGACATCATGTACTGGCTGCTCCAGTTCCGCAACCTGGAAGGCTACGACCTGCTGCCCGCTCCCTGCGCGGCGGTGGCTGCCCTGGCGAAGGCCGTCCAGGACGGCATCGTCAAGAAGGACGAGTGCATTATGCTCAACTGCACGGGCGGCGGCGTCCTCGGCTCGATGGCCAAGGGCTATATCTTGAAGAACCCGGACCTCGTGCTGGACCCTTCTCTGCCGGAAGAAGAAATCATTGCGGCTGTCGACAAGCTGTTCTAGAAGCTGATCGCAATCGATACATCCAGGGCACAATATCCTGCATTATTCATGCGGATGTTGTGCTCTGGCACGTTTCCGGGGCCCTCCGGATTCGGAATGGAGGGATGGTCGCGGAGGTATTTGACCCCGAGGAGCAGGTCCAGATTCGTGTAGAGACTGAGCCGGAAACGGTATCCCCCGCCGAGGGCGGCCAAAGCGGCCATGTTGCCGGCCGTGGAGTGGATGTGCCAGGCCACGCCGCCCTGCGCGTAGACAAACATGCCGTCTTCGACGTCAGTAAACGGGAAGAAGCTCACACGCAGCATGACTGGCAGGAGCCGGTTGTCCTTCCCCATTCCCATGTAGCCGCCGTAGACGGCTAGATTCATCTTGTCGTTGATCCGGTAGCCGAAATGGGCCAGCACCTGGGCGTTGGCAATCGCCTGGAACCGGCGGTTCTCCTCGAAGATGCGGTAGCCTTCCTCGCTGATATAGTTGTAGTTGCGGCTTTGGTAGAAGCCTTGCGTATAGCCCCATTCCACGCCCATGGTGAAATGCTCGAGGAAGTTGCCGTACGGAGGCGTCCGTCCGGCAGCGGCCTGGGATACAAGCAGGAATAATCCCAGATATGTCAACAATCTCCGGGTTTTCATCAGAAGCGGTATAGCAGGTTCAGGTGCGGGTAATAGCCCCGGTAGATTCCGTTTTTGTAGAAAGTAAGCAGCAGGGCGCCCGTTCCCGGGTCCGTGCGCATGTGGATGCCGGGTTCCAGGCAGAAACTGAGGTCCAGGCTGAGGCGCCGGCGGAAGTCGATGCGCACGCCGACGTTGCCGGCCAGGGCGACCACCCCCCCGGCCGTATGGTCGAGCTCCCGCTCAAAGGAGCTGAAAAAGCCTTTCTCGTAATCGTAGGCGTAGCCGACCGATCCACCGGCACCAAGGTGCAGGTCGATGGAATAGTCCGGCCCGTCCGCCAGGAAAAACAGGTAGTCGTGGGTATAGGTGAAGACGGCTCCGATCCGGTTGGTACGGCCGGACAGAAAGCCGTAAAAGTCTGTCCGTACAGTAAATATGTTGGTCTCGGGACGATACCGGCTGTCCAACGAGAGGGTGACTCCCGCCCCTTTGGGCGACTGAAGCAGGCCGGCACGCCACTGCTGGGCGCGCACTGCCGTATTCAGGGTCAGCAGCAGCGTGGTTAGTAGCGTGATATGGAGCAGCCTGCGCACGGATACGAATATAGGTAAATCTTTGATTTTTTCCTACGAAAATGCTATCTTCGCAGTAATAAACACACTAAATACCTATCCTCATGTCAGTAGAAATTAAGCCCGTTCTGACACGTTCCGAGCTCAGAAAGTTCGTCAATTTCCCGGAGAAACTCTATCGCCATAATCCGTATTACGTACCGCCCCTCGTATTCGACCAGATGGACACGCTGGACCAGAAAAAGGGTGCGGCGCAGGAATTCTGCGATTCGGAGCTGTATCTGGCCTACAAGGACGGCGAACTGGTCGGCCGCGTGGCTGCCATCGTCAACAAGAAGGCCAATGCCCAATGGAACCACAAGCAGGTCCGTTTCGGCTGGTACGACTTCGTCGAGGATCCGGAAGTGGCGAAGGCCCTGATGGAGAAAGTATATGAGTTCGGCCGCAAATACGGCATGGAATCCGTCGTGGGCCCGCTCGGATTCACGGATTTCGATCCGGAAGGCATGCTCGTCGAGGGTTTCGACCAGGTTGGCACCATGCCGCTGATCTACAACCATCCCTACTACAACGATTACCTCGCGGAAATGGGCTTCGAGAAGGATGCAGACTGGCTGGAGTACGTAGTGCAAGTGCCTGAGGTTATGCCAGAAAGGTGGCCTCGCCTGGAGGAAATCATTAAGAAGCGCGCGAACGTTCACATGCGCGCGCTGACGCGTAAATACGTCAAGGAGCACCATTACGGCGAAACGATATTCCGCTGCATCAATACCTGCTACAAGGATCTCTACAATTTCACCGTCCTGCCGGACCACATGGCCAAGAAATACCTGGATTTCTACCTCAGCGTGCTGGATCTCCGCTTTGTTACGATGGTGGAAAATGAGAACGACGAGCTGATCGCTTTCGGCATCACGATGCCCTCGCTTACCAAGGCGCTCCAGAAGTCCCGCGGCAAGCTCTTCCCCTTCGGCTGGTGGCATCTTGCCAAGTCGATGTTCATCAAACGGGAGGGTGGTGCCGAGCTCCTGCTGATCGGCGTTTTGCCCGAGTATCAGAACAGCGGTGTGACCGCGCTGATGTTCATGGATATGTTCCGAAAATACAACGAAGCGGGCATAAAATGGACCGAATCCAACGCGATTTTGGAGACAAATACCAAGATGTCGGCCCAATTCCGCGATTTTGAGCATGTTCAGAACAAGCGTCGGCGCTCTTATATCAAAAAGCTTGAATATTAGAGCATAGAACAAAAATGTTCGAATCTATAACAAAAATGTTACCGCCCCTTCCGGAGCGAATGAGGCCCAAAAATCTGTCCGAATACGTCGGTCAGAGGCACTTGGTGGGCCCCGGTTGCATCCTGCGGAACATGATGGATTCGGGCGCGCTTTCTTCCTTCATTTTATGGGGTCCTCCGGGGGTCGGAAAGACTACCCTCGCCCGGATTATCGCCGGCACTTTGGACCGGGAATTCTATACGCTTTCGGCTGTCAGCTCCGGCGTCAAGGAGGTGCGGGAAGTGATCGATGCGGCCAAATCGAAGTCGCTCTTTTCTTCCGCCGCCGCGCCGATTTTGTTCATCGACGAGATCCACCGTTTCAACAAGGCGCAGCAGGATGCGCTGCTCGGCGCCGTCGAAGCCGGCACCATCGTCCTGATCGGCGCCACGACCGAGAATCCCTCCTTCGAGGTGATTACTCCCCTGCTCTCGCGCTGTCAGGTTTTCGTGCTCAAGTCGCTGGAAGTTGACGATCTGCAGCAGCTGCTGGACCGGGCGCTACGTGAGGACGAGGTGCTCAAGGAGCGGAATATCGAGGTCCGGGAGACCGAGGCGCTGTTCCGCCATAGCGGCGGTGATGCGCGTAAGTTGCTGAATATCCTGGAGATTGTGGTGGATTCACAGGTCGGAAAGGTGGATCCCATCCTGATTGACAACCGGACGGTTACGACCTGCCTGCAGGAGAACGTGGCCATCTACGACAAGGGCGGCGAGATGCACTACGATATCATTTCCGCTTTTATCAAGAGCGTGCGCGGGTCTGATCCCAATGCAGCCGTGTATTGGATGGCGCGTATGCTGGACGGCGGCGAGGATCCTCTTTTCATTGCCAGGCGGCTCTGTGTCCTGGCTGCCGAGGATATCGGCCTGGCGAATCCCAACGCGCTGCTGCTCGCGGACGCCACTTTCCGCATCGTGCACTCCATTGGCATGCCGGAGGCGCGGATTCCGCTGAGCGAATGCGCTGTCTACATCGCAAGTTCTCCTAAAAGTAACTCCGCTTATCTTGCTATAGATAAAGCGCTTGCATCAGCGAAATCAGACCAGACCGCGGCCGTTCCGCTTTACCTGCGCAATGCGCCCACGAAATTGATGGAGGATCTGGGCTATGCCGACGGCTACAAGTACGCCCACGACTTCCCCGGCCACTTCACAGATCTGGAATTCCTGCCCGACAAGCTCTCCGGCACGGTCTTCTACGAACCCCAGCCCAACCCCCAGGAGGACCGCCTCAAATCCTACCTGGAATCCTGCTGGCCGAAGTACTACAAGAAATAACCTTTCCCTGGCCATCCCCGACCCGTCCCCGGTCATGGCCGACCTGATCGGCCATCTCCTGTCATCCCCGACCTGATCGGGGATCTCCTTCCACCTGTCATGCCCGGCCGCGACCGGGCATCTCTCGCCAGGCGCGGCAGGGACTGTCTCTGGAGGGACTTCATTCGGCCGCCTTCGTCGTCCTGCATTCCGGCCCCTCCCATCGTCTACTACGTCCTTTTCTCAGTCGGAAGTCTGCAAGCGAGCTTGCGTCTTCCTCCTTTGAAAAGAACTTGTATCCGACGGGCCCCTCCCCCTACCCGTGTCCGGGGGTGGACACGCCCTTCAAAGACCTGGCTGTCAAGGGCCACTTTGTCGCCAGGACCATGCTCTCTGTCGAGGCCCTTTGGCCCTGGCGAAACAAAACCAAACTGAAATGATCCGGGAGCAAAATGGGGGTCTGGTGCTCCTGGAAAGCTTAATTCTCGTTCTCCGGGAGCGCAGAGGCCCTTCTCCGCTCCCGGCAACCGCTTCACCAGGAGCAAATATGCCTTTTTCGGGCAGAAATAGGCCGTATTTTCTGGCCGGTCCCCTATTATTTGAGGGGACTGGGCAGGTTTTGCCGGGAAATCCTGGCGGGTGGCAGAGATTTGCCGGCCGTGCGGGGGCGTTGTGGAGGGCGGAGCGGAAATTGGTTTTTCGGCAAACTTGCCCGAAAAATAATTTCCGTCCGTCCGCGAGGGAAGGCTGGCGGAGAAGGAGATGGCCGATCAGGTCGGCCATGACGGTGAAAGCAGATCCCCGGTCGGAGCCGGGGATGACAAAGGGAAGGGCCGGGGAAGACTATTTCTGCGGAATCGTGAGCTTCTGGCCGGCGCGGATGGCGTCGGACTTCAGGCCGTTGGCCTTCTTGATGTCGTCGACGCTGACGCCTTTGTACTTGCTGGCGATCTTGGAAAGCGAATCGCCGGACTTGACGGTATAAATGACCGTCTTCGGTTTGCTGCTGTTCGAAGAGGAGCTGCCGCCCGTACTCCCCTGCGAGATCGTCGGACCGCCGTTCTTGTAGATGTAGAGCGTCTGACCAATCTGGATGCTGTTGGATTTCAGGTTGTTCCAGCTCTTGATCTGGTTGATGGTGACGCCGTACTTCGAGGCGATCTTGCCCAGGTAATCCCCGCTCTTGACTTTGTAGGCGATGCGCTGCTGCGTGCTGCTGCTGCCGGATTTGCCGGTCGACTTGCCGCCGGACTTGCTGCCGGAACCCTGTTCCTTCAGGACCTTGCCGGTGAGCAGGGAGTCCGCCTTGTAGGCATAGAGCGAATCGCGGTTGGCCTCCAGGAAGCTGGCCGTCCAGGTGTACGGGAGCTTCAGGACATAGGGATGGCTGTTGCCCGGGATGATATTGTTGATATACTGCGGGTTCAGGTTCTGCAGATCCTCCTTCGGCACGCCCACCACGGCCTCGATCTGGTCGAAATGCAGGTTGCGGCGGATCATGAAGGTATCCGTCTGGGCCGGCATGCCCATCTTCTGCGGCACGATGCCGTATTCGCGGTAATAAGTCATGGCGTACATGGCGCCCACGAAGGCGGGCACGTAGCCGCGCGTCTCCTTGGGCAGGTAGGGATAGATGCTCCAGAAATCGCGCTTGCCGTCCGCACGGCGGATGGCCTTGGATACATTGCCGGCGCCGCAGTTGTAGGAACTGATGGCCAGCGCCCAGTCGCCGAAGGTGCGGTAGGCGTCGCGCAGATAGCGCGCGGCGGCATCCACGGCCTTCTCCACATCCAGACGCTCATCCACGAAGGAATTGATCTCCAGGCCATAGCCGGTGCCGGTCTGATACATGAACTGCCAGATGCCGCGCGCGCCGGCGACGGACGTCGCCACCGGGTTCAGCATCGATTCGATGATGGCCATGTACTTGAGTTCCTGCGGCAGGCCGTAGCGGAGCAGGATGTCCTCGAAAATCGGGAAATAATAGGTACTCAGGCCCAGCACACGACCCATTCTGGAGGGCATGCGCTCGGAATAGAGTATGATGTAGTTCTTGACAATGTCGTTGTACGGCAGCGTGATGAATGAATTCATGGCCGACAGGCGGCGCATCATCTCGGTATCGGAGACGTTCGACGAGAAACGGACGGAGTCCATGTTGTACTCGTTGACGGCGTCGAAGTCGCTGATCAGCGTATTCTTGTACCAGAGATGCAGCAGGCTGTCGGTGGACTCGGTCGTGTACTCGAAGCCGTTCTCCTCCATTTCCTTCTCGAGGGCGGCGATTTCCTGCTCGTCGAGGGCGGCCTGCCCGCGATAATGGTCCAGCAGGAGCTGCAGCGAATCCAGTTCGCCGCGCAGCACCTCGTTCTCTTCCTGGATCTGTTTCTTGTTGCCTCCGAACAACTCGTTCATGCGCTCGCGGAAAGTTTTCTTCGGCGGCGCTTGCACTTCACCTTCTTCCGTGGTTTCGGCGGACGTCTCGGCGGACGACATCACGACGGTTTCCGATTGTGCGCCCAGGGGGAAGGCCAGGGCGGACAGTAGGATGAATATACTAACTAATCTTTTCATTGTCAAAAACTTATGCCCAGCCGAAAGCCCAAGGCGGCCGGCTGGGAAACGGGATTGATGGAGGCGTACTGCCGCTCCGGCATGATGACGGCCGGGGCGACCTTCAGGGCGATATCGTCGTCCACTTCGAAATTGTGCATGTACGAAAAGACGTTGGCATCGATGACCTGAAGCAAATATAATACGGCGATGGCCAGGATGGAGTAATCCCGGTAGCGCCGGTAAACATTCCGGTAGTAGAGCGCCTGGTCGGCCGTGATGGGGCCGTCGTAATGCGCTTCGGGATCGTTGGCCGCGATGTAGATGTCGCGGAAACGCGCGTAGTTGACCTGGAAGTCGGAATATAGATGGAAGGCAAAGCCGATGGCGCCCAGGTAGATGGGCAGTTTCCAGTATTCCCGGTTGTAGATCTGTCCGAGACCCGGGACCAGGATCGAGAAGAGCGTGGCCTTGCCCGGATGCGGGTAAATGCTGGGTTTGTAATTGAGCACGCCGTCCATCAGCGTGGCCCAATAGGCGAATCCGGCGCCGATGAAGCAGTATTTGGCCACTTCCTTGTTGCCGGTGGCGTTGAAATAGATGCCGGCGCCCAGGCTGCCGCCGATGGCGCCGTACACGATGGGGAGTTTCCAGGTCTGCTTGTTGTAGATCTGGGAACCGCCGATGATGAGGGCGGAGCCCGCGGTCATCGTGCCGATGCGGATCTCCTGCTTGTGGCTGAGTCCGCCGAAATACTCCTTGAAGGAGAACAGGACGTCGGTGCTGTCCGAGGCCGAAGCGGGGTCGTCGTTGTACTGCTGGGTGAAGGCCTGCTCCTTGAACTGGGCTGAAGCATTCAAGCACAGGAAGGCGGCGAGCAGCGCCGTCATCAATGTGCAGAATAACTTCAGGTGTCTCATTAGAACTGCTTTTCGTCCAGCGCGTTTACAAATCTCTGTACTTCCTCGTCCGAGTCGAAGTGAATGGTCATGACGCCCTTGCCGGAGGCGCTGCGCTTCAGCGAAATCTCATTGGAGAAATACTTGCCCACGTGCTCCAGGATGCGGTAGTACTCCTGCGGCAGTTCCGGGGCCGCGGGGGTGTTGCGGATCTTGGTCTTGGCCGCGTCCGGATCGACCTGCAGCTTGCGCACGATGCTTTCGAGTTCGCGGACGGACAGGCCGTCGCGTATCACCAGGTCGCAGAGCTGCTCCTGGACTTCCGGCGATTCAACGCCGAGGATGGCCTTGGCGTGGCCGGCGCTGAGCAGGCCGACCTTGATGTCATGCTGGACCTTGGCGGGCAGCTTCAGCAGGCGTATCGTGTTGGCCACGGTGGCGCGCTTCTTCCCTACCCGGTCGGCCAGGCTGTCCTGCGTGAGATTGCATTCGTCGATGAGCCGGCGATAGCTGAGGGCGAGCTCGATCGGATCGAGGTCCTCGCGCTGGACATTCTCGACGATGGCCATCTCGAGCATGCCCTGGTCGTTGGCGTCCCGGATGTAGGCCGGAATGGTGGTCATGCCTGCGAGGCGGCAGGCCTTGTAGCGGCGCTCGCCGCTGATAATCTGGTAGTGGCGATCCGAGATGCGGCGTACGGTGATGGGCTGGATGAGCCCGAGCGTGCGGATGGAGGCGGCCAGTTCTTCCAGCGCGGCCTGGTCGAAGGACATACGGGGCTGGAAGGGATTGGGCTCGATCATGTCCACGGGAATGCGGAGAATGTCGGCCGTGTTCTCCTGGCGGCCGCGGGTTCCCACGATTTCTTTGTTGACGTATCCGACCGGCTGGCGGAGCTGGTCGGCGTCGGGCACTTCGCCGAGCAGGGCGCTCAGGCCCTTGCCGAGGCCTCTGGGTTCTTTGCTCATAGGTTCTCTCCGTTATGCTCCAGCACTTCCCGGGCGAGGTTGAGATAGTTGGTGGAGCCGTTGCACATGATATCGTAAAGGATGATGGGCTTGCCGTGGGACGGCGCTTCGCTGAGGCGGATGTTGCGCTGGATGACCGTCTTGAAGACCAGGTCGCGGAAATGTTCGCGCAGTTCCGCGAGCACCTGCGTGTGGACGCGCGTACGCCCGTCGAACATCGTGACCACGAAGCCCTCGATGGTCAGGTCGGGATTGACGCCGCCCTGCACGAGGCGTATGGTCTGCAGGAGCTTGCCGAGGCCTTCCAGGGCGAAGAACTCCGGCTGGACCGGAATGATGACGGAATCGGCTGCCGTGAGGGTGTTGACCGTGATCAGGCCCAGCGAGGGCGAGCAGTCGATGATGATGTAGTCGTAGTTGTCCCGGATGGGGGCCAGGGCGTTCTTGAGGAGCATTTCGCGGTTGTCGGCCTCGAGCATTTCGATCTCCGCACCCACGAGGTTGATGTGGGACGGGATCATGTGCAGGTTGGCGATTTCCGTCTGGATCAGGGCGTCGGCAGCGTCAATCTTGCCGATCATCACTTCGTAAAGCGTGCGCTGCTGGTCGTTGTCCGGCGCGAAGTTCAGACCGGAGGTCGTATTGGCCTGCGGATCCGCGTCGATGATCAGCACTTTCTTTTCCAGAACGGAGAGCGAAGCCGCCAGGTTGATGGCGGTGGTCGTTTTCCCGACACCTCCTTTCTGGTTGGCTATAGCGATGACTTTTCCCATAATCCTCAATTATCCTAAGATTGCAAATTTAACAAATTATTCCTATTTTCGTGGTATGTCTGATACAAAAACCGCGTGGTATTTCATCGTAAATCCTCGGGCCGGTTCCGGGAAAGCGATGTCCGAATGGGTCCCTGCCGAGAAGATGCTCGAACAGAAGGGAATTCCCTTCGTGACCGAGATGACCGATCACAAGAAACATGCCGTCACACTGGCCCGGGAGGCCGCTTCAGCCGGGTACAGGCGGATTGCCGCCGTGGGCGGCGACGGTTCTTTCCACGAAGTGCTGGGCGGCATCTGCAGCTGGTGCGCGGAGACCGGCACGCCCACGGAAGAATTCTACCTGACAGTGGTCCCGATCGGCTCCGGCAATGACTGGATCAAGTCCTGCCATGTCCCGGACGACGTCGAGAATGTGGTCAAGCTGATCAGCCAGCAATCCTTCGGCTGGATGGACGTCGTGCGCGGCACCAGCCGCGACGGGAAGGTCTCCTACATGGCGAACGGCTGCGGCCTGGGATTCGACTCGCACGTGTGCGAGCGGGTGAACCGCCAGAAGGAGCGCGGCATGCGCGGCAAGATGATCTATCTCAATGGCTTGCGCCATACGATTACGCATATCAAACCCATCCGTATCGCCGTTTTCGCAGATGACCGGGAGGTCTTCAGCGGCGAAGCTTATTCCATGGCGGCCGGCAACGGCGCCTGGTCCGGCGGCGGCATGCGGCAGGTTCCCTGCGCGGTCAACGACGACGGGCTGCTGGACTATATGATCGTCCCGAAGGCGAAGCTGTTGTCGCTGACGAAGGAGATTCCGCGCCTGTTCTCCGGCACGGCCAACGAGTCGGAACTCATCATCAGCGGCCGCTGCAAGACCCTGCGGGTGGCTCCGCTGGACGAGGCGTCCGCGGATATCGTCGAATTTGACGGTGAGGTCGAGGCGCAACTGCCGCTCACGGTGGAGGTCACCGGGGAGCGGGTGCACGTCCTGAAAGGATGAGATTCGCCGGTCGGAGCCGGCGAATGACGACGGAGGGCCGGGAATGACGGAGGATAGCCGGTAAATGACGGCTACTGCAAGGCCTTCCAGAGCAGATCTTTAAGTTCCTGTAACCCCTGTCCGGTGCTGGAGGAGATGAACACGCAAGGGACCTTGCGCGGCAGGTGCGGCTTGATCATCTTCTCGATATCGGCGTCGATCAGGTCGCATTTCGTGATGGCCAGCACGCGCTGCTTGGTCAGTAATTCCGGATTGTAGAGTTTGAGCTCCGAGAGGAGCGTCTTGTAGGCCGCGGCGATGTCCTCTTCCTCCACGCTCACCATGAAGAGCAACACGGAATTGCGCTCGATGTGGCGCAGGAAGCGGATGCCGATGCCCTTGCCCTCGTGGGCGCCCTCGATGATGCCGGGGATGTCCGCCATCACGAACGACTTGTCGTCGTAGTAGCGTACGATGCCTAGGTTCGGTTCCAGCGTGGTGAAGGCGTAGGAAGCGATCTTCGGCTTGGCGGCCGTGATCGTGGCGAGCAGCGTGGACTTGCCGGCGTTCGGGAAGCCGACCAGGCCGACGTCCGCAAGCAGCTTCAACTCAAGGATATACACGCCCTCCTCCCCTTCTTCGCCCGGCTGGGCGAAACGGGGTGTCTGCAGGGTCGGGGTCTTGAAATTGTTGTTGCCCAGGCCGCCCTTGCCGCCCCGGCAGAGGATGCGCTCCTCCCCCGCTTCCATCATCTCGAAAAGGACCTCGTCCGTGTCCGCGTTCTTGGCCACGGTGCCGATGGGGACATCGAGATAGATGTCCTCGCCGTTCTTGCCCGTACGCAGGTCGGAGCCGCCTTTCTCGCCGTCCTCGGCGTGGATGTGCTTGCGGTATTTGAGGTGGATCAGCGTCCAGAACTGGGGATTGGCGCGCAGGATGATGTGCCCGCCGCGTCCGCCGTCTCCGCCGTCCGGACCCCCTTTGGGGACATATTTGGCGCGGTGCAGATGCGCCGATCCCGCTCCCCCGTGCCCGGAGGCGCAGTAGATCTTTACGTAGTCTATGAAGTTGCTTTCTGCCATTGCTCCGCAAAGTTAGTGATTTTCTTCGTAATACTCATGGACGAGGCTGCGATAGCCCAGCGCCTTGAGGTCTGAATAGCGCACCCGGTAGTTGGCCTTGGTGTGCCGGCCGGTGGACAGGTAACGGAGATACTGCTGGAGGTACAGGTCGATCTCCTTCAGGCCTTCGGTCCGGTTGATGACCGGGAAGAACCACCTGGACCAGCTGAGCGCATCGGGATCCTCCCCCTCGAAGAACTTGGCATTGAACTGGCGGATCAGGGCTCTCATGGCCTGTTCCGCACCCAGATTCTTCTCCGTACGCCACCGTTGGAGCGAGCGTGCGGCGCGCCGGATCTTGCCCTTCCTCTTGGCCCTGACCGCGGTGGAGATGTCAATCTCGTTGCCGTGGCATCGGAATCCGAGGAATTCGAAGGGCTCGTCGGGCGAATAGATCCGTTCCTTGTCCGGATTCACCTCCAGGCGGTATTTTTCCAGAAAGCCCAGCAGCACCGTCTTTTGCGCTTCCAGCTCCTCCCGGGTCTCCGCAAACAGGATGATATCGTCCGAATAGCGGGCATAGATGACGCCGGCATCTGCGAAATGGCGGTCCACCTCCATCAGGTAGACATCTGCCAGGAACGGGGATGTGGGCGTGCCGGCCATCACGCCCCTTTTCTCCGTGACGATCTCTCCGTCGGCAAGCGCCCTGCCGTCTGTCAGCATCCGTTCGAAGAACGCGTAGAGAGGCGGGTCATCGGACAGAAGATCCTTGAGTATCGGAAGCAGGATGGAAATGGAAATGGAGTTGAAGTAATCGTGGATATCCAGCTTGTAGGCCCACAGTTTCCGGCTCCGGAGCGCTTTCCGGAGCCGGAACACCGCATCGCTGGCCTTGATGCCGCGCCGGAAGGCATAGCAGTTCGGGGAAAAGCGATCGTCGTAGCGGTACAGGAGGAAGGCGATAAGCTTGAGGACGCGGGTTTCTTCCGGGCTGAAACAGTAGACCGTCCGTTTCTTGCCGGTTCCCATCTTGTTGATGCGCTTCCGTTCGGGAATGCCGGGGCCTTCGCCGTTCATGAAGGCCCGGGCTGTCGGCAGATAACTCTCGTTCGCGACGCAGTCGTCCGCATCGCTGAACATGGGCCATGTGAAACGGCCCTTCATCAGACGGTAGGCCAGGAATTCTTCCCAAAGCGCCTGGTCGTCCAACTGAGAGATAATGCTGCGCATAAGAAAAAGAAAAAGGGGAATGATTTTGAATCAGCAAAATTGCTGATCACCGGACGGGTACACCACCCTGCCGCCTGCAAGGCATTTTCGGGTGATGCTGCGTCCTTCGCAGGCGCAACAAAGTCGCATCCCCTTTTTCGTAGGTCTATCCCAGGAACTTGTGGATGCGCCCCACGACGTAGTTGCGTTCGTTGGGCATCTGGGTGTAGAAGTTGATGTACGGGATGCCGATCTTCTTGGCGTACATCCGGGCGATCAGATATTTGACCTTCGCGGAATGGCTGTGGCCGTCGCCCAGCATGACGACACCCTTCGGCGCCCCCATCTGATACAGGACAAAGCTGTAGGGCTCGCCCCATTCAGCCCGGTAGACCTGGCTGGGACGGGATTTATAGAGCTTGGCCTCGTCGGCTGCGTTTCCGACGAGTTCCGTGACGGGAACATTTTCCCGGACATTGTATCCGGCAAAGTCAGTCATGAGTATCTCACGGAAGAATGCGCGCCATTCGGCGGCGGATTTCTCCCGGACCGGAGCCTCTTCATGGCGCTGCACCGGGGCGGTATAAGCAGGTGTCTGATTCTTGGCCGGTTCCTGTTTGCCCGAAAGTTCCTGCGCCACCGAGACGGCCTTTCCGGCAATGTCGAGAAGATTCTTAAGTAAACCCATTTTCCTTTGTGTTTTTAGTGTCGTAAAATTACAAAATATTTGATATAAGTCAAGAGCTTACAGATCGAACCCCAGCGACCATTCCAGCGCGTAGGAGCGGTCGAACTGGTGCGCGCGCATGTCGAGCCCGAGGTACATGCCGCGCGTGCGGCGGAAATGGTAGCGTAGGCCAACTTTCTGTAAGGAGGTGCCGATGTCTTCCGTCAGGCCGCAGCGCTTGAAGAGGTAGGCGCCGATCTGGAGATGCACGGAGAGCTGCCTGTAGCGGAATTCCTGCGACAGGTAAACGCCGACGCGCCAGGGCGAATAGCCGCGTGGGTCCTCGCGCCCTTCGATCATCAGGTCCACGTCGCGGTAGTTGTTGGCGGAGTAGTTCGCCTCCAGGCCGATGCCGGTGGCGAAGATGGGCGAATAGTGCCAGGCCAGTTCCACGCCGGCGGCGGCGCAGAAATGCGGCGGCGCGAGGTGTGCGGGGTCATCGGATTCATAGATCCAGTCAAACTCGACCGGGCAGCTGTGCATGCCTGCGGAGGCGAATACGCTCCAGCGCAGGCCCTTGCGGAACTCCGGCTTCTCCGGGGCGGCTGCCGGCCGGGCGTCGAAGCGCGTGGGCGCGAAATAATAACGCAAACCCACGCCGGCGGACAGTTCGTTGATGCCGATGTTGGGCGTCTGGAGCATGCCGTTGGAATGATGGATCAGGTACACGCCGGCGAGTATCCCCCACTGCGGCGTGAACAGCCATTCCGCCTGCAGGCCGGCGCTGAGCATCACGAAGAGCTGCGAACCGAAATAGCGGTTGGCGAGGTTGCTGTAGCCATCATAGATGGCGGCGGTATAGGACAGACCGAACTCCAGCGTGGGCCCGAAACGGAAAGAGTGCGTGCGGATCAGGCTGAATTCCGTCCAGCCGTACATGTCCAGGACGTCCCCGAGATGCGAGTTGTTCTTGCATGACAGCGAACCCATGTCGGCGAAGGTAAAGCCGAATCCGTAGCTCGGATAGTTCAAGGCGTACGCGTACCAGTCGCCGTCGTCCGGGTGGGTGGAAATGCCCAGCGTGGCGCTGTAGATGCCGTAATTGTAGGACTCCAGCAGTCTCTCATAAATCTCCTGGCCATTGAGGACGTGGCTGTATTGCCCCTGGACACCCATATTCAGGTGTGAGCGGTCCAGCGGCTGCGCGGAAAGCGCCGCGGCTCCCGCCGTCAGCAGCGCCAGCGTCGTCAGGGTCTTGGAGAAGCGAAACATGTCAGGCGGCTTTCTTCTCGGTTTTCTCGACCTTCTGGCCCGTCTTGGCCTCCACCACGTTCACGATGTAGTCGCCGCACTGCTCGCACTCGGAGATCAGATCCATGAAGATGGTGCTGCAGGCATAGCTGTAGTCGTGCTCGTCCACCGCGCCCTCGTTCTGCTCGCGCAGGCGGTCGCGGCAGGCGTTGATGGCGATCTCCAGCCGGGTGGATTCGGTGATGTCGGCTTCGCCGCGCAGCACGACGATCATCTGGTCCATGCTCTGTTCCAGGAGACCGTACATCTCGGCCAGGCCTTCTTCCTGGGCTTTGGAGAAGGTGACCTGCTGGTTCTTGCGGCGCATCAGGGCGCGGGCGAGGTTGAAGAAGCTGTCGCCGATACTCTCCAGTTCGCCAATCTCGCGCAGCATGGCCCGGATCGTCTGCTTGGTGTCGTCGGACAGGTGTGCATTGCTGACCTGGCCGAGGTATTTGCCGATCTCGTTGTCCATGTTGTCGCTGATGTGCTCGTATTTCGCGATGCGGTCGTAGATGACCTGGAAGTTCTCGTCGTCCTGGGGAGCAGTCAGGTCTCTGACCATATCCACGACGCGGCGCATGCGGTCAGCGAAGAGCTCGATCTCCTTCTGGGCCTGGAAGACGGAGATTTCCGGCGTCTTCATGATACCGCTGGAGATAAACTGGAGCCGGAATTCGTCTTCGGTGACCTTCTGCGGGATCAGCTTGCTGACCAGCTTCTCGATCTGCGGAATGAACCAGATGAGAATCAGCGTGTTGGTCAGGTTGAACATGGTGTGGAAGGTGGCCAGCACGAAGGTCAGTCGCTCGGGGTTCTCCACGCCCGCGTCCGCATCCACGCCCGCCAGGCGGCAGGCGGTCCGGACGAAGGGATAGAACACGCAGAGCACCCAGCACACGCCGAAGATATTGAACACCAGGTGGGCCAGCGCGGCGCGGCGGGCCTGCGTGTTGGCGGAGAGCGCCGCCAGGTTGGCTGTCAGGGTGGTACCGATGTTCTCACCCATCACCAGGGCGACACCCTGGTAAATCGTGAGTACGCCGGTGGTGCAGAGCACCATGGTGATGGCCATCAGGGCGGCGGAAGACTGCGCGATGCAGGTCAGGATGGCGCCGATGACCAGGAAGAGCAGGATCGTGAGGTAACTGCCCGAATCGAAGGAGGAGAAGAAATTGACCACCTGCGCGTTGCTGGCCAGGTCCATCTCGCGGCCGGTGGCGTTGAGCGTGCCGAGCGCGAAGAACATGAAGGACAGACCGAAAAGGAAATCGCCCAGGTAGCGGTGTTTCTTGAACTGGATCAGGATGACGGCGACCAGGAACACCGGCCAGACGAGGTTGGCGATGTTGAAGGAAAATCCGGCGGACATGATCCAGGCGGAGAGCGTGGTGCCGATGTTGGCGCCCATGATCACCGAAATGGCCTGCGCCAGGGTCAGGAGGGCGGCGTTCACGAAGGATACCGTCATGACGGTGGTGGCGGCGGACGACTGGACGGCCACGCAGACGGCCATACCCGTCATGACGCCGGTGAAGCGGTTGGTCGTCATGGCGCCCAGGACGTGGCGCAGTTGGGGGCCTGCCATTTTCTGGAGCGCTTCGCTCATCACCTTCATGCCGTACATGAGCAGGGCGATCGACCCCAGCAGTTTGAATACGATCAACAGGGCGCCTGAATTCATTCTATTGTAAGTTCTTTAGCAGTTAACTTGGGTACGTAGTGGATGCCGTCGCGACGGTAGTAGGACAGGTCGTCGCCTTCGCGGGCATCCACGAGTTGGATCTGCTCGGCAGGCTTGCCGACGGCTACGACACAGATCGGTTCATACGGAAGGGCCAGGGCCTCGCGGACCGGCTCACGGTCGAAATTGCGGATGATGAGGCCTCCCAGACCCATCTCCACGGCCTTCAGGAGCATGCTCTGTACGGAGATACCGAGATCGATGTCGATGCCCGGATTCTCCGCCGCGGTGGAACACACCACGATGAAGGCTTCGGGCTCGCGGCCCGGGAAGGGCAGCTGCAGGTGCGGCAGTCCCCTGCCCATCCGGATATGCTTGTTCACCCGGTCCGCCTCGGGACCCTTGACGACGGCCCGGAAGCGGAGCCGCTGCATGTTCACGCTCGAGGCGACCTTGGTGTTGACGGCGATCATCGCTTCCAGCTGGCGCTGATGCACGACGTAGTCCTTGTCGAAGCCGCGGTAGCTGCGGTTATGAAGCAGGAGCGTGTCCAGCGAGGGACGCTGCGGGGCACGCCTGTGCCCGGCGTCCTTGCCGAACACCTCTTCGTAACGCTTCTCCAGGTAGTTGTCGGCCATTATGCGATGGTCTCCATCATGGCCAGCACGCGGCCGCGGTTCTCCTCGATGGTGCCGCCGTTCACGGTCACCTCGTGGTACTTGTCCGCCTTCTTGTAGTAGTCGATCAGCGGTTCGGTCTGGCTGTGGTAGGTCTTGATGCGGTTGGCGATGGTCTCGTCCGAAGCGTCGTCGGCGCGGCCCTCGATGATGGCGCGGCCGCGGATGCGCTGGAAGATCATGTCGTCGTCGATCATCAGGCCGACCACGGCGGTCACGCTCTCGCCGCGCTTCTCCAGGATCTTGTCCAGGTCAGCGGCCTGCGCGAGGTTGCGCGGGAAGCCGTCCAGCAGGAAGCCGTCCACACCCTTGATGGTGTCAAAGGCGGTCTCGATCATCCCCTCCACGACGGAGTCGGGAACGAGCTCTCCGGCGTCGATGAGCGTCTTGGCCTGCTTGCCGAGCTCGGTGCCCGCGGCGATTTCGGCGCGGAGCAGTTCTCCGGTGGAGATGTGCTTGAGGTTGTACTTCTGCGCGATGGCACCGGCGTGGGTGCCCTTGCCGGCACCCGGAGGGCCGAAGAGGATGTAATACTTCATGGGTGTTTCGTCAATAACGTAAATGTCTCTGATGTTGCGGCCGAGCTCGTTGTAGTCGAGTCCGAAGCCGACGATGAAGGCGTTGGGGATCTCCATGCCCACGTAATCCAGCTTGACCGGCTTGTCGTACACCTTCGGCTTGAGGAGCAGCGTGGCGATACGCACTTCGGAGGCGCCTTCTTTGTCCAGGAGCATCTCCTTGAGGGCGACGATGGTGTTGCCGGTGTCCACGATGTCTTCGCAGATGATGACGCGGCGCCCGCGCACGCTGGACGTCAGGCCCATCACGTTCAGGACTGTGCCTGTGGACCTGGTGCCCTGGTAGGAGGACAGTTTGATGGAAATGAGCTGGCAGGGGAAATCGATGCGCTGCAGGAGCTCGCCTGTGAACGGAATGGAGCCGTTCAGCACGCACAGGATCACCGGCACGTCCGTACAGTTGCGGAAGTCGGAATTGATTTCCCGCGCGACGGTGTCGATGGCGTCCATGATGCGCTCGTGGCGGATGTAAGGCCGGAAGGTCTTGTCGTGAATCTGGATTTTCTCGTCCTTCATGATGGGAGTGTTTCTTTGAATGCCCGAATTTACGAAAATAATTTCTAAATTTGGGAAGAAACTGCATAATGCTATGAAAAGTCTCCTGATCTTGTTGGTCCTTTCCGGACCGGGGGGCTTTCAGCAAGCCCTTCTGACGCTTACCGGCGCGTCCTGCGTCGAAGAACTCTCCGAAGACGAAGTGCAACGCTACCAGACTCTGGCGGCACACCCAGTCGATCTCAACATCGCCGGCCGCGGCCGGATGCTGTCCACCGGGCTGCTGACCCCGTACCAGGTCGCTTCCCTGCTGGACTACCGTGCCCGGTCGGGAGATATCCTCTCCTGGACCGAGCTGGCGCTCGTGGACGGTTTCTCCGCGGCTTTCGTGGAAGCGCTGCGGGAATTCGTCGTGCTGGGCGACCGGGATGCGGTGCCCGGTCACCGGGAAGACCTGCGCTTCGGGCAGACGCTCACCCTGCGGGGGGCACTCCGGACGGACGGCAGCGCCGCAGGCGGCGCGAAATATGAGGCGGTCCTCGGCGAACGCGCGGCCGCGTTCGTTTCCGTGCGCAATACCCTATCGGATCCCGCCGTCGGCTTCCCTACCTTGAGCGCAGCCTACTATGGCCGCCGGGCGCTGGGACAGCTGGTCGTGGGGCATTTCAACGCCCGTTTCGGGCAGGGCCTGCTGCAGTGGAGCGGCTTCCAGCTGAGCGGCTTCGGCACGCTGGGCGCCTTCCGGCGAAACGGGACCGGCTTCTCCCCCACCGGCTCGTACGGCGCCACCCTGCTGGGCGTGGCGACGGACTGGCATTTCGGCCGCTGGACGCTCTCGGCGGCTTATTCCATAATGGGCAAGCTGCCGATCGTCAACCTGACCCGGACCTGGCGTTCGGCGACGGCGGGCGTGACGGCCACCTCGGAAGGCGCCTCGCTGGAAGCGCGGATCGCCCGGCCGGACTGGAGCCTGTTCGGCGAAGCCGCCCTGCTCTACAGCGGCAAGCTGATGGTGCAGGCGGGGGCGTATTACCTTCCGGAATATGGCCACCGCCTCGGGCTGCTGGGCCGCTGGTACGGCCGTGGGGACAAGCGATACAGCGGCGTGGCCGCCGGGTATGAAGGTCCCGCCTTCGGGCTGACGGCGGATGCCGGCTGGCGGACCGACACGGGCGTGGCGCAGTACAAGGCGCTGCTGCGCTGGCATCCGGAACGGGAATGGCGGACCATCCAGCTGCGCCCGGAATTCCGCCTGCAGGCGCGTTACCGGCCTGCGGACAAAGCGCCCCTGCGGGTGGATGGGCGCGTGGTGCTGGCCGCCGAACGCGGCCCCTGGCTGCTTTCTGCCCGCTTCGATGCGGTCCGCTGCCGTGACTTCGCCTGGAACTGGTATGCGGAGGCGGGCTGGAAAGCGGAGAAGGCCGCCCTCTACCTGCGCGGCGGCGTCTTCAAGGTGGATGATTGGGAAGACCGCATCTACGTCTACGAGCGCGACGCGCCCGGTTCCTTCACGGTCCCGGCGCGCTACGGGCGCGGCTGGGATGCATCGCTCTACGGCGCCTGGCACCTCTCCCGTCACCACAGCCTCTGGCTCCGCCTGGAGACGGTCCAGTATCCCTGGAACCGCACGTCCAAAGAAGGGCGCATGGAGGTGCGGCTGCAGTATCGGTACAGAATGTAGGAGATCCCCGGTCAAGCCGGGGATGACAATTATTCGTCATGCCCGACTGCCGTTCGTCATGCCCGACCTGATCGGGCATCTCTAAAGTACAGGAACTACCTTCTCCATCGAGATGCTGTGCGATCCCTTGATGAGGATGACCGTATCCTGGACGGGATGCGCCTGGATGTGCTCCAGCAGGGCATCGGCGGACGGGAACCACGGCTCCGCCCCGGCCGGCAGCTTCGCCAGCGCCTTCTGGAATTCCTCCCCGACCAGGCAGGCCGGAACCCCGTTCTCGCGCAGCTGGCGGACCACCTTCTCGTGTTCCGCAACGGACTCCTCCCCCAGTTCCCGCATGTCGCCCAGCAGGGCAAGTTTGTGCGCGGCTTCCACGTGACGGAAGTTGTCCAGCGCCGCATGCATCGAGGAAGGATTGGCATTGTAGGCATCCACGATGAGGGTATTGGCGGCCGTGCGGACCATCTGCGAACGGTTGTTGGCGGGCACGAAATCCGCGATGGCGGCGATGGCGTCGGCCCGCGGCACGCCGAAATACTCACCCACCGCCAGGGCGGCGAGCACGTTGGTGGCGTTGTAGGCGCCGACCAGGTTCGTCTTCACGAGGTCCTCGCCCAGCCGGATGCGCAGGAACGGCTCTTCCGGCGTGGCCGGCAGAATCTCTGCGTGCTGGTATTCGACCCCGTAACCGAAGGTGTGGCAGGGCTGCTTCGCGGCCATTTCCCGCAGGTCGGCGTCATCCTCGTTCAGGAAAATGAGCGAGCCGCGGTGGCTGCCGAGCCAGTTGTAAAGCTCGCCTTTGGCGGCCTTGACGCCCTCGAACGAGCCGAAGCCCAGCAGGTGAGCACGGCCGACGTTGGTGATCAGGCCGTAATCCGGCCGGCTGATCGGCACGAGCTTGGCGATGTCGTCGGGGTGGCTGGCGCCCATCTCGATCACGGCGATTTCCGTGTCGGGCGTGATGGACAGCACCGAAAGCGGCACGCCGATGTCGTTGTTGAGATTGCCCTGCGTGGCCGTGACGCGGTATTTCTTCGCCAGGACGGCGGAAATCAGGTTCTTGGTCGTGGTCTTGCCGTTGGTGCCGGTCAGGCCGATGACAGGCAGCTGGCCGTCCCGTACGTGCGTGCGATGCCAGATGGCCAGGTCCCGCAGCGTCGTGAGCGGATCCGCCACCTTGATAAGCTTGTCATGCCTGGCTTGCGTTCCGTCATGCCCGACCTGATCGGGCATCTCCTCCCACCCGGCGTCCTCATTCACCACCGCCCAGGCGGCCCCGGACTCCAGCGCCTTGAGGGCGTAGTTGTTGCCGTCGAAATTCTCTCCCCGCAGGGCGAAGAAGATCTCCCCGCCGCGGATCGCCCGGCTGTCGGTCGTGACCTTGCAGCCGCAGGCTAAGTATTTGGCATACAGTTCTTCCATAACTATCTTATTTGACACCGGTGCTGCCGAATCCGCCGGCACCGCGTTCCGATTCCGCGAGGGAATCGCTTTCCTCCCATTCGATGACTTCGTGCCGGGCCAGCACCAGCTGGGCGATGCGCTCGCCGCGCTCGATGACGAAGGGCTCCGTGCCCAGGTTGACCAGGATTACGCAGACCTCGCCGCGGTAGTCCGCGTCGATGGTGCCGGGCGCATTCAGGACCGTGATGCCGCGTTTGGCGGCCAGGCCGCTGCGCGGACGCACCTGCACCTCGTAGCCGGCGGGAATCTCCAGGAAGAGTCCGGTCGGGACGATGGCGCGGCCGAGGGGCTGCAGTTCGATGGGGGTGTCGTTGTTGGCCCGGACGTCCAGTCCGGCGGCGAATGCCGTCGCATACTCCGGCAACGGATTCGAACTTTTATTAATTACTTTTACTTTCATATCTTATCGTCATTCTTTTTTCCGTCATTCGTCTTCTCCCTTCCGTCATTCGCCGGCTCCGACCGGCGAATCTCTACTTGCAGGCCCGCTTATACAGGAAATACGCCACCACGGTAAACAACAGGTTAGGCAGCCACAGCGCTATGCCGGGCGGCAGCGTATCAGTATAGACGAACATTTCGCTGACGCGCAGGAAGAAGATGTAGGAGAAGGCGATCGCGATTCCGATACCGATGTTCCAGCCGATGCCGCCGCGCCGCTTGCGGGCGGAGAGCGACACGCCGATGATGGTCAGGATCAGGGCGGAGAACGGCATGGTCAGGCGGCGCTGCTTCTCGATGGCAGCATACATGACGTTGGCGTCGCCGCGCATCCGCTGGGTGGCGATGAGCTCGTTCAGCGCCCGGATATCCAGGGTCTCCACGGTCTTCTCGTTGTTGAACAAATCCCTGATCTTCAGCGCGATGACCGTATCCAGTTGCTCTTTGTACGAGACCTGGTCCCTGAGGCCTTCGCTGTATTCCCGGATGAAGACCTTGTTCAGTTTCCAGCCGGTCGTGGTGCTGTCCCAGACGGCGGTCTCCGCACTGACCTTGCGGGTCAGCCGATGGCCGTCCATGTCCTCGATGGTGAACTTGTAGGCCGTGTTATTCCAGCGGCTGAAGGACTCGATATACACGAATTGCCCTGGCGCGGTCTGGTAGTGGATGTCGCGGAGGTGGTAGTTCGTGTTCTTCTTGATATACTGCGTCTCGAATTCCAGGCGCGTGGCGTTGGAGTGCGGAATGACGAAGAGATTGAGGCCCAGCGCGAACATCGCGATGAGCGCCGCGGACGCCAGGTAAGGAATGATCATCCGGTGGAAGCTGACGCCACAGGAAAGGATGGCGATAATCTCGGAGTTCGCCGCCATGCGCGAGGTGAAGAACACCACCGTGATGAAGACGAACAGCGAGGCGAACATGTTCACCAGATAAGGAATGTAGTTGCAGTAATAGTCAAAAATGATGGCCTTCAGCGGCGCATCGTTCTTGACGAAGTAGTCGATCTTCTCCGACAGGTCGAAGATGATGATAATGACGATGATGAGCAGCAGGGACAGGAAGAAGGTCATGATGAACTTCTTCGCGATATACCAATCTATCTTGTTGATCCCCAGCATGCTATATCCTTCTTGTGATGCGTTCGAGGGTGCTTTCCTTCCAGGCGGCGAAGTCCCCTGCCTCGATGTGCTGCCGCGCCGTGCGCACCAGGTCCAGGTAGAAGGCGAGGTTGTGTTCGCTGGCGAGCATGGCCGCGAACATCTCCCCTGCCACGAACAGGTGGTGCAGGTAGGCCTTCGTGTAGGTATGGTCCACGAAGGACGCGCCCTTCGGGTCCAGCTCGGAGAAGTCCTGCCCCCATTTCGCGTTGCGCATGTTCATGATGCCGTCCCAGGTGAAGAGCATGCCGTTGCGGCCGTTGCGCGTAGGCATGACGCAGTCGAACATGTCCACGCCGCGTGCGATGCCCTCCAGCAGGTTCGCCGGCGTGCCGACGCCCATCAGGTAACGCGGCCGGTCGTCCGGCAGCAGCGGGCAGACCAGTTCCAGCATCTCGTACATCTTCTCCGTAGGCTCCCCCACCGCCAGGCCGCCGATGGCATAGCCCTCAGCTCCGAATTGCACGGCGTGGTCGACCGCCTCCCGGCGCAGGTCGGGATAGACACAGCCCTGCACGATCGGGAAGAAGGTCTGGGAATAGCCGTAGAGCGGTTCCGTTTCGGCAAATCGCTTCGCGAAGCGCTCCAGCCAGGCCTTGGTGAGGTTCAGGCTCTTGCGGGCGTAGGCGTGGTCGGCGTCGCCGGGGCAGCATTCGTCGAGCGCCATCATGATGTCGGCGCCGATGATGCGCTGCGTGTCCACGTTGTTTTCGGGGGTGAAGCTGTGGCGCGAGCCGTCGATGTGGCTCTGGAAGGTGCAACCTTCAGGGGTCAGCTTGCGGATGGGACTCAGGGAGAAGACCTGGAATCCCCCGCTGTCCGTAAGGATGGGACGGTCCCAGGCCTCGAACTTGTGCAGACCGCCCGCGGCGCGCAGCGTGTCGAGTCCGGGGCGCAGATAAAGGTGGTAGGTGTTGCCCAGGATGATCTCCGCGCCGATGTCTTCCTTAAGGTCGCGATGATACACGCCCTTGACGGAGCCGACGGTCCCGACAGGCATGAAGATGGGGGTATGGATTCGGCCGTGGTCCGTCTCGATGACGCCCGCGCGGGCGGAGGAATGCGGATCGGTCGCTGTCTTCGTAAATTTCATCTTTCAAAGATAGTGAAATCCCGTGAAAAACTTGTATTTTTGTGGTTACAAAAAAACTAACGAACCTACCTTATGAACAAATCGAACATCGGCCTCCGGCTGATCATCATGAACTTCCTCCAGTTCGCGGCCTGGGGTGCCTACCTCACCTCGATGGGAAGTTTCCTCGCTAGCAGCGGCTTCGGCCCCCAGATCTGGCTCTTCTTCGCCACCCAGGGTTTTGTCTCCATCTTCATGCCCGCCCTGATGGGCATCATCGCCGACAAATGGATTCCGGCGCAGAAGGTGCTGTCGCTCTGCCAGGGTGTCGCGGGCGCCGGGATGCTCGCCGCCGGCTGGTATGCGATGAATGCCGGTGCCGGGATTGAATTCGGCACGTTCTACGCGCTTTACGCGGTGAGCGTGGCCTTCTACATGCCGACCATCGCCATCTCCAACTCCGTGGCCTACAACGCCCTGGAGAAGGCCGGCAAGGACCCCGTGAAGGCTTTCCCGCCCATCCGCGTGTTCGGTACCGTGGGCTTCATCCTGACGATGCTCTTCGTCAACTTCGTGAAGGGCGCCGACGGCGTGCAGTTCCAGCATACCTATAACCAGTTCTTCGTGTCCGGCACCCTCAGCCTCGTGCTCTGCGTCTATTCCCTGACCCTGCCGAACTGCCCGTGCAAGCCCAAGGCCGAGGGCACGCAGTCCTTCGCCGAGGCCACGGGACTCACCGCCTTCAAGCTCTTCAAGAATCCGCAGTTCGCCGTGTTCTTCATCTTCTCGATGCTCCTCGGCGCTTCCCTGCAGGTGACCAACGGCTACGCCAATACTTTCATCACTTCCTTCAAAGACAATCCCCTCTTTGCGAACGCCTGGGGTGCCAACAATGCCAACGCGCTGATCTCCCTGAGCCAGGTGTCCGAGACGCTCTGTATCCTGCTGATTCCCTTCGCGATGAAGAAGTTCGGCATCAAGAAGGTGATGCTGATCGCCATGTTCGCGTGGGTGTTCCGCTTCGGCTTCTTCGGCGCCGGCAACCCGGGCAGCGGCGTGTGGATGTTCGTCCTGAGCTGCATCGTGTACGGCGTGGCCTTCGACTTCTTCAACATCTCCGGCTCGCTCTTCGTCAACGAGAATACGGACAAGGACATCCGCTCTTCGGCGCAGGGTCTCTTCATGCTGATGACCAACGGTCTCGGCGCCTCCATCGGCACCTGGGCCGCCGGCCGCGTGGTGAACCACTTCGTCTACAACGCCGCCGAGCCGTCCTGGAGCACCGCCTGGTACATCTTCGCGGCGTACTCCCTGCTGGTCGGCCTCCTCTTCGCCCTCCTCTTCAAGGATCCGCAGAAGAAGCAGAAAGCCTAGCAGATCGTCATTCGCCGGCTCCGACCGGCGAATCTAATGACCGGTGGGCTAACCCCCCGGACCCCCTGCGTCGCTACGCTCCGACCCTCTATCCACCGTCATCCCCGACCTGATCGGGGAGCTCCCTCCGTTATTTGCCGGAGCGGAGAAAGGCCCCAGCGCTCCCGGAATGCAGAAAATATGTTCGCCGGGAGCAGAAATCGCCTCTGGTGCTCCCGGAACCTTGGTCAGTGCGGGCATCCGTCGGCGAGGAGCGAGCCCCCCGGGTGCGTGGCGTCAAGTCGGCACCAGCCGACCGACGCGGTCCCGTGTATTTGCGGTAGCAAATACGGAAGCCGACGCAGCGAGCGAGCGCAGAGAAAGCTGGCTTTCTTTGCCGAGCCGCCAGGAGGAAAGTAACGGAGTTGCTAAGGGACTTGAGCGGCGCAAGGGGTTATAGGGGGCGGCTTAGCCCCCTTATAGATAGGAGGCGCTGGTGCCTCGGAGCTGTCAGTCAATCAGAGAAATCCTCCCCACGCAACTTGTATTATCAAAACGTAATAATCCGAAATAATTCACAATTTTTCTTTCACTTTTGACTCAAGCCATAGGTTTTTCCGGGAAAAGAATACAACTTTACTGATGGCCACTCGAACCGATCGAAGCATTATCAAATTCTGCAACGAATTTGTTTTTGAATCTTGCAACGTTATTGTTATCTTTGCCATGAAGCACATCGTTTTTTATGCAGATTTTAGCTATCATCGAGAAAGGTCCCGACGGGTATTATTCTATCCATTCGGAGCAGAAGGTTGGGCGTTATTATTTCGGCGGCTACGGCGAGAGTGTGAAAGCAGCTAAGCAGGACTTCCTGGCCAGCGTCAAAGAGTCTTTGGAGGGCGCAGCGAAAGAAGGATCGGAAATGCCGACCAAGATAGACATCTCGTTCCGATACGATATTCCTTCTTTTTTCAACTACTTTGATTTCCTGAATGTCAGCAAGTTCGCCGAATACGCAGGAATCAACGAGAGTAGAATGCGCGCATATAAAAGCGGCCTCGCCTATCCCGGCGAAAAGACCACGCGCAAAATAATGAAAGCCATTGAATCTATCGGAGCAGAAATCAGCTCCGCCCGGCTATAATCCTTTTATATCATGAATCCTGTGTCCCAACGCCTGCTGAGCCAGCAGCTCATCTGCCCGCAGTTCGCCACGCCCAAAGAGGTGGTGAGCTGGATGGGAGCCGTGCAGGCGCAGGACCACAAGGGGATGCGCTGGGCCGTGGCCATGCGGACGAAGAAACCTTCGCTCAAGGCATTCCAGAAGGCTTTCAATGCCGGCAAGATCGTCCGATTCCATCTGATGCGAGGCACCTGGCAACTGGTGGCGGCCGACGATTACTGGCCGTTCATTCAGCTCTGCGCCCCCAAAGCCATCGCCGTCACCAAGGGCTGGATGGCCAGCAACCGCATCAGCATACCGGACGAAGAACTCTACCGAATCCGGGAGATCCTTTGCCGCATCGTGGCCGATAAACGGAGCGCCACGAAGGAAGACATCGTCCAGGGCCTGGCGGAGCGCGATATCCGAATGGACGACCACCGGCTGTCGTACCACATCCGCATGGCGGAACTCGCCGGCGTGCTCTGCAGCGGCGATCTATTGCCGCTGAAAGCCACCTACGCTCTCTCGGCCGACAAATTGCCTGCACCCGCGCCAATGGACCGGGACGAGGCGCTGCTGCTCTTCACGCGCAAATACTTCCGCCACAGCCAACCCGCCACGCTGGAGGACTTCGCCTGGTGGAGCGGTCTCAATATGAGCGACTGCCGGAGGGGCATCGCCCTGCTGGGCGACTGGCTCCATGCGGAGAAATGGCGCGGCCGGGAATTCTACCTCACGGAGGATGCCCGCACGCGCGGCTTTCAGAAGGGCCACTGCATCCTGCTGCCGCCCTATGACGAGTACCTGATCAGCTACAAGAGCCGGGATGTTGTTCTGCCGCTTGAACACCGGCATCACGCTCATGACCAGAGCGGCACCTTCTGGCCGATTGTCCTGCTGGACGGCCACGTGGCCGGCAACTGGACCGCCGCCAAAGACAAGATCACCGTCCACCCTTTCCATCCGGACTGCCCCCTCAGCCGCGAAGGCCTGGAGCCCGAAATCTCCCGGTACCTCAACTACCTGTCCAGATAATTGAAAAACCACCCCGGTAGCAGGGTGGTTCTCAGAAGTCTTCGGTTCCGGGTGACAGGAGAGCTACTGGTATTTGGTGAAATTGTATTTCTCCCGGATCGCCGCTTGGGTCTGCTCGTCCTGATTGGTGAAATACGCCCGGAAACCGGGGCAGAAGTTGATGTGCCAGCGCCAGAAGCGGCCCAGTACCGACTTGGGGTTCTTGTCGTAATGTGCGCGTAACTTGCAGTTCTCGCAAGGGAATTTCTGTTCAGCCATACGTAGTCTTATTGTGGTTGATGCGAAAATACGAAAAAGTTCCTGAAATCCCACACTCACCATTTTCTCGGGGGTAAGTGTGAAAAAAATACGATTCTTTCAGGTTCCTATAGGCCGGCATTTATTCTATTCACATCTTAGCCGCCAGGGCCGGACAAACCATTCCCGGCCTGTATTCTTTTATTATGACAAACATCCGTCAAGAGCCTTTTGTAGGCAAGTATATCGACCCTATGGTCGATTACGGATTCAAGTACATTTTCAAGGAATCCGGCAAGAAACAACTCATCATCCGTCCGCTCAATGAAATCTTCGGACTGAACATCGAAGACATTACGATTGATGACAGCGAGCAACTCGGACATACGAAAGAGGACAGGAAGGCTAGTTTTGACCTGTTTTGCAAGACGACAGACAAACGTAAGTTCGTGATAGAAGTCCAAATTGCACAGCAGAAGTATTTCCTGGAACGATCCCTGTTCTACACGACCTTCCCTATCTCCAAGTCCGCGCCGAAAGACAAGAGCAAACGGGAGAAATGGGACTACAACTACCCGCCTGTCTTTTTCTTCGGCCTGCTGAACTTTCCACTGCGCCATTTGGACCCGACGCTTGCTGACAAAAAACAGTTTATCCATATGTTTACCATTCGGGACGAACAGACGAACGAATTGATGACGGACCGGATTCGTTTTGCTTTCCTTGAGGTCAAGCGGTTCGACAAGAAAAAGGAGGACTGCCACACATTTGAGGACAGGTTCTTGTTTATTTTGAAAAACTTACCGAAATTCGCGGAGAAACCGGAATTATGGGACGACCCTTATTTTGAAGCTATGATCCAGGAAGCCGAATATGCCAATATGACCGATGCCCAGCAGCAGGCCTATCTCAGTTCTCTAAAGGCTCGCTGGGACTATCAGAATACTATCGACTTTGCCCGGGAAGAAGGCGTTGAACATGGGAAAGAAGTGCAGGCCAAAGAGATTGCCCGGAGGATGTTGAAGAAAGGAATGAGCATTGCTGATATTGTCGAAATTACCGGCCTCACCGAAGAGCAAATTCAAGCACTGTGATATGATAGGACCAAGGAAACCCCTTGGTCTTCTTCGTTACCGACCACCCCTCTCCACCCGGAGGGAGCCGTCGTCTTCGAGCACGATGTCGTCGCCTTCATACACCGACTCGAAGCCATCCCCGGTGTCCACGGAAAGCATCGAGAACCCCATGCAGAAATACGGCGCCAGCACCCTGTCGCCGCATAGCGCCTTGATCTCCTCGTAATTCGTCCCGGTGTACCGAATGCGTTTCATGGTGCTAAAATACAAATTATTGATGATATTCTGGGCGCAAAAGGCATAACGTGAGTCTCCCCGGAGGAGCACCAACCGAGCAGCCAGAAGCCACGGTGGTAAAGCGATGCGGATGTTCAATCAAAAAAAGTCTGTATCATGGACAAAAACATTTTCATCAGGAAGAACGCATTGCGCCCGACCGAGGAGCAGCGTCTCCTCACCCAACCGTTCTATTCCCACGCGAACGAGCTTTACGTCCGCTTCGACGACTGGAAAGACATCGACCGGTTCTACTTCATCCCCCTGTACCTGGAGATGACCTACAGTGTCGCTGGAATCACCGCCGAGCTGGCCCCCGACCCCGTTTGGCTGGGCTCCTTCGTCCAGACCATCAGGAACCATCCCGACCTTTTCCAGTACCAGTGTCCCGAGTGCGGCAAGACCGTACTCCCCTTCCGTTTCGTCGGCTCTCCGCTCAGCGGCCGGGTGGATCTGGAAGGCTACTGCAACTGCGGCTGGAAGGGCTATAAGATCGTTTCCGGCTGGTTCAAGCGGGGCGAGGCCCTGCGGAACCAGATAGCCGCCGACGTGCTTCGATACCATAAGTTCAAGATGCTTCATCCCGGTACCCGGCCGGCAACGGTTGAGGAATTGTTGGATACTCTCGGACGGTAACCCGGAAAAAGTTACCGCCTTCTCCGCCGGGAGCGGCAGTGCTGCCGCCGTCCGGGCAACAAAATGCCCGTCCGTCGCCACCCTGCCGCTCTACCGGCTCCGAAGGCCCTCGTCAGCCGACCTCACGCACGCTCCCCACGGCCCCCGACGGCGCAGGCAAACGGCCACAGGCCCCCGCGCGACTCCCCTACCGGCTGACGCAGCAACGGCAGTGCTGTGCGGCGAGAATGCACGTTGACTCTGCGAAAAGTGTTTCTAGATACAACAAAAAAACACTTATCTTTGGATCATTCAAAAAGAAACTCATGGCAAGGATTTACGTCGCCTCCAGTTGGAAGAACCCGTACTACGATGATGTGGTGAAGCGCCTCAAAGATGAGGGCCACCGTGTCTTTGATTTCCGTCATCCCATTTACGGAGGCAATGGTTTCCATTGGACGGACATCGATGAAAAAGCCCAAAACTGGACGTTCGAGCAGTATGCCGAGGGATTGCACCACCCGAAAGCAGAATGTCAATTCAGGAACGACGCGGATGCCATGGAGGTAGCGGACACTTGCGTCCTCGTGCTTCCGTGTGGAAGATCAGCGCACACCGAGGCTGGGTGGATGGCTGGGGCAGGAAAGAAGGTCATCGCCTACATCCCGGAAATGGTGGAGCCGGAGCTGATGTACAAGCTCTTCTATGCGGTGACTAACGACCTCGACACGCTGGCCACGATGCTGAGCGAGGCGGATGACAAACCGAAGCCGAAACACACTCCTGGCAAGAAGTACACGGCTCCGGATGGGACGGTGTATGATTCGTATCAGGACTACTGCAACGATCCGTTGCTTGACTCGGACCTCATCCAGTGCAAGCTCTCTCGAGGTGAGCGTACGCCTCAAAATGATTCGGAACGGCAGCTGCTCCGGGAGATCCGGGCCGCCCAACGGGAAGGAAAGGTCCTTGAAATCTATCCGGAATAGTACTCTTGCCGATTAGAAGTGCTCTTTGTAGCACTTCATCGTCTTGTCGCCGCCATATGGGTTGAATCGCAAAACGACATCAGCCACCCAGCCTTTGACCTGCTCCGGTGTCGGAGTCTCTCCCTTCGTCAGGCTGTTCCACTTCCCATAGATGACTTTTTCAGCCTGCCAAAGCATTGCCTCGTCGGTCCCGAGCTGGAACGGGCAGACATTGACGTGCTCCTCCTTGTAAAACCGGAAGAATGAAAATGGATCGTCCGCCGAGCCATTATTAAACGGGGTGCCGGCCAGCTCATATTCTTTCCTGATGCAGGCATTATATGCTTCCTCGGTGACACCGTATTTCTTCAAGGCCTCTTCTTTGGGGGTTCCCCGCTCAATAGCGCCGTATGCGCCCCAGCACATCAATTCTTCGCGAGTCATCTCACCATCCATCATCTCCGCATGCATCAGTGTTGTAAACTCATCGGCCATCGGCTTGGGAATGTCCTCGATAGACTCTTTCTCTGCATGATTCTTCAACCAGGGTTCAACCTGAGTAGTGGACGACGGAATAGCATTGAAGACAAGACTCGGACCATATGCCGCATACTCTCCAGCCGTCATTACGCAGCTATGCTTTAGAGTCTTGATGAGACCTTCGTCTTTCTTGGTAATCCGGACTTCTCGGCCATCCGGCCCCTTGCAATATGCCGGCTGCTGGGGATAGAACCCGACATCCTTGTAGGCCATTCGGGTTTCCGGGTTGTAGAGATACTTGGGGTCGGTCTCATCCAACCAGGCGGAGAACTCACTAGAGGTCAGTTTCTTCATGGCACTATATCAAGATCATATTCCACCGGCACAAGGGACTCTTTGCAGTACCTGAGGTATGTTTTGACTCCAACCAGGGCCGGGCTGCAGCTGGCTATGGCATCCGGGTATTCACGCAAGGCGCCAAATAGCGAACCATGTGTAGCCGTCCCCGAGCGCGTCAGAAAGACATAGCCCACATCCTTCGCAAAATCACTCTTGCACAGCGGCACATTGTTCCGCTGAAAGATCTCTTTTACCCTCTCTATGGGGCCATTCAGAATCATCGAACAGCGCTGAAAGAGGACAGGGCTATCGCCATCGGCGGAATCCATATTGATCAGATCGCAGTCCTCCGGACGCTCGTCCATTGACCAATACTTTCTCTCCTCAAAATGGTAATACCGATACGTTTTCCCGCAAAACTCCCCTGGCGTACCGTGCTTTTCGATATGCCGGGCGAACCACAGGAACTCCTCTACGTCATTCTTGTCCTTCCGCAGACAAAACCAATGCGGAATCTCCGGCATTGTCTTGGCGAAATGCCAGACGTGGGACTCGATGAAGTCCTTAACACGAATGAGGTTGTCGATCGATTCCTTACGACGCATAAGCGTACTCCCATACGACGGGGTTTGTATTAGCCAACCATTTTCTAGTATGCAAAGAACGCTCTTAACACTTCAGTCAACTGTTCACCCCTCTCTGTAACTGTGCTCCAGGGGATATAGTAGTACCCGTTGAGCGGTTCGTAGGGCGTCTTGTTCTTCTGTTGTGGGCCAAGAAACAGCTTAAGCCTCTCAAGCAGGGCTTGAGCTGAATTCTCAGAACCTGTGGCTGCTTTGGACAACTCAATCAACGCCTTTGGCTGAAATCCGATTGAAACGGCTTCCAGGCCAAAGAACATCAAGACATTGTAACGCTTCTTTCCAACGGTACGATCGAGCGTAAGGTCGCTTGTACCCACATGCGCGCCATATCCCATCTGGAGAAGCTTATCGATAAACCCGGAGGCCTCTTCCGGCTCAATGCCCTTGAAATGAGCCGAAGCAATCCACTCCTCTTTCCCGGACAAGCTCTTCTTATGAGCAATTTCTACATGATCCTTACGCGCCTGTTCGTTGCAGGTGGTAACTTCTGCATCATCAAGGAGTTCGGCAATTTCCATCATGAATGACAAAGCCTTCTCAGGACCAATCCGAAAGAATTCCCGGTTGTCATTTACCCGGCTACCCTCGGACAGCAGCGACAGGCTATGATGCATAAACCTCTCCACCTCCTCGTACTTCGATGTTTTGATGGAAGCATACTTCTCAAACGGCGTCGGGACACCTGTCGTATGGAGTTCCTTCATCCGCTTCTCGACTGTGCCGGAAGTCAGACCAATCTTGACGATATCATCCTTGAAACTTGGATTGGTGAGGATGTAAACGTATCCAGGTTCTTTCATGTTGCTAACGTGTTTAAATTACAATGCTCCTTGAAACGCGTGCTGCCCCAAAGGGTGATGAGTTTGTATTTGCAGACCATGTATGGTAAAACAAATGATATCAAGTGCTATTTGCAAATTACTTTATGGAAAGCGGACCAGGCGTACGTAGATTGCAGAGAGGGCATCTTTGTCATTGACCCAGAAGTGTCGGTCCGGACCAATGTGGAAGCATTGGCCAAACTGCGGGTTGCCCTGTTCATAAGCATTGAGCCAGTAGGTTTTGTTTCTTTCTTTGCAAGGGAATGATATGGAATTCCCGTTCGGCCCCGTGAAAACGAGCGCATGGGCAGTATCGTCCCATTCTCTGGTGCAATGCTTGTGGAGTTCGTTAGCGTTCCTTTTAGATGGCACATGGGCTCCATAGGCCCGTCTGGCCTCCAGAAATGTCATTTTGCCATCGACATCGTTCTTTGCCCAGAGAGTCCCGGACGGGAGGCCCAAATCGACCCATTCCAAATCGGCAATATCGACCGGCGCGGCAGTCGGTTGTGGTGTCGGCTGGTGACGAGGTTTGTATGAAGAACGATAGTATGGTGTTGCTCCTTGGATAGGCGTTGGTTTGAAAGATTCCGGTTTCCACTCAAAAACAATCAGGGAATCAAAAGTCTTGTCCTGATACAATGGGCCGTCATCACCATAGGAATAGTATCTTTGCGTGCAGACAGAGCGCAGGTTTTCCACTGTTGTCTGCTTACCGGTAGTTCCTCCAATAGAATCGTGCTGACCCTTCCAGTTCAGCCGGAGAATGACTCTATATGATAGATCTGTGTTGATGCTCGTCTTGATATAGTCTAAAATATCGGCCTTATAGCCGAAGTTTCCCACTTCAAAACAGAAATACTTCTCGCAGGGGAAGATTGTGGTAGAATCGGGCTCTTCGTTCGCAAACAGGGCATCGGCGCCATCTGTTTCGATACTGAAAATGCGAACGGCCAGATCCTCACCTTCGGACTGGATTATCTTATGCTGCCGGATTTTCTCCAGATCCTTCTCTGTTTCAATCTTGATTTCGATGATGCGACCGTCTTTCCTTTTCTCTTCTTCCGTCTCGTGAGATACCCAAATCTCAACCCACAGCTGCTTGCCATCAAGAGATTCGAGAAGGATGTCAGGCCGACGATAACGCTCTTCAATACCCACCCTGGTTTCAAGGGAAATCAGTGTGTATTCCTTAGTCAGATTGACCGTCTTTTGGATGTAGTGCTCGTTGCAATCGGTATGTTTCTTCAGAACGCACGCATTGTTACAATGCGTTGGGATGCGTAATTCCAGATGGAACGGCAATCCTTCATCAAGGCACCTGGAATACTCCTCATAGAAGACGTGTTCAGCCAAGTCGTGAAGGTATTTACTGTGCTGACACTTGTCACTGTTGTGACGAAAATGTGGCAATTGTACCTCGCCAAATGTGGCATACATCTCATTGTGGCAGTGCGGACAATAGAATTTGTGCAGCTTCGTGAATGACCGGTCAATTTCATCGATGCTGATCGTATTATTGGTCGCATCTAACAGAGCATATCCATATTGAACTATGTTCTTTGCCATGATTGATGCACCAAACTAATAGTTTTGTTTTGCGGGGATAACACCTCGCACTCCCCCGCGAGGATTGGGGACATCGCCGACATATCGAGGGATCAGATGCAGGTGGACATGAAAGATGCTTTGCCCAGCGGCTTCGCCAACATTCACACCGATATTGTATCCATCCGGATGAAACTTTTCATCTACAATTCGTTTCACTTCCTCCGCTAGATTGAGCATGTCCTGCTGCTCTTCTCTCGTTAAATCAAAGAAGGAGGCAATATGTCTTCGAGGGATAATTAGTGCATGCCCAGGAGACACGGGAAATCCATCGAAAAAAGCCAACGAGAGCGCCGAGGATGCAATTATCTCTCGTTCGGATTCGACTCTACAGAAGGGACAATTATCCATATGATGGCGTATTAATCCAAGGAGCAAACCCCATATTAGTGGCCGTTTGCGCCATAGGCGTGAATTCTTTCTTGAATAGCTCGAAGAATTGCTCTTCGGGGGCATCTATAAGCTCTTGAATCGAGCACCGGAAAACAAGATAGTCTTCGAACAACTTATCCGAGGGGTTGGAAGCATAATTTACCCGAAGCGCTGCATGTTGCACCTTAGTCATGGGCTCCAAATAACGATCCAAAGATGGGATACAGTTGCTCTTGGAAGAATTGATGGATGAATCTGACGGAAGAAGGTTCCATAGCAAATCATGCACAACAAAACTCCATGGAATAAAGTGATCTAAGTCGTAGTTTCCTACCGTCAATTCAGCATTAGTATAGATGCAGCGAAGTCCCCCAGCGGATTCAATGTACCTATCCCAGAACCTGTGCTGACGTGTAAGTGCAGAACGCTGTAACGGACGAACCAACTTGGAAGGAATATCAGGTACATTTGGATTTCGTTTTTGGAGAAAAACAGAAAGATTCCAGAAGGAAAAGTCCTTCAGAATAGCAGCGTTTGCTATCAGATAATCCGCCCAAAGATTGTCTACGATAATGGATTTATCGATAATCGCGTACGGGCATCCATTCGTGTATACATGAGATAGTTCAACGACCTGAGCATCGGTTGCTTTGGGTATCCACGGAGACAGGAATCTATACGGGACGTTGTTTATAAGAATATGAGCCGATTTACTGATCTCCGGTTTGTTTATGTTCCTAAGAATCTGATTCCGTACGGATTCTCTACTCGCATCTATGGGTATGTCAAGTTGGCGCTGGATCTCAAGGATGATAGCCTCTAGCGAGTCCTGTTTCCCGAAAGAAAGTCTGAAGTAATGGATGGGATACCATGCCTCGGCAATCATACCAGCTATAATCTCGTCAAACGTGAAACTACGCCGTCCTGGATTTGCGCAAATCCAATCAATAATTGAGACGAACCAATAGAATTTATATGTTGCCACCGTATTGTCGTAGATCCTCGACAAACGGCCCGCATCAACTATTCCGGAGGAAGGAAGAATCATATTGGCCATGTCATTAAATTACTTCCAGATCCAGCTCCTTAAAATACTCATACGTCGGATCATAAAACTCCGGCAAACGGGTTTTGTCGTCGGGGTTGCCTTCGGGGATGCAGATGACCATGCCCTGGCGGGCGCGTGTCAGGAGGACGCGGTAGGCGTTAAGCTGGTAGGCACGGCCTTCGGCTTGGTTGATGTTCTGCCAACGGTCGCTGCGGAAGTTAAAGTGCTGCCAGCAGTGGTGTTTGGGGTCATAGCGGAAGTCGCCGTCCCAGACGAGGCAGGTCCAGTCGAGCTCGAGGCCCTGGATATCGAATTCAGTGGCGACGTCCTCAAGGAAAAGCGAGGAGCGGATGTCCGAGATGGAGTTCAGGAACCACGGGACGATGTCGGCCTGCGAACGGATGTCGATAGCCAGCGGTTTCAGCCGGAAAGCCTTCGAGGAGACCAGCATGCCGTAGCGTTCGGAGCCACGGGCGTGGTCGCGAACCCACTGCTTCGCCTTGTTTAAATCACGCGTCAGCACGATGGGATAACGCTCCTTGATATCGGCGTATGTGGATCGCGCTGCGTCTACGTCAAGGTCGAGTAATTGGTGCACGAAGAGGGACAGCGTCTCGGCGCGATAAGAGCGCTGGGAGACCGCCAGATGCAGATTTTGTTCCAGATGGACGTTTGGGTTGTCGGCCAGGAGCGCGGCAACATTGCCTTCGGCGTATTCCTTGTCCGTGAGGCGATCTGAGATATAGACCTGCCAGTCCGGGAAGGTTTCGTTCAGGGCTTGGATCCAGAGTCCGATACCGCCTTCGCCGGAGTTGATCTCCTGTCCCCCGCCCACCAGGCAGACGATGGTCGCCCAGTCTTTGTGCTGGTCCAGTGACCAGATGAGGAATTCTCCTTCGGACATGGGGAAATTGGCGAGATTCTTCTTGCGAGCAAGCCAGGCGCTGAGGTGGCGCATGTCCCACATACGCTGGGCCTCATCGAAGATGGCGACATTCTCGACTTCGGCCGCATTGGCATTTGCAGCTTTGGAGACTTTGGCCGGATCAATCTCTATTCCAGTGCCCTGGATGGGCGTTTTCAGCTTGGCGAGCATGTTGTCGCGGTAGCGGTGGATGATCTGAATGAAGCGGCTCACTTGCCGCTCGGCTTCCGTCTTGGTGCATTTGCGGTTGGCCGCTTTTTCCTTCTGGACTTTGTCTCGCGCGAGGGCTTCCGTGAGGACTTTGACGAGCGGTCCGTTGCCGGAGAGGTAGACGGCCAGGTCGCCTTGTTCCTGCTGGATGGCAACGTTCAGGCCAACGAGGGTCTTCCCCGCCCCGGGCACGCCTGTGACAAAGCAAATGCTCTTCTGATGGTTGACTTTGGACTTTCGGATGATGTCCAGGATGAGGTCCGTGCAAGTGTCAATGCCGGCCTTGTCGGCTTCGTGCTTGGTGATATCCTCCACGCTGTGGTTCATGTAGAGGGCGGAAGCCGCCTGGATGATTGTGGGCGTGGGGTTGTAGCGGCTGTAGAGCCATTCGTGGGCGTCTATGGGTGCTTTTGTTCCTTCTTTGGCGAGGACTTGCTGGATCGTGAGGAGCAGGCGCGCGCTGTTGGTGAATAGCGGGTAGTAGACCTTGTCGTTGTAAACGCTGAAGAGGCCGGGGCTGCTCGAGCAGGCCTTGTCAGGAGCTTCCGTGGCCACGAGGATTGGGACGATGATTCGGTCGCGGCTCTCTTCGTGGAAGTTCTTCAGGTCGAGGGCATAGTCCCATACTTGCTCTTTGTCGTTGACGAGGAATTCGTTGGAACCGACCTTGAATTCGATGGTAAAGACTATGCCGTTGAGCAGCAAAACCACGTCTACGCGCTTTCCTAGACGGGGTATGGTGTACTCGAAGACAATGTTTCCTTCGCCGCCCAATTCCCGCACGACCTGCTTCATGATGATGATTTCCTGCTGCCAGGCATCGCGTTGATCCAGAGTCAGGTCAAATTCATTGAGCGAGCCCATCTCCCCCAGGATAGCATTGTCATCCGCCCGAAGGAAACGGGAACAGGTCTCGCTGTAATAGAATTTGCGCATGTGGTTATTGTGGATCAATCACAAATATAGGAAAAAGTTGGAAATAACCCGCCGGCCGGCGCGTTGGGGATGACATAATACGGAAGCCCCGGATTGCAGGAGTATGGGGCTTCCGTATCGCTACAGCGCCATCCAACCGATAAAGTGGTACACGAAATACGCTGTCATTCCCAGTTTGATGAGCCCGAAGAAGAGGTCCAGGCTCAGGCTCCCCTGTTGTTTGTTCGCTTCCATGGTATTCTGTCGTTTTGTTGTTCGCAGCGGCAAAGGTACGGCAGCATTGTGTCAGGTTTTGACAAAAATACTGAGGGCTGACGAAATAATATCGTCAGCCCTCAGAGCAGCGAATCCGTAGAATCGCTTTCAAGAAGGTTCAAAAGGGACAAGCCCAGAGGACCTATCCCCCCTTCTTTTGCAAAGGTAAACATTAATTTTGAATAAACAAGATTCGCCGGTCGGAGCCGGCGAATGACGGGAGAGGAGCCGGCGAATGACGGGATTCAGGGGTCTGTTTTAACGACCCATACGCCATCTCTTCTGCCATTCTCACGGGCAATCACGTTCTTTTCTGCCAAACCGGTCATGATTCTTTTAACGGTTCGGAGTGATTTCCCGATTTGACGGGCGATTTCTTCCTGTTTAACCTTTCCGTTTTCCTTCAGGATCTTTACAATGGCCAGTTCTTCCAACGTGCAGTTCAAAGTGTCATTTTGGCACTTAGAAACGGGAGGGTTGGCACTTTTGAACGGACATACCAGCAAGCTACGGTTCCTTAATTCATTCTTCTCATCAAGAAGGAGATTCCGGAAGAAAAGAATAAGGTAATTATCAGTAGCTTGTATTCCTTTCGGGTAATTGTTGTAATTGGCCCGTACCAGGGCATTCCGAAAATACCAGGAATGCTCCTTAAACATGTCATTCCGCACTTCAAACCCGAACGATTGAAGATACTTCATGGCAAACACGGCCGTTGTGCGCGTATTGCCCTCCCCGAAAGGATGAATCTGCCAGATTCCAGAAATGAATTTGGCGATTTGTTCTATGGCTTTGTCTGTATCAAGAGCAGCATAATTGACCAATCTCTCCTGAGAAAAGTCGTATTTCAACGTTTCTGAAATCATGGATGCGCTGGCATACAAAACCGTATCGCCACCTAATACCCACTCGCGTTTGGTAATATCATAATCACGATATCGGCCGGCGAACTTGAATAATCCCTGGAACAAATGGCGATGAATTCGTGCTAAATACTCGGGAGTGAATGAAAAGGATTTTTCTGTAAGAAGTTCTTCAATACGGGCCGACACTTTATCCGCCTCTTCTGTCCTCTCACTTTCTACTTCAGTTCTGGCGGTTTTGGACTGATAGTAGGTGTCCAGCATTTGCTTGACATCGTCGATTGTAATATCGCCCTCGATGTGCTTCTTTGCTGCTTCGATCAGGTATGCGGACGGCTTGAGTCCATCCACATCCTGAAGGCCTATCGCAGTCTGCCAGGCAGCCGCTTTTTCTTTTCTTTCCGGTTCTCCCTGCCGGATATATTCATCAAATGCACTCATTTGAGTTCCTCTCGCCAGATAATCAAAGATAAGAAATTAAACGCACAAATGCAAGATTAACTTGGTGTATTTAGACGGACATGATACAAAAATGTCGCGGAGAATTTGTATGTTTGCGTGTCAAAAAACCATCGTTAGTAGTATTATTACATTTTATGGAAGTTTCAACAATCAAACAGCCTTACGAGGCGCCGATCGTCGAGGTCGTAGAGGTCAAACCAGAAGGCATCATCGCCGCATCAGGTGAGGTTCCGGATATGCCCAGGGGATGGGAGTGGAATTTTTAATCAATCAAAAGAGACAGAACCATGAGAAATACGTTATATTCCATCGTTTTAATGGCAAGTGCCATTATTGCTTTCTGCGCTTGCAACAAGGAGTCGCTTCCGGTCCAGCATGCCGGAATCCAGCTGACAATCAATGCCACGGTCGGCGCGCCGACCAAGACCGCCTATATCTCGTTCGATGAATCCGGCATCACTGCTATTGACGATTTTATGTCTACTGGAGAAAACGGCCGCGAGAAAGCTGATTTTATCGGCGCCTGGAACGGTAATCCGGGCGACCGGGTGATCTGCCTCTATCCGGCTCTCTCTACCTCGGCGGGAAGTAAGCTGTTCGGTACCGTCTCCGAGGGAGATGTCTCCATCCCGCTGAACTCCCTAACGAGTTCCGTGGGGAAGATTGTCAAGGATACCCCTTCCAGCCTGGCCGGCGCCGACGTGATGGTGGGCGACGTCGTGATTGCCGAAAGCACAGCTCACGTGGAGCTGGTCCGCCAGATCTGCGTGTTCCGGCTCACGGTGACCTGCTCGACGACGGCGTGGTATGACGACTATTATGAGCGGGTCAGTACCGTCAAGATTTCCGTGGACAATGCCGGCACCCCGGCCGTCATTGCGACCGCCGGCGCGCTCGACGTGACGACGGACACTTACACCGGATTGTTCGCCGCTACCGCCTACGGGACCATCAAATACACGCTCAACGACTTCTACAACAGTGACCTGAACACCAGTGGCGGCCCCAAAACGCAAGTGTTCTATGCCCCAATCTTTTCCGAAGGAGACTTGGAGGAAGGCTACACGCTTCGTTTCCATTATGGCGGACGTTCCAGGGAAGGTTGGGGCGCCTCATGGGAAAGTGTCGAGACGTTCGGCGGCGGATGCGTGCAGAACAAGAGCGTTACTGAGAAGAGAAACCTCGAGAAGGGCAAGATTTACGGCTTCACCATGACGATTTAGCTTTTCGCGCCGGCCGGCGAATAGCCTACAGGGGCTCCGCCCCGTCGAGGTGCGGCTGGAGGACGGTCGGGTCGACCGGAAAGAGTTTGGGGCTGCGGCAGCGGGGGAAACGGTTGAACCAGGGATCGCGGCTGTGATACCAAGTTTGGCTGCGGACGGTCGGAGACCAGCGGAAGGCGCGTTTGATCCGGGCGATGCGGGGCTTCGCGACGACGGTCAGCGCCGTGCGCCCGTCGGCGAGCTGCGAGACGCAGAGCCAGTGGTCCCGGACGCGCGTGTCGCGGTCCTGCTCCTCGGGCGTAGACTTGTGCGAAATGGTCAGGTGCCGGCCGTGCAAGGTGTTGATCTCCTTCATGATGCGGCGGAACTCCCGCCCGTGCGTGGACGTGTCCTGGATCCCCTTCCAGGCAATCCAGTAATGGATCATCTCATGGATGAGCGTGTCCTCGACCTCCGCCTCCGGCAGGTCGAAATACGTGCTGATGCGGAGCACGAAATCCTCGCGCCGCACCACCCTGCCCCGCCAGTCGCGCACGGGGCGGTAAACGAGCCGCCCGACGAAGGTGCGGGCGCGGCTCAGCTTGATCGGAATACGCGGAAGAGCGCCGTCGAAACACATCCGGTTGAATGTGTCGAAGCGCTCTTCCAGGTATTCGACGGTCGGTGTCATGGTGCATGGAGATTGCCGGTCGGGGCCGGCAATGACGATCCGTCATCCCCGACCTGATCGGGGATCTACTTCAATACGCCGAGCTCTTTCCCGACCTTGATGAAGGCGGCGATGGCCTTGTCCAACTGCTCGCGCGTGTGTGCGGCGGACAGCTGCACGCGGATGCGCGCCTGCCCCTTCGGGACGACCGGATAGTAGAATCCGGTCACGAAGATCCCCTCCTTCGCCATGGCGGCGGCGAACTTCTGCGAGAGCGGCGCATCGTAGAGCATCACGGCGCAGATGGCGCTCTGCGTGGGTTTGATGTCGAATCCGGCCGCGATCATCCGGTCGCGGAAGTAGGCCACGTTCTCCTGCTGGCGGTCGTGCAGCTCGTCGCTCTCCCCGAGCATCTTGAAGAGTTCGATGCCGGCGGCGCAGATCATCGGCGGCAGCGAATTGGAGAAGAGATACGGACGGCTGCGCTGGCGAAGCATGTCGATAATTTCCTGCTGGCCGGTGGTGAAGCCGCCCACGGCGCCGCCGAAGCTCTTGCCCAGCGTGCCGGTGTGGATGTCGATGCGGCCGTAGAGATTGTACAGTTCGGCCACGCCGCGGCCTTTCGGGCCCACGACTCCGGCGCTGTGGCTCTCGTCCACCATCACCAGTGCGTCGTATTTCTCGGCCAGCTCGCAGATCTTGTCCATCGGGGCCACGTTGCCGTCCATGGAGAAGACGCCGTCGGTCACGATGATGCGGAAACGCTGCGCCTGGGCCTCCTGGAGGCACTTCTCGAGCTCGGTCATGTCCGCGTTCGCGTAGCGGTAGCGGACGGCCTTGCAGAGGCGCACGCCGTCGATGATGGAGGCGTGGTTGAGCGCGTCGGAGATGATGGCGTCCTCGGCGGTCAGCAGGGGCTCGAAGACGCCGCCGTTGGCGTCGAAGCAGGCGGCGTAGAGAATGGTGTCATCCGTATGGAAATAGGCGGAAATGGCCTTTTCCAGTTCGCGGTGCAGGTCCTGGCAGCCGCAGATGAAGCGGACCGAGGACATGCCGAAGCCGCGCTCGTCGAGGGCCTTCTTCGCGGCGGCGATCAGGCGCGGGTTGTCGGAGAGTCCGAGGTAGTTGTTGGCGCAGAAATTCAGGGCGGTGCTGCCGCCTTCCAGGGTGATCTCCGCTCCCTGCGGGGAACAGATGGTGCGTTCGCGTTTGTAGAGGCCGGCCTCGTCGATGGCCTTAAGTTCCTGCTGAAGATGAGATTGAAACTTTCCGTACATAAATTATGTGGATTTATTAGCGTTTTCTCCCACAAATTTAATAAATTTGCGTAATAATTAATAGCACGCGAAACACACTTATGAAAAATGTTCTCGTCATTGGTTCCACCGGCCAGATCGGTTCGGAACTCACGATGAAACTCCGCAAGATTTACCATTACGGCCGCATCGTGGCCGGTTATATTCCCGGTTCCGCCCCCACGGGCGACTTGCTTGAGAGCGGCCCCGCCGAGCAGGCGAACGTCTGCAACGCCAAGCAGATCGCCGAGATCGTGGACAAATACGACATCGACACCATCTACAACCTCGCCGCCCTGCTCTCCGCCACCGCCGAGCGCCTGCCGCTCAAGGCCTGGGACATCCAGATGAACGGCCTGATCAACATTCTCGAAGTGGCGCGGGAGAAGCATTGCGCCGTCTTCACGCCGTCTTCCATCGGCTCCTTCGGGCCGGATACGCCGCGCGACAACACCCCGCAGGACACCATCCAGCGCCCGACTTCGATGTACGGCGTGACCAAGGTGGCGACCGAGCTGCTGAGCGATTATTATTTCCATAAATATGGCGTGGACACGCGTTCCGTGCGCTTCCCGGGCCTGATTTCCTACAAGACCCTGCCCGGCGGCGGCACCACGGACTATGCGGTCGAGATCTATTATGCGGCCGTCAAGGGCGAGGAGTTCGTCTGCCCGCTGGCGCACGGCACCTACATGGACATGATGTACATGCCGGACGCGATCAAGGCCGCCATCAACCTGATGGAGGCGGATCCGCGCTATCTGGTGCACCGCAACGCCTTCAACATCGCGTCGATGAGCTTCGATCCGGAAGAGGTCTACGACGCCATCCGCAAGCATTATCCCAATTTCACGATGCGCTACGAGGTGGATCCGGTCCGCCAGGCGATCGCCGATTCCTGGCCGAACAAGATGGATGACGTCTGCGCCCGCAAGGAATGGGGATGGTCACCGTCCTACAATCTGGAGACGATGACCAAGGATATGATCAAGCATTTGCGGGAGAAGCTGCTCTAGCTGGTTTGCTCGCTTCCCTTGCCGTGGAAACGGCGGTAGTAGGCCACGCCCAGCAGCAGGGCGAGGAGGAAGCCTACGCCGAAGATCATCACGGCGTTGGCGCTCTCCCCTTTCACGCGGCTCCACATGGCATCCAGGGCGGGCGTACGGTCGCCCCAGTCATGCTCCATCGTCGCGACCCGGATGGATTCGGCGTCCGGATACAGCACGGGATTGACGCGGGCGGAGGCGGCTTCGGGGCCGAAGAAATAGCACAGATTGATGGGCTCGTACTTGTCGTCGATGAAGGCGTCCAGCACTTCCTTCGAGCCGTTGGCGGAAGCATAGCCCGTTTCCTTGACATTGCGGATGGCGATGTCCGGACGGGACATGAAATTGATCCAGTAGCTGGCTGCTTTGGCGTTTTTGGCGTATTTGGGGATCACCCAGCCGTCGAGCCAGACCGTGAATCCTTCCTTGGGAAGGGAGTACTTGAGCTCGATGCCCAGCGGCTCCGCCTGTTCGGCGGTCCAGACGCCTTCCCCGCTCCAGCTCAGGCTGATCCAGCCGCGCTCCTGCACCATCTGGTCCTTGCCGAAATCGGCCTCCCAGCCCGCCACGAACGGCTTTACTTCCTTCAGGAAGGCTTCCACGTCGGCGATGGCCTCGTCGGAGGAGTCGTGCATCAGGTCGTCCATCGTGACCTTGCCGCTGCGGAGGTCGTCCTGGCGCAGGTAGAGAATAATCTGCGAGAAGACGTCGCGGGCGGAATCCTTGATGAAGATCCTGTCTGCGAATCTGGGGTTGCGCAGGATGTTCCAGCTGGAGGCTTCCTCGTCGGTGACATACTTGACGTTGTAGATGAGGCCGGTGGTGCCCCAGTTGTTGGCTACGGCATAGTCGTTACCGTTCTTTCCCCCGCCCTCGATCTTGTCGAAACAGGCGCGGATGAAGGGTGAGATGCTGTCGGTGTAGTCGGGCGTGGCGCCGAAGTCATGGCTGATGGGAAGCAACAGATCCTTCTGGAGCAGGCGCTCGATGAGATAGTCCGACGGGCAGGCGACATCGCAGTCCTCATGGCTTTTCTCGATCTTGGAAAGCAGGTGCTCGTTGTTTTCGTAGGTGTTGTAGATGACCTTGACGGGCTCGCCGGTCTGCTCCTCGTACCACTGCTCGAAATCTTCGATGACCGAGAGGTCCAGGTAGTCCGACCAGTTGTATACCCGCAGGATATGTTCCCGGTCGCCGCTGCATCCGCAGACCAGCGCTGCGAGCAGCGGGAGAAGGAGTCCCCTTAAAAAAATTCTTCGCGAAATAACCATGTGGTTTGTTTTCGCGAAGATAATAAAAAATTACTTTTTGTATTTGTTCCGCTTGCTCTTTTTCTTGTTTCGCTTACTGAGTGCGAATCCGGCAGCGGCCACGATGACGGCCCCGATGATGATGTAGGTCAGCGCGCTGGCGTTATCGCCCTTGACGCGGGACCACATGGCCAGCAGGGCTTCGGAGCGCTCGCCCCAGTCGTGCTCCATCGCGGTGCGCTCGATGTCGGAGCGGTCGGGATACAGCACGGGATCCGTGCGCACGGCCGTGTAGTCCGGGCCGAAGAAGTAGCTCAGGTCGATGGGGTCGTAGCTGTCGTCGACGAAGGCTTCCAGCACCTCGGGAGCGGCATTACAGGACACGTATCCTGTCTCGATGACATTGCGGATGACGACGTCCGGACGGTTCATGAAGTTGATCCAGTAGCTGGCGGCCTTGGTGTTCCTGGCATATTTGGGGATCACCCAGCCGTCGAAGAAGACAGTGAATCCTTCTTTCGGGAAGGAGAACTTGATGGGCACGCCGAAGGGTTCGGCCTGGATGCGCGTCCACACGCCGTCGCCGCTCCAGTTCAGGCTCACCCAGCCGCGCTCCTGCACCATCTGGTCCTTGCCGAAATCGGCCTCCCAGCCCGCCACGAGCGGCTTCACTTCCTCCAGGAAGGCTTCCACGTCGGCGATGGACTTGTCGGAGGAGTCATGCATCAGCTCGTCCATGGTGACCTCGCCGCGCGCGAGCTCCTCGCGCCGAAGATAGATGAGCACCTGCGAGTAGACGTCGCGGGCGTCTTCTTTCATGAACATCTTGCCCTCGAACTTGGGGTTGCGGAAGATGTTCCAGGTGGACGCTTCCTCGTCGCTGACGTATTTCGGGTTGTAGATGATGCCCACGGTACCCCACATGTAGCCCACGGCGTAGTCGTTGGCGTTCTTGGAGCCGCCCTCGATCTTGTTGAAGTTCTCCTTCACGAAGGGCGAAATGTACTGGTCGATGTAGTCGGGCGTGTCGCCGAAGTCATGGCTGATGGGGAGCAGCAGGTCCTTCTGGAGCATGCGCTCGATGATGTAGTCGGACGGGCAGACGACGTCGAAGTCTTCCTGGCCTTTCTCGATCTTGGAGAGCATGGTCTCGTTGATGTCGAAGGTCTGGAGGATGACTTTGACCGGCTCGCCGGTTTGCTCCTCATACCACTGCTCGAATTCGCCGATGACTTCCGTGTCCAGGTAGTCGGACCAGTTGTACACTTTCAGGATGTGCTCCCGGTCGGCGCCGCAGCTGCACAGCAGCGCCAGGGCTGCAATAAGGGTAAGTGCTTTTTTCATATCTTATTCTTTGTCTTTATTCATTTTGGCCTGCCGCACGTTGATGACGATCAGCAGGATCAGGATAATCAGGAAAATCAGGGTCATGAGCGCCCGGAGTTCCGGCGTCAGGCCGCCCTTGCGCGCGTCGGCGTAGATGTAGGTGGACAGGGTCTCCAGACCGATGGTACCCCGGGTGAAGAAAGTCACGGCGAAGTCGTCCAGCGACATCGTGAAAGCCAGGATGAAGCCGGACACCATGCCGGGACGCAGCTGCGGGATCAGCACCTTCCGCAGGGCCTGCACGGGGGTTGCGCCCAGGTCGAGCGCCGCTTCATAGACGTTCGGATTCATCTGCTGCAGCTTGGGCAGGACGCTCAGCACGACATACGGGGTGCCGAAGGAGATGTGCGCCAGGATGACGGTCAGGTAGCCCTGGCTGAAGTGCAGGAAGATGAAGAGCAGGAAGAGCGAGACACCCGTGATGACGTCGGGGTTGATCATCGGGATGTTGTTCAGGAAGCTGACGACGCGCCGCTTGCGCCCCTGCAGGTTGAAGATGCCGATGGCGGCGACCGTGCCGAGCAGCATGGCCACGGCGGCGGACACCAGCGCGATCAGCAGCGTGTTCTCCACGGCAGAGAGCAGCGTGGCGCTCCCCTGTATCCTGCCGGTGAAGAGGTTCTCATAGAGCCGGGTCGAGAACCCGGTCCAGCTGCCCAGCACCTTGCTCTCCGTGAAGGAGAAGACGGCGATGAGGATCAGCGGGGTGTAGAGCAGGATCAGCAGGATCCAGATGTAGGTCTTGGCGAGGAATCTTTTCATGCTCCCTTAGATCAGCGCCTCCTCCGCTTCTTTCTGGTCGCCGGTGAACAGCGTCGTGATTCCGATGATGATGAGCATGAAGAAGGCCAGCGCCGCGCCGTAGTTCCACATCGAGGAGTTGATGTTCTCCTGGATGATGGTACCGAAAAGCTTGATCTTGTTGTTGGTCAGGAATTCCGAGATGGCGAAGGTGCTCACCGTCGGCATGAAGACCATCAGCACGCCGCTCCAGACGCCGGGCATCGAGAGCGGGACGGTGACCTTCCAGAACACTTTCCACGGGGTGGCGCCCAGGTCCTGGGCCGCCTCCTGGTAGGATTTGTCCATCTTGGCCAGCACGTTGTAGATCGGGTAGATCATGAACGGCAGGTAGTCGTAGACCATACCGAAGAGCAGGGTCCCCTTGCCCAGCCGGATGCCGAGCATGTTGAAGATCTCGGCCGTCGCGAGCGTGCGCATCAGGGCGTTGATCCACATCGGCATGATGAACAGGATGATGGTGATCGCGCTGCGGTTCAGGTCCTTGTTGGCCAGGATCCAGGCGGCGGGATAGCCGAGCAGGATGCAGATCAGCGTGTTCTCGATGGCGATCTCGAGCGACACCGCAAAGGTGGTGAGCGCGTCGGCGTCGGTGAAGAAGCGGGTGATGTTGGCCAGCGTGAAATGCCCCGTACCGTCCTGGAAGGCATATACCATCACCAGGACGAGCGGCAGCACCACGAAAATGGCCATGAAGACCACGTAAGGTATGCTCCAGTGGCTACGCTTCATTTTTCTTCTCGATCAGAAGGTCCTCCGGCGCGATGGTGATACCGACCAGGTCGCCCTTGTCCCAGATATCGTTGGTGTCCACCCAGACGTGGTAGCCGTCTTCGGTGAGGATGGTCAGGTGGTAGTGGTCGCCCTTGTAGAGCAGGAAGTGCACTTCGCCGGCGACGACACCTTCCTCCTGGTGGTCTTCCAGGTCCACTTTCTCGAAGCGGACGGTCACGCGGACGTCGTCTCCGGGGGCGATCCCCTCCTGCGGCAGGCATTCGAACACGCCGCCGATCATCTCGACGTGCGTCTCGTCCACCATCTTGCCGTCCATGACGTTGCGGGTGCGCTCCTTGCGCATCACCTGGATGTCGTCCGGGTCGATGTAGAGCATGACTTCGGCGCCCACCGGGTAGGGGTCGTAGTCCTGGATCATCAGTTCGTATCCGGTGTCGGTGTCCACCCACATTTCGTAGTGGACGCCCTTGAAGGTGCAGGAATTGACCGTGGCCTTGAACTGGCACTTGGCCGGGTCCGTGGTGAAGTAGATGTCTTCGGGACGCACCACCACATCGACGGGCGTCATCTCGCCGAAGCCCTCGTCCACGCAGTCGAATTCGTGCTTGATGAAGGCCACGCGGCGGTCTCGCAACATCTTGCCTTTCAGGATGTTGCTCTCGCCGATGAAGTCGGCCACGAAGCAGTTGACGGGCTCGTTGTAGATGTCGATCGGGGTGCCGATCTGCTGGATCTTGCCTTCGTTCATGACCACGATGGTGTCGGAGAGCGTCAGGGCTTCCTCCTGGTCGTGGGTCACGTAGATGAAGGTGATGCCCAGTTTCTTGTGCATCTCCTTGAGCTCGATCTGCATGTCCTGGCGCATCTTGAGGTCGAGGGCGGCCAGGGGCTCGTCGAGCAGCAGGATCTTGGGTTGGTTCACCAGGGCGCGGGCGATGGCCACGCGCTGCTGTTGGCCGCCGGAGAGCGAATCCACGTCGCGGTCTTCGTAGTCCGACATGCTGACGAGCTTGAGTACACGCTTCACGCGCCGCTCGATCTCGTCCTCCGGAACTTTCTGCAGTTTCAGGCCGAAGGCGATGTTTTCATAGACGTCCAGGTGCGGGAAGAGGGCGTAGCGCTGGAAGACCGTGTTGAACGGCCGCTTGTAGGGCGGAATGCTGGAAATGTCCTTGCCGTCGAGGAGGATCTCCCCCTCGTCCGGGGCCAGGAAACCGCCGATCAGGCGCAGCGTCGTGGTCTTGCCGCAACCGGACGGTCCCAGCAGGGTCACGAACTCTCCCTTGCGGATATAGAGGTTGATGTCGTCAAGGACGGTCTTGTCGCCGAAACGCTTGCTGACATGTTTGAGGTCGATGATGTGCTCTTCGCTTGCCATTCCCCTACCAGAGATTGAAGGTCAGGTTGTAGCGGAGGCCCACTTTGAAGAAGAAGGCTTCCACCTGGGCGTCGTAGGCGACATAGGCGTGCAGGCGCAGGGCGTCCGAGTCGCTCAGCGGGAAGAACTCGGCGATGGCACCGGCGTTCCACCATTTTGTTGAACCATTAACGTTTGCATCAATTGTCGAGGTAACATAGTTACCCTGCAGGGCGAAGTTCCAGTGCTCGCCGGGCATATAGCTCACGCGGCCGTGGAAGGTGTTGCCTTTGAGCAGGCCGTTGTCGATGCTGCTGAAACCGCCGGTGTTGCTCCAGTCCAGGGAAATGGTCCAGGCGCCGAGATCGAAGGTGTTACCCAGGCTGATAAGCCAGTTGTTGCGGCGGATCGGGTTGGGATCAGCGTCGTCCATGCTCTGGAGCAGGCTCACGCTCCAGGTCGGCAGGAACCAGTTGTATCCGCCCACCCACTGTGCGGACCAGGCCCAGAGGCCGCTGCTGAAGGGACGCTCGCCGAAGGGCGAGGTGGTCATCTGGAGGCTGAAAGCCGTCGACTCCGAAGGCGAGATCCAGGTCACCTGGCCGCCCCACTGATAGCAGGCGAGGCCGTTCCAGAGCGGTGTGGCGAGGCCGGTGTAGACGTCCCAGTCGTCATCGTCGTATTCGTGGCCGTCCGTCAGGATGCACTGCTTGCCGAGGGTGAAGTTCCAGCTGCCGAAGGTCAGGGTGACATTCGCCAGGTCGAGGAAATTCGTGTTATCGGAGTAGCCGAGACCCTTGAACTGGTCGAAAGGATCGGCCTCGGGGCCCAGGAAGGAATTGCCGCTGAACCAGTGGTTCTGCAGCGCCCAGGAGAAGTGCTCCGAAGCGGAGCCGGTGAAAAGGGTGTAAATCGAAGAATTGCCGAGTGTGAATTCAGGTTCGTTACCGAAATAAGGGTTCGCATCCAGACGGGCAACAACGGAGAGCTCGGCATAATTACCGAGTTCGTCAGCCTCTTGCGAGTGCGCAAGCAAGCCGAGCAGCAGCGCTGCGATCGATAAAAGGTATTTCTTCATTTCTAACCATAAAAGAGGGTTGGTAATAACTACGGCGCAAAGTTATACAAAAATTCAGTATTTTTGTGTTTTGACTTTTGATTTTTCATCCTATGTACGATTTCGACGAGATGATTGACAGGCGCGGCACGCGCTGCTACAAATATGATTCACTCAAAGAGAGTTTCGGCCGTTCGGACCTGAACGCCCTCTGGGTCGCGGATATGGATTTCCGCACGCCGGATTTCATCCTCGACGCGCTGCGGCGGCGCCTGGACCATCCGGTGCTGGGCTACCCTGTCACGGGCGAGGATTATTTCGAGATCGTGTCCCGCTGGGTGGAGGAACTGCACGGCTGGAAGGTGCCCGCGAAGGATTTCCGCTACGTGCCGGGCATCGTGAAGGGTTTCGGCTTCGCTGAGCGCTGCTTCCTGCAGCCCGGCGACAAGGTTATCATCCAGAAGCCCGTTTATCATCCGTTCCGCATCGTGGCGGAGGAGAGCGGCTTCGAGGTGGTGAACAATCCCCTGCGTCCCGTCTATGACGCCGAGGGTTTCCTGGAGCGCTACGAGATGGATCTGGAGGACCTGGAGCGCAAGATCGACGACCGGACGAGGATGCTGCTCCTCTGCAATCCCCACAACCCAGGTGGCGTCTGCTTCCCGGCGGAGGTGCTGCGCCGCCTGGCGGAAATCTGCGATAGTCACGGCATCATCGTCGTCTCCGACGAGATCCATTGCGAGATGGTGCTCGGCGAACGGAAGCATATTCCGTTCGCATCCGTCAGCGAGACGGCCGCCCGCTGCGCCATTACCTTCATGGCCCCGTCCAAAACCTTCAACATCGCGGGCGTGGTGAGTTCGTACGTGATCATCCAGAACCCGGCGCTCGCCGGGAAATTCTTCAAGTATATCGAGTCCAACGAGACGGACTACCCGCCCATCTTCTCGGCCGAGGCTACCCGTGCGGCCTACACGGAAGCGGGCAAGGCCTGGCGCGCGGAAATGCTTGATTACGTGCAGGGTAACATAAACTTCGTGGACGGCTGGCTGCGTGCGAATCTGCCGCAGGTCCGCGCCGTCCGGCCGCAGGCGTCGTTCCTCGTCTGGCTGGACTGCCGCAAACTGGGCCTCCCCCAGCCCGCCCTGGTGGATCTGTTCGTGAACAAGGCGCGCCTGGCGCTGAACGACGGCACCGTTTTCGGTCCCGAGGGCGAAGGCTTCATGCGACTCAACGTCGGCTGTCCCCGCGCGAATCTGCAGGCCGCCCTCGAATCCCTTGCCTCCGCCATTCGCTAATCCTATTACATGACGCATATGAAATTTCTGAGAATCATTTTATTGACGGCAGTCCTGATGGGGCCGGTCGTCGCGTGCACGCCGAAGCAGCCGGCGGCATGATCGCGCAGGCGCCGGTGGTGTTCGTTGTCTGCGGTCAGACCACGATGTCCCGCACCCCGTTCGGCCAGCCTGACGCTGCGCCGGAGGAAGTGGAGAACGGCAACTGGACGGCCGACTGCGCCGCAGCCACGGAGAACCTGCTGCTCGCCGCCGAGGCGATCGGCCTTGGCGCCGTGTGGACGGCCTGCTACCCGTATGATGATCGCATGGCTCCGGCCCGTGAGGTGCTCGGCCTCCCCGCCAACGTGACGCCGTACTGCATTGTGCCGGTGGGCTACCCGGCCGGCGAAGACCAGCCGAAAGACAAGTGGAAGCCGGAAAATATCCACTACGACCACTGGTAGGACGCTTCCCGCTTTCTAATTGTTACCGGACGCATGGGCTTGTTCCACGCGTCCGGTAACTGATTTATGTGTGCTTCTTTGCGGATAGGCATTGGATATTTAAATTTTTTATTTATCTTTGCGAAGTCATGTTATGCGTGTGTTACCAGAGCTCCAGACGAGACCGAAGATAGGAGGCGTAGAACCCTCCCACATCCTCGGAAATTCGGTAATCCCAGTTTATATGAATTTTCGCCCAATAATTGCAATTGACAATCTCGGTTTGTCTTGCCATTAGGGGCTTTGTGTATATCCTTATGAAGAAAACACTCACGCTTTTACACTCCAATGACTTACATGGAGACTTCCTCGCCGAAAAAGTCGACGAGAAACTGACCGGCGGCGTTTCCATGCTTTCCGGCTACATTTCCAAGGTCCGCAAAGAAGAAAAGAACGTGCTTTACGCCATCTCCGGCGACATGTTCAAGGGCTCCCTGATCGATCAGGAGTACAGGGGCATCTCCACCATCGAGATCATGAACCTGCTGGCGCCCGACGTGGTCACGCTGGGCAACCATGAAGTGGACTACGGTCTCGCCCACCTCCTCTTCCTCGAGAAATGCGCGAAATTCCCGATCATCAATGCCAACATGTTCCTGACCAGCAATGGCACCCGCCTCTTCAATTCCCACAAGATCATCGAGATCGACGGGATGAAGATCATGTTCATCGGCATCCTGACCGAGGACGTGCTGGAGTACACGCGCAACGAGAAGCTGATCAGCACGCTGGTGGGCATCAAGGACGCGGCTGAAGAAGTGGGCCGCATCTGCATGGCTTACCAGACCGTCGACATCGACCTGACCGTCCTGCTGACGCACATCGGCTGGGAGAATGACCAGAAGCTGGCTGCGCAGCTGGATCCGGACTGGGGCGTGGACCTCATCATCGGCGGCCATTCGCACACGCTGATCGACAAGCCCGCGGAGGTGAACGGCATTCCCATCGTCCAGGCCGCTGTGGGCACGGACCAGATCGGTCGTTTCGACCTGGTCATCAATACGGACACGAATTCCATCGATTCCTATAAGTGGCAGCTCATCCCCATCAACGCCGACAACTGCCCGCGGGACCTCGAACTGGAGAAGGTGGTGAACGACTACAAATCCACCACGGATGCTGTCTATGAGCAGGTGCTGACCCGCCTGGACGGCGTGTATACCCAGCTTCGCCGCAACCGCGACTCGCAGCTCGGCCATTTGTTCACGGATATCGTCAAGGAGGGCACCGGCGTGGACATCGTTTTCATCTCCAGCGGCGCCATCCGCGGCCAGCAGCTCGGCGAGGTGGTGACGAAAGGCGACCTGCGGAAGGTCTTCCCCTATGACAACAAGGTCGTGGAATTCAAGCTCACCGGCAAGCAGCTCCGCGATGCCCTGATGTGGATGTTCCGGGACGAATCCATCGACGCACCCGACGATGGCGGCGAGTTCTACCAGCTGTCCAAGGGCGTCAAGGTGGTTTACAATCAGCAGGAGCATCGCATTGAGACGCTCGAGCTCAACGGCCGCGCCGTCCAGGACGACGACGTGATCAAGGTCGCCATGGGAGACTTCCACTACAACAACATCGAGAGTTTCCTGAAACTCAGCAAAGATGACATCAAGAAGAACGGCACCGTCAAGACGCTGTCTTCTTCGGACTATATTATTGTGGAAGAGCGTATGAGCGGCGTGCCCCTCATCCGGGTGAACAAAGAAGAAAGGATTACTATCAAATAGACGTTATAAAACAATGAACATCAACGTCATGGTGGCTGATGAGAGCCACACCCGCTTTGCGGAGGAAATCTGTCAGGAGATTTATATTTCCTCGCTGGAGCGCAAGACCGGTATCGCCAAGCGTACGCCGGAATACATCAATGAGAAAATCCGCGCCGGCAAGGCCGTGATCGCCGTTTCCGACGAGGGCGAATTCGCCGGTTTCTCCTACATCGAGTCCTGGGGCGGCAAGAGCTTCGTGGCCAACTCCGGTCTCATCGTCGCGCACAAATTCCGCGGCATGGGCATCGCCAAGCGCATCAAGGAGCAGACTTTCATTCTGTCGCGCAAACTCTTTCCGGACGCCAAGATCTTCTCCATCACCACCGGCGCGGCCGTGATGAAGATGAACTACGAATTCGGTTTCCGTCCGGTCCCCTACACCGAGCTCACGGACGATCCCGAGTTCTGGAAAGGCTGCGAGGGATGCCGCCATTTCGACATCCTCGAGAGCCATGACTACAAGATGTGTATCTGCACGGGCCTGCTCTATGACCCGCAGGAGCACCTGGAAATCCATCATCCGGGCGAATAGCCCCGTCATTCGCCGACTCCGCCAACCGTCATTCGCCGACTCCGATCGGCGAATCTCGAACAGAATAGAAAAAGTAACAGATATGGAAAAGAAAAAGAAAGTCGTTGTCGCATTCAGCGGAGGCCTGGACACCTCCTACACCGTGATGTACCTCGCCAAAGAGAAGGGCTATGAGGTCCACGCAGCCTGCGCCAACACCGGCGGTTTCAGCCCCGAACAGCTGAAGACCAACGAAGAGAACGCCTACAAGCTGGGCGCAACGAAATACGTGACCCTCGACGTCACGCAGGAATACTACGCCAAGAGCCTCAAATACATGGTCTACGGTAACGTACTCCGCAACGGCACATACCCGATCTCCGTGTCCTCCGAGCGCATCTTCCAGGGTATGGCCATCGCCCGCTACGCCAACGAGATCGGTGCGGATGCCATTGCCCACGGCTCCACCGGCGCCGGCAACGACCAGGTCCGCTTCGACATGACCTTCCTGGTGATGTGCCCGAATATGGAGATCATCACCCTCACGCGCGACGGCAACCTCTCCCGCAAGGAAGAGGTCGATTACCTCAATGCGCACGGCTTCAACGCCGATTTCACGAAGCTGAAATACTCCTACAACGTCGGCATCTGGGGCACCTCCATCTGCGGCGGCGAGATCCTCGACTCCAGGCAGGGCCTGCCTGAAAGCGCCTACCTCAAGCAGGTCAGTAAGACCGGCTCCGAGATCCTCAGCCTCGGCTTCGAGAAGGGTGAGCTCAAGAGCGTGAACGGCAAGGAATACAGCGACAAGATCGCCGCGATCCAGGCCGTCGAGGCCATCGGCGCCCCGTACGGCATCGGCCGCGACATGCACGTGGGCGACACCATCATCGGCATCAAGGGTCGCGTGGGCTTCGAAGCCGCCGCCCCGATGCTCATCATCGGCGCCCACAAGTTCCTGGAGAAGTTCACCCTCTCCAAGTGGCAGCAGTACTGGAAGGACCAGGTGGCCAACTGGTACGGCATGTTCCTGCACGAGAGCCAGTACCTCGAGCCCGTGATGCGGGACATCGAGGCCATGCTCGAGAGCAGCCAGCGCAACGTGAACGGCACCGTGACCCTCGAACTGCGCCCCTACGGCTTCTCCACCGTGGGTGTGGACTCCCCCGACGACCTCGTCAAGAGCAAGCTCGGCGAGTACGGCGAGACGCAGAAGGGCTGGACGGCCGAAGAGGCCAAGGGCTTCATCAAGGTGACCTCCACCCCGCTGCGCGTTTACTACGGCAACCACAAAGACGAATTCAAGGGCAATGATTAAGGTCGGCATCATCGGCGGCGCCGGCTACACGGCGGGCGAGCTCATCCGCATCCTGGTGAATCACCCGGAAGTGGAGATCGTCTTCGTGCACTCGACCAGCAACGCCGGCAATCACCTCTACGACGTGCACGGCGGCCTGTTCGGCGACACGGAGCTGCGTTTCAGCGACGGCTACGACCTCTCCGCCGTCGACGTGCTCTTCCTTTGCTCCGCCCACGGCAAGAGCCGGGAGTTCTGGGAGCAGAACACCATGCCCGCGGGCCTGAAGGTCGTGGACCTGGCACAGGACTACCGTGACGAATCCGAGGGTTATGTCTACGGCCTGCCGGAGTGGCAGCGCGACAGGATACGCACGGCGCGCAAGATTGCCAATCCGGGCTGCTTTGCGACGGCCATCCAGCTGGCGCTGCTGCCGCTGGCGCACGCCGGTCTGCTGAAGAGCACCGTCCACGTGACGGCCATCACCGGCTCCACGGGCGCGGGCGTCAAGCCTGCCGCCACCACGCACTTCAGCTGGCGGACCGACAACCTCTCGACCTACAAAGTATTTGAGCATCAGCACCTTAAAGAAATCTGCCGCAACCTGGCATTCAACGACATCCAGTTCGTCCCGATGCGGGGCGACTTCGCCCGCGGCATCTTCGCCTCCGTCACGGTGGACACGCCCCTGACCGGCGAAGAGGCGCTCTCGCTCTATCAGAACTACTACGCCGACGCGGCGTTTACCTTCGTCTCCGACCGTCCGGTAGACCTCAAGCAGGTGGTCAACACCAACAAGGCCATCGTGGCTCCGGAGGTGCACGAGGGCACGCTGGTCGTCTCCTCCGTGATTGACAACCTCCTCAAAGGTGCGTCCGGACAGGCGGTCCAGAACATGAATTTGATATTCGGCATTCCCGAAACCACGGGCCTGAAGCTGAAGGCATCAGCATTTTAGCGATTATGGAATTATTCGATGTCTATTCCCTTTTCGATGTCACGCCGGTGCGCGCGCAGGGCTGTACCGTGTGGGATGACAAGGGACAGGAATACCTCGACCTCTACGGCGGACACGCCGTCATCTCCGTCGGCCACAGCCATCCGCACTACGTGGCGGCACTGACCGACCAACTGAACAAGATCGGCTTCTATTCCAACAGTGTGCGCAACCCGCTGCAGGAGGAACTCGCCCGCCGCCTCGGTGAGGCAAGCGGCTACGAGGACTATACCCTCTTCCTGGACAACAGCGGCGCCGAATCCAACGAGAACGCCGCCAAGCTGGCCTCCTTCCACACCGGCAAGGACCGCATCATCGCTTTCCGGCACAGCTTCCACGGCCGCACTTCGGGTGCCGTGGCGCTGACGGACAACCCGGCGATCATCTCTCCCTTCAATTCACACCACCACGTGACTTTCGTGGACCTGAATGACGGCGACGCCGTGCTGGACGAGCTGATCAAGGGCGGCGTGGCCGGCGTGATCATCGAAGGCATCCAGGGCTGCGGCGGCATCCATGTTCCGACCAACGGCTTCATGCAGGCCCTCCGCCGCATGTGCGACCAGTACGGGGCCGTGCTCATCCTCGACGAGGTGCAGAGCGGATACGGACGCACGGGCAAATTCTTCGCCCACAAGTGGTCCGGAATCAAGCCGGACATCATCACGATGGGCAAGGGCATCGCCAACGGCTTCCCTTGCGGCGGCATCCTCATCTCTCCGAAATTCCGGGCACGCAAGGGCATGCTCGGCACCACTTTCGGGGGCAACTACCTCGCTTGCGCGGGCGCCCTGGCCGTGCTTGACATCATCGAGCAGGAAGGCCTGATGGCCAATGCCCTCGCGGTCGGCGACTATATCAAGGAAGCGCTTCCCAAGAGCGACCGAATCAAGGAAGTGCGCGGCAAGGGCCTGATGCTCGGCATCGAATTCAACGAGCCCGTCGCTCCCCTGCGGCAGAAACTCCTCTACGACAAGCACATTTTCACCGGCGTGGCCGGCCAGAACATGATCCGTCTCCTGGCGCCGCTCTGCCTCACGAAAGCCGAGGCGGACCGCTTCCTGGAGGCATTCAACGAAGTCATAGCCTGATGAAATCCTTCTTCCACGTCAGCGATATCGGCGACCTCGGCGCAGCGCTCGAGGAAGCCAGGCAGGTGAAAGCCACCCCCTTCGCCTGGAAACACCTGGGCGAGAACAAGACCATCATGCTGGTCTTCTTCAACAGCAGCCTGCGCACCCGCCTGAGCAGCCAGAAAGCGGCGCTCAACCTGGGCATGAGCCCCATCGTGCTCAACATCGGCCAGGACAGCTGGAAGCTGGAGACCGAGATGGGCGTGGTGATGGACGGAGACAAGTCCGAGCATCTGCGCGAGGCCATCCCCGTGATGACCAGCTACTGCGACATCATCGGCATCCGCTCTTTCGCGGGCCTGCAGGACCGGGAATTCGACTACAGCGAGACGGTGCTGAAGCAGTTTGTCGAATACGGTGGCAAGCCCGTCATCAGCCTCGAATCCGCCACGGTGCACCCCTGCCAGGCCTTTGCGGATCTCATCACCATCGAGGAATACCGCCACAAGAAACGCCCCAAGGTGGTGCTGACCTGGGCCCCGCACCCGCGGGCCCTCCCCCAGGCCGTGCCGAATTCTTTCGCGGAATGGATGAATGCGGCCGACGTGGATTTCGTGATCACGCATCCGCACGGTTATGAGCTGGATCCCGCCTTTGCGGGAAATGCGCCCGTGGAATACGACCAGATGAAGGCCCTGGAAGGCGCGGATTTCGTCTATGCCAAGAACTGGAGCTGTCCGGGCGTCACGGATCCTGCACAGTACGGCCAGATCCTGAGCAAGGATATGGGCTGGACGGTGGACGCGAAGCACATGGCCGTCACCAATAACGCTTACTTTATGCACTGCCTGCCCGTGCGGCGCAATATGATCGTCTCCGACGAGGTGATCGACGCTCCCACGAGCCTGGTGATTCCCGAGGCGGCCAACCGCGCCGTCTCCGCACAGGTGGTGATGAAACGCATGCTTGAGAGCTTATGATCAGCCTGTACAAAGTCGGTGGCAACGTGGTGGACGATCCGCAGGCGCTGGAGCGCTTCTGCGAAGAATTCGCGGCCCTGCCGGGTCCGAAGCTCATCGTCCACGGGGGTGGCGTGAAGGCCAGCCAGGTGCAGAAGGCCCTGGGACAGGAACCCGTCAAGATCGAAGGGCGCCGCGTCACGGACGCGGACACGCTCGAGGTCGTGACCATGGTCTATGCCGGCTTGTGCAACAAGGACATCGTGGCCCGCCTCCAGAAGCACGGCTGCAACGCCATCGGCCTGGCCGGCTGCGACGGCAGCGTGGTCACCGCCAGCAAACGCCCGCCGAAAACCCTTTCCGACGGCGTCACGAAGGTGGATTTCGGCTTCGTGGGAGACGTGACGCCGGCCTCCGTGAACGTGCCCTTCGTCATGCAGCTGCTGGACGCCGGCCTGGTGCCCGTCTTCTGCGCGATCAACCACGACGGAGCGGGTCAGCTGCTGAACACGAACGCCGACACCATGGCCGGTGCAATTTCTGCCGCCCTGGGCGCAAAATTATTTTATTGTTTCGAGAAAAATGGCGTACTTTGTGACCGGAATGACGATTCCAGCGTGATCCCCTCCCTCGACCCGGCCGGCTATGCCCGGCTGAAAGCGGAAGGACGCGTCGCCGAGGGGATGATTCCCAAGCTCGACAACGCGTTCGGAGCCTTGCGGAACGGTGCCTGCGGGGTTGTCATCCGGAACGCCTCCCGGCTGCTCGAACCGGGCGGAACTGAACTGAAGATATGAGCCTGCACGAGGATTCCATACAGCTGCTGCGGCAGATGGTCCGCATCCCTTCCCTCTCCGGACAGGAGGCGGCGGTGGCCGCGTGTGTCCGGGAGGCGCTTGCGTCCTACGGCATTGCCTGCGAGGAGATAGGCGGCAACGTGCTGGCCCTGAACCGACGATTCGATCCGTCCAGGCCGACGCTCGCGCTGGACGCGCATCTCGACACGGTGCCCGTCAACCATGGTTACACGCGCGACCCGTATGATTCGGGCAACGATCCCGATACCGTGTATGGACTTGGCTCCAACGACGATGGCGGAAGTGTAGTGTCGATGATTGCTGCTTTCCGCCATTTTTATGAGCGGGAGATACCCGTGAACCTGATGCTGATCCTGTCCCGCGAGGAAGAGATCAGCGGTCCCGACGGTACGCGCTGGCTTTTTGCCCCGGACGGTTTCTTCGCCTCCAGTGGACGCTACCCGATGCCGCGCTGGGTCATCGTGGGCGAGCCCACCTGCATGCGGCTGGCGAGCAGCGAACGCGGCCTGCTGGTGCTGGACGGCGAGGCGCAGGGCGTCAGCGGGCATGCCGCCCGCGGCGAGGGCGTGAACGCCCTCTATATCGCCCTCGACGATATTGCCGCCCTGCGCGCGCACCGCTTCTCCCGGCATTCCCCGATGATGGGAGACGTCCGCCTCAGTGTCACGCAGATCGAGGCCGGGCAGGCGCACAACGTCATCCCCGACCGCTGCCGTTTCGTGGTGGACATCCGCCCGACGGAACAATATACCAACGAAGAGATCCTCGCCGAACTGCAGGCGTTCTGCAAGAGCACGCTCAAGGCACGCAACCTGCTGAACCGCTCCTCCGCTACGCGGGACGGCTCTCCGCTGCTCCGCACGGCGCAGACCCTCGGCATCGAGACCTTCTCCTCCCCCACGACCTCCGACTGGATGCGCATCCCCGTGGATGCCGTCAAGATGGGGCCCGGGGACTCTTCCCGCTCCCACAAGGCGGATGAATACATCCGTACCCGGGAGATCCGGGAAGGCATAGACAAGTACATTGAATTTATCGAGACCTTTTATGGCAACACTCTGGAATAAAGGAACTTCCGCGACGGAAGCGGTGGATCGTTTCACGGTCGGCAACGACCGTGTGCTCGACCTGCGTCTCGCGCGCTACGACGTGCAGGGCTCCCGGGCGCATATCAGGATGCTGGAGAAGATCGGCCTGCTCTCCGCCGATGAGCTGGCGGCCCTCGACGCCGCCCTCGGCCGCATTGCGGAACGCATCGAGGCCGGTGATTTCGTGCTGGAGCCCGACGTGGAGGATATCCACTCGCAGGTAGAGCTTCTGCTCACCCGCGAACTCGGCGAGATGGGCAAGAAGATCCATTCCGGGCGTTCCCGCAACGATCAGGTCCTCGTGGACCTCAAGCTCTTCCTGCGCGACGAACTCCAGACCGTCCGCGAAGAGGTCCTGACGCTGTTCCGTACCCTGCAGGGGCTCAGCGAGCAGCACAAGGAGGTGCTCCTGCCCGGCTACACGCACGCGCAGGTGGCGATGCCTTCGTCCTTCGGTCTCTGGTTCGGCGCCTACGCCGAAGCCCTCGTGGACGACATGTACGCGCTGGGCGGTGTCTACAGGATCGTGAACCGCAACCCGCTCGGCTCCGCCGCGGGCTACGGCAATTCCTTCCCGCTCGACCGCCAGATGACGACCGACCTGCTGGGCTTCGACTCCCCCGTATACAACAGCGTCGCCGCACAGATGCAGCGTGGCCGCACCGAGCGGGCCGTCGCTTCTGTACTTGGCGGCATCGCGCTGACGCTCAATAAGTTCGCGTCAGACTGCTGCATGTACATGTGCCCGAATTTCGGCTTCATCCACTTCCCGGACGAGCTGACCACGGGCTCCAGCATCATGCCGCACAAGAAGAATCCCGATGTGTGGGAGATCCTGCGCGGCAAGTGCAACCGCATTCTTGCCTGCGAGAACGAGATCGCCCTGCTCTGCAGCAACATGCCGCACGGCTACCACCGCGATTACCAGCTGCTCAAGGACGTGCTCTTCCCTGCCCTGGAGCTGATGCACGAGTGCCTGCAGATGACGGACTACATGCTCGCGCATATCGAAGTGAACACGAAGATCCTGGACAACCCGCTCTACGATTACCTCTTCACGGTCGAGGAGGTGAACCGCCGCACGCTCGCCGGAACTCCGTTCCGCGAGGCGTACCGGCAGGTGGGCGTCGAGGTCAACGAAGGCCGCTTCCGTTACGGCGGCGGCGACAAGTCCACGCTCAAGGCCTCCGACCTCGGCCACACGCACATCGGCAGCCTGGGCAACTTATGCAACGACAAGATCGCCGCGCTGATGGATGCGGCGTCCGACTGGAAATAGATTATCAAACTGTTATATGGCAACACGCAAAAAAGTGAAACTCGTCCTGCAGAACGGACGCATAATGGAGGGCTGGAGCTTCGGCTACGACGGTCCCTGCGACGGAGAAGTGGTCTTCTCCACGGCCATGGTCGGCTATACGGAGAGTCTTACGGACCCGTCCTTCGAGGGACAGATCCTGTGTATCACGTATCCGATCCTCGGCAACTACGGCATTTCGAAGATGATGTCTGACGCCGGTGGCCTTTTGAAGGGCTTCGAGTCCGAAAAGATCCACATCCGCGGACTGATTGTGACCGACTACTGCGAAGAATACAGCCACTGGGACGCCGTCAAGAGCCTGGGCGCCTGGATGGAAGAGCAGAAGGTCCCGGGTATCTTCGGGATCGATACGCGCCTGCTGACCCAGATTCTCCGCGAAGAGGGTTCGATGCTCGGCAAGATTGTCCCCGTCGATGATGACAGTGCTTTCGAAGTCGCCGATCCGGGTCTGGAGAACCAGGTGGCGAAGGTCTCCTGCCGGGATATCATCCGCTACGGCCAGGGAGACAAGAAGGTGGTCCTGGTGGACTGCGGTGTCAAGCACCAGATCCTCCGCAACCTGATTGTCCGCAATGTCGAGGTCATCCGCGTGCCCTGGGACTACGACTTCAACCAGTTCGACTGGGACGGCCTCTTCATTTCCAACGGCCCGGGCGACCCGGTCCACTGCGCCGTTACCGTGGAGAACATCCGCAAGGCCATGCAGACGGGCAAGCCCATCTGCGGCATCTGCCTGGGCAACCAGCTGCTCGGCATCGCTGCGGGCGCCACGACCTACAAGTTGAAATACGGCCACCGTTCCCACAACCAGCCGGTGCGCCAGGCCGGCACGACCAAATGCTACATCACGGCGCAGAACCACGGCTATGCCATCAAGGAAGATACGCTGCCCGCTGACTGGGAACCCTACTTCATCAACATGAACGACGGCACCAACGAAGGCATACGGCATAAGTCCAAGCCCTTCTTCTCCGCCCAGTTCCACCCCGAGGCGTCCAGCGGCCCGGAGGATACCGAATTCATCTTTGACGACTTTATCTCCCTGTTATGATCGACTCCAATATAAAGAAAGTGCTGGTGCTCGGATCGGGCGCCCTCAAGATCGGCGAAGCCGGCGAATTCGACTACAGCGGCTCGCAGGCCCTCAAGGCCCTCCGGGAGGAGGGCATCAAGACGGTCCTCATCAACCCCAACATCGCTACGGTGCAGACCTCTGAAGGTGTGGCGGACAAAGTCTATTTCCTGCCCGTCACCCCCTTCTTCGTGGAGAAGGTCATCAAGAAAGAGAAGCCACAGGGCATTCTGCTGGCCTTCGGCGGCCAGACTGCGCTGAACTGCGGCGTCGCACTCTACAAGAACGGCATCCTCGAGGCGAACGGGGTCCGCGTGCTCGGCACCCCGGTGCAGTCCATCATCGACACGGAAGACCGCGAGCTCTTCGTGGAGCGCATGGACGAGATCGATATCAAGACGATCAAATCCCATCCCGCCGCCAACCTGGAGGAGGCGCGTGCCGCCGCCCGTGAAGTCGGCTACCCGGTGATCCTTCGTGCCGCCTATGCGTTGGGCGGCCTGGGTTCCGGTTTCTGCGAGGATGAAGCGGAGCTGGAAACCGTGGCGCGCAAGGCCTTCTCCTTCTCCCCGCAGGTGCTCGTCGAAAAGTCGCTTCGCGGTTGGAAGGAAATCGAGTTCGAGGTGATGCGCGACGGCTATGACAACTGCATCGCGGTCTGTAACATGGAGAATTTCGACCCGCTGGGCATCCATACGGGCGAAAGCATCGTGGTCGCCCCCTGCCAGACGCTGACCAACGACGAGTGCAATTTCCTTCGCAAGAAGGCCATTGACATCGTGCGCCACATCGGTATCGTCGGCGAGTGCAACGTGCAGTACGCCTTCAGCCCCGACGGCGAAGACTACCGCGTGATCGAGATCAACGCCCGTCTGAGCCGCTCCTCCGCCCTGGCCTCCAAGGCCACGGGCTATCCCCTCGCCTTCATCGCCGCCAAGATCGGCCTGGGCTACGGACTCCACGAGCTTAAGAATACAGTGACCAAGACCACGCCCGCCTTCTTCGAACCGGCCCTCGACTACGTAGTCTGCAAGATTCCCCGCTGGGATCTCAACAAGTTCAAGGGCGTCTCGCGTGAGATCGGATCCAGCATGAAGAGCGTCGGCGAGGTGATGGCCATCGGCCGCACCTTCGAAGAGGCGATGCAGAAAGGCTTGCGTATGATCGGCCAGGGTGCCAACGGTTTCGTTTGCAACAAGCCCTTCAAACACGAGGAACTCGACGACTTGATGCGCCATCCCACGGACATGCGTATTTTCGCCATCGCCGCTGCCTTTGAGGCCGGATATACCGTGGACCGCATCTACGAGCTGACCAAGATCGACCGCTGGTTCCTGTGCAAACTGGCCGGCATCGAGGCGACCTACCGCGAACTTGAATCCTGCAAGAAACTGACGGACATCGGCTTCGATCTCCTCCGCAAGGCCAAGTGCCAGGGCTTCTCGGACATCCAGATCGCCCGGGTGATCGGCACTTCGGAGGCCAAGGTGCGTGAACTGCGCGCCTTCCTGGGATTGCGGCCTTATGTCAAGCAGATCGATACCCTGGCCGCGGAATTCCCTTCTGTGACCAACTACCTCTACATGACCTACAACGGAGAGGTCGATGACATCTCTTTCGAGGACGGCTCCAACACCGTCATTGTCCTGGGCTCCGGCGCCTACCGCATCGGCAGCAGCGTGGAGTTCGACTGGTGCGGCGTGAATGCCCTGAAGACCCTGCGCGAGAGCGGCTACAAGGCCATCATGATCAACTATAACCCGGAGACCGTCTCCACCGACTATGACGTCTGCGACCGGCTCTATTTCGATGAGCTGAGCTTTGAGACGGTGATGGAGATTTGCGGCCTGGAGAAGCCCTACGGCGTCATCGTGAGCGTGGGCGGCCAGATCCCGAACAACCTGGCCGTGCCCCTGATGCGCGCCGGCGTCCATATTCTGGGCACGACGGCCCATGACATCGACCGCGCCGAAGACCGCAACAAATTCTCCCAGATCGTGGACAAACTGGGCATCGACCAGCCGCGCTGGAGCGAGCTCACGACGATGGAAGACGTGGACAAATTTGTCGACGAAGTCGGTTTCCCGGTGCTCGTGCGCCCGTCCTATGTGCTTTCCGGCGCCGCGATGAACGTTTGCTACAGCAAGGATGACCTGAGGATCTTCCTCGACATGGCCGTCGAGGTCTCCGAGGAGCATCCGGTGGTCATCAGTTCCTTCATGCAGCGCTGCAAGGAGCTGGAATGCGACGCCGTGGCCGATGGTGGCAAGGTCATCGCCTACGCGATCTCCGAGCACATCGAGTTCGCGGGCGTGCACTCCGGCGACGCCACCATCCAGTTCCCGCCGCAGAAGATCTACGGCATCACCGCCGCCAAGATCCGCAAGACCGCCGCAGCCATCGCCGCGGAGCTCCACATCACCGGTCCGTTCAACATCCAGTTCCTTGCGACCGACAACTACATCAAGGTCATCGAGTGCAACCTGCGCGCCTCCCGCAGCTTCCCCTTCGTGTCCAAGGTCCTGAAAGTCAACTTCATCGACCTGGCCACGCGTTGTATGCTCGGCCAGCGCCCGGAGCGCATCGACATCGATCCCTTCGAGCTGGACTACGTCGGCATCAAGTGCTCGCAGTTCTCCTTCGCCCGTCTGGGCAAGGCCGACCCGGTGCTGGGCGTGGACATGGCGTCCACCGGCGAGGTGGGCTGCATCGGCGACAACCTCAACGAGGCGCTGCTCAAGTCCATGCTTTCCGTCGGACACCGCATCCCGGAAAAGTCCATCCTCATCTCTTCCGGCAACCCGATCCAGAAGGCCGACCTGCTGCGTGCCTGCCAGCTTCTGGCGGAGAAGCATTACACGATCTACGCCACCGGCGGCACCTGCAAGTACCTGAATGAGAACGAGGTCCCGGCACTCCGCGCCCTCTGGCCGAACGAGCAGGAGGAAGGCGCCCCCGCTGCGCTCGATCTCATCCGGAAACATGAAGTGGAGCTTGTGATCAATATCCCTAAGAACTTCACCCACAGCGAGCTGAGCAACGGATACCAGATGCGTCGTGCGGCCATTGACTTCAACGTGCCGCTCATTACCAACAGCCGTCTGGCGACCGCCTATATCCGGGCTTTCTGCGCCGTGCCGCTGGAAGAGATCAGCATCAAGAGCTGGGATGAGTACTAGCAGACTGCCCTGGCACCTGCTGGCGCTCACGGTCGTTGCCATCTGGGGCATCACGTTCGTGAGTACCAAGACCTTGATTTCCGCAGGACTCGATCCTGCGGAAATCTTTGTTGTCCGCTTCTCCCTCGCCTACCTCGGCATCTGGGTGCTCTCGCTCGCCTCGCGTCCTCCCCGAGATACCCGGTCGCAGCCGGGCATGACACCCCGTCATGCCCGCCCCAACTCTCGTCATGCCCGACCTGATCGGGCATCTCCTACCCTCTTCTCCCGTTCCTGGCAAGACGAGCTCCTCTTCGTCTTCCTCGGCCTCACCGGCGGCTCCTTCTATTTCCTGACGGAGAATACCGCCCTCGCGCACACGCAGGCCAGCAACGTGTCCTTTCTGGTCTGCAGCGCGCCGCTGTTTACAGCCATCTTCAGCCTCATTTACCGGCGTTTCCGCCGGGATCGCTTCGCTGCGTCCATGGAGCGGGTGGAGTCCGGCTGGATGCTGCTGCTCGGCACTTTGCTGGCCCTGGGCGGCATGGCGCTGATGCTTTTCGACGGGCAGCGGGTGCAGGTGTCGTTGCACGGTGACCTGCTGGCCATCGGCGCGGCCGTCTGCTGGGCGCTGTACAGTCTCTTCATGGGGCGGATGACGGAAGATTACGGTGCCGTCTTCGCCACGCGCAAAGTGTTCTTTTACGGTCTGCTGACCATCATCCCCTTCCTGCTCGGGCGCGAATTCGCTCCGCTGGAGCTGTTCCGGAATCCCGTGGTATGGGGGAACCTGCTCTTTCTGGGTCTCTGTGCATCCCTCGCCTGCTTCGTGGCCTGGAATCTCGTCATGTCCCGGCTGGGCAACATCACCTCCGTCAATTACGTGTACCTGAATCCCGTCTTCACGCTGATCACGGCGATGATCCTGCTCGGCGAGCGCCTCACCCCCGCCGGCGCCGTGGGCTCCATCCTGATTATGGCCGGCGTCATCGTCGCCGGTCGCCAGGGGCGGAAACATGCCATTTTGCCCCTCGCGGGCGAAAAATAACGTTGCCAGGGGCGATTTGGGGCTCCAGCGCCCCTGGGATATGATTCTTAAAATAAATTTGGCAAATTCCTAAACTGTTCCTATATTTGCAATCCCAAAACGCAATTGGTGCTGTAGCTCAGATGGTAGAGCAAAGGACTGAAAATCCTTGTGTCGGCAGTTCGATTCTTCCCAGCACCACAGTAACCCGCTGATTTTCAGCGGGTTTTTCTTTTCCGTCCCACTTTCCGTCCCACTTTTGGCCTTTCTGCGCCCTATTGCGTGGTACTCCGAAATACAGCTTCTACGGCCCCCTGCTGGCGTTTTTGACTACCCTCTAATACCCTTGAGGGCGAATCTTTGTTACTGTTTTTGTTACAGTTCATTTCTTGTCAAACGGGGTAAAAAGTGGGACGGAAGTCGCTTTTCTTCACAAAAAACTGGGACGGAAACCCTCATTTCGTTTGCCCATTTTATTGTTTTACGATAAAAGTGAGACGGAAAAACCGGTGATATAGTGCTGAAATCAGAAAAAAGTGGGACGGAAAGGTTTTCTGCTTGATTTTTCGTAAATTTGTAGTAACGACTTGACCTATAACAAACTATGCCGCGCTTCACGCCATCTGTCCTGATATCCGACTGCTGGGGCTCCGTTGGGGACCTCACCTTCTATCATGTGGACGGCCGCTGCTACTTCAAGAAGAAGAATCAGTGTGAATTCCCCGGCACTGACGCGCAGAATAGCCAACTCGATGTTCACCGTCGGGCACTGGCAGCCTGGAGAACCCTCGAGCATTCCGTTCAACTGACCTGGAACGCCCTCGCAGAGCCCGTTATAAGCCACAAGCCGCCCTTCGACAATACCGCGCATATCTCCGGCCAGAATCTCTTTATAAGCGCTTACCACGGCTTCTATACGCTGGGAGATGAACACGTCCCCTACCCGCAGGCCTGGCAGAAGTTTCCGGTGCATTCTCTGGACTTTGAGGACGCCGCCGTTGATGGGACCGACCTCCGCCTTTGTTTCCACTCGTATTTCCCCGAGACGGAGCCTGCCGGCCGGTACCAGGTACTTTCCCGCATCCAGCTGACAAAGCCCGGCTACGGCCGAAATCAGGGCCATATGCGGAACTTCCTGGCCGACGCGCCCTGTGACTCCGGCGATGGTCGCGTTTTCATCGTAGTGGATGATTTCCGCCGGCGCTGGGATCTGGATCTTGACGAGTACCAAGTCCACGGCCGGTACGTCCTTCTTGACCGGCAAACCGGATATCGTAACATCCCGCGCGAGTTCTCTTTCTCAATGAAGCTGTAGTAAAATCTGGCCAAACGTATGGCGTGGATCGTTCCGGGCTGGTCCCCGGGTCGTTCCCCCTACACAGTAAAACCCCTGTAACCCATAAGGGCTGCAGGGGTCTATCCTGTTCGATAAACAGGGAATTTATTTGATGTTATTCGCGGCGGCCATGCGGAGCCAGAGCATCTCTGTTTGTCAAAGCCCAATCAATAATACCGTTCAAGGC